>JAFQFT010000021.1 GCA_017398545.1 Bacilli bacterium | reverse complement strand
TATTTTTTAACTTCTGAAGCTATTAAAGCTTCATAAACTTTAAGGGTGAAAGGCCCTTTTTTGCGTGTTATAAACTTTTAAAATTAATTAAATACAAAATTATTTATCTAATTACTTGATTTATTTATAGTAGGCTATTAAATAAGAAATAAAGAAGAAGAGTACACATCCCCAGGTAATATATATAATACTGTATACGAGTAAACCAAATCACTTCATATACATAATTAGCAGAACTAGGGTGAATTGCTCTTTTTATTTAAGAAAAGTTTTCGACACGAATAATTTTCAAAATTTATCAACCAGAGTGATTAATTATCATTCGAATTTTTATTTTAAAAAATATAATTATTTTAATTTAAATTATTCCATTATATGGTATAATATACATAGATACGAGGTATAATATGAAAATAGAAAGTAGAGAAATTAAAGGTATCATATTTGATATAGATGGTACACTTATTGATTCCTGTGGAATTTGGGGAGAAGTTGATATTAGATTCTTTTCGAAAAGAAATATGGAAATGCCAAAAGATTATCAAGAAGCAATCGGTCATATTGGACTTGATAAAGCAGCTGATTATACAATTAATAGATTTAATCTAAATGAGAAAAAAGAAGATATCATTAAAGAATGGAAAGATGGAGTTTTAGAATTATACGCTAATGAAGTTATTTTAAAACCTCATGTTAAAGAGTTCTTATTGTTATTAAAAGAACATAATATTCCATTTTGTGCAGCTACCGCAAACGATGAAGATTGCTATAAGAAGTGTTTAGAAAGAAATGGTATCTTTGATTTGTTTGATTTTATTTTAGAAGTTAATTATTTTAAAGATGGTAAAGATAAACCAACAATATATATAGAAGCAGCTAAAAAATTAGGTGTAGAAATTGATAAATGTGTTGTATTTGAAGATTTATTAATGGCACTTAATACTGCTTGCAAAGCTGGATTTGTTACTTGTGCTGTATATGATGCAACTTGTAAAGAAGAAAGTGGAAAAAAAGAAGTTGCTGATTTTTATATTAAAGATTATCAAGAAATTATTGATAAAATTAATTAAAGGTGAATTATGAAAAAAATATTATTAATTACAACTGGCGGAACTATTGCGTGCATAAAGACTCCATCTGGACTTATTCCACACGCAACACCAGAAGAACTACTTAATGAAGTAGAAGTAGTAAAAACATTCTGTATCCCTACTGGACTTAACTTAATGTGTATAGATTCAACTGATATGCTCCCTTCTGATTGGATTAAAATAGCAGAGTGTATTAAAGATAATTATGAAGATTATGATGGATTTGTTATATGCCATGGGACAGATACATTGTCTTATACTGCATCAGCTTTATCATACCTTATTCAAAATTCTAAAAAACCTATTGTTTTAACTGGTGCTCAAAAACCAATTAGTACTGATTCAACAGACGCAAGAAACAATCTAATTGATAGTTTTAGATATGCAGTAAGTGATAAAGCAAGTGGTGTAGTAGTAGTATTTGATGGAAAAGTCATTGCGGGGACTAAAGCACAAAAGATAAGAAGTAAAAGTTTTAATGCATTTAATTCAATTAATTTACCTGAACTTGCAAAAATAGTAGATGGACACGTATTTCACTATATATATCAAGAGATAAAAGAAAATGTTAAATTTTATAATAAACTAAATGAAAAAGTATCAATTGTAACACTTACACCAGGTATGAATAAAAATATTATTGATTCATACTTTAAAGAAAATGATGCAGTAATCGTATCTAGTTATGGTACAGGTGGTATTCCAAGTAGAGAATCATATAGTATTTTAGGTACAATTGAACATTGGTTGAAACAAGGAAAAATCTTAGTAATGGCTACTCAAGTACAGCAGGAAGGTTCAGATATGTCAATATATCATGTGGCTTTAAGAACAAAAGAAAAGTTAGAATTCCTAGAAGCTTTTGATATGAACTTACCAAGTGTCCTAACAAAAATGATGTGGATATTATCAGTTACTAGCAATATGAATGAAATAAAAGAATTATTCTATACAACAATTAACTATGATATTTTATTTAAAGGTAAGAATTAATGGCAGTTGTATATATATTAAACGCAAATAAACTAACAACTGATATATCAAGATACGATAATATTAATAATAAAAGACTTGAAAAAATTAAAAAAAGTACTAACCAGTTATTTATTAAAGAACAACTTGGAAGTAATTTATTACTAAATGATATATTAGAAAATAACTATTTTAAAGATATTAATTTATTAGAATATGTATATAATGAATCTGGTAAGCCTTACCTGAAAGATGATAATTTATATTTTAGTTTAAGTCACTCAAATGGAATTGTTGCGTTAACAGTTTCTAAAGAAGAAATAGGACTGGATATTGAACTTATTAAACCAATAAAAGAAAGTGTTGTAAAACGTATTATGAATGATAGAGAATATAATATTTATTCTTCACTTGATAAAAATAAAAAAATCACATACTTCTATGAAGTATGGACATCAAAAGAAGCATATGTAAAAAAACTAGGTACTACTATTTCACTTAATCCATCTAATATAGAAATAGATGAAGATATCTTAATTAAAAGAATAATAATTGATAATAATGAATATATGCTTGCAGTAACTAACTCAATGTCTTTAACAATAGATGAAAGATATATTCCAAAAGAATTACTTGAAAGGAAAAAATAATATGAAATATGTATATATAGACCATGAACTTGGTGTTGATTTATGGGAATCAAAAGAATCACTAAAACAAAGTTTCTATACTGACTTTTATAACTTTATTAAAAACAATAATGGTGAAAGCGACTTAAAAGCACATAACATTAATAATGCAAAAGAATTTGTTGCCTTTGCAGATTTCTATGCAGGAGGTATGAAAGACTGTTATGCAATCGGATTTGCCTTCCATAAATACTTTTTAGAAGCTAGAATGAATGGTAACCTTCAAAATGAACCTGAGAATACATTTATTGGTTGGTGTATGAAAAACAATAAATATGTAGATTTTATTAACTTTTTAATCACTTTCTTTGCATGGTGGAGAAACGATGAAGGCTGTACTTGTATGGATCCATATAACTATGCCGATAATTTCTTTGTTGGAAGTTGGGCAGCCCTTGTAGATACATCAAAACTATTCTATTATACAGCTGAAACTGTTCACTTCTGGCAAAGCTATCGCGTAAAATACGCAATTGATAATATTCCAGGAACATTTATGACACCACTTCCACAAGTTGGTCTTCCTAAAATTAGAGTAGCAGGATATGAATTCTTAGGTTGGTTTAATTCAGATAGTGATGATGCAGAGCCTTCTAAAGAAACAGATAGCGTTGCATATGCACGCCTTAAACGTCATGACTTCTATGACTACTGGGGACGTGAAGAAAAGAATATTAAAAAAGTATATATTGAAAATTGGAAGAAAGTAGACCCAGCATAATATGAATGAAACTATTAACACAATTATTTCAAGAAGAAGTGTAAAAGCATACACTGATGAACTAGTAAGTGATTATCTACTTAATGAAATCACAACAGCTGCAACTTATTCTGCAAGCGGAATGAACAAGCAATCTGCAGTAATGGTAGTTGTAAAAGATAAAGCATTAAGAGATAAATTATCTAAATTAAATGCATCAATCATGGGAATAGATAAAGACCCATTCTATAACGCACCAATTGTAATTGTAGTACTTGCAGATAGTAATGTAAGAACATATATCGAAGATGGTAGTTTAGTTATGGGTAATCTAATGAATGCCGCACATTCAGTAGGAGTATCAAGTTGTTGGATCCATCGTGCTAAAGAAACATTTGAAACAGAAGAGGGGAAAAACATCTTAAAAGAATGGGGACTACCTGAATCTTATAAAGGGATTGGTAACTGTATCTTAGGATATCCTGTTGATAAATCAGATATCCTACCAAAGCCAAGAAAAGAAAATTATGTAATTTATAAATAGGAGGAAAATATTTATGTTAATTGATGAACTTAAAAAAGCTCAAATAGAAGCTTTAAAAGAAAAGAACACTTTAAAAAGAAGTATTTTACAAATTGTTACAGGTAAAGCAAAACTAGCAGAAATTGAAAAAAGAACTAAAAATGAATCATTAACAGATGATGATGTATTACTTGTAATTAATAAAGTAATTAAAGAATTAGATGAAGAAATTGTTGCGTTTAAAAATGCAAATAGATTAGAAAAAGTAGAAGAATTAACTCTTCAAAAGCAAATACTAGAAGCATATCTTCCTGCAAAACTAACAGAAGAAGAAATAAGAGAAATCATCAATTCTTTAGAAGATAAATCAATGCCTAATATAATGAAACATTTTAAACAAAACTATTTAGGCAAATGTGACATGAAACTAGTTAATAAACTAGCTAATGAATGTAAGTAATTAACTTGCTTGACATAATATTATAAAAATTATATAATGTTAGTGTGGGGCAAAATCTCATACTCTAAGAAAAGTTAAAATAAAATCTTAAAGTATGTATATTATAATATTAATTAATTTTAACTCTCTTAGAAATAAGGGAGTTTTTTGTATTTAAAACATATAATATAAATGGAGGGTACATATGATTATGATTCGTTTGTTAAATATGGTGATTATTTTGAAAATGTATTATTAACTAATAAAATTAATATGATTGAGGAGTGATATAAAACGAGAAAGATATTTGTTGTTTTTATGTGTTTAATGTGTATAATATGTTTAGTTGGATGTGACGAAAAAGAATTAAAGATTGTAAAAGATAATGCAAAACAAGAGTTAAATGATTATATTGAATTATTAAATGAGAGTGATTATTCTTTAGAAAACTGGAATAAAATAAAAGAAATATGTATAGAAAAAAATAATTTAATAGATATACAGGATAGTATTGATGAAATCCAAAGAATAAAAGATGATGCGATTTTTGAAATTAATAATGTGGCGCCTAATATGATTTCATATGAATGGATTATTAATAACTTTGATGTTAATGACGAAAAGGAAATTTGGAATGGCAATTTAAACGAAGAATATAATGATACGATTATTATTGTTACGTTAAAGAAAACTAGTACTTTTCCAGAACTTGATCTTAGTTGTTTTGGATTGAATAATGCTATTGATTTAAAATATTCAGGGGGTGTAATGCCACCAGACTATTTTTTTCAAACGGAATATAATCATTTATTAGATAACTATAGACAAGTAGTATATATATATTTTAATCCGTTAGGTAGGGAACAATTAATTGAATCCATTAGAAAATTAGAAAAGTTAGAATTTGTAAAAAGAGTAAATCCTGATTATATTGGAACAGGAGGAGTATAAAATTATGATAAAGAGTTTGACTTAAATTCTTTAATAATAGTATTAAAGCCAGAATTTAGTCAATATAGTGGAGTATCCGAAATATTTTCAATGAAATTATTTGAGTTTGAACAAATAGATTCATTAAAAGATTTGACTGAAGTTCCAAGTGATATTCTACTAAACGAATATACTTTAATCAATAGTTCATCTGAAACAATTGATTATTTAAAAAGAATTGAATTTAAACAAATAATTAAAATAAATTTAAAAACCAATTCAAAACAAGATGTTATTAATGTTATAACTAAGATAAAGGGATTTGATGAAGTGTTATATGTAGGATCTAATTATATTTATAGTTCTTCTTCAAGCTCTATTGTTTCTTCTATTATTGATAAGCAGTGGGGATATGGGAATTAATATAAGTGAAGCATGGAAATTTTCCACAGGAACAAAAAAAGTTAGAGTTGGAGTAATGGATACTGGAATAGCTATACACGAAGATTTAAATTCTAATTTGGTTAGGGGATATGATTATGTAAATAAGAACTCAATTATGTATGATGATGAGGGAAGCCATGGTCCTGGTGTATGTGTAATTATAGGTACGTATAGACTAAACCCTAGAGTGAGAATATATATTAATTTATCAATTACTGATTAATTACATTAGCCATATCTTTTAAAAGATATGGCTTTTTTCTTTATCTAAAATACAAAATGTGCTAAACTATATAAGAATTAATTGTTAAAGGAGTATTCGTATGAATAAGAAATTATTATATCTTGCAGAAAATTATGATTTAGTTATTGGTGATACATTTGAATTATTCTATCGTGGAGTAGTTAGAAGTATGAATCCATATAAATATTATATATATGTAACATCCCCTAAAGGGCGCCCTTATCCTAGATACTATACATATACACCAGGTGTAGGTGATGAGGGGGACTATCCTCTTACAATTACATTATATGATGATTTTGGTAATGTAATTGATACTGCTACAACTAACCTCCATGTCGTAAAACCTGTTCGTCCTAAGAAAAAAATGAATATTTTATGTGTAGGAGACTCTATTACATTTAATGGTGTATGGCCATATGAAGGATTTAGAAGATTTACTAAAAATGATGGTGCTCCAGTTGGATTAGGTTTTAATGATAGTCTTAACTTTATTGGAACAATGAAAAAAGAAGAAGTTGGATATGAAGGATATGGTGGTTGGCAATGGCGTCATTTTGTTAAAAATGAAGCAGTTTCAACAACATCTTCTGTATGGGTAGAAGTTGAAAATCATAATCTAGATGAGAACGATCAACACTCAACTTGGCAATCTAATAATTTAAAGTGGGTATTAGAATCAATTGAAGATAAGAAATTAAAATTTAAACGTGGTCCTGGTAATTATTCATGTTTACCTACTGTTGGAGATGTATTTACTAATGTAGATGGTGGTATTCATAAAGAGGATATAAAGGTATCTAAATATTACTTTGAAAAAGGTAATCCATTTTATGATGAAACGCTTGACGGACCTAACTTTAAGAAATATTGTTTAGATAATAACTTTGATGGAATTGATTATTTATATATTTTACTTACTTGGAATGGTCAATATAAACCATTTAACGATGATTTTTCTCACTTTGAACCATTTATTGTAGAGTTTATTAATCGTGCTAAAGAAGACTTTCCAAATATAAAGGTTCGCCTTATTGGTATTCATTCACCTTCTATTGATGGTGGTATTGCAGCAAACTATGGTGCAAGTGGATTCTATTCAGATGTATTTGGTGAAGTTACTACTGCATTTAATTATGACTTATATTTAGAAAACTTATGTAAACGTGATGAATATAAAGATTTCTGTAGATATATTGATATGAAAGCTCAATTTGATGTAGAAAACAATATGCCTGCTACAATGCTAAAAGTAAATAATCGTAATGAAAGATTAGAACGTGTTGGTACTAATGGTGTACATCCTACAATGGAGGGATACCTTCAAATTGGTGATGTCTTCTATCGTGCACTAGTGGCTGATATGGAAAAAGAGGCTTAAAAATGGCCTCTTTAATTATTGCAGTAATTACAATTATATTAATAATTCTATCAAGTTTATTACTGCCTCAAATTAAAATTAAAAAAATTAAGCTACAAACATATTGGATTGTAGCCCTTGTTGGTGCACTTAGTTTACTTGTTATTAAAGAAGTAACAATATCTGAACTTTATACTCATTTTACTAGTTCAAAGATAGGTCCTTTGCAAATACTTATTTTATTTATTTCAATGACAATTTTATCAATCTTTTTAGATGAAGTAAATTTCTTTAAGTATCTTGCAACTCAAGTAACTAATCATGTAAAAGGTAAACAAATATATATCTTTTTAAGTCTTTATGCACTAACTAGTATTTTAACAGTCTTTACATCTAATGATATTATAATTCTAACATTTACTCCATTTATATGTTACTTTGCAAAACATGCTAAAATAAATCCGATTCCATATTTAATTGCAGAGTTTATTGCAGCTAATACTTGGAGTATGATGTTAATAATAGGTAACCCTACTAATATATATATAGCAAGTTACTTTGATATTGATTTTGCAGAATATTTTATGAAGATGGCAATGCCTACTATTATTACAGGACTTACAACACTTCTTTTAATGGTTATAGTATTCTCTAAAAAACTTCATGAACCTATTATTTTAGATGAAGAACACTCAACTATTAAAAATAAATTCTTACTTATTGTTGGATTATTTAATTTAATAACATGTACTGTAATTTTAGCTATATCATCATATATTAATATTGAAATGTGGATTGTAACACTTATATTTGCATTGTCACTAATAATATCATCACTTATTTATGCGCTTGTAAAACGTGAAAAACCAGTTGAACTTAAAAACACATTAAAAAGAGCTCCATGGAATTTAGTTCCATTCTTACTATCAATGTTTACGATTGTGTTTGCAGTAACAAAAAGTGGTGTATTAGATATATTAATTAATATATTTGAAAGTACTGATTCTAACTTTGTATATGGTATAACATCGTTTTTTGCATGTAACTTACTTAATAATATTCCAATGAGTGTACTATTTACTGAAATATTAGAACTTTCTCATGCTAATATGAATAATATATATACAGTTATTGCTGCAAGTAATATTGGTGCTTTCTTAACACCAATTGGAGCTCTAGCTGGAATTATGTGGTTATCACTTTTAAAGAAACAAAAACTTAAATTTTCATTTGTTAGTTTTATGGAGTATGGAAGCATATTCGCTATACCAGCTATTCTAATTGTAATTTTAATGATTACAATTATTTAAAAATAAATTTATTTATGATATACTAATAATGTATTATAAATTATAAGGAGTTAAACTTATGAAATTAAAAACAGTTAAAGAAATGACATTAAAAGAAAAACTAGGACAACTTATTTTACCTGGTTTTCATTCAACATATTATGATGATCAAATTAAGACATTAATTGAAGACTATCATGTAGGTAATGTAATCTTATTTACAAGAAACTTTACTGATGCTAATCAAATGAGAGAGCTTACTAAAAAGATTCACGAAGAAATCTATAAATCTACTGGTCATATTCCTTTTATTGCAATCGACCAAGAAGGTGGACTTGTAACAAGAATGATGAAAGATGTAACTTTTGCACCAGGTCCAATGACTGCATCTGCATCAATTGAAGATGCAACATATTATACAGGGAGAATGCTTGCAGAAGATATGATTAGACTTGGGATGAACCTTAATCTTGCACCAAGCTTAGATGTAAATAACAATCCAAATAACCCAGTAATTAATGTAAGAAGTTATTCAGATGATCCAGCTGTTGTTGCAAAATTAGGTAAAAGATTTATTGAAGGGTCTTTAGAATATGGAGTTTTAGCTTGTGCAAAACACTTCCCAGGTCATGGTGACTGTGAAGTAGATTCACATTTAGGTCTTCCTATTATTAACTATGATTTAGATAGAATTCATAAAATTGAAATGTATCCATTTATTGAAAACATAAATGTTCCTGCAATTATGAGTGCACATATCTTATTCCCTGCATATGACACTGTTCCTGCAACTCTTTCTAAAAAAATCTTAACTAATGTTTTAAGAGAAGAACTTGGCTTTGAAGGATTAATTCTTACAGACTGTTTAGAAATGAAAGCAATTCAAAATGAATTTGGTACTGCAAATGGCGCATTAAAAGCAGTCTTAGCTGGTGCTGATTTATGTGACATTTCTCATACATTAGAATTTCAATTAAAAGCATTAGAACTTTTAGAAGAAGCAGTAAATGATGGAAGACTTCCAATGGAAGAACTTGACAAAAAAGTTGAAAGAATATTAAAAGCTAAAGAAAAAACACTACCTTATTTAGAAGAATACTTCTACAACCAAGAAATGAAGTTTAGTGAAGAAAATAAGTGCCTTGCACAAGAAATAGTGGACAACTCACTTACTATGGTAAAAGGTA
Organism: Bacilli bacterium; assembly: GCA_017398545.1. Classification (GTDB taxonomy): domain Bacteria; phylum Bacillota_I; class Bacilli_A; order ML615J-28; family CAG-313; genus UBA1737. The sequence continues at coordinate 183,352 of JAFQFT010000021.1, read as the reverse complement.
ATAATGTAACTTTAACTTCTAATACTTTATTAATTGCACCTGTTGCAATGGCAAGAACTATTATTGAAGATGAATTTGATGATAGAAACCTTGCTAAAGTATTAAAGAAAGAATTTAAAACCATAGATGTATTAGAACTTCTTAATACAGATGAATTTAAAGAAAGTGTATTAAATAGCTTAGATAAATATAATAATGTAGTAATCTTTAGTTACAATGCTGCAACATCTCCTAAACAAGTAGAGTTTATCAATGCAGTACTTGCAAAGAAACAAGAAGTTACTGTTATTTCATTAAAAGGACCTATGGACTTTAATAAATATAATAACTTAAATAACTACTTATGTTTATATGAATACACACCAAATTCAATTAGAACAGTAGTTAAATATTTAAAGAAAGAGTTACTTCCAAAAGGTAAACTTACAATTAAATTATAATTAAAATAAAAATAACCTTACTTTGTATATATATTACAAGGTAAGGTTATTTAATTTTTAAAACCATTTTCTATTGCTTTAATAAGTAATTCACCAGTTGCTGGATTAGTTGCAAGTGGGACATGATATACATCACAAAGACGTAGAAGTGCAAAAATATCAGGTTCATGTGCTTGCGCAGTAAGAGGATCTCTAAAAAAGAATACTGCATCTACTTTACCATTAGCAATTCTAGAACCAATTTCTTGATCACCACCAAGTGGACCAGATTTAAAACATCTAACAGTAAGACCTGTGTTTTCCATAATTTTCTTACCAGTTGTACCTGTTGCAAGAATCGTATGTTCTCTTAGGATGTATTCATATTTTTTAGCAAAATAAATCATGGCATCTTTCATTTTATCATGTGCAATTAATGCTAAAACCATATATATACTTTTCTCCTTTCATTAACATTATATATAAAAATATCTAAAAAAACAAATACCTTACTTTTAAAATCGTTTACAAAAATCAATACTTGTGCTATAATAACAATAGGTTGGTGATATATATGAAAAAAATAATTTTAATTTTTATGTGTTTGACTATATGTCTTATTTGTTCATGTAAAAATAAACATGAACATACATATATTGAAGGTAAATGTGAATGTGGTGAAATAGATTCAAACTATGTCCCCCCACATGTGCATGAATTTATTGAAGGTAAATGCGTATGTGGAGAAGTTGATCCAAACTATGTTCCCCCACATGTGCATAACTTTATAAAAGGTGTTTGTGAATGTGGTGAAATAGATTCTACATATAAACCAGTAATAATAATTAATATAATTGAAAACACAGTAGAAGATGAATACTATATTGATGAATTTGATATTAGTACAATTAAAATATCTATATCTATTGATGATGAAGTTAAAGAAGTAAATCTATCAACAGATTTAATTGAAAATTATCCAAGTGAATTTATAGTTGGAAGTTATACATTTATAATTAATTATGAAGGTGTGAAAAAAGAATTAACACTTAATTTTATTGAAAAAGAGTTTTATACTGAAGGTTTAACTTTTTCTGTAAATAAAACACTTGATGGGTATGTAGTATCAGGCTATAATGGAACTGATAATGAAGTAGTTATTCCATCATCTTATGATGGATATCTTGTTACAGGAATTATGACATATGCTTTTAATGGTAATCAAGTTATTAAAAAAGTAACTCTTCCAGATACAATTGAAACAATTGAACAAAATGCTTTTGCCAATTCATCAATTTCTGAAATTAATATACCTGAATCTGTTACTGTGATTAAAGAAGCAGCATTTTATTACTGTGAAAACTTAAGAAGTGTTACACTACATAAAACATTAAAAACAATAGGAGATTATGCATTTGCTAACACAACTTTAGTTTATACTGATAAAACAGATATATCTTCTTGGAATAGTGGTGCTTTTGATGATAATTTAGTATATATACATACAGGTCTTGATTTATCTAAAATCATTAAAAAAGATAACTTTGAATATTATGTAGATCAAACTGCAAGTATACTTAACTATGTTGGTGATTCAAATAGTGTTGTAATACCAACTGAAATTAATGGTGTGATTGTAAATAAAATTGAAAACTCTGCATTTATGAAAAACACTAATTTAGAAGAAGTAATAATTAATAATAATATTATCTATATTGGTGATAGAGCATTTAGAGAAACAGGACTTACAAAAGTTGAAATACCATCATCTGTAAAAGAAGTTGGTGTATATGCATTTAGTGGATGTGAATATTTAGAAAGTGTTACATTTAATGAAGGACTTGAAAAGATTAATATAAGTGCTTTTGCGGCATGTGTATACTTAAAAGAAGCAATTCTTCCAAGTACACTTACTACAATAGAACAATATGCTTTCCAAAACTGTTTAAGACTACAAAAAGCATTTATTCCAAAAAATGTAGTAACTGTTGGTGATGGTGCATTTTATGCATGTGGTAAATCAACACTATATATTGAAAGTGAAAGTATACCAGATACTTGGTCTGTAAATTTTAATCCAAGTAAAGCGAAAATATCATTAAACGCAAATAAAGAAAATATCTAATAATATGAAGCATAAATGAAGAAAGTCTTATTTAAAAATAAATATTTTCCAAATCAAATTGATATGTGTTTATTAGTTTGTACAAAAGAATGCTCATATGCATATTTGGGAACTTCAAACTTTATTCATTATTGTGATTGTGGTAATGAATTTAAAAAGATGTATCATTTAAAATATGATTTAGTAAATAATAAACTTTTCAATAAATGTAATTATTATGATCAATTATTATCTGATAAAGGTAATCAAGATGAATCATTAGATTGGATAGATGATATTACTTTTGATGATTTAATAAATGGTAAAGTTGATTGTATTGGTGATATTAAAGAAATACATATTGCGTTAGCAGTATGTAGTAAAGAGTGTGGACATATTCAATTAATTTATGATGGTTCACCACAAGTTTGTCCTAAATGTAGGAAACAATTATTTAGAGTTACAACGAAGAAGTATAAATTAAAAGAAACAGATTAAATTCTGTTTCTTTTTTCTTGGTAACAATCTATGTTAGTAATTTCAATATCAATTAGATATCTATTATTTTGATTACATATTGATGGACATCTAAAACTTGTTGATGAAAGACTTGCAATTCCTTTAATAATTATATAATAAACATAGTCTTCATCACACACAGTTATATATATAATACAGTTATTATTATTGTTTAGACTTTCTAATAAATTTGTATAGTTAATGCATTCAATTAAAATTCTATTATCACAGTATTTATAGTTACATATACCTACACTTACATCATCATTATAACTTGATACTAATAAACATTTGTTATTAGCTTTAATTCTTTTTATCATTTCATTGTTCATTTTAATCACTCCTAATTTAATATATGAAAAAATTATTAAATCGGTTTATTTATTTTATAAAAAAGAGTATAATAGTTATATGAGAAAATTACTTATTAGATTATTTATAAAAGATTATAAAAATATATCAAATCCAAAAGTTAGAGAGTCATATGGTACACTTGCTGGAATAGTTGGTATTATTAGTAATATTATCTTAGCTGCTATTAAAATGGTTATAGGTACTATTTGTATATCACCTGCAATATTTGCAGATGGGGTTAATAACTTTTCCGATGGATTAGGTTCTATTATTACTATTATTGGTTTTAAAATAAGTACTAAAAAAGCTGATAAAGATCATCCATTTGGTCATCAAAGATTTGAATATATTACTGGAATGATTATTTCATTTATTATTTTAATGATTGGACTTTCTTTATTAAAAGATTCAGCATTAGGTATTTATGATTTAATTAATAATAATGCTACGCCACTTGATATATCAAATATATATATCGTTATTGGTTCTTTAGTTTTATCTATTTTAGTTAAATGTTGGCAAGCAATATTCTATACTAATATAGGAAAAGAAATAGGAAGTGATGCACTTCGTGCTAATTCCAAAGATTCACTAAATGACTGTATTACAACTGTTGCGATATTAGTATCTACTATAATCTTTATTGTAAGTGAAGGTAGAATTAATATTGATAGTATTGCAAGCTTACTTGTAGCGGTATTTATTATAGTATCAAGTATTAGTTTAATTAAAGAAACAATTAATCCATTACTTGGTGAGATTCCTAGTGATGAATTTATTAAAGCGATTTCATCTAAAATACTTTCATATGAAGGTGTATATGGTATTCATGATTTAGTTGTTCATAGTTATGGACCTAATATGAATTTTGCAACCGTGCACGTTGAAGTATCTCGTGAAGTAGATGTTATGGAAAGTCATGATTTAATTGATAACATTGAAAAAGAAGTATCAAAAGAACTAAATATTGAACTTGTTATTCATATGGATCCAATTGAAGTAAATGATGACGAAACGAATAAAATAAAAGAAGTTGTTAAAAATATATTAAATGAGATTGATGAATTGTTAGAGTTTCATGATTTTAGAATTGTTCCTGGTGTTACACATACAAACATCTTATTTGATGTAGTTATGCCGTTTGAATATCCAATAACGCCTAAGGAATTAAAAGATGCAATATGTGATAAAATTAAATCACATAATGAAAAATGGATACCAGTTATACATATTGATTTAATGTATAACCGTATTATAAAATAATAATATATATTAAGGAGATAAATATGGATTTAAAGCAAGCTGAACAAGTATTATATAAAGTATTAAAAAAAGAATGGGAATTTGATGTTGAATCTGAAATACGTGAAGATTGGTTAGTATTTACTGCAAACCTTACCGCAAAAGGAATAGATGATGGTATATTCTTTAAAGTTGGAGTTTCTAATGATGATGCTTTTTATATTCAATTTGTTTTAGATAAAATTGATTTTTCATCATATGTATGTAAATTAATTTATGATTACAACGCAAACTCTAACTGGTTACATTGTTATGTAAGAGAAGATGAATACTTAGTTGTTGAATATGCAATTAGATATATTTCACTTGATACTTTGGAAAATAATGTTTCATTTATCCTAAGTGAATTTGTAGATAAAGAAAATATGGATTATCTAAAACCTCTTTCTGAATTAACACATCCTGTAGAAGAATAAAATTATTAGACTTTATTGTAAAAATTATTTTACAGTAAAGTCTTTTTCTATTTCTATAAAATCAAATCTAAATCAAATTTATAAAAAAAGTGATATAATATATATTAAATAGGTGAAATTTATGAACTTTAAAAAACTAAAAGGACCACTATTATTACTAATAACTGCATTTTTATGGGGAACAACATTTGTTGCACAAAGCCTTGGAAGTGATCATGTAGGTGCCTTTACGTATAATGCAGGTAGATTTATAACAACTGGTATTATATTATTGATAATATCTTTAATTAGAAAAAGAAAAGTAAAAGAATATATTCCTACAAATAAGAATGTAACATGGATATTTATTATGTCTATATTTGTAGGTGTTGCGTTATTTTTAGGTGCAACTTTTCAACAACTTGGAATTAATATTACAAAATCTCCAAGTAAGTCTGGTTTTATTTCATCACTATATATGATGTTTGTTCCTATAATTGGATATTTTATAAAGAAAAAACCAAAGTCAATTATATGGTTGTATTTAGTTGTTGCAATAGTAGGTTCTTATATGATTTCAATCAATGGAGAATTTAGGTTAGAACTTGGTGATATTTTAACACTTATATGTGCTGTAATGTTTGCAGTTCAAATAGTTCTTGTTGATATTGTTAATCCTCATATTGATAGTATTAAATTATCTGCGATACAGTTTATGGTAGCAGGAGTATTATCAATAATTTTTATGCTATTTACTGAAACCATTAATATTAATGATATATATAGAGCACTACCTGCAATAATGTATGCTGCAATATTTTCTGGATGTATTGCGTTTACTTTACAAATAGTTGCTCAAAAATCTACAGAACCAACTATTGCTTCTATGATTATGAGTTTAGAAAGTGTTTTTGCTCTTATTAGTGGAGTTGTTATTTTAAAAGAAGAATTAACACTTAAATTAATAATTGGTTGTAGTTTAATATTTATAGCAGTAATATGCGCACAAATTGATTTTAAAAAACTATTTAAAAAAAATTAAATTAATGAAAGGAGAAAAGTATGAGACGTGTAATTAGTTATTTTAGACCTAATTTATTAAAAGTAATATTATGTTTAACAATTAAAATATCTGGTGTAATAGCTGAATTATTCATACCTATTATTCTTTCATATATTTTAGATACTGTTGTAGAGACTGGTACAATTTTAGATATTGTTTTATATGGATTATTAATGATAGTTTTATCGGGACTTGGATTTTTAGGAAATTGTAAAGCAAATCAAATAGCAGCTGGTGTTGCAAAAAGCGTATCAGTTAACTTAAGAAAAGATTTATTTACTAAAATAATGTCACTTAGTCAATCTCAAGTAGATAGTGTTACAATGCCAAGTTTAATAGCAAGAATGTCAAGTGATACATATAATATTCATCAAATGTGTGGAATGATTCTTCGTCTTGGAGTTCGTGCTCCAATGTTATTAATCGGTGGTACAGTTTGTACATTATTCTTAGATCCAATGCTTACATTAATAATGGTACTTATTTTACCACTTGTAGTACTTGTTTTATATCTTACTTCAAAATATGGCATTCCATTATATGATAAAGTACAAACAAAAGTAGATAAAATGGTATTATCTATTAGAGAAAATATGACAGGAATTAGAGTAATAAAAGCATTATCAAAGGAAGATTATGAGAAAAAAAGATTTAATACTGTTAATAAAGAATTAATGGATTATGAACTGAAATCAAGTATTGTAATGTCCTCACTTAATCCAATAATTAACTTAATACTTAATTTTGGTTTAATACTTGTAATTGTTGCGGGCGCATATCGTGTTAATAATGGTATAATACTACCTGGAAAAGTGCTTGCATTTACTACGTTTTTTGCAATGATATTAAATGCATTAATTGCTTTAAACAGAATGATTACAATTATTTCTAAAGCATACGCATCGTCAAAAAGAATTGATTATATATTTGATTTAGGACTTGATTTAAGAAAAGAAACGTATAACAATACATCTAAACACTATATTGAATTTAGGAATGTAAACTTCTCATATCTTGGTAAAGTTAATAATGTATCTAATATCTCTTTTAAACTAGAGAAGGGTGAAACACTAGGAATTATTGGACCTACTGGTAGTGGTAAGAGTACAATTATAAATTTATTACTTAGACTTTACGATGTAAGTAGTGGTGCTATATATATTAATGGTAAAGATATAAGAAGTTATTCTTATCGAAAACTTAAATCATTATTTGGCGTATCTTTTCAAAATGATACACTGCTTGCGGATACAATATATAATAATGTTGATTTCTATAGGAAATTATCGAAAAAAGAAATTAAAAAAGCATTACTAGTTTCTCAGTCTTTATTCGTAGATAACCTTGAATTAAAAGAACAAACACTTCTTTCTGCAAAAGGAACAAACCTTTCAGGTGGACAACGTCAAAGATTAATACTTTCACGTGCCCTTGCTGGTAATCCTAAAATATTAATTTTAGATGATTCATCTAGTGCACTAGATTATAAAACTGATCTTGCATTAAGAGAAACAATTAAAAATAATTATAAAAATACAACTAAAATAATTATCGCATCACGTATTAGTTCAATAATGCATGCAGAAAAAATAATTGTTTTAGAAAATGGTACAATAACAGGTATCGGAACACATAAAGAACTTCTTAATAATAATGAATTATATAAAAGTATTTATAATGTTCAATTAGGAGGTGATGTTCATGAATAGAAGACGTGGAGTATCGTTCTCTAAAGGTAAAGCAAAAAATAAAAAATATACATTTAAAAGACTTTGGAATTACTTATTCAAGTTTAGATTTCTACTTATTCTTGCGTTAATACTAACAATTGTATCAAACATCATAGCTCTTTTTGGTCCAAAACTTACAGGACTTATAATGGATGAAATTGATATGGGAGAATCTAATATCAATTTTAGTAACATATATTATTATGCAGGGTTAATGATATTATTCTATTTATCTTCAAGCATATTTACATTTGTTATTTCACTAGTTATGACCAATATTAGTAAACGATGTGTTTATACAATGAGACGTGATGCATTTAATAAACTTCTTAGTTTACCAATATCTTATTTCGATAAAAATCAAACAGGTGATATTATTAGTAGAATGTCTTATGACATTGATACGGTTAATACTTCTTTATCTACTGATTTAGTACAAATATTAACAAGTATTATTACAATTATAGGTTCTTTGGTGATGATGATAATTGTATCACCATTACTAGTATTAGTATTTGCAGTAACACTTCCTATTAGCTTATTATTTACAAGAATTATGATTAAGAAAACTAGTAAGCACTTTAAAGCAAGATCACATAATCTTGGAGTTTTATCTGCATATAATGAAGAAATGATTACAAGCATTAAAACAATAAAAGCATACGGTAAAGAACAAGAAATAATTGATAACTTTAATAATGTTAACGAAGAAGCTGCTAATTCTTCTTATCTTGCGGAATATTATAGTGCATATACAGGACCTGGAGTTAATTTTGTTAATAACTTATCTTTATCACTGATTTGTTTATTTGGTGCAATTTTATATAAAAATAGTTTATTATCACTTGGAGATATATCTTCATTTGTTTTATATTCCAAGAAATTCTCTGGACCAATTAATGAAATAGCAAACATTTTAACAGACTTACAAAGTGCACTTGCTGCTGCTGAAAGAGTATTTGAACTTATTGATGAAGAAATAGAAACTCTTGATATGATAGATGCAATTGATTTAGAAGTAGAACGTGGTCATATTGAATTTAAAAATGTATACTTTGGTTATGAACAAAATAAAATAATCTTAAAAGATGTATCATTTAATGCATTACCTGGTAAACAAATAGCAATCGTTGGTCCAACTGGTGCAGGTAAAACAACAATCGTAAATTTACTTATGCGTTTTTATGATATAAATAGTGGTTCTATATATTTAGATGAAAATAACATTCAGTTAATAAAAAGAACTTCTTTAAGAAAATCATATGCAATGGTTCTTCAAGATACATGGCTATTTGAAGGAACTATATATGAAAACTTAAGTTATGGAAGTAATGATGTAACTCTAGAGAAAGTAAAAGAAGCAGCAAAAGCTGCAAGAATAGATACATTTATAGAAAGCCTGCCTAATGGTTATGATACAATACTAAAAGAAGGTGGAACAAATATATCTAAAGGACAAAAACAATTATTAACTATTGCTCGTGCAATGCTACTTGATGCGAAAATGTTAATTCTTGATGAAGCTACATCTAATGTTGATACCATTACTGAACTTAAGATTAGAGATGCTATGAAAAACTTGATGAAAGATAAAACATCATTTATTATTGCACATAGACTATCAACAATAAAAAATGCTGATTTAATCTTAGTAGTAAATGGTGGTAATATTGTAGAACAAGGTACACACCAAGAATTAATAGATAAGCATGGTTTTTATTATGAACTCCATAATTCACAATATAATTAAAAATACTCCACTAATAATTGAGTGGAGTATTAATTTTTAAGATATAACATAATTGAATATATTGTTGCAAAAGTAGTCCATAAGATATATGGAATATATAAAAGAGTTATACGTTTATTTAATAAAAGTACTTGCATAGATAATAAGATTGCTGTAACACAAGTAAATAATGTAAATAAATAGCCTAAAAATAAGTTTTCAAGAACAAAGAATCCAAGTGGAAATAAAAAGATAAAAACATAATTTATAAACATTAGAATAAAGTATTTTCTAAAGTCTTTTTTATTATATGTTTTACGATTGCTAAATAAATAAGTGTTAATAAATGATAATATAGCAAATAAAATTGCCCATACGATTATAAATACAACATTAGGAATAAATGTACCTTCTAAAGATTTATAAAAACTTGTATCACTTCTAAATAAAATTGAAGGTAGGAAATATACAAATAATCCAAGTAAAAAGAATAAAATGTTTTTTAATGTTTTGTTCATACTAAAAAATCCTTTCAATAATATATATGAATTAATTGTTTATTTTATGATAAAAATATGGTAAGAATAAACTTACCATATTTTTTTATCTACAAGGAGTAGAATAATCAAGTTCTAAAGGTTTTACATTAGCTTTTTCCTCATTTATAACTTGTTGTTCAACATTTTGTTGTTGATAATATCCCATTTGTTCCATATGTTTAAAGATAGCATTTTGCCATTCTAAACATACATTTAACCCTGTTTGGAATTTTTGATGAACTTCTGGGTTAGAAGATTCTGTAGTTGCAGCAAAAAGTAAGTTGCATAGTGCCTTACATTCAGTAAGTAATGATTCTAAATAAAATTTATCATTCATTAGCAACAACCTCCTGTACATACTAAGCTAGTGTATTCTTTATAAGAACAGATTGCATCTGATAATACACTGCAAACAACTTGTTTAGATGATTCATTTTGAAGTTCATCTTTAACTTCATTTAATGATTCAGCAAAATGTTTTAAATGGTTTACTGTATCCATTATGTAAAGTAATTCTTTTTGAGTCATAATTTAAAATCTCCTTCAAGATTAGTATTAACGATAATTAGTTATTTATAATTACCAAAAAATGTTAATAAAAAATTAATTAGTGTATGATATAATGCTAGTAAAGAGTAGCAAAGAGGTGGAGTTTATTTATATTTTTTGGTATAATATCCTAAAAGAGAAATATATATAAAAATTAATGGAGGTAAAATGAAAAAAGTAATTAAGTTATTTGTTTGTTTAACTTTAGCAATTTGTGCTAGTCTTGCAGTTGCAAATTCTAAAGTAAATAAAAATGTATCGGTTGACGCTGCTAGTAATTTAGTAGAAGTTACTGATGATAATGGTAATGTTGTTTATCATCGTAATAGTAGTGAACCTGTTATGAGATTAAAAGAATATAATTATCCAACACAAAACTTAAGAGCATGTTGGGTATCTAATTTCATTTCGAGTTTACCATCTTATTCAACTGAAGATAAATGGAAAGCTGATTATACATATGTTTTAGATAAAATGGAAACTTATGGTTTAAACTGTATTATTTTTCATGTAAGAACTCATAATAACGCATTATATAAATCAGAATTAAATCCAGTTGCAAGCTGGTTTGCTAATGTAAACTTTGATGAATTTGATCCACTTGCATGGGCAATTGAAGAAACACATAAAAGAGGAATTGAATTTCATGCATGGTTAAATCCTTATCGTATTTCAACAAATGGTGGTAAAACTCAATATGTTTCTGGATCAATTCCAGCAAACAATCCTGTTAATGATTCAAGTAAATTACTTCAATCTGGTAATTCAATTATTTTAAATCCTGGTATTCAGTCTAATCGTGATTTCATTGTTGATTCTTGCATGGAAGTTGTAGAAAACTATGATGTAGATGCAATTCACTTTGATGACTATTTCTATATCTCTGGTGTAGAAACTGATAAATCAGATGATTGGAAAAGACAACAAGTTGATTTATTTATTGAACAATTATCTAACGAATTAAGAGCGTATAATGAAGAACATAATAAGGCTGTTCAACTTGGTATTTCACCTAGTGGTATTTATAGAAATGGTGGCTATTCAACAACTCCTACATATGATTCAAATGGTAATTTAACATCTCCACTTTATTCTAATACAAGTGGTTTTGCACACTATGGTAATTACTTATATTCTGATACATTAAAATGGATTAATGAAGAATGGATTGACTATATTATGCCTCAAACATATTGGTCATTAGAACAAACAGTTGCACAATTTGGTTCTTTATCTAGATGGTGGAGTTGGGCTGTTGCAAAAAAAGACGTTAACTTATATTTAGGAATGGGGATTTATATGCCTGCATCTAATAGTAACTGGTGTAAAAACAAATATGAAGTTAGAGACCAAATCTTAAATGCTGAAATGTATGATGAAGTTGGTGGTTTCTCCTTCTATAGTTATAATTACTTAGATTCATCTAACGTTTATACAAAAACAGGTATGGACATTGTAAAAGATGATTATTTTAGTGTTAAAATTCCTGGTGATGTTAAGAAATATTACGCAAATATTTATGATACTGTTGATGTTAAAAATGTTCAAGTAAAAGATGGCGTGTTAATGTTTGATGAATGTGAAAATGTTCGTGGTTATGTTGTTTATAAAGTAAAACGCGGTAATGTATTAGATCAAGGAAATATTAATCATATGTATTATTATGGAACTGATACAAATATTAAATTAGATGATACAATTAACTATGTATATTATGTTGCATCAGTTAACCTTGCTAATGAAATTTCTACTCCTGTGTGTACAGAAAATATTGATTTAAAAGCTGAAGATGTAATTGAAAGAATCAATAATCTACCAGAAGTTATTAAATTTGAACATGAAACTCAAGTTAAAGAAATCGAAGCTGTATATAATGTTTTACCTCAAAATGAACGTGAAAAAGTAACTAATATTAAAGTTTTAAATGATGCACTTGATTTATTAGAAGAAAAACATAATTCTGTTGAATTAACTATTAAATATAAAGATTTAGATAATTATACTACAGATACACAAGTCTTGATGCAAGCCTTAATTGATAAAACACAAGATGAAATAGATATTCAACCAAATCTAACAGATCTTAATACTTTAATGACTAATTTTAAAAATGAAATGGATAAATTTAAACTATTAAGTGAGGAACTTGCAGAAATAATTGTTACTGCCAAAGAAACGATTAATAATCATTTTGCAACATTTGATTTATCTTATTATGCAAGTCAAGATCAAAAAGATATGCAAGGTTATTTAGAAGATGCTCTTGATGGTATTGATAATGCGAAATCAGCTAGTGAAATCGATGATATTGTAACAACTACAATTGAAAATATGAATTCAACACCACACTTTAAAGAAGAGTATGATGAAGCTATTAAAGAAATAACTGATGCACTACATCTTTTAGTTGTTGAAACTAGTGCCTCTAATGAATGGTATAAAAATCATGATTTAAGCGCTAAAGAAGAAGAAATTATTAATAACATTAAAGCTATAACTAAATATTCAATATTTAAAAATCCTACTAAGTATTTAAATCAAGCTAAAAGTGATTTTAATGAATATATTACATTATTAAATGAATTATACTCTTTAGTTCAAGAACCGATTCAAACACTAAATGATTATTATAATAATTTAGAATTAGATTATTATGTTGAAAGTGAAAAAGTAAATTTAGATAGCATTTTAGCTAATGCAATTGATGCTTTAAATAAAATTAATTCACAAGATGAAATTGAATCAATCGTTAATAATGCAAAACTAGCAATGAATGAAGTACCAACATTTAAAGCAGAATATGATGAAATTATTAATCAAATAAGTGATGCAATAGATGTTGCTATTAATGAACTTACTTCAAACAATGAATGGTTAGCAAATCGTAATTATGAAGTAGCAAAAGAAAATATTATTAATAATATTAAAAATGAAAATAAAGTTTTAGTATATCAAAATAGCACTACATATATTAACAATGCAAAAAATGCTTGTAATGATTATATTAATGAATTAAAAGAACTTTATAAATCTATTCAAGAACCTATTCAAACATTAAAAGATTATTGTACTAATTTAGGTTTAGATTATTATGAAGATGTTAATCAACAAACTCTAAATACAATTTTAGAAAATGCAATAGCTGAATTAAATCAAATTGATGCAAAATCAGAAATTACTGAAATTATTACTAATGCAAAATCTGCTATGAATGAAGTACCTAGCTTTAAAGCAGAATATAATGAAAAAATCAAGGAAATTGACGATGCTATTCAAGTTTTAATTGATGAAAATATTGCTGATAATGAATGGTTTGCAAAACGTAATTTATCTGCTAAAAAAGATGAAATCATTAATGCTATTAAACAAGAAACTAAAATTAATGTTTATAAAGATACAAAAACTTATTTAAATAATGCTAAAACAGAATTTAATAAATATATCCAAGAATTAAGAGTATTATATATAAAGATTAAAAATGTTGTTTTAACAATAAATGGTTATGATAAAACTAAAAAAGGTGCAGATGAATTAATTTCTGAATATATTGAAAAAATTGAACTTGCTGAAAATAAAGACATGGTTGTTACATTAGAAAATGAATTTAAAACTAAATATGAAGAATTATCAAATAAATCTAAGTGTTCATTTGGTGTAATTAGTTTTATGAATTTATTTGCAGTATTATCACTTGCAATAATTATTTTCAGAAAGAAATAATAAATTAAAACAATCTCTATCATTTAGAGATTGTTTTTATCTTTCTTATGGTATAATATTTAAAGAGGTGAGATAAGTGAAGAAATTTTTTAATTTATTCTATATTTTCTTTAAAATAGGATTATTTACTTTTGGTGGTGGGTATGCTATGATTGCTCAAATAAAAGAAATAATAGTTGAAAAGAAAAAATGGATAACAGAAGAAGAACTATTAGAAATAATTACAATAGCAGAATCAACTCCAGGTCCTATAGCAATTAACATGGCAACATATATAGGGTATAAAAGAGAAAAAATACTTGGTAGTATAGCAGCAACGCTTGGTGTAATACTTCCTTCATTTATTATTATATTTTTTATATCGTTATTTATAGAACAGTTTATGAGTTTAAAAGTAGTAAAATATGCTTTTATAGGAATTAATGTTGGAGTATGTTTTTTAATTTTAAAAACTGCAATTAATATGCTTAAAAATATAGAAAAGAAACTATTACCTATTTTAATATTTAGTTTAGTATTAAGTTTACTTATTTTATTTGAAATTTTATCAATTAAATTTTCTTCAATATTCTTTATATTATTTGGTGGAATAATTGGAATAATATATTATTCTATTACTCAAAAAGAGGTGAATAACTAATGATATATCTAAAGTTATTTTATGAGTTCTTTTTGATTGGTTTATTCACATTTGGTGGTGGATATGCAATGATTCCATTAATTAAAGAAACTGTTGTTAATAATGGTTGGTTAACACTAGATGAATTTTATAGTTTTATAGGTATTTGTGAATCCACTCCAGGTCCTATTGCGGTTAATATGGCTACATATATTGGTTCAACACAAGGTGGAATATTAGGTAGTATTTCTGCAACACTAGGTGTGGTACTTCCTTCTTTTATAATTATTTTATTAATTGCAATATGTCTTAAAAGATTTACTAAAAATAAACACTTTAAACACTTTATTAAAGGTGTAAAACCAGTAATTGTATCTTTAATATTATTTGCGGGAATTACTTTATTAATTAAATGTATAGGTATTGATATTGATGCATTTGATGTTAATATAAATTATATATCAATAGTTATATTAGTTATTATTACAGTACTTTATTTTGTATTATTAAAAGTATTCAAAAAAAAGCTTTCTTCAATTCAAATAATTTTAATATCAGGAGTACTTGGTATTATATTATCATACATATTGGAATAGAAAAAACAGAGAAAAATTCTTTCTCTGTTATTTTTCTATAATATAAAATCCATATGGATAAAGTTCTACTGTATCTGCAAATTCAACTTCATCACCACAATTAATACAATAATGTACACCACCTTTAATAGAATCAGGTAGGGGAATATTAATATCTACTTCAGTTGTATTAAAAATAATAACGATATTTCCACGTTCATAAATTTGATAATTGAATGTTTTCTTTAAAGTATTAAGTGGTGCTTTAAAGTCTTCAGGATATGAATCAATGACACTTTTAATAAAAGATAAATACATATTATCTGCACCTGTTAATTGACTTTGTTGAGTAAGTCTATTTGGGAATAACCAAAGGTATAGATATGTTAGCATTACCATATCAGGATCATATTCTACAAAACTATCATCTATTATATGATTACAAAATAGAGTTAGCTCTCCAGGGTTAACTGTTTTTATATATTCATCTATTCTATTTTGAAATTCAGTAAATGGAACTTGCTTTGTAAAAAAATCATTAAAATACATTAAATAAGATATTTGCATAGAGACTCCTTTATAACATAGTAGTATTATACTATATTTTAATAAAAATTGCAAAAATAATAGTCGGTAATAATCATTAAAACAAAAATAAAAAGATTATTTTATTAGTTGAAGAAAATAAGAAATTTGATATAATATGTAATATAAGAGAAAATTAAAGAAGAAAATTTAGAAAGAGGAATTATTATGGATATTAGACGTAACAATGATGGTTGGATAGAAGTTATATGCGGAAGTATGTTCGCAGGAAAGACTGAAGAACTTATTAGAAGAATTAATCGTATTAAATATGCAAAGAAAGACATTATTGTATTTAAACCTAAAATTGATAATCGTTATGATGACATCCAAGTAGTTTCTCATTCAAATTTAAGAGTTGATGCAATACCTGTTTCTACTGCAAAAGAAGCTTGTAAACATCTTAATAATTTACCATATGCTGTTGCGTTTGATGAAGTTCAATTCTTCAAAAAAGATATTGTTGATTTATGTGAACGATTAGCTAATTCTGGTGTAAGAGTTATTTGTGCAGGGCTTGACCTTGATTTTAGAGGTGAACCATTTGGTATTATGCCAAAACTTCTTGCACAAGCAGAATTTGTAACAAAGTTAAATGCTATATGTAATGTGTGTGGTGCTCCTGCTACACGTACACAACGTATTATTAATGGTAGACCAGCTGATTATGATGATCCAATTATATTAGTAAGTGCTTCTGAAAAGTATGAAGCAAGATGTAGATTCTGTCACCAAGTTCCTCATAAGAATTATGGAAAATAATCTAGATATCTTCTTCATGGAAGAAGCTTTAAAAGAAGCAAAAAAAGCATATCTTAAACAAGAAGTTCCAGTTGGTTGTGTAATTGTATATAACAATGAAATAATATCACGTGCTCATAATACTAGACATAAAAATAAATCAGCCCTTGATCATGCAGAAATACTTGCGATTAAAAAAGCAAATAAAAAACTTAATGCATGGATGCTTGATGGTGCAACAATATATGTAACACTTGAACCATGTCTTATGTGTGCAGGTGCAATCTTCCAATCTAGAATTAAAAGAGTTGTTTATGCTGCAAGTGAACCTAAATTTGGTGCATTTGGTAGTATATTAGATTTATCAAATTCAGAATATAAATTTAATCATAAAGTAGAACTTACTAAAGGAATTCTTGAGGCTGAAGCATCATTTCTTCTTAAAACATTTTTCAAAGAAATAAGATCTAAAAAGCAATCATAATTATAATATGATTGCTTTATTTGTTTTTAAGATTGTTTTATGTTAAACTAATATAAAGAGGTATAAGTTATGAAGAAAACATTAGCACAAAAATTACATTCTAGAAAAATAAAAAAGCCAAATATTCTATATCTAATTTTAGGATATATTTGGAAATTATTATTTTATAAAAAATACAATGTTACACCAATATTCAAAACTGATATTAAAAAGGTTAAAGAACCATATATTTTATTATCAAGTCACGCTTCGCGTCTTGACTATATGTTTACTGCAATTCCACTTCTTCCTAAAAGATTTAATTTTGTAGCAGGATATAATGAGTTTTTTAGATCTCATTTAGCAATGGTATTTAAATTATTAAGAGTAATACCAAAAAAGAATTTTACAGCTGATATTTATACAATTAAAGAAGTATCAAGAGTAATTAAAAAGGGTGGTAATATTATTCTTTATCCTGAAGGTATGAGTTCTATATCTGGTGCTAATCAACCTGTAGCAGTTGGTACAGGAAAGTTTATTAAACATTTTAAAATGCCGGTATATTACTCAGTAATAAAAGGTGGTTATTTAACAAGTCCAAAATATGATTTAACTGAAAGATATGGTAAAGTAGAAGTAGTATATGATATTATGTTTACTAAAGAGGAAATAGAAAAACTATCTCCTGCTGAAATTGAAGATATTATTAATGAAAAACTTTATCATGATGATTACGCATGGAATAAAGAAGTTAAAATTGAATATAAAATTAATGGTTCTATAGCATATAATCTTCATCATTTATTATATTATTGTCCTAAATGTAAGAGTGAATTTACAATGAAAGGAACTAATAATAAAATTTATTGTACAAAGTGTGGTAATGGTGCTGAAATTACTAATACATATGAGATGATACCATTTGATGATTCTTGTATAATTCCAAATACTCAAACAGAGTGGTTTAATTTAGAAAGAAAACTTGCGGAAGAAGAAATAAAGAATCCAGATTTTAAATTAACTGAAAAAGTAAAACTAGGAATGCTTCCAAAGTATGATTATCTAAAAGATCAAAAAACATCCGAAATAGTAGGAGAAGGTATTATTACTTTAGATCATTCAGGGCTTACATATACTGGTACTTGTAATAATGAACCATTTAGTTTTCATTTAAATACAAGTGAAATTCCAACATATGGTATGTGTACCGATTTATCACGTTTTTATACATTCTATAAGGGTGAATTTATGGAATTTTATCCAGAAAATGAAACTGTCGAAAAATGGTTCTTGTGTACTGAATCACTTCATCGATATCATAATGGTAAATGGAGAAACTTTAATTTTGATAAAAAGTAGTTTAAAAACTACTTTTTCAGACTGTTGACAAACTTAAGTGTTTGTCAACTTTTTTTATATTTGAAAATAATTACAAAAGGTGGTATAATATATAATATAAAGAGAGGGTCAATTTATGTATAACGAAAAGAATTCTAATTTTATTAAATACGATAGAAACAAAGCCGAAATAGCTTGCCTAGATGAACTTGTACCACAAGATCATTTAGTACGTAAAATAGATAAAACTATTGACTTTTCCTTTATTCATGATTTAACACGCGATCTATATTGTCAAGACAATGGTAGACCTTGTGTTGATCCTGTTATTCTGTTTAAATTAATATTTATAAATTATATTTTTGGCATTAATTCTTTACGTAAAACATGTGAAGAAACTAAAGTTAATTTAGCTTATAGATGGTTTTTAGGTTTAGGCTTATCCGATAAAATTCCAAACCACTCTACAATATCTCAAAATTATATACGTAAATTTTCAAATACTAATATATTTGATATGATTTTTTCTAGAGTTTTAGAAGAATTATTATTTAATAATGTAATTGACCCTGAAGTTATATTTGTAGACGGTACTCATATAAAAGCTAATGCTAATAAAAATAAAAGAATAAAAAAACAGGTTAAAATAATAACTGACAAATACCATAAAGAATTAGAAAATGAAGTTAATGAATTTAGAGAAATGAATGGAAGAGATAAGTATCCATCTGATGATGATGATTTTGGTGATGGAAACTATACGATTGATGAAAAAACTGGGGAAGTTAAAGAAGTAAAAAATAAGAATACTAAAGAAATTACAGTTAGTACTGTGGATCCTGATGCTGGATTATTTGTAAAAGGTGAACATGAAAGACAATTCGCATATACTGCTCAAGTTGCTTGCGATAAAAATGGTTGGGCTTTAGGTTTTGATTTAAATCCAGGTAATATGCACGACTCTACTGCTTTTCTTCCTTTCTTTGATAGATTACAACCAAAGTTTAATGCTAGTATCTGGTGTGCTGATGCTGGATACGCTAATAATTTAATCGCTCATCATGTACAAACTAATAACTGTCATTTATTAGTTCCATATACAAGACCTAAAGGTGCTACTACTACTTTTTCAAAACGTGAATTTGATTATTACTTTGAAATTGATCAATATAGATGTCCTAATAAAAAATGGTTAATTCCTTGGAATATTTCTAAAGATGGTAATATTCAATATAAAATCCATAGTACAGATTGCGGTAATTGTCCTTTTAAAAAAGAATGTTTAAAAAATTATGCTTTTAAGACTGTTACACGTCACATATATGAAGATTGCAGACTTGTTGCTAATGATTTCAGATTATCGGAAATTGGTAAAACCATCTATCCTATGCGTAAGACGACAATTGAACGTTTGTTTGCAGTAGGAAAAGAACAACATGGTCTTAGATTTACAAGATTTATCGGGCTTGAAAAAAATCATAATTTTCTGGCTCTGCTTTTGGCATGCCTAAATATTAAAAAATTAGCTCTCTTATTAGTAAAGAGAGAACGAAAACTAAAAAATAAATTAACAAGTATAGCTTAATATGCTTGTTATTTCTTTTTTTAATATCTTAAACAAAAAATTGAAATACCATTTGAGATATTTCAATTTTTCTTTTTTCACAAACATAGTTTGTCAACAGTCTGAAAAAGTAGTTTAAAAACTACTTTTTATCTTTTAAAATCAAGTAGTTTTAAATTTGACTTATTAATATTTTTATAGTATAATATCATTGGATCTTATCTTAAGTACCTTCATCCAAGGTTGCATAGCGAACCAGGTCAGATCGTGATTGAAGCAGCCTTAAACTTTTTGTAACTTGTGGGTGGGGGGACTTAAGATATAGATCCTTTTTTTATATCTTTTTCTTTTAAAAAATTATATAATGTAGTATAATATATGTAATTTGGAGGAATTGAAGATGAGAGAGTTTTTTCATTATTTTTTTGGTGCTGGAGATAAAATAGAATTTAAGTATTTTTCACTTGCCCATATTTTACCAATTTTACTTGCGGTAGGGATTATATATTTAATTTATAGATATAAAGATTTCTTAAGAGAATCTAAATGGGATGAGAAAATTAGATTAATATTAAGTTTTACTTTAATCATTACTGAGATGTCGTATTTCTGGCGATTAGTAGGGGTACCTGATTTAAATCCTAACCCAGTAGATCACTTACCAATTACAGTATGTGGATGGGCAGTAATATTTAGTGCATTCTATTTACTTACAAAAAATCAAACATTATTTGATATAACATATTTTTGGTTGTTCTCAGGAACATTATTTGCTCTTGCAACTCCAACTGTTATAGCTTACTGTGGTCCTACAAGATTTAGATATTATCAATTTTGGTGTGAACATTTACTTGGGTATATTGCGTTATTCTATATGATATTTGTTCATGGAATGAAAATTAATTTTAAATCAATTTTTAAATCTCTTGCATGTCTTGCGGTACTTGCAGTAATTGCTTATATCGCAAATACTACATTAGGTGGCGATGCTAACTATTTATTTATGGCAACACCTGAAGATACTGCATCAGTTTTAGATATCTTACCTAAAAACTTTGTATTAAGAGTATTTATAATGGGAGTTGCAATATTGACGTTATTTGTTATAGCATACTTACCTTGGTATTTTATTGATAGAAAGAATAAAAAGAAAGAAGCATAATATGAAATTTGAAAAATATCATGGACTTGGAAATGATTTTTTAATAACAGAAGATACTTCTATTATTAATAATCATGATTATATTAAATCTATATGTAATCGTTACACTGGTATTGGTGCTGATGGATTAATTGTTGTAAGAAAAAATCCACTTGAAATGGTTTTTTATAATCAAGATGGGACTCGTGGTGAAATGTGTGGAAATGGAATAAGATGTTTTAGTTATTATTGTTATAATCATAATTTAGTATCAAGTAACAATTTTGATTGTTATACACTTGATGGTATAAAACATTTAGAAATTAAATCAATTACTCCATTTATTGTAAAAGTAAAAATGGGAAAAATGGTTGATAAAATAGATAAGTTTAACATAGAATTTAATAACAATAATTATCTTGTTTATTCACTTAACTTTGGTGTTCCTCATACAGTAATATATACAAGTGGTGAGATTACAGAAAGTTTAGGTTCATATATATCAAATCATGAATATTTTCCACATAAAACGAATGTAAATTTTGTTCAAATTATTGATGAATCAAATATAAAAATAATTACTTATGAACGAGGTGTTGGTTTTACTAAAGCATGTGGGACTGGTTCTTGTAGTAGTATAATCGTAAGTAAAATATTAAACCTTGTAAATGATAAAGTCATAGTTCAACAATCACTTGGTAACTTATTAATTACAATAGATAATAATGATATATATATGGAAGGTGAAAGTGTTAAAGTTGGTGAAATAACTTTATAAGGGGAAAAAAATGAAATTTATTATTAATTATTGGTATGTACCAATACTTATTTTAATATTTTTAACGGGGATAATTTTAACAATAAAATTAAAAGGGGTTCAATTTAGACGCCTTGGTAAAGGTTTTAAGTTGATGCTGAAGCCATCAGGTAATGAATTAGGAGAAGTAACAACATTCCAAGCCTTATGTATATCTTTATCTGCAACACTTGGTACTGGTAATATAATTGGTGTATCAACAGCAATTGCAGTAGGTGGTGCAGGTAGTTTATTTTGGATGTTTATGTTTGCGTTATTTGGTCTTGCCACCAAATATGCAGAAGGATATCTTGCAATAAAATATCGAAGAATAAATAAAGACGGTGAAGTTATTGGTGGACCATTTGCTTATATTGAATATGGTATGGGAAAAAAATTCATTCCACTTGCAAAAATATTTGCATTTTTAGCAGCACTATGTGCTGTAATGGGAATGGGAACAATGACTCAAAGTAATGCAATGGTAGATGGATTTAATATAATATTTAAGCCAAAACATTATATTACTATCTTTAATTATGATGTATCCATACTTGCTATAATTATTGGGTTATTTATTACTGTTTTATGTGGTATAGTTTTATTTGGTGGTCTAAAAAGAATATCAGTTGTTTGTGAAAAAATTGTTCCATTTATGGCAATCTTATATTTATGTTTATGTTTATTAATTATTATATTAAATATAGGCAGTGTTCCAAGTGCATTTGTTACAATATTTAAAATGGCATTCTCATCAAAAAGTGTTGTAGGTGGTATTACTGGATACACGATATTAAAAGCAATAACAGCAGGTGCACAAAAAGGAATATTTGCAAATGAAGCAGGACTTGGTTCTACACCGATTGCTCTTGCAACATCTAAAACAAGTTCTGCAACCGATGAAGGTTTAATATCAATGGCTGCAATGGTTATTACAATGATATTTTGTTTAATTACTGGACTTGTTGTAATAGTTACTGATGCCTGGTTAAATCCTTTAGAAGGATTATATATCACTGACTATGCTTTTAAAGAAGGTTTATTTTTTAATGAGACTTTTAGTTCTATATTATTAATTGTATGTTTATGTATATTTGCATTTTCATCAATTATTGGTTGGTGTGTATATGGAGAAAAGTCTGTATGTTACTTAACTAACAATAATAAATTTATTAGAAAATTATATATATTAATATATGTATTATCAGTATTCTTTGGAGCAATCTTGAAAGTAGATTTAATATGGAATTTAGCTGATATATTTAATGGTCTTATGGCAATACCGAATTTAATTGCATTAATATTCTTAAGTAGGATAGTACAAGTTGATACAATTAAAGAATTACAATTATAACTTATAGGAGTTATCTATGAAAATAGGAAATGTCGAAACAAAAAATAATTTAATATTAGCTCCTATGGCAGGAGTTACAACATCAGCATTTAGAACAATATGTCTAGAACATGGTGCGGGACTTGTATATGCTGAAATGGTAAGTGATAAAGGATTATCATATGAAAATAATAAAACGTTAGATATGATTGAAATATGGGAAAATGAACACCCTATTTCAATGCAAGTATTTGGTTCTAGTCCAGATACAATTCTTGTTGCTGCAAAAATGATTGAAGAACGATCAAATGTTGATATTATAGATATTAATATGGGATGCCCTGTCCAAAAAATAGTACGTGCAGGAAGTGGTTCTGCTTTAATGAAAACACCAGATAAGATATATACAATAGTTAAAACACTTACTGATAATATTAATAAACCAATTACAGTTAAAATTAGAACAGGTTGGGATCACTCTTCAATAAATTGTGTAGAAGTTGCAAAACTAATTGAACAAGCTGGTGCAAGTGCACTTGCAATACATGGTAGAACAAAATCTGATATGTATACAGGAAGTGCTAATTTAGATCATATTAAAGCTGTTAAAGAAGCGGTATCTATACCAGTTATTGGTAATGGAGATATTAAAGATATAGCATCCGCAATTAAAATGAAAGAATATACCGGTGTAGATGCATTAATGATTGGGCGTGCTGCTTGTGGTAATCCATGGTTATTTGATGAGTTAAATGCATATTTTGAGACAGGAGAAATCATTGAAAAACCAACTAAAGAAGTAATTATTAATACAATGCTAGATCATACAAAAAGATTAATCTCTTTAAAAGGAGAACATGTTGCTCTTGTCGAAATGAGAACTCATGCTGCGTGGTATTTAAAACAATTAATTGGTACAAAGTCTTATAAACCGAAGGTTGTATCAGTATCAAGTTATGATGAACTTGTAATGCTTGCAAAAGAGATTATTAATAATCCACTTATAACAGTTAAATAAATTTAAAAAATAATCATAAATTAAATATTTGAGTAATACATTTAAGTATGAAAAAGTATTTAATTTTTTTATTATTAACATTCACTATTTTTTTAACATCTTGCGAAAAAGACAACATAACATTTATAGAATCATCTAAAGTATCATGTTACGAAGATTTAAATAATTCTTCTAGAACACTTTATTTAAATATATATACAAGTACTAATATTTTAAACTTATCATTAAAAGAACATAATAATGTTGAAACAAGTGACATAGTTTTTAAAGCAGTTACAAAATACCTTTACAATAACGAAGAAGTTGATGCTGTATTTTATCAATTTAAAATAACATTTTATCCAAATCAAGTTTCAATCACTCACCTTGAATTTATTAATAATAATGACACTTATGATGTTAATATAGGTAAGTATCAACTTGTTAAAATGCCTATAAATGATACATTAATTTCTGGTGTAGTAGATATTAATGATAATAATGTAGTAATATATATACATAATGGGTTAGACAGGACTATTTATTTATCTAGAATAAGTTCTTATATTATTAATCATGAACTGCTACAAATAAAAAAACATGTAGTAAGTGAATCATATATTTATGAAGGAACAACAAGATTTTTTAATAATATTTCAATTAACGTACCAACTGATTTACTTGTTGTATCTGGAATGTTAAAATTAGAATTTACTACTAATATTAAAGAATATGTTATATATGTATATTATAGTTATAATAAAGCAATTGATGCATTAAAAGTAAAAGAAGCAACCTAAGAAAAGTTGCTTCTATTTTTCAATTTCATATTTTTTATAAAGTTCATATAAATGTTTACTTAAAGTAACATTTACTTTAGTACCAGTATCTGTATATTCTGTTTCGTGAACATTAGCTTTTTCCATTAAAACATTATAAACTTCACCATTTGTATATGGAATAAGTAAAGTAGTAGTTACATCATCAGGGAATAATTCTTTTTCAATATATTCAATTAATTCTTTTATACCAATATTTTTCTTATTAGATATTCTTAAAGATGGAGTATATGATGTAGGTATAAAAATTTCATTAGTTACCAAATCAACTTTATTAAATACATATACACAAGGAATACTAGAACAATGAAGTTTATCTAAAACATTCATAGTAGTCTCTATTTGCCAATCAACATATGGGCTTGAAGTATCAATTAAATGAACGATTAAAGATGCTTCAGTGATTTCTTCTAGTGTTGATTTAAATGATTCTACTAAGTGATGTGGTAGTTTATTTACAAAACCTACTGTATCTGTGATTAAGAATTCATGATTATTTGCAAGTTTTATTCGTCTTGTAGAAGTTTCAAGTGTTGCAAATAGCATATCTTTAACAAATACTTGTTTATCAACATTTCCTTCAACATAATTTAAGATACTATTAATAGTTGATGATTTACCTGCATTTGTATAGCCCACAAATGCGACAGTCTTTACTTCATTTTTTGCACGTGACTTACGTGATGTTTGACGACTTAATACAACATCATCAAGTTCTTGTTTTAATTTATAAATTCTGTTTTCAATATAACGTCTATCTAGTTCTAGTTTTGTTTCACCGGCACCACGTCTAGCACCACTTCCACCGCCACCGCCACCACCAATACGTGATAGATTCTTTCTTGCGCCAATTAGACGAGGTAGCATATAATTAAGGTTTGCTATTTCTACTTGTAGCATTGCTTCTTTAGTTTTAGCACGTGTTTTAAAAATTTCAAGAATTAACATTGTTCTATCCATAATCTCACAAGGAATTTGATCTGCAAGATTAGATAGTTCAGCTGGAGATAATTCATCATTAAAAACAACATAGTCTACATCTAATAAATTACATAGTTCAACAAGTTCTACTAATTTTCCACTACCTATATATGTAGCATTATTTGTGTATGCTAGGTTTTGTGTAACAGTTTCAATACATTCAATATTACATGCTTCACAAAGATTAACTAGTTCTTTCATTTCATAGTTAAATACTTCATCACGCCCTGTACATACACCAACCAAAATAGCTTTAGAAGAAGTAATATTTTCCATAGGGTTACCTCCTTAATAAATCATATATAGTATATCAAAAATTAATAACAATTTCTAAAATTATAATAATTTACCTATTTTAATCATATAATAAATCGTATATTAAAAGATAAGGAGAAAAGGTAAATGTTAGAAACATTTAGCATAAGAGCAGTAGAATTAATAGAAACTGCCAAAAACCTTGTAAAAATAAATAGCCAAACAAGTGATGTAGAAACAGTATCAACATTTTATTTATTACTTTCAATGTTTAATGCTAATGATACAATATGTCATTTCTTACTTAATGAATTAGATATTACACAAGATGACTTATACAAATCATATAATGAATTAACAATAAAAGAATCTCCTCAAAAAGTATTTTCCAAAGAATTTGAAACCCTTGTGTTAAACGCAACTAATCTTGCAAAAGAAGTAAAATCAGAATACGTATATGATGAACACTTATTTTATGTAATGTTAGAAGATAAAAACACTCTGGGTACTCAAACATTAATTAACCTTAATATTAATATTGAACAATTAAAACAAGATATTAGTGATATATTTAATTTCTGTGAAGAACAACTTTTTATAGTAGATAAGGTAGAATTAAAAGAACCATCCTATTTAATAAATTTATCAAAACAAATTCCACTTCACTCATATATTGAAAGAAAAGATTATATTAATCAAGTTATATATATTTTATCCAAAAGACAAAAAAATAATCCACTATTAATTGGACAAGCTGGAGTAGGTAAAACCGCTTTAATTACAGCACTTACAAAATTAATAGATATAGATATATATGAACTTGATTTAGGTTGTTTAATAGCAGGAACAAAATACCGAGGAGAAATGGAAGAAAAACTTACTGATGCGATTAAATACGTAATAAACAAAAATGCAATTCTTTTTATTGATGAGGTACATAATATCGTAGGAGCAGGATCAAACGATGGTTCACTAGATGCTGCAAACATCATTAAACCATATCTATCAAAAGGAAAACTTAAACTAATAGCCGCAACAACTCTAGATGAATATTATAAATATATTGAAAAAGATAAAGCATTAACAAGAAGATTCCAAACAATTTTTATTGATGAACCATCCAAAGAAGAAACACTTGATATCTTAAAAGGAATTAAACAAAATTATATTGATTTTTATCATATTGATATATCTGATGAATTATTAGAAAATATAACTGATTTATGTGATAACTTTATTTTGAATAAAACATTCCCCGATAAAGCAATCGATGTTTTAGATGAAACACTATCAAGATATAAATATGAAAAGAAAGACTTAAAAAGTCTTGTAAAAGAAGTAATTAATTCACATCAAGGAATAACTATTCCTACTATTAACGAACTATTAAACTATAATTTATATTATAATGAGTTTAAAACATTATATTTAAGAAAAATAAAACCAATTAATATATTAAAAAACTTAGGAATAGTATCTGTAGATAAATCATTTAATAAAGGCTTATTTCAAAAAGATTTAAACAAAGTATTTGGTTTAAAAAAAGAAAACTTTCTAGAACTAGATTTAAATGACTATTTAAATTCTGAATCAATAACCAACTTAATAGGTTCATCAAAAGGTTATGTTGGATACTCTGAAGGTGGAATACTATACAATCATCTATTAAAATATCCATTTAGTATAATATATCTAAAAAACTTTGATAATACTAATTCATATTTAAAAACATTCTTTAATAATTTATTTAAAAAAGACTATATTATTGATCCCCATTCAAGATATGTATATTTAAAAAATACATTATTTATCTTAGAAAAAACTGAACTAAAACATAAAGTAGGTTTTATAACAAATAACGAAACTAATACATTAAACTCAGATTTAATAATAACCACAAAAATTGAAGAATCAAATGAACTATTTAATAACCTCTTAAAAAAAGGAATTATCATTGAAGGATTTAAAAACTTATCAATAACAGACCAAATTAATATATATTATCAAGCATTGTTAAAACCAATTGGAAAGTATCAAATTACTAATTTAAAAACATTAGAATCTATAAACACTAATTAGAAATTTAATTAGTGTTTTTTGTATGTGAAAATACTAATTAATGAAATAGTTGAAAAAAATCAAGAAATAATATATAATTGTACATATGATTATGATTTATATGGAAATATTACAAGTATTGAAAGAGCTATAAAAACAAATGAATATGCAAATTTACCAAGTTTACAAACATTTACATATAATTCATATAATGAACTTATTTCGTATACAGTTGATGGTGTAACTTACCAAGTAAGTTATAATAATGGTAATCCTAATAAATATAAAGATTTTACTATTACATTTACAAATGGAAACCTTACATCACTAATAAATACAGATAATAACATATCATATGAATATAATGCAGATGGAATAAGAATTAAAAAAGTAGTAAATGGAACAACTACATTATACAAAGTATATAATGGTCTTATAATAGAAGAAGAAGTATTAGGAAATGAAGGTTATAAGATCCAATACTTATATGATGAAAATAACTTATTACTTGGATTTATTTATAATGAAGAAACATATTACTATCAAAGAACACTTACAGGTGAAATAGTTAAAATAATAAATTCAGAAGGATTAGTAGTAGGTGAATACATCTATGATGCGTATGGAAATATCTTAAATATAAGTAGTTTAACTGCCATAGCAGAAATAAATCCATATAGATATAAAGGGTATTATTTCGATTCAGAAACTAATTTATACTACTGCAAATCTAGATACTATAGTCCAGAAATAATAAGATGGATATCACAAGATGAAATAGAATATTTAGATACATCAAGTGTTAATGGATGCAATCTATATACGTATTGTAATAATAATCCAATAATGTATATAGATGAGAATGGGAATATAGCAAAGTGGCTCGTTAGACTTACAATAGTTATAACTGTTGTTGTTGTTGCACTTGTATGCTCTGTAGTTGCTACTATAGTTACAGTTGAAAATCAAGTTCCTTCAGGTGAAGAGTTGATTAAAGATGATAATATAACTATTATAAATAATGAAAATATCAGTTGTGAAATAGATTCCGAAGGGACAGAAGTTAATGCTACATGGAATGAAAGTAATCAGACGTGGAAAATAAAAAATTCTTATTTAATTAATAATGAAAAAGATATGTATAAATTTTGTGAGATTTTATATAATTGTCATAAAGTTCCCACTGCATTGAATTCAAATGAGTATCGAACTGTAGATGATATGGTATATGAATGGCAAGAGCATAACAAAGGTTACTTATATTCTACTAGATTACCAGATGGTGATTTGAAAAATAGAGGACTTGAAGCTACTATGCATGTAGATATTAATCCAGGAGATCAAGGAAAAAATGTTTATCAGTTAATATGGGAGAGAATATTTTCATGAAGAAAAAAGTTTTTTTTATAGTTTTAATAATATTTACAGTTTTTAGTTCGCTTATACTTGTAAACTGTTCAGTGTCATGTGTTGAATTTTCTATTTCATACATTAAATCTAATATTATGTATGAAAATAATGAGAAAATTAAAAATAAAAAAATAGAAATGGTTAATAATGATTATAATAAGATGAAAAATTGTTTTTTTGAGTATGAAGTTATTCAAATAGATGAAGATAACAAATCAATATATATTCAAAATTTTGATGATTATTTCATTGGAAAACCTTACACTGTCTTAGGAAATAGAGAAGTTGAAAAACGGAATTTTTTAATGGGTACAATAGAGTATTCAATTAGGGTTTCTGGTCCACAATTATTGTTTTATTATTCTTATGAATATGATTTTTATAGTAATGTTAAAAGTAATTTTTTTGATTTTAGTATCGATGATAGTGATACTTCATATTTTGAAAAAAGTGAATTTGAGATATTCAATGATTTTTTTAATGTAATAAATGAATATTTTGAATGGGACTATGATTTTGTTAATATGTTATATAAAAATCAAAATATTGAATTTACTGGAGAAAACTTTGATTTAAATAAATATAAAGTTAATGAAAGAGATTTTTTTGTTGAATATGAATATTCATTTAATATAGATGTAAATACTGATTTGTCTTTTATATATAGAGCTTTTCAAGAAACTGGTAAATCTAATTATAGAAAAGTTTTTTCAATAAGTGTTTATGAAAAAATGGGAGATGAATAAAATGAGAAAGATTTATTTATTAATTATTATGTTAATGATATCCCTTATTACTAGTTGTACTGTTAAATCATCTAAAGTGGATGAAAAGGAAGTTTTAAAATTATTTGAAACAGATTTAAATAAAATAAGTAGTTCATTGATTAGTAAAGGATATAATATCGAAGTTCAAACGCCAGAGGTTGTATATTATGATTGGGAAGAAATTTGGGGTTTAGATAATGAAAAGTACCCTAAATATCTAGAAAGAATTACTGCATATATTGACATTAATTGTTCTAAATCAAATATGAAATTAATTCAAAAATATCAAATGTTTGATGGTGGTTATACGCTACATTATTCGTTTTCCTTTTATAGTAAAAATTTAGATGATATAAATTTACTTGAGATTGATTTGCAAAATGATATTGAATTAATAAAACTATTGTGTAAAGAATGTAATATTGACTTTGATAAATTTTTAGTTTTAGAAAATCAATTTAATAAAAATAGTTTAATAGATAATTTTAATCAAAATAAAATTACTGTTGAAACAATAAACTATTATACTGAAACATATAAGCTTAATGATTTTGGATATGAATATACTTTATCACAGGACATAGAATCTAAAATGTTTGAGTTTAACTATACATTTTATAATTGCAAAAAGATATGCTATTTGTAATATCTAACTTTATTATGGATATCTAAATGTTGATGAATTATTAATACATAACATATTAAAAAACTTTATTTGATGTTATATGTTTAGTTAAAATTTAATTTGATATAGATAACATATAAATAATTAAGAAGTAGAATTAAATCTACTTCTTTTTTAGTTAAAAATTAATTTTCCTAATTTATCGCTTTTTTTTATTAATGTGATATAATATAAATGTATAAGTATGTTTACACGAGGTGCAGTATGAGTAAAATTGAAAAAGAAAGAAGAATTAATGAATATAATATTCAATCAATTAATACACATTTAGTAAATATTTTAGAAGAAAATTATTATATTGAACTTGGTAATGTTGATATAAAAGTTCTTGATAAGCTTTTTAGTGGTCATCCTGTTGCTTTTAGTGAAATATATTATTTTGATATTACTGCAAATGGTATTGGTAGAATAAGTAGTGAAGTAGATGATGATGTTAACTATCAACTTAATTATTTATATAGTCTTCATCAAAAGTCTTCATCTTCTAAATTTATTCTTACTTGTGGTACCGCAAAATATCTTGATAATACTGGTGTAGAAAAGTTTGCACCGATTGTTTTAATACCACTTTCAATTGATTATGTTAGACATGAATTAGTAATTGTTGGTAATGCATGTTTTAATACAATGTTACTTAGAATATGTAAATCAGAAAAACTTTTAAATGATAAACAAATAGGTGAATTAACTAATCTTGCTAATAACAAAATAGAAAATGTATTTGAACTTGATAATGTTTGTATAAAACTTCGTGATATTACGGGATTTGAAATTGAAACAAGTAACTATTTATCCCTTATGGAAGTAGAATATTCAGACTATGTTGAACAAGAAAATTTCTTTAATGTTCAACGTTCTATTTTTGAAATAAATGATATTGAATTAATTAAAAAATATTTTAAAAATGTTCACGCAATTAAGCCTAGTAATATTGAACAAAAATATGTAATATTAAAAGCTCATAATGGAGAAAATATTGTTATTGATGGTAAACTTGGTGCAGGTAAAAGCTCAACGGCTTTAAATATTATTGCTGATAAAATTTACGATGGTAAAAAAGTTCTATATGTAAATCAAGATTTAGATAATATAAGTGATTTTAGAAGATATATTAAATATTTAGGATTTGAACAATATGCTTATGATTTAACTAAAAATGTATGGAATTTAGATGATTTGAAACCACTAGACGTTGCATCTCATGATAAGTTTGATGAAAGTGTAATTGATGAAATTGCAGCATATCGTGATACATATCATAAAAAATTTCATGGATATCCATATAGTTATATTTTAGAAAAACTTGCGACAAGAAAATCAATGGGATTAGAAGATAAAATTTATTTAGAAACTAATCTAGATCGTGAAGAAGTTGAATATATATATAAAACATTAAAAGAAGTAGAAGTATGTTTATCAAATGTAGATCCTCTTCCTACTAATGTGTGGGCAAGACTTCAATCTGGTCAAAACTCATTAACTCCATCTGATATTAAGAACCATACTAAAACTTTCTATGATGAAAATAAAAAGTTAATGAAATGTCTTGATAAGATTGCTACAAAACATCATTTAAATAAAATTGATAGTATTACTGCTTTTTATCGTATTATTGAAGAAATCAATAGTTTTAAAATATATAAACCACTTCCTATTTGGGGAAGCGATGAGTTTGTTGAAAAAAATACAGATGCACTTCATAAAATTGCTCATTATGTAGATTACTATGACAACTGTGTTACTTACTATAATACACATTGTACTAAGAAATATGTTACTGGAAGTATTGCGGATGATTTTAAATCAATCATTAATAAGCGTTATCAAATAACTAACCATAATTCTAGTGATGTTAAATATGTTGATGAATTATTAAATAATTTTGATTTAGTAGAAAACCTACATACAAAAGCTGTTCGCTGGGTTAAAGAATCTATAAGTATTTATGATAAAATCAAAAATTACTTTGATTTTGAATCACCAAGTAGTGAACAATTTGTTTTATTAAATAAATTACTTAATTTACTTGAAACTACAGATGTTGATGATGCTTGGTTTGAAGAGTTTATTTTAAATCCTAAATTACTACGTGATAAAGCACAAAAATTAAATAAAATAAATACTCAAATTATTGAACAGTATCAATTATTAGAACCATTCCTTAATATGAATGAAATGACATATGAACTAATGGATGAACTTGTACATAGTAAACGTTATGTAAAAATTGTAAAAGGTCTATTAAATAAAGACGATTTAAAAAGACATAGAACTAATGCTTCAATAGTAGCTACAAACTTAAAATTATATTTTGAAAAAGTAACAGAATTAAAAGCTGAATTACCAAAAGAAACTAAACTAAATATATTAGATGAAAATACATGGGGTAATTATTTATCTTTCTTAAACTTTATTGACTTACTTACACCTTGGGAAACAATTGTCTTAAATTTATTTATTAAAAAGACACAATCTATTAAAAACTTTAAACGTTCTGATTTAATTAAAGACTTAGTAATTTTAAGAGAAAATCAACACGAACTAGAAGTAATAGAAACAGGTCTTGCAACATTTAATTTACGTATAACTGGAAGTAACTTTATTGAATCAGTAAAATCAATTAAATCATATATCCCATATTTAGCTCAAGTACTTGTCGCAATAGAAAATATTAAATCTTATTTCAAAAATAGTGCTAATATTACTACTTACGATGTTTTATACCTAATTGAAATTGATAAACAATTTACTGAAAGTAAAAAACACTTTGAAGAAAATGATGAATACTATAAAACTTTATATGGTAATGGCTACCTAGGTAAAGACACTGATGTAATAACACTTGGTCAGACAGTTGAACACTTTAGAAACTTTATAAATAAACTAAAAACTTATGATGGAATTACAAAAGAAAATATTTATGTTGCATTACTAAATGATAAAGTATATAGTGAGTTTATGGAAAGTTGTGCTCATTTTGATGAATTATATGAATCTTGGTATAATGCATTAAGAGGATTCTCTATTTG
The DNA here is from genome assembly GCA_017398545.1 of Bacilli bacterium. GTDB lineage: Bacteria > Bacillota_I > Bacilli_A > ML615J-28 > CAG-313 > UBA1737. Next base: position 148,750 of record JAFQFT010000021.1, on the reverse strand, counting down.
TTTTTATCAAGGTAAACTTGATTTACAAAATGAAACATTTGCAGAAATTAATAAAGTCTTATCTGAATATGTTAATAAACTTGATCAATTAGAACCTATTTATCGTGTTGAACATATTTTAGATTCATATTATTACTATGGATTAAGAGACTTTGCTGAAAAACTACAAAATGGCTATTTTAATAATGATATTTCTATTATATCTGAATTATATTTATATTCAACAATGAACAAATATTATAATGATATGCTTAAAGAAGGACATGTTGAATTTAGTATTTCTAATTTAGTCAAAACTGTAAATATGTTTGCACAAGAAGAAGAAGACTATTGTGAAAATAACATTTTTGAACTTAGAAAACGTATAAGTGGATATTCAAATAAAAAATATAAAACATTTAAAATTACACCATTTGTAGATCCTTTTAATTCAATTGTGGAGAATACTCCTCATTATAAGAAAATATTTATTGCAGATATTGATGTATTTAATAGAATGAATGATTTTTCATTCTTTGACTTAGTAATTATAGATGATGCTCATTTATCAACATCTAATAAATATTCTAATTTATATAAAGCTAGTCAAGTAGTTATTTTAGGGGATGCATCATTCCAATCTTCTGCAACTAACTCGCTAATGCAAAGAAATAAAAACTTTACGTGTATCCCACTGCATAAACGTTATATTGAAATGAAATCAGAGTTTGGAAATATTTGGCAAACTGATAATCAATATATTTATACACCATCAATGGTTATTGAAAAAAATAAAGTTAATTCATTAAGTGAAATGGCTGATATGATTATTGAGAAATTCAAAGAACATTATGAAAAACCTGATAAAAAAACAATTAATGTTTTAGTAACTAAATCAACTACAAGACGAGAAATTTATAGCTTACTAGTGAATAGATTAAAAACTGAATTCTCAATGGAAGATGTAATTAAAATTCTTAATTTATCAATTAAAATCATTTCTACAAATTATGAATCGAATAGATTATCTGACTATACATATATGTGGTATGAAGATTTAGAAGACTTAAGTAATATTGCGTTAGAACTTGTAAAACGTAATTATATTACCGCAAAACATGAAGTTCATTTATGTTATTTAGATTTAAGAAAGAGTAAAAAGAATGAAATCTTAATGGAAAAAATTGATGATTTCATTGGTAAATCATTAACACTTGATTTTAGAATTGATGGTATTACAAAAATAATATATAATCGTTTAATTAAAAAAGGTATTGAAGTAGAAATAGGGCCAGGATATATTGACCTAGTAATAAAGAAAAACAATAAAAACTTAGGATTTATTATTTATGGTCAAAGAACTGATATGTGTTATTCAATGGTTGATGATTATATATATTATGTAAATGAATATAAAAAACGTGGTTGGGATATTTATATCTACTGTATGGAAGAACTTAATAAAAACTTAGATGATGTAATTGAACAAATAATTAAACTTGCAAAAGAAGGTAATAAATAATGCCTAGTAATAAAAAAATGTTTATTAGTATTATTCATATCTTTAGAGATTATCCGAATCATCTTGCATTAATTAAAAAAACTATTCGTAATCAACTTGCAAACGGCTTTGATATCAATACAAAATATTTAAAAGGAAAAACTCTTGCTCATTATGTAGTTAAGTATAATGTTACAGGACTATTTTTATACTTATTAAAATGTGGACTTAACTTAAATATATGTGATGATAATTATGATACACCACTACATGCTGCTGTAAAAAATAATCGTGTTATTTTAGTTAAAGAATTAATAAAGTGTGGTGTAGATATTAATTTATCAGGTGAATTTGAAGCAACACCATTACACACTGCTGTATCAGAAGGATATAGTGAAATTGTAATGTTATTACTTAAAGCAGGTGTTGATGTTTCACTTGTTGATGAAAGAAATCAATCAGCTCTTGATTACGCAATAGATGAGAAAAACGACCAAATAATTAATTTATTAAAAAATAGAAAGGTATCATAAAATGGTTAAAACTTTATTTAATATAGGAATAATTAATGACCAAACTAATTTTGTTAAATTAGCAATAGAACTTGGTATTTTTATTCTTATAGTTGTTATGTTAGCAGTTTTTATTTATAAGAAAACTAAAAGATCAAAAACTGTAGTAATATCGATCGTATATTTATTAGCCGGAATTACGGTATGTATTTTAGATTTAAGTATTTTAAAATACGCACTACTATTTCTTGGAACTATTATTTGTACTAACTGTTTATTAGTAACAAATCAAGAACAAAGAACTAATTCAAGAACTCATGTTGCTCCTGTTAAAGTGCCAAAAAATGCTTTAACTGATGAAGGTGCAAAAGAAAAATTAATTGATACACTTGTTGCTGCAACAGCATATTTATCTTCAAGAAAAATTGGTGCAATAATCACAATTGAAAAGACACAAAATCTAAACACATATATTGAAAAAGGTGTTAAACTTGATGCAGAAGTAACAGTAGAACTATTAAAAACAATTTTCTTCCCAAATACTGCTTTACATGATGGGGCTGTAATTATTAGAGGAAATCGTATTATGTGTGCTGGAACATTCTATACACCAAGTGATAAGCCAGATATTAGTAGTGAACTAGGAAGTCGCCACCGTGCTGCAATTGGAATTAGTGAAGATAGTGATGCATTTACAGTAATCGTATCAGAAGAATCAGGTAAAATTTCAACTACACTAGGTGGAACTATTACAAGAGAATTAAGTGAAGAAGCATTAAGATTATCACTTACAAATCATATTATTATTCAATAAAAAGAGGTAACAAATGATTACAACAATTAATACATTAGCATTTGTATATCAAGACGTAGAAAAAATTGGGATAGTATTTTATACGTTATTATTTGCAGTACTTGTATGTACAATGGTAGCTCAATTTTTCGTATTTAAAAAGTATGACTATTTATCACTTGTTCAATTATTATTATTAATTGCTGTATTATTTTTAGGTAATGATAAAAAAGTATTATTCTATGTTATAGTAATATTATCTGCAATAATTATTGCTTTAAGATTATGTCAATTAACATATCACTATTTATGTGGGAATACTATTAAACAAAAAGTTGAAGAACATCTTAAAAATGATACAATTGACTTCTTTATCACAATGGATAAAAAGAATCGTATTATTAATTCTAGTGCATCATTTGCACAAATGACTAAACTAACTAAAAAAGAAATTTTAAAAAAGAATGGTTGGTATTTAATGTTTGAGGCACTTGATGTAGTTAAAATTAATGATGAAGAATTTATTACATCAAATAAAGAATTATTTATTGCACACTTAGATGAAGTGTTAAGTAAATATAAAATGTATGAGTTTACACTTGACCTTAAACTAGAAGAACATGATCTTCCAACTCATTATAATGGATATATTCAAGCAATATATTTTAAAGATAAAAAAATAGGAACTGCTGTATATTTATATAGTGATAGACAAAGTTTAATATCTGGCATTAAAGGTAAACTTGATCTTGCAATTAATAACTTATATAATCATAAAAATGTATTACATATCTTAATGAGTTTATCAGAAGGTGTAGCGCTTTATTATGATTATCAAGAAAGATTATTCTTTGCTACACAAAGTTTCCAAGAGTTTGTTGGACTTGAAAAAGAATCATATACATTTAAAGAAGTATATGAAATGATTGTAGATGAAGACCGTGAATTATATAATGAACAAAGTGGAACAATTAATAGTATAAGTCCTACTAGAATTAAAATTAGACTAAACATCAATAACGTATGTTTTAATGCAATTGAAGATGCATTATTCTTAACAAGAGAAGGTGAAGAATATATATCTATTATTCATATAACTTCTAGATGTGATGAAGCAACAAATAATCGTATTTTATCTTCAAAAGAATCTGCTGAAATCTTATCAGGACTTTCAGAAAGTTCAATAGCTCCAGTAGTATATAAAGTTGAAGAATTATTAAATGAGTCATTAAAGGATGATATAGATGAAGAGTAGTTTAATTTTATTAATGGCAGGAAGCGGAACTAGAAGTGGCCTTGAAATTAATAAAGTTTTATATCAAATTAATAAAACCCCACTATTTATGTATAGCTTAGATAAATTTAATCAAGTGGGGTTTGATGAATATATTCTAGTAGTATCAAAAAATGATTTTGATATAGTATCTGAATATATGGAAAATACACAGCTTGATGTAAAAATAATTACAGGTGGTTCAACTCGTTGTGAAAGTGTTAGATGTGCATTAAAGTATGTAACAACTGATGTTGCGTTTATCCATGATGCCGCAAGACCACTTATTAATATATATGACATTAAGAATATTAAGGAAGCATCTAAAGGATATAAACTAGGTACAATGTACCACCAAGTTACTGATACAATTAGAAAAGTAACAAATAATATAGAACTTGTAAATAGAGATAATTTATATTCAATAACAACCCCTCAATTCTTTCATAAATCATTATTTAATACTATACTAAATAATAAATCATTAATTACTGATGAAATAACATTATTTGAAAATATATATGAAATAAGTTTTATAAAAGAAACTACACATAACCTAAAACTTACAACAAAAGAAGATATTGAATATATTGAGTATGAATTATCTAGTAAACACAATTATTCAACAGGTCATTCTCTTGATTATCATCCATTTGATAATTGTGGTAAACTTATTTTAGGTGGAATAACATTTGATGATTATCCGATCCTTAAAGGACATAGTGATGCAGATGTAGTGTTACATGCGGTAACAGAAAGTTTACTTGGTGCTGCATGTTTAGGTGATCTTGGAACATTGTTTCCTGATACTGATCCTACATATAAAGGATATGATTCAAGCATCTTTTTAAAAGAAGTAGTTAAAATATTAAATAAAAAACATATTAAAATTCAGTCTATTGATGTAATGGTTTATTTAATTAAACCTAATCTAAAAGATTATAAAGTTAAAATGGCTAAACACATTAAAGAAATAACAGGTGCATCTTTTGTATGTGTTAAAGCAGCTACACTTAATAAACGTGGACTTATATCTTTAGAAGAAGGCATTGGTGCTGAAGCAATTTCATTAATAAAAATACCTCATAATAAATAAAATATTATGAGGTTTTTATTATGAAAAAAATTAAATTTATTGTCATTTTTTTATTATTTATTTTAATACCATTAACCGCTATTAAAGCTATAGATAACTACTTTAGTGAAAGAACAAATGAATTCTTAGAACAAGCCGTTACATTTGCAGCAAGTGATATTTTTTCTATGGCATCTTTAGAAGTTGCAGCACTATCAAGTGAAGAAAACTTTTTAAAATATAAATACGATGAAAACAATAATATTACTGGCGTTTATGTAGATACAATTATTGTAAATAAAATTTTAGCACTTGTATCTAATCTTATTGGTGATTCTTTGAATAATGGTCAAATAGAAGAACGTCTAGGACAAGTAGAAATACCACTTGGTCAACTTTGCAGTGAAGCACTATTTGCAAACTTTGGTCCAAAGATTAAAATAGAAACATCACCAATGTATTCTTATACAACAGATCTTTTTACAGAAACCAGTGAATATGGAATTAATAATACGTTATTTGAAGTATATCTTAAAGCATGTATCTCAATTGAAGCTTTTATTCCACTAAAGAGTCAAAATATAACTCTTGAAACGAAAATATATTTAGTATCTGAAGTATTACAAGGAAGTATCCCAATCTACTATTTTTCTGGTAATTTGAAAGAAAATTAAAAATAAAACCAAATTAATACAAAATATTAACAAAATGTAGTATAATATATATAAGTAAAATAAATTAGTTTAGAGGTAAATAAAAATGACTCAAGAAGAAATTATCAAACAAGTAAAAAAAGTAATTAAAAAATTACGTCCATATTTAAATCAAGATGGTGGGGATTTAGATTTTGTTGATTTTAGAGATGGTATCGTATATATCAAATTACTAGGTGCATGTATCGGATGCTCAAGTAGTGATGATACAATTAAAAATAGCATTGAAGTAATGATGTTAGAAGAAGTACCTGGTGTAATTGGTGTAGAAAAAGTTGAGGAAGAATTATAATGCAGCCAGGAGATATCGTTATAGCGAAAATTACTAGTATTGTAGGCTATGGCGCATTTGTTAGTGTAGGAGAATATTTAGGACTTGTACATATATCTGAATTTTCTGATAACTATGTAAAATCAATTAAAGAATTTGTATCCGTTGGTCAAGAAATTAGACTAAGAGTTTTAGAAATTGATGAAGAAAACAAAAAAGTAAAACTAAGTTATAAACAACTACACAAAACAAGAGGTATTAAATGCCGTGTACCTGAATACAATATTGGATTTAAATCATTAGATGATAAGTTAGAAGGATGGGTTGAAAAATTCAAATTGGAGGACTAAAATGAAAACATTAAAAGTCTTATGTATAATGTTATGTTTAATACTAACACTAGCAGTTACATCATGTGAAAAAGAGGATAAAATTATGGAAAACTATCCAGGTATTACTGATAATAAACATATTATTAAAGAACTATCTTTAAAAGAACTTACAGAAAAAATATCAAATCAAGAAACATTTGTTGTTGTCTTAGGCTTTCCTGAATGTCCTTGGTGTCAAGCTTTAATGCCTGAAGTAAATGAAGTAGGTAAAGAGCTAGATTTAGATGAAGTATATTATTGTAATATTAAAGATGCAAGAGATAACCCTGAATCAAAAGATAAAATATATTATTTAGGATTATATGAATACTTTGAAGATGTTGTTGATGATGAAAAAGATAGAATTAATGCTCCAACAACAATTAAAGTAAACAGTGGAAAACTAGCTGGTTATCACATTGATACAGTAAGTACTCATATAATTAGTGAAACAGGAGTACTTCCTCCTTTAACAGAAGATGAAAAATTAGAGTTACACACATTATTAAAAGAATTATTTAATAAATAATGTATAAATTAAAAAAGTTAAAAATAAAATACATTGGTGATTTAAATTGAAAAAACGTCGTGTAACTTTATTTTTAACTTTTATTATTGTAATAACCCTATTACTTGTATCATTTACAGTATATATAACAACTCCTCATAAAACTATTTGTATAGACGCAGGTCATGGTGGTTTTGATGGTGGTGCAGTGTTTAATAATACTTTAGAAAAAGATATAACACTATCTGCAAGTCTTATCTTAGGTAGAATGTTAGAAAATACGGGATATAGTGTTATATATACAAGAAAAACAGATAATTCTCTTACTAATGAAAAAGTAAGTGATATGAAGGAACGACTTAAAATAATAAATAAGAAATCAAATATTTTATATATATCAATTCACGCAAATAAATATCCAAGTAGCGTGGTTAGTGGTGCTCAAGTTTTTTATAGTAATAAAAATAGTTTATCTAAAAATCTTTCAGAAAATATTCAAACATACCTTAGAGAAGAAGATAAAACAAATAAAAGACTTGCTAAAGTTATAAAAGATAAATATATAACTGATAATGCTATAATTCCTGGATGTATCGTAGAACTAGGATTTATGTCGAATGAAAAGGATTTAAAAATAATGACCACAAATAAAACACTTGAATATAGGTGTTTAATGATATACCTTGGAATTTTAAAATATTTAGAATATAATTAGGAGAAAACTATGAAAGAAGTAGTAGTAAAAGTAATAAATCAAGATGCAATGATTAACCTTGGAAAGTTGCTTACACAATATATGTATCCGAGTCTTGTAATAGCAGCTCGTGGTGACTTAGGTGCTGGTAAGACAACATTTACAAAAGGAATAGGTCTTGCACTTGGTGTAAAAAGAACAATTAATAGCCCTACATTTACAATTATGAAAATCTATGAACCAACTATAAATATAAATAATATTGAAAAATTATATCATTTAGATGTATATAGATTAAATGATTCAAGTGGTGATGATGCACTTTCTGAATACTTTGATTTAGGTGGTGTATCAGTTGTTGAATGGGCTGATATTATTGATGACTTATTACCAGAAAATCTTTGGCATATTACAATTACTAATATTTCTTTAAATGAAAGATTATTTAAATTAGAATTAAATGATGATACAAATATTGAAAGTATTAAGGAAACATTAAGGAGTAATAATTATGAAATTATTAATTGATTCTTCAACTAATTATTTATATTTAAGTATTATTAATGGTAGTTATGTAAAATCATTTGTAAGAAGTGGTAAAAACGATCACTCTGAAACACTAGTTGATTTTTTAAATAAATTCTTAAATGAAAATAATGTTAAAATTGATGATATAAAGGAAGTATATGTAGGTCGTGGTCCTGGATCATATACAGGACTTAGAATTGCAGGAACAGTAGGTAAAGTACTTGCTCATATTAAAAATAAGAAACTATATAGTTTTTCATCACTTGACTTAATCCTAGCTTCTAAACTAGAGGTAAATGGTTCATATATTTCAAGAATAGATGCAAAGAAAAATCACAGTTATTATAAAATAGTAAATATAGAAAATAATATTCTAAATGTAATAGTAGATGAATCATTCGGCAAAGATGAAGATGCATTTAAAGATTACCAAGACTATGAGATTTTAGAAATGAATGAAGAATTCTTTGAATCAAATCCTTTTAAAAATATTATTAAATATAGCTTATTTAAAGAAGAATCAACACTAGATTTTACACCTAACTATATAAGAAGTGGTATCTAATGATAAAAATAGAAAGACTAATTAAAGAAGATATTCCTCAAGTAGTACTTTTAGAAGAAGAATTATTAGGTGATTCCTTAGGTGTAGAAATGCTAGAAAACGAAATTAATAATACGAGTATTTGTTTTTTAACTGCAAAAGATAATAAAAAAGTATTAGGATATATTGGCGCATATGTTATAGAAGGTGAAATGGAAATCTTAAACTTTGTTGTAGATAAAGCACACCAACGAAGTGGTATTGGAACACTTTTATTTAATGAATTACTAAAACGTTATCCAAATACTTTATCAATTATTTTAGAAGTAAGAGAAAATAACGAACAAGGAATAAACTTTTATAAAAAAAATAATTTTAATGTAATATCAAAAAGAAAGCATTACTATAAAAATGGCGATGACGCACTAGTAATGATGAAGGAAATAATATGATAATACTATCAATCGAATCAAGCTGTGATGAAACAGCAATGGCCATAGTAGAAGATGGTAGAAAAATTTTAAGTAATACCGTTTATACTCAAATAGCAATCCATACAATGTATGGGGGTGTAGTACCAGAGGTTGCAAGTAGAGAACATATCAAAAAGATTACATATGTATTAGATGATGCGTTAAAACAAGCGAACCTTACACTAGATGATATTGATGCTGTTGCGGTAACGAAAGAACCAGGTCTAATTGGATCTTTAATGGTGGGAGTAAATACCGCTAAAACAATCAGTTTATGTTTTAATAAACCACTTATCTATGTAAATCATATTCATGGTCATATATATGCAAACTATCTAGAAGAAGATTTCTCATTTCCACTACTTGCACTTGTTGTATCAGGTGGACATACAGAACTTGTTTTAATGAAAGACCATATGGACTTTGAAATCTTAGGTGAAACACTAGATGACGCAGTAGGTGAAGCGTACGATAAAGTAGCAAGAGTAGTAAATGTTGGTTATCCTGGTGGCCCCATTATTGATAAAATGGCTTCGCTTGGTACTCCTACATATCCACTTCCACATATTAAACTTTCTAAAGATTCACTTGACTTTAGTTTCTCAGGACTAAAATCAGCAGTAATTAATTTATGTCATAATGCAAATCAAAGAGGTGAAACAATTGATGCTAACAATCTTGCAGCAAGTTTCCAAAATGCAGTTATTGATGTATTAGTTTCTAAAACATCAAAAGCTGCTACAATGTATAATGTTAAACAAGTAATTATTGCAGGTGGTGTTGCAGCAAACAAAGGTTTAAGAAGTGCAATGCAAGAAGAAATGGATAAAATTGGAATTAAACTAACAGTTCCACAGTTTAAATATTGTACAGATAACGCTGCAATGATAGCAGCTGCAGCATATAACCAATATATAAAAGAAAATAATAATTAAGTTTATCTCAATTCTTATTTTAAAAAACATACTTGTTGGTAACATATGATATAAATAAGTAATATCTATTAATAAATAAGGAGCCATATTATGCAACAACCTATTTCTAATATCCATTATATGAAATTATGGGATGCACCATTTAATTCTATAAAAAATGGTTGTAAAACTATTGAGATGAGATTAAATGATGAAAAAAGATCAACTATAAAAGTAAATGATGTAATTGTATTTACTAATATTTCTACTGGTGATAAAATTAAAACAAAAGTTGAGAACTTATATAAATATAAAACATTTGAAGAACTTTATAATAACCATGATAAAATATCAATAGGATATAAAGAAGATGAAACTGCAAGTTTTGAGGACATGTATAATTATTATTCTAAAGAAGATATTGATAAATATGGAGTTGTTGGAATAGAGGTTAGAGTAATTTAAAAATTAATATATGATATATTTATGTAGTATAGAAAGGAATAATCTATGAAAATTGAAAATAAAATAGATAAGAATTTAATGACTAGGATGTTAGCAAAAGTTATAAAATACGTAAATTTACAAAAAAGTAAAAATATACGAATTTTGATACTTATAATGCTTATAGGTGGTCCTGTTTCAATATTTAATTATTTCTTTTTGGTTCATGAGTTAATAATTTTAATTGTAGGATTACTTGCAATTCCATATGGAATATTCCTGATATTTAGATGGAAAAACACATTGAATAAAGCATATAAGGAGCTTTTAAATCTTAAATTAAAATCATTTGAGACTGTAGAAAATGTTTATAAGACATATGAGTTTGATAAAAAAGATCTAGTAATAACTACAAAAGATGGTGATAAAACTGATGTATTAAAATTAACTTTTAATAGTTATTACAAAGTTTGGATTGAAAAATATACTAATTTTATAATTATTCAGTTTAATCAAAAACAAGATGTTAGAATAACTGTAATTGAGTCTAATGAATTAGATATGTTTAAAAACTATTGTATAGATAATAATATTGAATATACTATTGTAGAAAAATAAAAAATGCATAATTAAAAAGGAGTAAGGTTAAATGCTTACTCTTTTATTATAGGAAAATATAGAAAAACTATTTTTTAATAAATTTTCTAAGGTTTTCAACTTTTATCATTAAGGTTGATAAAAATTTCTAATTATGGTAAAATAGATATGAAGAATATGGTTTTTTTGAAATCACTTCCTAGCAAATATATTTTTATAAAAGGAGAACAATAAGATGGGTGTAAAAATTGTTGATACTTGTTTAAGAGATGGTCATCAATCTTTAATCGCAACACGTCTTTCTACTAAAGACATTTTACCTGTAGCTGAACTTTTAGATAAAGCTGGGTATCATGCGCTTGAAGTATGGGGTGGTGCTACATTTGATGCTTGCCTTCGTTTCTTAAATGAAGATCCATGGGAAAGACTTGATGCTATTCGTAAGGCTTGCCCAAACACTAAATTACAAATGTTATTTAGAGGACAAAACATTTTAGGTTATCGTCACTATTCGGATGAAGTTGTAGAAAAGTTTGTTCAAAAATCATTAGAGCATGGTATTAATATTATTCGTATTTTTGATGCTTTAAACGATTTAAGAAACTTAAAGAGTGCTGTTGACGCTACAAACAAATACAAAGCTGAGTATGATGGACATTGTCAAATTGCTTTATCATATACAACTAGTCCTGTACATACAATTGATTATTATGTTGAACTTGCAAAAGAAGTAGAAAAAATGGGTGCTGATTCTATCTGTATCAAAGATATGGCTGGTGTACTTTTACCAACTGATGCATATGAATTATTCTCTCGTTTAAAACAAAGTGTAAAACTTCCTTTAGAACTTCATACTCACTGTACTGGTGGTATTGCAGAAATGACAGTTATGAAAGCTATTGAAGCTGGTTGTGATATTGTTGATACTGCGCTTTCACCACTATCTGGTGGTACTTCTCAACCTTGTACAGAAAGTCTACAATATGGTCTTCAAGGTACTGAGTATGATCCAGGTTTAAATCTTGATTACTTAAAGAAAGCTTGTGAAAAATTAACTGTTGTTAAAGATGCATTCTTAAAAGAAGGAAAATTAAATCCTAAAGCATTAACAGTTAATCCAAATATCTTGAAATACCAAGTTCCAGGTGGAATGCTATCTAACCTTATGAGCCAATTACAAGGCCAAGGTGCTATGGATAAATATGAAGAAGTATTACGTGAAATTCCTCGTGTAAGAAAAGATTTAGGTTATCCACCACTAGTAACACCACTTTCACAAATGGTTGGTACACAAGCAGTTATGAATGTATTATTTGGTGAAAGATATAAATCATGTCCAAAAGAAATTATTGAATACTTAAAAGGTAACTACGGACAAGCACCTGCTCCTGTTAACGAAGATGTTCGTAAAAAGATTATTGGTGATGCTGAAGTTATTACATATCGTCCTGCAGATAAGATTGCTCCAGAATTTGAGGCAATGAAGGAAAAATATGGTGATATCTGTAAATGTGATGAAGATGTATTATCTTGTGCATTATTCGAAAACGTTGCAGTTAAATTCTTAGAAGCTAAATATGCTCCAAAAGAAAAAGATGAAGTTGTTGAATTCAACGTTGTTATTGGGTAGGTGTAATATGAAAAAGTTATTTAAATTATTTATTTTAGTTATTACATGTCTATTTGTGTTTAGCTTAACTAGTTGTAAAAAAGGATCATTTGCTGATGCAGAACTTGTTGATGCAGCAGTAAAAGTTGTTGATAGACCAGTTGAAGGTAAAACATTTGTTGGTTATTATTCATTTGATGAAGCTACTAAAACTGGTACATTATATTTAGTAGGAGCAGACATTCCTGCTGGTAAATATGAACCTGTTTATGTAGATAATACTACTGGTGATTATTCACTTCCAGCTCATGGGCATCAAAGAGATGGTTACTACTTTGCTGGATGGTATAAAACAGCTGAATTTGCTAATGGTCAAAGAGTCACAACTCTTTCAACTGTAGATGAAGATAAAATTGTTTGTGCTAAATATATCACTTTAGCAGATGCTGGTTTAATTGCTGTAATCTGTATTGCAATTGTATTCTTAATGTTATTGTTATTATGCTTTATTGTATCAGCATTTAAATATCTTCCTAAGAAGAAAGAACAAGTTAAAAAAGAAGTTCCTACTGCACCTGTAGTTAAGGCGCCTCAAAAAGCATTCACAATGGATGACATTAAAGATGAAGATATGATGGTAGCTGCACTTGTTGCTACAATCGATTATCATAACGAAACTAACGAAGACGTTAGAGTAGTTTCAGTAAAACAAATTGGATAGGAGAATAAAATTATGAAAGTTTATAAAGTTAAAGTAAATGGTAAGGTTTACGAAGTTGAATTAGAAAGCGTAAGCGAAAAAGCTGGTAATATTGAAGCACCTGTTCAGGCTGCTCCACAAGCTGCACCTGTTGCAAGTGGTGAAGGTAAAGAACAAAAAGCACCTATGGCTGGTACTATCTTAGATGTTAAAGTTAGTGTAGGTCAACAAGTAAATGCAGGTGATGTATTATTTATCTTAGAAGCAATGAAACTTGAAAATGAAGTAGTTGCTGAAGTATCTGGTGTTGTTAAATCAATCGCTGTTCAAAAAGGTGCTGCTGTACAAAACGGTCAAGTATTAGTAGTAATCGGGTAATAAATTATGTTACAAGATTTAATAAAAAATTTCATTAACCAAATGGGATTTTTCACTGATGGTTCATTTGATGGTCCAGCCTTCTTATTAAGACTAATCATGATCCTAGTAGCTTGTGTATTAATTTATTTAGCTATTGCAAAAGGATTTGAACCATATCTATTAATTCCAATTGGAATCGGTATGTTACTTGTTAACTTGGCTCCTGCACTTTATAATGTAGAACATGCAGAAGGTTTATTCTATCAATTCCATCAAGGTATTAGTTTAGAGATATTCCCTCCACTAATCTTCCTTGGAATTGGTGCTACTACAGACTTTGGTCCACTTCTATCTAGACCTTCAAGTCTACTTCTTGGTGCTGCTGCTCAAATTGGTATTTTCTTAACATTCTTTGGTGCATTCTTCTTAGGATTTAACGCATTAGAAGCTGCTGCTATTGGTATTATTGGTGGTGCTGATGGTCCTACAGCTATCTTCTTATCTAACAAGATGTTAGCTGGTGCCGATGGTGGACAAATGCTTTGTGCATCAATTGCAGTTGTTGCATATTCGTATATGGCACTTGTTCCTGTTATTCAACCTCCAATCATAAAAGGCTTAACTACAAAAGAAGAAAGACAAATTAAGATGGTTCAAGCAAGAGAAGTATCTAAACGTGAAAAGATTTTATTCCCAATCGTAGTTATGATTGTAGTAATTATGGTTATTCCTTCTTGCGCTGCTTTAATTGGTATGTTAATGCTTGGAAACTTAATTAAAGAATCTGGTGTAGTTCCAAACCTTGTTGATGCTGCTGCAAAAACTATTATGTATGCAGTAACTATCCTACTTGGTTTATCTGTAGGTGCAACAGCAATTTTAACTGATGTTAGTCAAGCTCTTAACTTTGTTTATATCTTAATCTTAGGTATGGTTGCATTTAGTGCTGCTACTGCTGGCGGTGTTCTTGTTGGTAAACTTATGTGCAAACTTACAAAAGGTAAAGTTAACCCAATGATTGGTGCTGCTGGTGTTTCTGCTGTTCCAATGGCTGCACGTGTAGTACATAAAATTGGTATGGAAGAAGACAAATCAAATTACCTTTTAATGCATGCAATGGGACCAAACGTTGCTGGTGTTATTGGTTCAGCTGTTGCTGCTGGTTTACTTCTTAGTATTTTTGGATAAGATATGACGATTAAACGGATAGCAATTGATAGTATATTCCTAGCACTATTAATCGTTAGTACATATATATCAATTCCTTTATCCGATATATCATTGACATTACAAGTGCTAGTGGTTTTACTACTAGCACTTATTTTACCTTTTATAGATGCAGAAATAATAATTATAATATATATATTAATGGGACTTTTTGGTATACCAGTATTCTCAAACTTTTCAGGTGGTATATCTAAAATATTTACACCATCATTTGGATTTATTATAAGTTTTATTTTTGTACCAATTATTATTAAATTATTATCATTAATTAAGATAAAAAAAGAATCACTCAAAACATTTATAATAAGTTTAATAACACTTATATTTATATATATTATTGGGATACTTTATTTATTTGTAATTAGAAGTGTATATGAAGTAAATATTATGAGTTTTATTATCGTATCAATCTTACCTCTTTTACCATTTGATATAATAAAAGTAGTCATAGCATGCTTTATAACAAGAAAATTAAAACCTATTTTAGAAAGGATTTCATAATATGAAAATAATAAAAAAAGATGTAATACCATCAACAAATGAATTTATTAAAGAACAATATGAATCCTTAGATAATTACACTGTTGTAACTGCTAAATATCAAACTAGTGGCAGAGGTAGAACGACAAGAATTTGGGAATCTAATGATTCAGATAATATATTAATGTCACTTCTTATAAAAGAATTTAAAGAAAGAACAGACTTAAATTTACTATCACTTGTTGCGAGTATGTCAGTTCATAAATTCTTAAGTAAATATATTAATAACTTATATATAAAATGGCCTAATGATATCCTAGTTGATAATAAGAAAATATGTGGAATATTACTTGAAGGTAAAATGAATAATAATTCTAAAATGATAGTTATTGGAATAGGAATTAATATTAATCAAACAACTTTTAATGAAGATATTAATCATTTAACCACATCACTAAAAAAAGAATTAAATAAAGATTTTGATATAAATTTATTAACTCTTGAATTATCTGAAATATTAGTAAATGATATTGAAGAATTCTTAAATGGAAGTAATATATTTTTAGATTATATTAAATCTAAACTTTATGGTATAAATAAACAAATAGAATATACAAGAAATAATGTTTTATGTGAAGGTACCATATTAGATATCCATACTGATGGTAGATTAATAGTTAAAGAAAGTGATCAAATCTTATATATTAATAGTGGAGAAATAAAAATAAAAAGATAACCTACAGTGATGTAGGTTATTTGTTTATAAAAATTATTGATTTTTATAAAATAAAATGGTATAATTTAACTGTAAGGATTTTAAGTTTTAAAGGTTATTATTTACTCTAAAGGAGTAATAATCATATTGAAATTCTTGCTACTCCTAGGTATTTAGGTAACTTGAGAATTGCGCTTTAGAGGTTACGCGGGTATTGACATTATAAAAGACTTATCTATTTCTAAAATTAGAAGTAGAATCTTTTATATTGTTGATACCCCTTTTTGTTTTAAAAAGGTGGTGATATAATGGTTAAGGTAAAAAATAACTTAATATGAAATTTGTGTTGACAAATTTGTTAAAATAGTATATAATATAAGTAACTAAAAAAGTTCAAATTAGTCCAAAAGGAGGTGAGAGAATGTTAATAGAACGCTTAAAAGAAAAATTTAATTGCGATGAACCGATTTTTATCAGTGAGATTTATAGTTTAATGAATGATTATTCGAGATCTAAGGTTTTTGAATTAATAAAAAAAGCTATTGGTAATAATACTTTAAAAAGATATGATCATGGAATTTATTATTTACCTAGAAAAACCATAATTGGGGATTCAACTCTTTCGTTGGATGATGTAATCGAAAAAAAATATATTTGTAATAACAATGAAAGATTTGGAATTTTTGGATTAAAAGTTATGGAAGTAAATTTTTCTTTAAGTACGCAAATTCCCGCACTAATTGAAGTAATAACAAACAATGAATCAAGAAAATCCCGTTTGGTAAGTATTAGAGGTAGAGATATTCTATTAAAAAAATCTAGAATAAATATTACTAATGAAAATTATTATGCATATACAATTTTAGAATTTTTTACAAGAATAAATATAAATGATTATTTAAGTAATACTAGATGCCAAAAAGAAATTAAGAAATATATATCAGAAAATAAAATCAGTAAAATACAAATCACTGAACTATTAAATTCTTTTCCCGCTAAGACAACAAAAAATTTAATAGTAAGTGAGGTATTTTATGAATTTACATAATTTTAAAGAAGAATTTTATGACTTAGTAAAAGCTACAAGTGAATATTATCAAATTAATCAGATATATGTTGAGAAGGATTATTATGTATTTCTTCTTTTAAAAGAAATTAATCTAAATTTTCCATATGTTGTGTTTAAGGGAGGTACATCATTATCTAAGTGTTTTGAAATAATTAATAGATTTTCTGAAGATATTGATTTATCGATAGAAGTAAATTATTTAACTCCGAAGTATAAAAGAGATTTAAAAAAAGCAATCGTAAGTTCTTGTGAAAAATTAAATCTAAATATTTTAAATTTAGATACAATTCGTAGTAGAAGAGATTTTAATAGGTATGAAATTTCTTACAATCCTAAATACATTAGTAAAGTCATTCTACAAAAATTATTGGTTGAAACAACATATATATCTAAGTCATATCCTATTCTTGAAAAAGATACGAAATGTTTTATATTTAATTATTTAAATGATAATAATCAAAAAGATATTATTCAAAAATTTGAATTAGAACCTTTTAAAATTAAAGTTCAATCTTTAGAAAGAACGTTTATTGATAAAATATTTGCAGTATGCGACAGTTCTTTAAAAAGCAACCTTTATAGATGTTCTAGACATATTTATGATTTATATAAAATATATCCATTAATTACAATAGATGATAGTTTAAGAAAATTATTTGATGAAGTAAGAGAAGAAAGAAAGTTAAATAAAAGGTGTATTAGTGCTCAAGATGGTTTTGATATTAAAAATAGATTAAATGAAATCATTAAGCTAAATATATATAAAAAGGATTATGAAGAAGTAACTAGTGAAATAATATATGATAAAATTAGTTATATTGCTGCAATAGAAGTTTTAAATAAAATATGTGATGAGTTTTTGATATAAAATTATTATAAATAAGTCATATGTTACTCTATACTTAAAAATAAAAGATTAGGAATTACTCCTAATCTTTTGTTATTTCCATATGCGATCTGCAAGCCAAGGATTATCAATAAATGGATTATAGTTACCTTGAATTGACTGAACAGCATTATTTCTATTTCTTTCTAAGTTATCTACTTTATCATTATTATTCCAAGAAAGAAGAAGGTTTATATCTTCACAAACTTTAAGTCCTGTAATACTCATATCATATCTAATTGATAGATAGAATAGGATTCTTGCGGTATCACCTGCGAATTCATCTCCTGGGTAGTATGTTAGTTCGTTAGTTGTGCTACCGTACATTTTATTTCCACGAGAAGAGTTAATTGCGGTAAGAGCTGGTCTTATGTGATGTAAGTCACTTCCAGCGTTTCTTGTTGAATCGCTCACTGTTGTATATAATCCGCCAGATAGTGATTTAGGCCATATATGCTCTCTATTCCATGTAATTCCTTGATCCCATGCTGATTTAATTGAATCACCAGTATATGTCATAATAATAAAACCTGGTTTTAATGGATCTTTATCGGTAATTGCAAGCATTGTTTTAGCATCACCATAACTAGGAGAATATGTATGAGTTTCTGTAATTACTTTTCTTAGTGCACTTACTAAATCTTGACCATATAAGTCTTTGATATTACCATAGTAACTTTTTCTATATAAATAATTATCTTGTGTATTATGATGAAGGCCTAGAGTTTCAGAATCACTCCAAATAGTTGTACTACTAAGTTCAGTTGTATTACCTTCAATATTATAACCATATAAATCAAATGTGTAATAGAATGATTCATTTAGTGTTGGAGAATATTGATAAATTTCATCATCAGTTTGATATATTAAGATACCATTATTGATGAAGTTATTGATTAAACCTTCTTGTAAAATGATTTGTTCCGGGTCTAAACTGGTAATTTCATCTTGTGTGATATCACCATTTAATTGTAAAATATCTATTTTATGATCTGTAGATAGATTATTTGCAGCAAAGTAATAACTGTATCCATATATGTTAATTTCATAATATTCTGGATTAATGAATAAATCTAAATCAGCTGCAAAGTTGTATTCGTTTTTATCTAAGTAAGTAAGTTTATTTTGATTAAAGATATTTTGATTATTAACTGAATAATAATAAGTAAGTTCTGAATCTATGTATTTTGATAATTCATTTTTTAGCAAGTTATATGTATCTAATGTAATTGATTTATTATAATCAAATAAAATATTAATTTCTTTATCATTATCTTTTATATTTAAAATAGTAAATAAGTTGTTTAATTCATCGCTTAAATCAATTGTATAAATATTGATACTTTCTGCATACTCATAGATTGCATCATAATCATAAATAACATTATAAGTAAAAGTGCCAGTAACGTTTTGATATTTAATTGTTCCTATATATGTTCCTTTTGTAGTAGTCGTAAAATTAGAAAGTGTCACTAAATCTTTGTTTATTGAAATCTCTTCTTTTTTACCTGATTTATATGTAAGAAGTAGATTACCGTTATAATCAAAATCACTACCTATTACATATGTATCTTGATAATTAATTAATTCAATTTGTGTTACTTTATCACTTTCTTCATCATGATTACATACAAGAGAATATAGTCCAACATTTCCTTTATCTTTAGTTGTGTATTCAAATTTAATTTTTACAATATTTGTATTTGAAAATTCTGCTTTTAATTCATGTTTTGTATTTTCAATTGTATATTTATATTCTTGTTTTTCAACAATATTATTTGAACTATCTAATCCATAGATTGTAATTAATCCAGTTCCTGAACAGTTATTACCTTTAATTGTTGCAGTTACAGAAAAACTTTTATATGCAGTAAAAGTAGGTGTGGTAAAATAGAAACCACTTGATGATAATTTTAGTGATTTATCAGCGTATTTTTCAAATTTAGTAATACTTCCACCTGATACTAAATTATCCATTTTAGTGAAATCATAATTAAATATTTCTTTTTCAATTTGAATATTTTCATAAATATATTCAATACTTTCTGAATAGTCTGAATCACTGCTGTAACTATCTGATTTAATCGCTTTAACCTTAAATGAATAAACACCACTGTCTATTAAATATTCACTAAAATCAAAATTATTAGTTTTTGAATATATAGTTTCTGTAAAGTTATTAAAAGTTAATTCAATTTGATAATTACTAATATTGTCGACTAAATCCCAAGATAGAATAGTTCCTTCTATTAATAGGTTAGTAGGAATAGGCGCAGGATATAATTCAACTATTGTTTCTTCTACTTCAATTATACATGAATTTTTATAAATTGAATTAATACTATTTGATTTTACTTGAATAGTTAGAGTGAAACCATTATATTTTTTAGTTAAGTCATTTATATATACATTTAAATCATATGAATTATCTTCTGTTGTAAATGTTATTGCAGATGTTGTAAATGAATGTGTAATTTGAATGTAATAAAGTGTTGCATCTTCATCTTTATCCCAAGTTACAATGTAATTATTTTCTTCAATATTTGTAATATATGATTCAGTAGGTGTAGTATCACAGCTAGTAATAAATAGTAGTCCTAATAATAAAATTAAAAATAAAATTTTTCTCATTTGTATTCTCCTTTAATATAATTGATAATTTCTTTTAAAATAATTTCTAGTTTATCAAATTCTTTATCTGTTTGATAATTTGGTATATGAATAAATATACTAGGTGTATCAAGCATTTGAAGCACTTTAAAATATATATAATTACATATATAACTTCCTGCATCATTTGATTTATAGACTAAGTCCTCATCTTTATTTAAATAACAAATCATCTTATCAATGTCAACTTTACTATATAAAATATCTTGTTCTTCATCAGCTATTTTTCTTTGTTTTATTATTTGACTGTGATTATCGGGGATTTTAAAGTCTAATAGATTTTTTGCTCTATCTTCAATAGAGATTTTTTCTCTTGTTGCCGCCATTCCAAGAAGGATAATAAAATCAGGTTCTTTAATTAATTGTCTTAAAACAACATAAGCATCAGGATATGAAACTGGTAGATTAATTCTGTCAATATCTAAATTGTTTAATCTTCTTAAGGCTTCATAACTAGAATTTGTAGTAAAACCACCAAATGGTTCAAAACAGGTCATAAGTATCTTCATTATTTCAATCTCCAATATCTTTTTTAAATGTTGTTATATATATTATATCAAATATCCATATAAGTTTTAAATTATATGCAAAAAAAGGGTGAAAAAACTTACATCACAATGTTCTTGAAATAAAAGTTACTTTGTGGTATAATAGAATAAAATAGGAGGACTATCACATGATTAAGCCAGTTAATAAAAATCTATTATTAAAGTGTGAAAATAATACAAATTCAATAATTATTATGCCTAAAGAGCATAATGACTTTTATGTGTGCATTGCCCAGGGAGAGTGTGTTACTGTAAACTTCGTTAATAAGCAAATTTTTGTTAAAGAAGGTTTAATTAAAGTAGAATATAATAATCAAGAATACTTTTTATGTGAAGAAAAAAATGTTCTTGCGGTAGTGGAGGAATAATATGGCTAATGAATTATTATTTGGTGCCATTGCAAGAGGCGAAATAGCTAAAGGTATTAAAACACTTGCTGATGCTGTAAAAGTTACGCTTGGTCCTCGTGGTAGAAATGTAATTATTGAACAAGAATTTGGTGCACCACTAATTATTAATGATGGTGTTACTATCGCAAAAAATGTAGTTCTTGCTAATCAATATCAAAATCTAGGTGCATCATTAATTATTGAAGCTGCATCTAAAACTAATGATCTAGCAGGTGATGGAACTACTACTGCAGTAATCTTATCTAGTAGTTGTATTTTAAATGGGTTAGAATATTTAGATAAAGGTGTTAATCCTGTTGATATTAAAGAAGGTTTTGACTTTTATTTACCGATTATTTTAGATAAGATTAAAGAAAGAAGTGAAAGAATTAAATCACTAGATGATCTTGCTAAAGTTGCAACATTATCTAGTGGAAGTGAATTTATTGGAAAATTAATTGCAGAAGCATATAAAGAAGTTGGTCCCGATGGTGAAGTAAGTGTTGAAGAATCACGTGGACTAGATACTTGTTTAGATGTTGTTAAAGGTTATTCATATGATCGTGGATTTGCATCTAGTTATATGGCTAACAATGAAGAAAAACAAATTGCAGAACTTATTAATCCTGATGTTTTAGTAACAGATAAGAAACTTACATCGATGAAAGAAATAATGCCGTTTCTTGAAAACGCAATGAAGACAGGTAATCCTCTTTTAATTATTTGTGATGATATTGAACAAGAAGTCTTATCAGCAATAGTTATGAATAAACTTCGTGGTGTATTTAATGTTGTTGTAACTAAGGCACCTAGTTTTGGTGATCGTAAAATTCAACTTTTAAAAGATATTGCTTGTATTACAGGTGCAACTTTTGTATCAACTACAAAAGGAGACGATTTAAATGCTTTAGGTGTTGAAGGTCTTGGGAAATGTGCTAAAGCTGTTATCAATCAAAATAAAACAGTAATTATTGATGGGGCACAAGATACTGATGTAGTTGTTGCGTATGCAGAAGGATTAAAGACACTTCTAGATAATGAAACAATAAGTTATGAAAAAGAAAAATATCGTGAAAGAATTGCTAAAATACTAGGTGGTGTTGCGCTTATTAAAGTAGGTGCTGCAACGGAAGTAGAACTTCAAGATAAAAAACTTCGTATTGAAGATGCCTTATGCGCTACTAAAGCAGCAATGGTTTCTGGAACAATTGAAGGTGGTGGAAAAGTATTATATGAAATTAGTGAGGAGTTAAAATCATATAATGAATACTTATCTGCAAGAGATATTATTATTAAATCTTTTGTTGCACCATTTAATCAAATTTTAGATAATGCTGGTGTAAATAAAAATGATATTATTAATAAAATAGATAAAAATCATTGGTTTGATGCAAAAACAAAACAAATCGTTGATTTAAGAGAAAGCGGTATTATTGATCCTGCAAATGTTGCGATATCAGCAGTAACTAACGCTTTAAGTATTGCAGGAATTGTACTAACTACAGAATGTGCAATTATATTTAAAAAAGAAAAACAAATAGTAAATGAGGATAATTTAATATGATAAATAATAGTCCTGAAAATATAATCTTAAAAGAAATTGAAGAACTAAGAAAAGAAAATAGTAAATTAAAAATAGAACTTGAAGCATTTAAATTAACTCAAGGATCAACACTTACTATTGAACAGTTCTTTGTTAAAAAATACTTAGAAGAATATACAGAAATATTAAATAAACGTGTTCGTCAAATTGATAATGATATTGATGCTTTAAAAGTTGAATATGATAATTTAGCACTTGAAGTAGAACAAGTACAGGATATCGCAACTATGAATGCACAATATCAAGAAGAGTTAAATAAGTTAGAACTAATTAAACGTGCTAATGAAACTAAATTAAATGAACTTAAAGCAAAATACATTGCTGTTGAGAGTCAGTATTTAAGTAAACAAGATGTCTTAAAAAATGCTACACTGGGTTACTATAAAACAATTTTAAGATCATTAGAAAATACTGAAGATTTAAGTTTAGTAATGACTAATGTTGAATTTGTAATGCAGCAGTTATCTGATCAGTTATATTTATTAATTTTAGAATGTCGTGCACTTAGTTTCCAATGTAGTAATATGGAAAAAGTTTTATATGAAACTGAAGAAGCAATCATTAAAGAAAATACTTTAATTGAAGAAAATGCTAAAGTTATTCTTTCTAAAATAGAAAATAGAACTAATGAAGAAATTGGTTTCATGCAGGAAAATATTTTAAATGAAATTAAACAAAGAGAAACTTTAAGAAATGAACTTATTGAAACGTTTGAAATAATTAAAGAAAGAGATATTAAATATATTTTAGATACAGTTAATTATCATCGCTTAAAAGAAGTAAGCAGTGCAGAAATTTCAAATGTTGTTGAAAAAATTGTAAATGAAAGAACAACTAATTTAAAATCTCAAGACACACTTAAAAATTTAAGAACAATTAAACAGATGGAACTTAACAATTTAACAAAAGAAAAAGAACAATTACTTAAATATAAAAAACGTTATGATTTCTTAAAAGAAAAAGAAAACAATTATTATAATACTTATGTTGAAGCATCTAAATATTATGATGAACTTGTTGAATATTTAGATAGTGCAACACTTGCGATAACTGAAAATGCTTATTTTACAATTGCTAATAAACAATATGATGCATTAAAATCATCAGAAAAAGAAATTGAAGCACAATATAAAATTGTAAGTGAGAAACTAACTAATACACAAAAACTTCATGATGAAAAACTTCTTTCTGGTATTCATGGTGTAGAAATTAGTGAATTGTCACAAAGTATTTCAGAACTTAATGCATTAAAAAATGAATTAAGTATCAAACTCCGTGAAGTAAAAGATGCGATTAGAGACTTTGAAAAAGATCATCGTAATATAAAATTAGTTACTGTTTTAAGAGAAAAAGAATTTGTTGAAGCAAGACTTTCAACTTTATATAACAATCTTCGTGATTTAAAAGTTAAAATAAATAGAGTAAAAGAAGAATTAAAGAGCTTAGAAATTGAACTTGAAAAGTACAACTCAATTTGTGAAAGAATAAGTGTTTTAGAAAATGAACTGCAAAATTAGTGAAGATTTAAAATGCTTGCTTCCCTCATTTAGTGTAATTGCATATGAAATAGAATTTGATAATGATTTTGATGCAATGAATAAATCAAAAGAAGTAGATCTATATTTAGAAAAATTATATGAAACAATTCCTAATATATATAACTATGATGAAATAACTAAAATACCAAAACTAAAAAATACTCGTGATGGATATAAAAAAATGGGGAAAGACCCTTCTCATACACGTCCTGCATGTGAGGCATTACTTAGAAGAATAGTTAAAGGTAATAAACTATATCGTCTAGGTGATGTTATTGATTTGGGAAATATCTTATCAGTAGAAACACTTCGTAGTGTATGTGTTGTTGATAGTTCTAAATTAATTGGTGATGTAGTTATAAGACTTGGGAAAAAAGAAGATATATATGAAGGTATAAATAGAGGACTAATAAATGTTACTAATATCCCTGTTTATATTGATGAAATAGGACCTTTTGGATGTCCAACTAGTGATACTTTAAGAACAAGTGTAACAGAGTCCACTAAAAGTATTCTAGTAATGATTATATGTTTTGATGAAAGTGAAAAAGACTTAGACGAACAAAAACTAATTTCACTTTATCAAACATTTACAAAAATTAAAAATATGAGAAAAATAGGAGAAAATTAATATGATGAACGAAAATTCAAACTTCATTAAAACGATAATGAAGAATGAATTAGAAAATGGTGTAGTTGACCATATCTTAACAAGATTTCCACCAGAACCTAATGCATACTTACATATTGGGCATGCAAGAGCAATAATTAATAATTTTGAATTATCAGCATATTTTGGTGGTGCAACCAATCTTCGTTTAGATGATACTAATCCTTCTAAAGAAGGAACAGAATATGTAGAAGCAATTATAAATGATATTAAATGGTTAGGTTATACTCCTAAAACTGTAAATTATGGTTCAAGTTATTTTGAAGAAACATATGAAAAAGCAGTTCTTTTAATTAAAAAAGGCCTTGCATTCGTATGTGATTTAACTCATGAAGAAATGGCTTCATATCGTGGTGATGTAGTAACTCCTGGTAAGAACTCTCCATATAGAGATAGAAGTGTTGAAGAAAACTTAAAATTATTTGCAGAAATGAGAGATGGCAAATATAAAGATGGCGAAAAAACACTACGTGCAAAGATTGATATGGCAAGTCCTAATATGAATATGAGAGACCCTGTAATTTATCGTATTATGCATGTTGAACATCATCAAACAGGAAATAAATGGTGTATTTATCCAATGTATGATTTTGCTCATCCATTACAAGATGCGATTGAAGGTATCACTCACTCTTTATGTAGTATTGAGTTTGAAGACCATCGTCCACTATATGACTGGGTAATTAATAATTGTGATGTAAAAGCTAAACCTCGTCAAATTGAATGGGGAAGATTAAATATCACTCATACACTAATGAGTAAAAGATATTTAAAACAACTTGTTGATGATAACATTGTTAAAGGATATGATGATCCAAGAATGCCAACATTAGTGGGGTTAAGAAGAAGAGGATTTACACCTGAAGCTATTAAAGAATTTATTATGGCAACAGGTTTATCTAAGATTAACTCAACAGTTGATTATGGTATGCTTGAATATTTCTTAAGAGAAGATTTAAAACTTAAGACTATTCGTCCAATGGCAATTATTGATCCGTTAAAAGTAGTTATTACTAATTATCCAGAAGACAAAATAGAATATGTAGAAGCAGTAAACAATACTGAAAATGAATCTTTAGGTAGCCATAAAATGGCGTTTGGTAAATATCTATATATTGAAAAAGAAGACTTCTTAGAAGAAAAACCAAATAAAAAATGGAAACGTTTATCTAAAGGTATTGAAGTTCGTCTAATGCATGCATACTTTATTAAATGTGAAGAAGTTATAAAAGATGAAGATGGTAATATTTTAGAAATTCATTGTACATATGATCCAGCTACTAAATCAGGATCAGGCTTTAATGAAAGAAAACCTAATGGAACTATCCACTATGTTGAAGCAACAACAGCAGTTCCAGCTAAATTTAACTTATATGATTTCTTAATGAAAGATGAAAAAGTATCAACTGAAAACTTTAAAGAACAAATCAATCCTGATTCTTGGATTGTTAAATGCGGTTTTGTAGAAAATTACTTAAAAGATGTTTTACCTGAAGATAAATTCCAATTTATTCGTAATGGATATTATACTGTAGATAAAGAATCGAAAGGGAATGATTTAATTTTTAACCGTATTGTAGGTTTAAAATCATCATTTAATGTGTAAAATATGTCATCAATTTTAGATATTTTAAATAAGGAACAAAAGTTAGCAGTAGAACAAATTGATGGCCCTGTAATGGTATTTGCAGGTGCTGGTACTGGTAAGACTAAAACACTTACTGCAAGAATTGCTTACATGGTAGCAGAACAAAATATTAAACCTTATAATATTTTAGCTATCACATTTACTAAAAAAGCAACAAATGAAATGAAAGAACGTCTTATTTCTATTCTTGATGAAGACGCAAAATACTTAAGCATTTCAACAATTCATTCTTTATGTGTAAAAATATTAAGAAGATTTATTGACAAAATAGGATATGAAAGAAACTTTGAAATTATTGATGATGAAGATGTACAAAAGATTTTAACAGATATCTTTAAAAATCAAAATGTAGATAAAAAAACTTTTACAACAAAGCTTGCTGCAAAGATGATTGGTGATTATAAAAATGGCATTAGTTCCTTAAATACAATTATTGAACCAATCTACAATGAATATGAAGCTTATTTAAAGAAAAATAACTTACTTGATTTTGATGATTTACTTCTTAAAACAGAAGAATTATTTAAAACTAATCCTGATGTTTTAGAATATTATCAAAGACTTTATCAATATATCTTAGTAGATGAATTCCAAGATACTAATAAAGTTCAATATAGTATTATTAAAATGTTAGCAGCTGCTTTAGAAAACTTATTTGTTGTTGGTGATGATGACCAAAGCATATATAGTTTTAGAGGTGCTACAATAGATAATATGTTAAACTTTACAAAAGACTATCCGAATGCGTTAGTTATTAAACTTCTTAAAAACTATCGTTCACATAATAGTATTTTAAAAGGTGCTAATGCAGTTATTAAACATAATCAAATAAGAGAACCTAAACAATTATACAGTGACGTTGAAGGTTCAATTAATGATGTCATTGTGCAAGAAGCATATTATTATGAAGAAGAAGTAAGATATGTTGTAAATGAAATAGCACATCTAGTTAGACGTGAAGGATATAAATATTCTGACATCGCAGTACTTTATCGTAATAGTGCAATATCAAGAAATTTTGAAATGGCCTTTTTAGAAGAGAGAATGCCATATAATATTTTTGGTGGTTTTTCTTATTTAAAACGTAAAGAAGTAAAAGATATAATTTCTTATTTTAGATTTATTTGTGATCCAAATCGTATCTCTCACTTTAAACGTATTATTAATCTTCAGCCAAGAGGTATTGGTGATAAGACAATCGCAAAAGTTGTTTCAATTATGGAAGAAAGAAACATTTCATTATTTGAAGCAATTGAAGCAAATTATGCAGAAAACCCATCTTCTAAAAATACTGCTTTAGTAGATTTTAAAAACATGATTATTGATTTTATTAAAGTAATTGAAGAAAAATCTTTAGTAGAATTCTTTGATTATCTAGTTGAAAAAACAGGTTATTTAGAACTATTAAAAGAAGAAGATATGCTAAATAATACAAATCGTGTTGATAATATTAATGAATTTAAATCAGTACTTTATAATATAGATGAAAACATTAATGATGAAGGTTTATCACAAAAAGATAAGGTGAGAATAGGTATTGATGATATCATGCTTGATCAATCTTTTGAAGAAGAAGGACGTGCTGATGCGATTACACTTTCAACAATTCATTCTGTAAAAGGGTTGGAATTTGAAGTAGTATTTGTAGTTGCACTAGAAGAAGGAATTTTCCCTAGTGTTAGAGAAGATGTAGAAATTGAAGAAGAACGTCGTGTTGCGTATGTTGCGTTTACACGTGCTAAATCAAAAATTTATTTAAGTTGTGCACAAAGTAGACTAATATACGGGCGTATTGTTAGAAACAAGATTTCAAGATTCTTAACAGAATATTTAACTGCAGAAGATGTAAAAGAAAGTGTTGAACAACAAAAAGAAAAAGAAGCATCATCAAATGGTGAACTTCGTGTTGGTGCTAAAGTAAATCATAAATATTTTGGTTATGGTAAAGTCATCGCACTAGATGATTTCTTTGTTCAAATCATTTTTGATAAAGACCAAACAATAAAGAAAATTAAACGAGATTATCCACATATTAAAGTATTAGATTAAAAGGGGGGATATTTATGTCAAGAGAACAAGATATTAAAAGAATGGAAGAACTTGTTAAAATATTAAATCAATATAACTACGAGTATTATGTTTTAGATAATCCTACTGTAGATGATGTTGAATATGATAGTTTAACAAGAGAACTTAAAAATCTTGAACAAAAATACCCTAGCGATATCCTACCTAATACACCAACTTTAAAAGTTGGTGACTACTTAAAAACAGATTTAGAAGAAATTACTCACAAAGTTCCAATGATGAGTTTGCAAGATGTTTTTAGCTTTGATGAACTTTACGAATTTGATGAAAGAATAAAAAAAGTAACTAATAAATATACATATACATGTGAACTAAAAATCGATGGTATCGCCTCAAGTATTCACTATACTGATGGACTTTTGACACTTGGTGCAACACGTGGAAAAGGGACAGTTGGTGAAAACATTACTAAAAATGTACTTACAATAGAATCACTTCCTAAAGTATTAAAAGAACATATTTCAATTGAAGTACGTGGTGAAGTATTTATGAAAAAATCAGTTTTAGAATACCTAAACAATATTCGTAAAGAAAATAATGAACCTCTTCTTGCAAATGTTAGAAATGCAGCAGGTGGAAGTTTAAGACAACTTGATCCAAGTGTTACAAAAGAACGTAGACTAGATCAATTTGCATATACAATAGTAAACCCAGAACAATATGGTATATATTCACAAATAGAAGCGCTAAATTATTTAAAACATTTAGGATTTAATGTTAATCCAAATTATCGCCACTGTAAAACAATTAATGAAGTAATCGAATATATTAAAGAATTTGATGAAAAAAGAAAAACACTTGATTACGCAACAGATGGAATAGTAATCAAGGTGAATGAATTTGATTTATATGACGAAATAGGATATACAGTAAAAGTTCCTAAATGGGCTGTAGCGTATAAGTTTCCTGCAGAGATTGTAACGACTAGATTAAAAGATATTATATATACAGTTGGAAGAACTGGTATTATTACACCTAATGCAGTCTTAGATCCAGTATTAATTGCAGGTACTACTGTTGCACGTGCAACCTTAAACAATGAAGACTTTATAACTTCTAGAGATATTAGAATTGGTGATATGGTTAGAGTTAGAAAAGCAGGAGAAATTATTCCTGAAGTTGTTGATGTTGATTTATCTAGAAGAACTACTAATCTTCCTCCATTTAAAATGATTGACTGTTGTCCTGTATGCGGAAGTAGGCTTTTAAAAGGCGATAATGAAGCTGAACACTATTGTAAAAATCCAGATTGTGGTGGTAGAATTCTAGAAGGAATAATTCACTTTGCCTCACGTGTAGCAATGGATATTGAAGGACTTGGAGAAAAACAAATAGAACTTTTATATAATCTTGGTTATTTAAAAGATATCGCTGATATATATCTACTTGAAAACTATAAACAAGAAATCCTACTTTTAGATAGATTTGGAGATAAGAAAGTATCTAACCTATTTAATGCTATAAATAAATCAAAAACACAAGATTTAGATAGATTTATATTTGGTCTTGGAATTAGATTAGTTGGGGCAAAAGCTTCTAAGAGTCTTGCAAAAACATTTAAAACATTAAAAGGAATTTGTAATGCAACATATGAAGAATTAATATCTATTCCAGATATTGGTGAAGTAATGGCAAATAGTATTGTAGATTATTTTAATACAAAGAAGAATAGAGATTTGATAATCAAACTTTTAGATCTTGGAGTTGAACCAAAAGAATATAATGAAGTTACATATGATCTATTCCTAGGTAAAACAATTGTCTTAACAGGAACCTTAGAAAAACTATCTCGTGATGAAGGTAATGCTATAATCGAAAAACTTGGTGGTAAAGCTGCATCAAGTGTATCTAAGAAAACATCATTTGTAGTAGCAGGACCAGGAGCAGGAAGTAAACTTGCTAAAGCACAAGAACTTGGTATTCCTGTATATAACGAAGATGACTTTTTAGAAATGATAAAAGATTATTTATAAAAATTGACGTACTTTTTTGGGTACGTCTTTTTTCAAAAATAAAAAAATTCTATAATTTATTAAAAAATTAATTAAAAAGTTGTATAATATATATGAGGTGATTATATGATATATACTTTAACTTTATCTCCATCAATAGATTATTATGTATTATTAGATAATTTAAAGATTGGAAAGATTAATCGTAGTAAAACTGAATATCTGCGTGTCGGTGGAAAAGGAATTAATGTTTCTAAAGTATTGAAAGAATTAGAAATAGAATCTATTCCAGTACTTTTAACTGCAGGATTTACTAAAGATAAGATATTAGAAGATTTAGATAATTATAAGTTTAATTATTATAATATAGAAGTGAACGGTATTAATAGAATTAATGTAAAAATTCAAGCAGAAGAAGAAACTGCTATTAATACAAATGGTCTTTTTATAAATGATTCTCATATTGATTTAATTGTTGATTATTTAAAAAGATTAACAAAAGATGATTATTTAGTTATATCTGGGTCTATTCCAAGTGGTGTTAGAAGAGACGTTTATGAATATATAATTTCTAAACTTGATTATTGCAATTTAAATATTGTAGTTGATGCAGAAAAAGATTTATTATTAAATACATTAAAATATAAGCCTTTCTTAGTAAAGCCTAATAAAGAAGAGTTAGAACAATTATGTAATAAGAAATTAAAATCAATTAATGATATATATAATGAAGGTTGTAAACTTATTAAACTTGGTGCTAAAAATGTTATTGTTTCACTTGGTGAAATGGGGCTTTTATATATCTCTAGTAGTCTAGAAAAAATATATTTACCTAGTATTGATGTTAATGTTATTAGTACTGTAGGAGCAGGAGATTCTTTAATTGCAGGATTTTTAGCTGGACACTCTTTAAATAAAGAAACAATAGACTGTCTAAAATTAGGACTTGCTAGTGCTTGTGCAACTGTTGAATCTGCATATCTTGCAAGAAAAGATGATATTAATAGAAAATTAAAGTTAATAAATTAAAAAAATAGAGGTGTTTACACCTCTATTTTATGTTTAGTTTTTTCTTTAAAAACTGTCCTGTTTTAGATTCCTTAACTTGTGCTACTTCTTCAGGAGTTCCTGTTGCGACAACTTCCCCTCCATAGGTACCACCATTTGGACCAAGGTCAATAATATGATCTGCAAGTTTAATAACATCTAAATTATGTTCAATAATAATAGCAGTTGCTCCTGCTTCAATGATTTTATTTATCATTAGCATTAATCTTTCAATGTCATATTGATGTAAACCTGTAGTTGGTTCATCAAGAATATATATTGTATTACCATTAATACGTTTATAAAGTTCACTTGCAAGTTTAACTCTTTGAGCTTCACCACCAGATAAAGTTGTTGCACTTTGTCCTAGTTTCATGTACCCAAGCCCTACATCTACTAATGTTTTCATTTTTGGTGCAATAGTAGGAATATTTTCAAAGAATGTATACGCTTCTTCAATTGTCATATCTAAAACATCAGCAATTGATTTATCTTTATATTTACATTCTAGTGTTTCTCTATTGTAACGTTTACCACGACATGCTTCACATGGTACATATACGTCTGGTAAGAAGTTCATGGCAATTCTAAGCAGACCGTCTCCTCCACAAGTTTCACATCTACCACCTTTTACATTAAAACTAAAACGTGATTTTGTGTAACCTCTAAGTTTTGCTTCTTTAGTTTCTGCAAATAAATCTCTTATCGCATCAAATACGCCAGTATAGGTTGCGGGGTTACTTCTTGGTGTTCTACCAATTGGAGATTGGTCAATGTTTACTACTTTATCAATTGATTCAATTCCTTCAATTGTATCGTGTGCACCTACTTCAACTTTAGATTTATAAATCTTTTTTGTAAGTGATGCATATAAAATATCATTTACAAGTGTTGATTTACCACTTCCTGATACACCTGTTACTAAAATTAGTTTATTAAGTGGAAATTCTACATCAATATTTTTAAGGTTATTTGCATGAGCATTTCTTACAATTAATGACTTACCATTACCAGGACGTCTCGTTTCTGGTACTTTTATTTTTCTTCTTCCAGATAAGTAATCTCCAGTAATAGATCCAGGGGTATTTGCTACTTCAAGAGGAGTTCCTTCAGCCATAACTTGACCTCCATGAACACCTGCATAAGGACCAATATCAACAATATGGTCGCATTCACGCATTATTTCTTCATCGTGTTCTACAATGATTAAAGTATTACCAAGATCTCGCATTGACTTAAGTGTTGCGATTAGTTTTTGGTTATCACTTTCATGTAGACCGATACTTGGTTCATCAAGAACATATAATACACCTGTAAGATGAGATCCTATTTGTGTTGCAAGTCTAATACGTTGTGCTTCTCCACCAGATAGTGTTCCTGCTTTTCTTGAAAGTGTTAAGTAATCTAGTCCAACGTTCTTTAAGAATTCTAATCTTACTTTTATTTCTTTTAATACTAGTTTACCTATTTTTTCTTTAATTGGAGTAAGTTTTAAATTATTAACAAACTCAATTGCTTCTAAAACACTCATTTCAGTAAATTCATGAATATTTTTACCTCCAACTTTTACGCTTAATATTGTATCAGAAAGACGACTTCCATTACAAGTATCACAAGTATCTTCTTTCATATAAGAACCATAGTATTCTTTTTGGAATGAAGAAGATGTTTCATAGTATCTTCTTTCAATAAGTGTTGCGATACCTTCAATAATTTTATTCTTTCTCATTGTAATACCACCAGTTGAGTGGATTTCATAGTTAATTGGTTCTTTAGAACCGTAAAGTATTACTTCTTTTTGAAAGTCAGTTAGGTCTTTATATGGTTTAAATACATCGATATTATATACTTCAAATAGTTTTTTATATGTTTGCCATTCAATGTTTTCAGTGAATACGATATTTTTTAAATAACGGATTGCTCCATCTGCAATAGATAAATTTTCATCAACAATTAATGAATCTAAATCCATTTTAAATACTACACCAAGTCCGTGACATGTAGGACATGCACCAAGTGGTGAGTTAAATGAAAACATTGAAGGTTCAAGTTTTCCTACTGTAAAACCACAATGAGGACAAGAATAGTGTTCACTAAATAAAAGTCTTTCATCTTCAATATCTACATATATCTTACCTTCTGATAAACTACATGCTGCTTCTAGTGATTCATAGATTCTAGAACGTGATTCTTCTTTAATTTTGATTCTATCTACTACCACTAAAATATTATGCTTTTTGTTTTTATCAAGACTGATTTCTTCATCTAGTTCATATTGTTCATCATCTATAATTACTTTAGAGTAACCATCTTTACGAAGTAGTTCTAATGTTTTTTCAAAAGTTCCTTTTCTATTTTCCGCAATCGGTGATAGAATAATAACTTTTGAATCAACTGGATATGTAAATATCTTATTAGTCATTTCTTCAATTGTTTGACTAGAGATTTCTATTCCATGATTTGGACATACAGGAGTACCTACTCTTGCGTAAAGAAGTCTTAAGTAATCATAGATTTCTGTAACAGTACCTACTGTTGAACGTGGATTTCTACTAGTTGTTTTTTGGTCAATTGAGATGGCAGGAGATAAACCTTCAATTAAATCAACATCTGGTTTATCAACATTATCTAAAAACATTCTAGCATATGCTGATAAACTTTCTACATAACGACGTTGTCCTTCTGCATATATTGTATCAAATGCTAAACTTGTTTTACCACTACCTGATACACCTGTCATTACAACAAGTTTATTTCGTGGAACTTTTAAATTAATATTTTTAAGGTTATTTTCTCTTGCACCTTTAATTACGATATAGTCATTGTTCATAAATATAACCACCTCTTTATCTTATATTATACCACATAAATGAATATAATATAAATATGTTGCATAAAAATTGTATATATCTAAGATTAAAAAATATAATAAATGTTAATATTAACAACTTTCTCGCGTGTGTCATAATTTGTTGCAATGACATTGCATTAATAAAGAAAAATTGGTATAATATATATATGAAATATAAATAAAATATTAAGTAATTAAAGGCTTAAAAGCCTTTTTTTATGACTGGGGTATATATGAATAATAATAAAGACGATAAAGAAAAAGAACCTATAAAGATTGAAATAGAAAATCTACAAGATTTATCTGAAGAAGAAATAATTAAATTATTAAATGAACTTTCAGAAAAAGATCCTAATCATAATAAAAATGTTAATTTCTTTGTAAAATGTAAAAGATTTATAATTAGTTATTTAAAGAATCTAATTATAGATTTTATATTAATATTTACAATTAATACATTAATGAATGTAGTCGATGCAAAGTTTGTTTATTTTTTAGTATTTTTCTTAATTGCTAATTTTTTAGATTTTGTGTTTAATAGATATTTGACAATGAAATATCCATTGATTATGATGATAAGTTTTGGATTTATTAATCTTATAATTACATTTTTATCATTTATTATAAGTGGTATTATTTGTTTACAATTATTTGAAATTGTTTTTGCGAGTGTTATAACATATATAATTGCGATTGTAATATTTATTTCAATTAAAAAATTTGTTGTAGCATATTTATTAAAATTTAGAAAGAAGGTAAATAAAAATGTTTCTAGCAAATAATTTAAGACCTATATTTGATTCATCTAGTAAATTATTATTATCCATAGGTAATTTTCAAATTACATGGTATGCGGTAATTATTTTAGGTGGAGCATTAACTTGTTCTATAATTGCTTATTATAGATTTTTAAAAAGAATGGGGATATCAATTGATACATTAAGTGAAGGTTTGGCATTTGGTTTATTATTTGGTATTTTAGGGGCTAGACTTTATTATGTTGCATTTTCAGGAGATCATTATGATAATTTATTAGATGTTATTAATCCAGCAAGTGGTGGTCTTGCGATACATGGTGCAATAATAGCAGTTAGTATATATGTTCCAATTTATTGTAAAATTAGACATCTTGATTTAATTCCAATTTTAGAAATCTTATTCCCTGTTTTTATGATGTGCCAAGCTATTGGACGTTGGGGTAACTTTATGAATCAAGAAGCATTTGGTCCATTAATTAAGTATCCAGGTATGGTATCAGATACTGCTCATTTAACTGATGAAGCATTACTTGCACAAAGAGAGTTTTTAAGTAAATTATTAATCCCTAACTTTATTATTGATAGAATGTATATTCCTTATTCTAATGCAAGCGGATGGACTGTTGCTGGATATTATCATCCTACTTTTCTATATGAATCTGTATTTAATGTAATTGGTGTTTTACTTTATACTAATTTAAGAAAATATATTAAAAAGATATATGTTGGTGATGGTGTTAGTTTTTATTTAATTTGGTACGGAATACTTAGATTCTTTATTGAATCTTTAAGAACTGATGCGTTAATGATCGGTAATACTGGTATTAAAATTGCACAACTTATTTCTTGTTTATTTATTGTCTTAGGTATTGCTCTTGCAGTAGTAAGACGTGTATTTAAATATCGATTAATTTCTTGTAAAGAAGCATTATTTGCGGATAATGCAACACTAATATTAGAAGGATATTCTGATAAAGAAGAAAAGAATAAAGTAATTGTATTTGATTGTGATGGAACTATTCTTGATACATATGAACTTATTGAAAATATAGTTATTGAAACATTTAAAGAAATTAATCCAACATATCCTATGACACTGGATGAAGCACATACATTCTTTGGTCCATATATTAATGATACATTTAAGAAATACGCAAAAAGTGAAGAAGAATTAAATTTATATATTGATACTTATGCTAAGTATGCAGAATTATTAACTGCTAAATACATTAAAGCATATCCTGGTATTAAAGATGCGCTTGCAGAGTTAAAAGGACTAGGGTTTATAATTTGTGTAGCATCTAATAAAATTAGTAAAGAAGTATATCGTGGATTAAAAATATGTAATTTAGATAAATATATTGATGATGTTATTGGTGCTGAACTTATGAATGAAGCTAAACCAAATCCAGATTGTATTAATCAAATTAAATATAAATATAAAGTTAAAAAAGTATTAATGATTGGTGATGCTGAAA
Organism: Bacilli bacterium; assembly: GCA_017398545.1. Classification (GTDB taxonomy): domain Bacteria; phylum Bacillota_I; class Bacilli_A; order ML615J-28; family CAG-313; genus UBA1737. The sequence goes on along the minus strand of JAFQFT010000021.1, from coordinate 111,274 downwards.
CTGATATTTTAACGGGTAAGAACGCTTTATCATATACTTGTGGTGTGACATGGTGTGTATCGACTAAAGAAGAATTTGAAAAATGGGGTGCAGATGAAATTATATCTGATCCAAAAGAGTTAGTTAAATTAGGTGAAAAATATGCAAACAGAATATGAGGTAATAGTAATTGGTGAAGGTCCTGCTGGGATGAGTGCAAGTCTTTTCTTAAAGCGAGCTAACATCAATGTTCTAATGATAGAAAAAGGGATTCCAGGTGGGAAACTTATCTGGACATCACAAGTTGAAAACTACCCAGGTTTTAGAAAAAACTCAGGTGTAGAACTTGCTACAATCATGCATCAACAAATTAAAGATGAAAAAGTAAAAAGAGTTCGTGATGAAGTTATTGATATCGTTAGAGAAAAAGATGGTAATTTTAAAGTTACAGGAAAGAAAAACGAATATACTACACAATATGTAATTTTTGCGGCAGGAAGTAATGTTAGAAGTTTAGGTGTTCCTGGTGAAAATGAATTTAAGAGTAAAGGTTTATCATATTGTGCTTTATGTGAAGGTAATTTATATTCTAATGAAAAAGTTGTTGTTATTGGTGGCGGAACAAGTGGTTTTGAAGAAGGTTTATATTTATCTAAAATTTGTAAAGGTGTAACACTAATTTCAAGAAGTCCACAATATAAAGCTCCTAAGATTTTAGTTGAAAAAGCAAAAAATACACCAAATATGACAATTATGAATAATAAAATTATTAAAGAATTTATTGGTGATGCTTTCTTAGAAGGAGTAGTAATTGAAGATAAAATTACTGGGGAAGTAGAAACTATCCCTACACATGGATGTTTTATTTATATTGGTTTTGATCCAACTACTAATATGCTTGCAAAATATGGTGTTCTTGATGAAAAAGGATATATCTATGTAGATGATTCTCGTGAAACAAATGTACCTGGTTTATATGCAGTAGGTGACTGTGTTCATAAAACAACTAGACAAGTAATTACAGCTGTTGCAGATGGTGTTGTTGCTGCTGTTGCAATAACAAGGAAGTTATAATATGAGCTTTGCAAGTGAGGTTAAAAAAGAACTTCTTAATATTACATCACTTGATAATTGTTGTAAAAAAGCAGTTCTATATGGACTACTTCAAGGTAATAGTGAAATAATGATTACATCATCAGGAATGAAAATAATTGTGAAAAGTACAATTTTAAATGTTCTAAAAGTAATGATGCCATTACTTAAAGAACTTTATGATGTTAACATTGGAATGAGTTATAAAGATGAAGTTTCTCTAAGAAAAAGAAGATTTTATTACTTAGAAATAATTGATCATGCTGATGAAATTATTAGAGAGTTTAAACTTATGCCTTTTACACATTTATCAAGAAGTGATGATATTATCTCAAATGCATGTTGTAAATCTGCATTTTTAAGTGGTCTTTTTATAGCAAAAGGATCGATAAACGATCCTAGAAAGAATTGTTATCATTTTGAAATATCTTCATCAAAAGATAACTTAATTAGATTTGCCGCAAGATTATTTAAATCAAAAGGAATAAATGTTTCAATTATGGAACGAAGAAATCAATCAGTTCTATATGTAAAAAGAAGTGAGGATATTTCTAGTTGTTTAGCTATAATTGGTGCTTCAAGCGGAGTATTCTATTTTGAAGATCAACGTATTGTAAGAGATGTTAATAATATGGCAAATCGTATGACTAACTGTGATATAGCAAACGAAATAAGATGTGCTAAAAGTTGTGATGAACAATTAGAAGCAATTGAATATATTAGAAGTAGAGGACATTTTGAAAAAATGCCTGTTAGGCTTCAAACAATAGCTCTACTTCGAGAAGAATATCCTGATTCAAGTTTAGAAGAACTAAGTTATTATTCAGATAATCTCTTTGGTAAAAAACTATCTAAATCAGGTATTAGTCACTGTATGAGAGCGCTTATGGCATATTATCATGATTTAAAAAGAAAAGAAAAAAATGATGGAGAATAATCCATCATTTTAAATTTGAAAAATCAAATAATTCTTGTACACTAATATTTAAGGATTTACAAATTTGTTCAATTGCTTTAATTGAAACACATTTTTCAGCTCTTTCAATTTGTCCAATATATGTTCTATGAAATCCAACTAATGCTCCAAAATCTTTTTGAGATAAATTCATATCTTTTCTAATTTGTTGGATTCTTTTACCAAACATTACTTCAAGTGATGGACTATAAATTTGCTCCATATACTACTCCTTTTTTTGAAAAAAAGTTAGTTTAGGAGACCGACTTAAACAATATGTTAAGAGTAGCACCATCTTGAAAATTTAATTAGTGACTTAAACTATTTTGATATGATTTTTCGTAGTCGTAATCTTCTTCTTCAACAGGTAATAACCATCCAATTAAAGTGGTAATACTAGCAATACCAACTAAAGCATAGATTACTCTAGAGATAATTGGAGACATTCCATCAAATATGAATCCAACTAGATTAAAATCAAAGAAACCAATTAATCCCCAGTTTAATCCACCGATGATTAAAACTGCTAATGCAATTTTTTGAATTACACTCATTTTTATACCTCCATTCTTAAGATTTGAATTAAATTATTTTAATCCATGTTTAGTTTATGTATAAATTTATAAAATATAATTGTTAAAATATTCATAATTTATAAAAACATTCATACACTTTATTAGGTGAATAAAAAAATGAAAAAAAGATTAATTAAAAGTTTATTTGTATGTTTCTTGATGTTATTAACATTTACAATTACTAGTTGTAAGAAAAATCAAGATAAAGTTGCATCATTTCCAGAAATTGTAAATGATTTAAAAAGTTATAAACTAACTGGAACATTAGAATCTAATTTTCCAAGTGGATCAAAAGTAAGTAATGTATGTGTATATTATAAAAATCCTGATTTATATCGTGTAGAATTGGTATTACCAAATTCATTAGAAAAACAAGTAATTTTAAAAAATACAGACGGAGTTTATGTACTAATTCCATCATTAAATAAAAACTTCAAAGTATCATCAAATTGGCCAATGACTACAAGTTATCCATATCTTTTACAATCTTTGTCAAAAGATTTTATAGCAGATGAAGAAAAACAAGTAGAAACTACAGAAGAATTTACAACATATAAATTAAAAGTTAAATTATTTGATAATGTAGAAGATATGTATCAAAAGATTGTTTTTGATAATAAGACAGGACTTCCAACAGAAGTATGTGTTTATAAAAATGATGATACATTAATTTCACATTTTAAAGTAAATACCTTAGAAACAGATATTGATATTAATGATGAACTATTTGAAAACAATAAGACAATGGAAACTTTAAAAGAAGTAATGACAGAAGATATTCTTGATTTTGATCGTGCAATGTCATATCCTACATATTGTCCAACTGGTCTTGTATTAAAAGAAGAAGTAAAAACGGGAACAGGTAATGAGCAAAGAGTAATACTTACATATTCTGGTAGTTCATTTATTACAATAATTGAAAAATTTATTACACCATATGAAACAGTTAAAACAGAATATATTGATGGAGATATTTATATTCTTGGTGGTGTTGCAGCAATTGTAAATAATGAATCAATTAAATTCTATGAAGCAGGTATTGAATACACTATCGCCTCAAGTAATACTGATAAATTAGAACTAGTTTGGATAGGAGATTCATTAAGACTGACTAATGAAAAATAAGCTACTTAATAGGTAGCTTATTTACTTTAATAAAGTTAATTACTTGATTTTTTATTAAAATAGTGCTATAATATTATAGCATTATAGAAGGGGCATCGTACAACGGTAGTACACCGGTCTCCAAAACCGTTAATATGGGTTCGATTCCTATTGCCCCTGCCAATGGCGAATATGGTGAAGTGGTTAACACGGCGGATTGTGGCTCCGTTATGCTAGGGTTCGACTCCCTATATTCGCCCCATTAGAATGTGTCTATAAGTCATCAGATTTATAGTGAAAATATAACGATTTTAACATCAAAATCAAGGAATTATGCATCTGTTTAGGTGCATTTTTTTATTTTTCAGTAGAGTTATTAGATTTTAGCAACTAAAGGGATTTGAATATGGGGTATTTTATGGTAGTTGGAAAAATAGTCGGTTGATGGGATTTGAACCTATAAGAGATAATTGTTGTAATAAATTAAATTTTAGTGTATAATATTGCTATCAACACTGTTGGAGGAAAACTATGGATAGTAATACTTTTAAAAGAATATATGGAGAATATAAAGCTATTGAATTAAAAGATGAAGATATTAATATTATAAAGAATATCTATAAGGATATGAATTTTCAAGAAGCTACACAATTATGTGAACTTGTAGATTTATCCTTAAAAGAAGCCATATTAGATGTTGAAGAATTATTTATTACATTAAAGTATTGTTATAGTGGTTATGAGTACTTTAGCCAATTTATTGATTTTAATGATATAAAAAATAATATAATTAATGAGCTAAAAGAGTTAAATGAACAGACAATTAATACAAATGCATTAGCTAAAATAATAGCAAAAAATATTAGAAGATATGTAAACGATGGTCATTTTAGTTTTGAAACTAAAACTACAGTATTCCCAACATATAAACCATATCGTGCATATGTAACAGGTATTATTGTAGAAGAATATGGCAATGATTATAAAGTAATTAAAGGAAATAAAAAATTACCTTTAGAAACTATAATTTCAAGAACATCACTTGAAGATAAATTGTTGCCAACACTAACAACGTTATCAAATAAAAAATGTTACTTAATTGGTGTATATTCTAACAAAAAGATTGAAACTTTAGAAATTAACAACATCGAATTAAAGACACATTTAATATATGCTGATAAATATGAGGAAAATAGTCCAGAATATATTTATAAATTTGTTGAGCATAAAAACTATAATCTTCTTCATAGTAAAAAATATGTTATCTATGAAAACACAAAAGAATATTTAAAAGTATTTAATGAAATGGGTACTAAATCAAAAAACAAAAATGTTGTTATATTTGATATAGCTGGTAATCGTGGTGGTTGGAGTGCATACCCTGAGGAATTCATCAAAGGATTAAATGAATATTCTCATTGGAAAACAGATATGGCAATGATTAAAAATGATATATTTGGAAATAAAAATAATAAAAAAGAATATGAAATATTATATGCTGATGAATATGACACTTCAAAGGGAACATTTGATGGTATGTTATATGTAGTAACAAATAAAACGACTGCATCATCAGGTGAAGCCGCAATTGCACATGCATACTCATGTAGAAACGTAGTCTTTGTTGGCTCTGCATCTGCCGGAGTTGGTTTATTTGGAGATATAAAATCATATTTATTACCTAGATCAAAAATATATATTTCAATTCCTTTTAAAGTATTTTTTGAAGGTAAAGAAGAAGGAAAAGGATTCTTACCTGACTATTGGATTGACTCAAAAAATCCAACAAAATATTTAGAAAAATGGTTAAAGCATAATCATTTAATTTAATTAATAGAATTATACTTATATGAAATAAGCTAGTTAACATCAAAATAAATTCTACCTGGCTTTCCTTTGTATTAAAATATGAATAAAATGATTTACAAAAATAAATTGATGTGATATAATATATTTGTCAATTGGAGAGACACTCATTACTAAAAATGTTATTGACTACATTGTTTATCATAATAAAGGAGGAGACACTCATTGGAAAAAACAGAAGGTAAAAAGACCGTTATTGTCATTGATGAGCAAGGTAATAAATTAGAATCTACGTACCCTAAAAGGGCAAAGGGTCTTATTAAGAATGGTAGGGCACGAGTTGTAGATGAAAATACTATATGCCTTGTGGACCTACCAAAACATATAATTTTGGAGGAAAATAAAATGAATAATAACAATATAAATTTAGATGAAAACAAAGAAGTAAAAATTGATTTAGCATACATCATGAATAAGATTGATGAAATTACTAAAATTAATTTGGAATTAGTTAGTAATAAAGATTTAGCTGATATGTCAGTTGTTCCAGGTGCAAAAAATCCTGTTCAATGCATTTGTGAAACTAATAATAAGATGATTGATTTTTTACAAGATATTTTCAAATCACTTCAACCAAAACAAGAATCAGAATTGAATACACAAATTATAAATAATTTAACTAATGCTTTGATGAATGCAATTGATGAAGAAGCTGACCAATCAGTAATCGCACATATTACTGACACTCTTGCTAAATATATTGAAAAGTAATTAAAAAAATAAAGGATTTAACCGATATGGTTAGATCCTTTTGTTATTAAGTAAAGCACTTTTTGTTCAGTTACTAAAATTAGGTTATTACGACAAAAAGAAACATTTGAAACTTTTTGTTTTGTAAATTAAGAAAAAAGCACTTTCTGATTTGTAAAACGATAAAAAAACACTTTTTGTCGTAATGACACATTAGAATGTGTCTATAAGTCACTTGACTTGTAGTAAAAATATATAGGTTTTAGTACCTAGTTTAAAGATTTTGTTCCATTTGGAGCAATTTTTTTATTTTCTATGGATATTTTATTTTTTGTTCAATTAAATGGATTTGAATATAGGGTATTTTAAGGGTGTTGGAATAATAGTCGGTTGATTGGATTTGAACCTATAGCATACATCTATATAATTTGACATCAAGGTTTTGCATATAGTATAATATAGATGAGGATATAAAACTTTTTTGTCACCTTATGCTATGTTAAATTGTTTTATATATGAAAGAATCAAAAAAATATTATAGTTGTTTGTTATATAGATAGGAGGTAAATTAATATGAAGAAAATATTAGTTAGTATGTTTTTGTTAGTATTTGGATTATTTTTAGTTGGTTGTGTTGATACACCTAATGGACCAGGTTCTGAACAACCAGTAGGAGAATATGATGACGATAGACTATATAGTATGTATCCATTTTTTGTTTCACAAGAACAATATGGTTCAAAATTTGAAATTAATCATACTTTTAAAACTGGAATATTTTCAACTGTTGAAGTTTTAGAAGATATTAAATGTGAAAGTTTATCAAGTTTATTTAATTATAATTTTAGTGAAGAATATTTAAAAGAGAACTTTGTAGCATTATATTTTCAAAGAGTAGAAGGAATGTGGAATGAAGGTTTGTGTGATATAAGTTATTATGACTTGTTTATTGAAAATGGGCAAATTTATGTAACTATTTCATATGATGATTATCAAGAAGAAGGAGATAGTGTTATTTCATATTTTCATGAACTAATCTTAATTCCAAGAGAATGGCAACAAAAATTATATAAAACCAGTAATTTTGAAATTAATTATAATGTAGAATTTAATAACTCAAATATAAAAAATAAATATATAATGCGTTATTCTAAAATGCAAGAATTTAAAGATGCATTTAGAAATCAAATATTAAACATTAAGTATGATGACCAAATGTATAGAGATATTTATATGCTAGATGTATATGGGGAGTATAACGATTGTTTAGTTGCAACAGTTACATGGGATAACTATGTACATACTGATGTATTTATGCCGATGGTTGAAACATTTGGAGATATAACTATTACTTACGATGCATGTTATCCTATATATGCGTGTTACAATTCAACACTTTATTCTTTAACTGATGCATATAATAATGGATATTTAACAATTGATGATATTAAAGATATTGCTGAAAAATAATGATATGAGCTAGTTAATCAAACAAAAAAGTTAGCTGGCTTTTTACTTTCTCATTTGTCTGGACTTATTGATAGTTTTAGTACATAATTACTTGGACTATTCTGTTGACATCAAAGATTATGATGTGTATATAGAAGGACAAGAAATATTAAGTGAAATGGAAAGACAAGTATGGAAATACATTAATGGAGAAACTCTAAACTATTAATGTAGATGAAAGGCTATAATGCTTTTTTTGTTTCAATATATTATAATATATAATTTATTTCACTTGAAAATATGAATAATAAAGTGTATAATAAATGTAGAATAAACGTATAATAAAAATATAATAAGTTTGGAGGTTATTATGAATTTAGGTACTGAAAACGAAACTCTAGAGTTTAAAAAATCAATTAGTGAATTAAAAGAAGGTGTAATATCATTGTCCTCAATGTTAAATAAAAGCGGATATGGTATATTATATTTTGGTGTTAAAAATGATGGACTAGTGATAGGACAAGAAATTGGTTCGATGACTTTAAAGAATATATCTCAAGCAATAGCAAATTTTATTAAACCACAAATTATCCCTACTATATTGGTAGAATTTATAGATGATATGACAATAGTAAAAGTAGAAGTAAAAGGGGATCATAAACCATATTCAGCTTATGGAAGATATTATATTAGATCATCAGATGAGGATAGAGATATATCTCCTGATAATTTAAAACAGTTAATGAGGAGAAACGATTCTGATTCGATTGTTAGAATAGAATCGAATAATCAGTTTTTAACATTTAATCAACTAAAAAATCTATATATGATTAATGGTTTAACATTAAATGAAGAAACGTTTAAATATAATTTGAATCTAGTTACTAGTGATAATAAGTACAATTTAATGGCTGATATATTATCTGATAATAACACTTATTCTATTAAAGTTGCAAAATTTAGTGGAGTTGATAAAATAAATTTAGTTAAAAGAAATGAATACGGATATAAATGTTTAATTTTAGCAATTCAACAAGTGCTTGATTATGTCGAATCATTAAATGAAACTTTTGTAAATATGGATGGATCTATAAGAAAAGAAACAAAATTATTTGATTTTAGTTGTTTCAGAGAAGCATGGCTTAATGCATGTTTGCACAATAAGTGGTCACGTCATACACCTCCTGCAGTATATTTGTATTCTAATAGAATTGAGATTATTTCAACAGGTGGACTGCCAGTAGATTTTTCAGAAGAAGATTTCTTTAGAGGTAGAAGCAATCCAGTTAATATAGAATTACAAAAAATAATGGGACAGTTGAATCTAATTGAACAAACTGGGCATGGAGTACCATTAATTGTGAGCAAATATGGAAGAAATGTTTTTGAAATTACTGATAATTTCATTACCGTCACAATCCCATATGCTGTTGTTAGTTCAACACATAGTAATGGAAGTTCAACAAAAATAGAGTTGACAAAATCTGAACAAAAAGTTTTAAATGCATTAAAAGAAAATATTAATATTACTGTAGCTCAATTAGGTGAATTGTTAGATATAAAGCAAACAGCAATTAATGTTGCAATAAAGGGTTTAAAGGAAAAAGGAGTAATAAAAAGAGTAGGCTCTAATAAAACGGGTTATTGGGAGATACTATAATAAAACGAAAAAATGGGACTATATTTCACAAGCGACTTATAGTCCCATACATCTATATAAAAGATAGATATCGTAGCAGTTAGGCATTAGAATGTGTCTATAAGTCATTTGACTTGTAGTTCAAATATAGAGGTTTTAGGACCTCTTTTAAAGATTTTGTTCCATATTTGGAGTAATTTTATTTTCTATGGATATTTTAGTTTTTGTTCAATTAAAGGGATTTGAATAAAGGTTATTTTAGGGTTATTGGAAATTTAGTCGGTTGATTGGATTTGAACTATATTTATTTGAAATTGACTTTTTTATAATGTATAATATAATTAAGATACTTTACTTGACTCTCCAGTTAACTGTAATGTTATAATCATATCGTAATAAGTTAGCTAGCAATTATTACAAAGGAGGCTTTATGAAATATTTAAGAATAGGTGATTTTTCTAATGCTGTAGGTATTAGTGTAAAAACAATTAGATTTTATGAAGAAAAAGGGTTAATCAAACCAACTTATATTGATAAATATACAGGTTATAGATATTATGATGAGAAGAATATAGAACAATTATTAATGATATTACAATATAAGAATATGGGCTTCACATTAGAAGAAATTAAAAATATTAATCCTAATCTACTTGTTTCAAAAGTTGAATCTTTAAAAGATCAAATAATTAATATAAAGAAAAATATTAATCATATTGAATCGATGATTGAAAAAGGAGAGTGTAGTGAATTGGTATTTGTAAATGATGATAAAGTGATTGGTAAATGGGAACTATTAGAAAATGAGCCATTCCCATTTAAAGAGTTATATTTTTTACCTAATGGAAAAGAATATTGGGTGTTTAGTTGGACTAAAGGATATTTGAAAATTATTGATACTTATCATCCATATGAAATACAAAATGACATATTAATATTAAGTGTTGTAGATGTAAATGGAGTAATAGGAAAGATTGTTAAATTTAGAAAAATCGATAATAAAGAATATTCTTTAGATGATATAAGACAAGTAGATGATGTTACTTATGAATTTGTAAATGATGGAACTGTATTAGGAATATGGAAAACAATTGCATTTACATATAGTGATGATATTGGAGAAGTAATAAAAGATAAAAAAGATGATCTATTTTTACAAAGACTAATATTTTGTAAAGATGGGAAATTAATTGAAGATAGAATTAATGGAACTATATTAAATCATTTATTATGGACTAACGGTAAAGTGATAGATAATAAATATAGTATGATATCAGCAAAATATGAAATTGTGATAATAGATAATGTAGAATATTTAATTTATGAATGGAAATCAGGAGACTATATATTTGGTAGAAGAAAACCGGGGAAATATATTCTAATAAAAGAATAATAATTTTTGTCGGTTTATGTCGGTATATATTGACAAAATTATATAAATGTGTTATAATGATTATATAGTAGGAGGTCAATTTATGAATTATCAAGAGTCAAACGTAATCGAATTGAAAGAAAAGTTTACAAGTTCAATATGTAAAGAAATAGTTTCTTTTCTAAATGCTGATGGTGGGACTATATATATTGGTGTAAAAGATGACGGCACAATTATTGGAACTACTAATATAGATGAAACCTGCAGATCTGTTGCTGATATCATTACACAACAAATAGAACCTAATCCACAAGAATTAATAAGAAATGAATTAATTTTTGAAGGAGATAAAACTATCATAGCAATATATATAAAAAAAGGAACTGACTCATTATATTGTCAAAAAAAATATGGTTATTCATCTACTGGATGTTCTATTAGAGTTGGCTCTTCATGCAGAGAAATGACCCAAGATCAAATTAAAAACAGATATGAAAAGAAATTTTTTAATTCAGACTTATTAATTTCAAGTAAATCTAATTATCCGAATTTAAGTTTTAAAACGCTTAAAGTGTATTACGCTGAACGAGGATTTCATTTAGATGATAATAGTTTTGAAACTAATTTATCTTTAAAAAATGAAAAAGGTGAATATAATAAAATGGCAGAATTATTTTCTGATAAAAATGACTCTTCTTTAATATTTGTTAAGTTTAAAGGCGAAGATAAAGCATCAATTTCTCAAAGAAGTGACTATGGGAATCAGTGTATACTTTTTGCATATGAACAACTAAAAAATCGATTAGTGTCAGAAAATATTTGTGTGACAGATACAACTGTAAGACCTCGAAAAGATACTTATTTGTTTGATTTTGACTGTGTTAATGAGGCTATTGTTAATGCAATTGTTCACAATGATTGGAGTATTACTGAACCTCTTGTATCCTTTTTTAGTAATAGAATAGAAATTTTATCTCATGGTGGTTTACCACATAATCAGACAATTGAAAACTTTTTAGAAGGAATTAGTATTCCGAGAAATGAAAAGCTAATGAGGATTTTTCTTAATATGGGTATTGTAGAGCATACTGGACATGGAATCCCTACCATTATAAAAAGATATGGAAGACAAGCTTTCGAGATAAAAGATAATTATATCAAAGTCATTATTCCGTTCGATGGAAAAGTTTTAGAACAACAAAATGTCGGTTTAAATGTCGGTTTAAATGTCGGTTTAAATTTAACACATTCAGAGGATGAAGTAATAAAAATATTACTAGAAAATCCAAATTCTACAGCTGAAACAATAGCTAATGAATTGTCTTTATCAAAAAGAACGATAGAGAGAATTCTTAGTAGCCTACAAGTTAAAGGTGTAATTGAAAGAATAGGTTCTAAGAAAATGGGAAGATGGAAAGTAATTAAATAAGATTTTTATGGGACTATATTTATAAGTGACTTATAAATATAGTCCCATACACCAAAAAATAATAGATATCGTAGCAGTTAGGTATTAAAGAATTCCTATATTTTATTGTTTATATATATTGGTCTTATAACCTGCTCTTAAATGTTGTATCCTGATGGATGCAATTTTTTTGATGTTTTATGAAAAAATATGAATTAAAGAAAACTAAAGACTTAGAAAAAATATTTGTAATAATTTTAAAAGTATGTTATAATAGTGTCAACCATGAAGTGACAAAGTTCCACTTTGAAGTGGTAGACTTTATTGATAATAAAATGATATAATGTTAGTGTAAATTATCGAATAAGGAGATTCATATATGACATTAGGTAATAGAATACAAGAAATTAGAATTCAAGCAGGATTATCTCAAGAAGCTTTCGGAGAAAGAATTGGTGTTACTCGTCAAACAGTATCAAAGTGGGAATTGGATCAAGTATATCCAGAACTAGAGAAAATTGTCCTAATAAGTAAAATATTTAAAGTAACTACTGATTCACTATTAATTGAGGGAATTGAAACTTTCGATGTAAAGTATGATAGTTTTGTGTGTGGAGTTTATAAATCAAGAAATGCTGAAATTGTTGTCACTAATAAATATTCTTTATATTTTTATGCCTTAAGTGAACATATATTTGGAGTTAAGTTATATCAAGGATTTGAAAATAAAAAATCATTAATTGCTGTTGTTGAAAGAGATGATGATTTAGCGAAAACAAAATATGCATACAAATATGCAGATAAACTTTATTATAATGATGAGAATATTAAAGAATATATTGGAGAGAAATTTGATCCATTTATTACTAAAAAAATGAATAGAATTGAAAAATTTTATACAACATCACAAAAAATTATAAATCCAAAAGTAAGTGAAGTAGGTATAAGAAAAGCGTTAATTATATGGAGAGCACAAAGTAGTCTTGAAGTAGATGGTACACAATTTATTTTTATTATAACTACACCAAAAAAAGATTATGCTTTCACTATTCAAAGAGAAAATGAAAATATTTATTGTTGTGCATCATTTAATGAAGCATTTGATTTAGGATTACGTGGAGGAATGCAAAATTTTAGAATTAGAAACTATAATGGTGAAATTGAAAATAAAGAATCATGGTGCACTTCAGGATATGATTTTATAACTAATTATGAAAATAATAAAATAGAATATACCATTGAATGGCTTGTAAAGCGTTATACTGATGATGAAATAATATTAGATGGATGTTCTGGTGATGAGTATATATATACTAGAAATTCAAATTACGATGAAAAGATTATTGAATCTGAGTAAGAAAAAATACCATTAATCCTAATTTAGGAAAAATGGTATTTTTGTTTTTATTGTATTTAAAACATCTTTTTATATTTAACAGTGCTATATTAAAACTTAATAACTTAACTCAAAGTTAATAAATGGTTAACTAACAGTGGGTGGTAAATACAATTTTTTCTTGATATAATATTAGTGTGAATAATATTATTAATTTATTCACATTGTAATTAAGGCCGATATTACAAAAAATATAATAGCAAATATGCTTAAGAAAGGAATGTATTTATGAATATTAAAATTTCAGAAAATATTAAAAGATTAAGAAAAGAAAAAAAGATAACTCAAGAAGGATTAGCTGAGATCTTTAATGTTACCCCAGCTGCAGTTAGTAAATGGGAAAATGATGAAACGTATCCAGATATAACTTTATTATTTCCTTTATCCCATTTCTTTGGTGTATCTATTGATGAATTAATGGGTTATGACTATATGCTTATAGAAGAAGAAATTAAAAAGGTTAAAGAAGAAATTAATTTGGCTTGGCCTATTAATAATGATTGGGGTAAAGCGAAAGAATTAACATTTGCTGCAAGATTAAAGTATCCTAATGATTATGAAATAATGGTAAAATATTTATTCTTCTTAACAGGTGGAACTGCAGATAATGATACTAAAGTACTTGTTCAAAATGAAAAAGAGATATTTAAAGTATGTGATATTATATTAGAAGGTTGTAATGTAGAAAACTATAGATTAGAAGCAATTACATATAAAGCTAAAGTATTATATGCAAAAGGTGATGAACTAGGTGCTTTAGAACTATTAAATAATTTTCCATCATTTTATCATACAAGTGGTCAAAAAATTGAACAACTTTATCAAAAAGGTACTAAAGAGTTTTATAATCAGTTAACACAAAACTTATATGAACTTGCAATATTTGTTGGTAATAAACTAGGTAAACAAATTTCATATAATAAAAAGTTATCAAATGTTGAAAAACTATCTAAAGTAGAAAAATTAGTTAGTTTATATAATAATATTTCTAATGATTCAGATTATGATGTTATTGTAAAAATTATTAAAACTGCTGTAAATGAAGTAGTAAATAGAAGTGATTTAATAGGATTAAATAATCAAGAAATTGAATTATTGGAAAAACTTAAGTATAGTATCAATAAATAAGAATACTTTTCAGTAAGTACTAATATGTGCTTACTGATTTTTATACTGGAAAAAAACTAAAAAAAATAGTATAATTAATTTTATAAAACACCCAATGAAAATAGTAAAAAATGCACTTTATAGGTGAAAGGTGGTGAAATAATGGATGTAAATATTTTAGAGATGTATATTGAAAAAATATATGGGTATGCATTAAATAATACATATAATACGGATGAAGCACAAGATTTATCCCAAGAGATTCTTTTAACTGCAGTAAAAGAATTACCCTATTTAAGAGATGAAAGTAAGTTTGAACCTTGGTTATTTGGTATCGCAAGAAACACTCTAAAAGTGTTTAGAAGAAAAAAAGCAAAAGAAAAAGAAATGTATCAATATGATGTATTAGATGAATACCAAGATGATAATGATAGTGACTATGAGAAAATCGAATTGTACAATAGATTAAGAAAACATATCGCAATGTTATCATCAATATATCGAGAAACTATAATATTACACTATTATGATAACCTTTCAGTAAAAGAAATTTCAGAAAAACTTAATATCCCAGAAGGTACCATTTCTTGGAGATTAAAAGTTGCAAGAAATAAAATTAAAGAGGAGTTAGAAAATATGGAAGAAAGTGCATTAAAACCAATTAAAATGAAAATTAACATTTATGGTAATGGGAACTTTGATGGTGAAAATATCCCATTTCCTGATACTTATATTAGTGATGCCTTATCACAAAATATTTTATATCATTGTTATGAAGAACCAAAAACAATTGAAGAACTTGCTAAGATATGCGGAGTACCTGCATATTATATTGAAGATAGTGTTAAAAACTTATTAAAAAGAGAAGCATTAGTTGAAGAAAAGAAAGGAAAATATCGAACTGACTTTATTATATGGTTTGATAAATATGATAAGTTCTATGATGAAAATTTCCTTAAATTTGTAAACCCTATTAAAGATAGAATTTATGATGCGTTTAAATGTATTTACAATGATGCTAAAAACTTAAATATATATAAAGGATTAATGAAAGAAGAAAATTTATTTCATCTATACACAATGATGTCAATATTATATGTAAATAACAAGTATAATAAAATGCCTTGGAGACCATTAAAAATTAAATATAATGGATTTGACTGGAATTATACAGCAAGATATACAACAGGTAAATATTCAAATCATATGTATGGTTTTGTAAGAACAGGAAATGTAAGTTACGGTGGTAATTCTATAATCGAACGATTTACTGGAATTGATGGTATTAGTAAAAGAGAACCTATTAAAGATATTGCTGTTAGTACTTGTATGGATATTGTTAATGGTGTAGAACCAATGGATAAAGAAATAGTTGCAGATTTAATAATGAAAGGTTTTGTTATTAAAGATGAAAGTGGTAAACTAATTTTAACAATTCCTTACATTTCTAAAGAAAACGAAAATAAACTATATGAATTAGTTGAAAAATACTTATCACCATTAATGGATGAATACTTAGAAATTGTAAAGAAGTTTGCAAGTGAGTATATTAAATTATTCCCTAAACATCTTAATGATGAAGCAATTAGATGGTCTAGAAATGCATTTTTAGGTTTATTTAATAAAATTCATAACTTCGGCCAAAACAATAATTTAATTGATAAAGTTAATGATAATAGTTATTTAGAAGTAATGTTAGATCTTAAATAAAAATTTGGTCAGTTACCTAATAATAAAAGGGTAACTGACTTTTAAATTGTAGAACTAGTCTCACGCTATATTTTTTAAATAGTAGAAATAAAAACCTAAATATGTTAAAATTTAGTAAATAATATGTCACCTTTTTATAATTAAATCGTATTATAGACGAAAGGGAAAATCATTATGAAAATATCGGAACAACAATTTGACTATGTATATAATGAATATGCTAAAGAATTATATAACATTGCGTATGGATATACTCTTAATAGAGAAGATTCAATAGATATAATGCAAAACGCTTATGTAGTTTTATTAGAGTCAAATAAGAAGTTTGAATCTAATGAACATATAAAGTATTTTCTAATTAGAGTAACCATTAATGAGTCAATTGATTTATTAAAAAGCGCCTATAAGAAAAAAGTTGTAAAAGACAACGATATTTTAGTGAAATTCCCTGAAATAAAAAAAGAAGAATTGCCATATGATTTATCTTTAATTGTTAATAATTTACCAGAAAAATATAAAACAATTATAGTTTTATATTATTATGATGATATGAAAATAAAAGATATTTCAAATGTTTTAAGAATTTCAGAATCTGCAGTAAAGAAACGATTAGAACGAGCAAGAAATCTTATTAAAGAAATTATAGAAAGGGATTATAAACATGATTGATAAAGAATTGTCCGAATTGAAAAATAATATTCCTGATATTGACATAAAAGATTATAAAAATGATGTATATAAAAAGCAAGATAAAAAACAAAAAAGAACCAAAGTAATGTTTAATTATAGATTAACATTAATTTGTTGTTTATTAGGAATACTAACATTTTGTAGTTTTATAATTTTTGGTAATATATCAAATACGCCTAATGTTCAACCTTCTAATGATAATCCAGATATCAATGGCACGGATGATAGATTATCTTCAAGTAATGATAAAGCATTTTATGCTAATAAATTTGAAATGAATAGTAATTTAGATAGTGATGATATTATAACTCCTTATGAAACGACTTTTATTGAATTTGATAAGCCTTGGTATAAAATAAAAGCAAATAACATTAGTGAATATATTTGTTTATATTTAGATAATAAAGTTTATGAAAAAATTTGGGAAGTCGTGTTTCACGAATGTTGTAGTTTTTATACTGAAGTAAAAGATGGAAAGGAATATGTTTATTGTAATTTTATCGGTATCGAAAGATTAAAAGTAGAAGAGATTAAAAAAGTAGATGGAATATTTGCAAATCTATATTTTGCTTTATTAAGTGGAATAAAAACATTTAAAGTTAATGATGAATATTTAAATTTACAAGAATATTTAAAATATATTGGTTCTGATATTGTTATTAGTGAGGAAAATTATATTGTAAAAAATTCTAAAAATATTAATGATCTTCCTATTCAAGAAGAAAATTATATAGCAATTGCTTATTTTTATTATCAGGAATTTGATTATTTATATAATTATGTTACAAAAGAGCAAGTTTTTAAAACTGTCCCTTATTATGGATCTATGGTTGCTTGTAAAAATGTAAATGAAAATATATATTATAATTCACTAAACAACTCAAAAGAATATTTATTAATGGATGTTCCACTAAAGGCAAAAGGTAGTTGCTGTGAATTTTTTGAAAATTTAAAATATAATTATACTGGTGAAAAGGAATTTATTGCTTTTGAGATTAATAATCTAAATAACTCAGAGTATGTATGTTTAGAAGAAAACTATGATGTCCCAACAATCACATTATTATCTAATGGAGAAAACTATGATGTGTTATTTAAAGAAAAAGTTAATATTAATGGCAATGAATATTATTCTATAAATGAATTATTAGAAATAAATAAATATATAATCGAACAATGGAAGACTATATACGAGTATAATGTGAAAAAATATGTTAGTTCTTTAGACAAACTTAGAAGTATTGTCCCTAACAAATTTGCTGATGAATTTAAAATAGCAACATATTTTGATTCATTAAATCATGATTTTGAGATAGATACTATTACTTCTGGTATGGTAATTTATGAAACTAGCAGTGAAGTAACAAATATGGAACCACCTTCTACAAAAGTTGGATTGGACTATTTTAATAAAACTTATGTGATTATAGAACAGTTTAGTGTTTGTTTTATGTTAGAAGTTTATGGTAAGGATATTAACGAAGTAAAAGATTTAATTTCTGCACAATGGGTTAATGATGGCGATGTTAATAAGTTAGTAATAATATATGATGATAGCCTAATCGGTGAAAAGGTGACAATTTTATGTCAGTATGAAAGAAAAATATATCATCATCAATATACAAGTTTTTTAGGAGCAATAATTGATTGTTATACTAATTGTTCATTACATGAATATGTTAGAGTAAATTTAGGCTAGATATTTAATTATATAATATAACAAAGGGAGGTAATCATGGATGAAAAAAATATTTATATATTTTTCTTTATTAGTATTAGCTTTATGTATAGTAGGGTGTAAGCAAGTCCCTCCTGAACCTAAAGAACCCACTACTGTTGAAAATCTATTTACTGATTATGGATTCAAAAGCGTATATTTAGATGAAAATAACAAAGTTTTAATAGATGCAATATGTGAGCAAACATTCTATCAAGATCTTTCTTCACTTGAACTAACACCAAGAGAAGGAATAGTTGATGAATTAGAGCTTATATACAAAGTTTATTTGTGGAATGAGATTTCAAAAGGGGAACAATATATAAACTTCTGTGGAAAAGACAGCAATATAGTTTACGCGACTGTGTATTTTAATGATAAAGTATATGGGATAGAAACTAATGTTGAAGTGTTTAATGAATTTATTGATTATTTGTCTATGAAAGAAGACGTTATCAGTTTACAAACTGAAACTATTGAAGTTGAAGAATCAGTTTATGAATACATATGTGAAGAATATAGTATAGTTTTTAATCATTTATATTATGTTATTGATGATTACTTTGAATATATAAAGATATATAGTTCTATAACAGGAAAAGATATTGAACCTTTAGATAAAGAATCAGGAGATAAATTATTTGAGGATAAAGTAGTAATATGTTATGCTCGTGTTGTAAGTGGATCAAGAGACTTTATTCCGATTGAGTATAAGTATTATGAAATTGAAAATAAGATTAAATTTAATTGCACTAATATTAAAGATGGAGTTTATCCAGATGTTGAAATAACATATTGTTTTGATTTAGTTGATGTTCCTAAAGATATATATGAAAAATTAATACAATAATTAAAATAAGATCATTAAAGCTACTAATAGTTTTGATGGTCTTTTAAATTAGTAGAAATAAAATTTTGAAAGTGATATAATTATAGAAAAAGTAATGATATATTATATGAGGAGGTCAATTTAATGAAAAAGTTAGTATATATAGATGCTTGTATTAGAGATGAAGAATCAAGAACAAAAAGAATAGCATTGCCTATTATAGATGAATTAAAAAAGAAATATGATGTTACAACTTTTGTTATTAATGAGTTAAAATTAGATATTGTGCAAAAGGCTCTTATTAATAAAAGATTAAGTGGTGATATTCCTTCTTATATTATGAATTGGGCAGAAACAATTAGTGATGCTGATAGAGTAGTAATTTCTGCACCATTCTGGGATATGTCTATACCATCTGCTTTAAAAACTTTTATTGAATTAAGCTCAATTTTAAATGTTACTTTTATTTCAGATGATAAAACATGTTATGGAAACTGTAAATCAGAAAAATTACTATATATTACTACAAGAGGTATGGATATTTCTACTAGAGATAAATTAGATCAAGGAACTTCATATTTGGAAGCATTATCTTATCTTTGGGGGTTAGGTGAAGTTATTGTTGTATCTTGTCAAAATATGGATTATGTTTCTTGTGAAGAAGTTGAAAATAAAATTCATACAGCAATCCAAGAAGGGTTAGAAATTTGTAAGAATTTTTAATAAAGATAAAAAAATATTTTGTAAAGGTATATATATTCTTATTCGGTAATATAGACATCCCGCAACAAATAAGTTCAACTTAATTAATTGTATTAATATTGTTATTATTATATAATTTGTATAGAGGTATTATTATATGATTATTAATATTAAGACATTAACAAAAGATCAATTTAATCAATTTATAAAGTTAGTTAAATTATATTTTAAAGAAATAGAAAATGAAATACTTGATGATGAGAGTGCTAATTCATATGTAAATAATATTTTAATACAACTTGAAAAGTATAAAACATTATGTTTAATTGTTTCAATAGATAATAACAATATTAATGGATTTTTATTAGGTAATACATTTTATAACTATAATAATGAAAAATGTTCTTTTATATTAGAGTTATATGTAAGTTGTGAAAATAGACTACAAGGAATAGGAAAAAAACTTGTTTAAAAATTTGAACATTTGAGCCAATGTATAATATATCTTACTGCAAGCAAAGATGCAGAAAAATTTTATAAATCTTTAGGATATATAGAAACAAATAATATTGATAAAGATAATGGTAATAAGGTTTATAAAAAGATTCGCAACTAACTAGTGCAGTTATTAAAGATAAATATGTTGATAATATTATAAAATTGATATATAATATTAGTGAAAAAAGACCTTAAACTAAGGAAGGAGTTGATTATTATGAATTATATGTTTTATAATAAATTAGAAGTAATCAAAACCTTTAAATTGTTATCTTACCTTATTTAGGATAAATGTTTTAGGCATTTGAAATATATTAAGCACTTCTAGTTTATTAGAGGTGCTTTTTTTGACGTTTGGAAAGGAGGTTTGATAAATATGTATAATGAAAATGTTTATGAAAGAGAGGTTACTAAATTTTGAGTTTAGATGAGTTTGGATCTATTCTTAAAAAGTTAAGAACTGTTGCAGGTTTAAGTCAAGATGATGTTGCGAAAAAACTTGCTATTTCAAGACAATCAATTTCAAAATGGGAACTAGGTATAAGTTTACCAGATATTATATATCTAGTTCCTCTTACTAAAATATTAGATTGTGAAATTGAAGATCTATTACAAATTAAAAGAAAGGATGTGGATAATATGAATGATAATATTAAAATTTTAGCAAGGAAAAATATAGATAGAGAAGAATATGAAGTATTAAAAAAGATTTATGGTAATAGATGGCTAGATTGTTCGATATGTTTTATTAACACTTCTTATTATAATGATGATTTCTTTGTTTTAGGGTATTTAAATAATAAAGTAATAAGTGCATTACATATCACTAAACATCCTGAACAAAATGATTTTTATTTAATTAGTGATTTAGGATTTAAAGAAGGCTATGAAAGTAATGATTTAGCATCTTCTATGATTGATTCAGTACTTACAATATTAAAAGATTTAAACTGTATAAAAGTTGGAGCATTTGTAGATAAAAATTATAAAGAAGTTTTTGAAAATTTTGGATTTATAAAGTCATCAGATGATTATGAATTTGGTAATGATAAAAAGTGCACAAGTTGCATAGATCCATATTATGAAATGAATATTGAACAAGATTATTATTGTGAAGAAATAAATGAAGAAAATGCTGGTATTGTTTCAAAAGTAATAATGACAAAAAAGTATAAACATTCTAAAGATGTTCCTGATTATTTTAAACCAACTCTTTATATGTTTAAACAAAACTTATTACGAGAAAATAAATTTGAAAATGAAAAAGTATATGTAATCTTAAATGGTAAAATAGTTTGCGGATATATAAAAATGTTTTATGAAGAAGATAAAAACTTATACTTAAGAATAGATTTAAGAGAAGAAAGTTTATTTAATGAGGCAGTAAAGGTTGCGATTGATACAGCAAAAGTATTCACTAATAAAATAAAAGATGAAATATTGATTGAAAATATTGTATTTTATGTAAATGATAATTTATTATTAAAAGAAGAATTTGATTTTTATAGAAAAGCATTAAAAGAAAATAATTTTATAACAGAAGATGATATAAAGTTTGTATTTAAGTTTGATTAAATAAGTAAAAAGACATCATTAAAAAGTATAATGGTGTCTTTTTACAATTTTCAAACAAAAAAAATGTTTAAAAACTTGATTATACAAAGAATAAATGGTATAATAATATCGTATAATAATATAGATTAAAGGTGATATAAAATGTTTGCTTTATTGAAATTAAAAGTTTCTGGCTTTAGAATGTTATCAGATGATTTTACTATAGATTTTGTTGCTAAAGCAAGAGTTAATTGTAATGAAGATAGTAACGAAATTATTAGAATCGATAAAAACTTATATACATATAGTATTATTGCGTTTACCGGAAGTAACTCATCGGGTAAGTCTACTACTTTAGATTTAATAAGAGATACATTAATTTTAATGAAAACTGGTCGATGGATTTATAGAAATTCTGATTTTAATAGTTCAGATATTAAAATGCATATCGAATTTTATTTAGATGGTGATATATATATTTATGATGCAAATATTTTGCCGATTGACGATTTAGCCGAAGGTCAAATTATGTCTCCGTTTTGCAAAATTATTAATGAAACTCTAAAGTATGCGCGTTATGATGGGAAATGCGGTAAGCATTATTTAAATGATTTAAAATTTGATGTTGATTATCATGCAACAGGTATTGAAGATACCTCAAAATTAATTTTCTTATGTAAGGATAAATCTAATGGATATTATTTACCTGAATTTTCGAAAAACGGAGTTTTAGTCAATAAACTATTTTTTGAAAGTTTAAATTTTTTAGGTAATGAATTAACAATGGAAATTATTAGATTATTAGATGATAGTATAGAGTATATTAATTTTGATGGAACAGATAGTGTTATATTAAAGAGGTTTAATAGTAAAGAAATGACATTAACTAAAAAAGAAGTATTATCCGTTTTATCAAATGGAACCATTAAGGGAATTGATCTTTATATAAGAGTAGCAATATTATTAAAAAATGGTGGAATAATGGTAATAGATGAAATAGAAAATTGTTTTCATAAAAATTTAGTAAATAATTTACTATTTCTTATAACAGATAAGACTTTAAATAAGAATAATGCTCAAATTATTTTCAGTACACATTATGTTGAAATTTTAGATATTTTTGATAGAAGAGACAATATATTTATATTACATAAAATTAATAATGAAATATTTTTAGAAAATTTATATGAAGATTATGAATTTAGAACAGAAATATTAAAAAGTAAGAAATTTAATAATAATACATTCAATACTTTATTAAATTATGATCAATTAATGAAAGTTAAGAGGTTATTAAAAAATGAAATATTTGGTAATGACTGAGGGGACATGTGAAAAGGCATTAATTGATGTGTTAATAAAAAAAGGAATTTTTTCTCTTCCAATTGAATCACTATTATATGAACAAGTTTTTCATGCACGACAGATAAAAAATAGTATAATTGAAAGAATTAATCAATTACCTGTTAGTGAAAAAATTTGTATTATTAGAATTGGAGATACTCTCACAGATGAGTTAGATATTCCTAATGATATTAGAGATAGAGTTGAAAGTTGTAGGAAAATTTGTATTAAACCTGAATTTGAAATTTTACATTTGATTTATAAAAAAGAAGATTCAAATTATATAAAAAAATATAAAAGTAAACTTAAAGCTTCAGAATATTTATATCAAATTGATTGTAATTATGAAAAATCTTATGATCATAATTATGATTTCTTTGATTCATTGAGTGAAGAAGAAATTAAGAATATTATTAAGTTATATACAAGCAAAAGAAGTAAAGTACATAATAAGGATGAAGGAATATTAGAAAGTTTGATTAAATAGGAGGTTTTCGCATGTCAGGTTGGCCTAGAGATTTATATACCGGTCCTGGAGGAGGCTTATATACTGGTCCTGGAGGAGGCTTATATACTGGTCCTGGAGGAGGGGCATATACTGGTCCCGGAGGAGGATTATACACAGGTCCTGGAGGTGGCTTATATACAGGTCCTGGAGGTGGCCTATATACAGGTCCTGGAGGAGGCTTATATACCGGTCCTGGAGGAGGCTTATATACAGGTCCCGGAGGAGGATTATATACCGGTCCTGGAGGAGGATTATACACAGGTCCCGGAGGAGGATTGTACACAGGTTCAACTTCTAACCATTATAAGTGTAATTGGCCACCAATTCCTGTATTAATTGAAGAATTAAGAAAAAGAAATATGCACAATTATGCTGAACTTTTAGAAAAAAAATTTAATATTAAATAATTAATTAAATTGTTTATATTTTTATACAAAAAAGACACTACTTACAAATTGAGTAAATAGTGTCTTTATTTTTTATAATAAATAGTAGAAATTAATAAAAAAACTTGATATAATAAAAGTATCATAAATATAAAAAAAGTATCAAGACAATGTTAAATTTATATGCTATAATGTAATTGTGGAGGTTATATTATGTTTAAAGATAAATTAAAACATTTAAGAGAAAGTGCAGGTTTTACTCAAAAAGAATTAGCAGAAAAGAT
Organism: Bacilli bacterium; assembly: GCA_017398545.1. Lineage (GTDB taxonomy): Bacteria > Bacillota_I > Bacilli_A > ML615J-28 > CAG-313 > UBA1737. The sequence goes on along the minus strand of JAFQFT010000021.1, from coordinate 86,420 downwards.
ATATGTATCTCGAAGTGCAATAAATAAATGGGAACTTGGTAATGGAATACCTAGTGATGTAAATCTTGATGCGATATGTAAATTATTTAATGTGTCTGAAGAATGGTTATTAGATAGAAATGATTTAAAGATTTTTGCAAAAAAAATTGAAAAGTTATTAAGTCAAAAGGAAAAAGACTATATATTAGAATATTATAGTGAGTTTAATAATGAAGAATGTGGCAAGTGGAATACATCACTAAAAGCTAAATGGTATGATTATAAAACAACTGAATATTTTGAAGAAAACTTTAATTTTAAAGAATCTAAAACCATTTGTAATATTGGTATTGGACCAGGACACTGGGATAGATACTTATCATATCATATGAATGATGAATGTAAATTAATAAGTATAGATATAGATTCTGATATCACAGAAACATTTAGGTTATGTTTAGAAAACGAAGAAAATAAAAGAAATATAGAAATCGTCAATAGTGATATATTTGAATATATTCCTAGTCATAAATTTGATATTATTACAATGATAGGATCTACAGTTAAAGAAATTGGATTATATAAAGAAGCATTTAAAAAAGCTATATCAATGTTAAATGATAATGGGGAGTTATTTTATTCAAGTGTCACAAAAGAAGAAACAATAGATTTACTATTAAGCGCTATTAATGATACAGGACATGTAGTTAATAATTATCAAAGATTAGAAAAATATGGCAAAGTATTAATTTTGGCTAAAATAATGAAAGAATAAAATATAAGGAGTGAAAATGATTATGCAAGGTTATAAATTTATGCCACCTACAAAGTTTAAAACATTATATTTAATAATAAACATTTTAATAATTATTTCACTTATTATTGGGATGATATTTTTTGATGGTTTAATTGAAAAATCAATCCCACTTTGCATCTTTTGCTTATTTAATGGATTTTGGAGTTTAAATAGAAAGTGGTACAGTTTTTTTCATCGTAATAATAAAGAGTATTCAAATGTAGGTGTTTGGTTAATATTTATTATTATAGGAATTCTTTTATTAGTTCTAGATGTTTTATATTATGTTGTTTAATGAAAGGAAAAATTATGAAAAGAAAAAGAAGTTATCTTAATTTAATAGCATTATTATTATGTTGTGGTGGAGTTATTAAATATTTTATATCTTATTTAATTGATAAAAAAAACATTGATTTAATAGGATTTATTATTATATTTATAATATTAATAGTTTTAATTATTACATTAATAATTGAAAATATTTATTATAAGAAAAGAAATAATAAAAAATTAAATACTGAAGAAACTCGTGTTATTAAAATAAGTAAAGAAGCATTATATGAGTTTATTTATGAAAAATTTATTGAAAATCAAAATGAATATTTTGATGTAAATTCCCTTGAAGTTAATAATTTGTTTGATATAGACTATGAAAATGATAGTTTCATATTTATAGTAAGTGATAAAGATGAAGTGGATTTTTCTAAAAATATAGATTTAAAAAGATTAATAGAAAAATTACCTGATACAACAACTACTATGTTTAAAGAAGATAGATATAAAGTTTATACTAAAGAAGAATTAATAGCACTTAGTAAAAAAGATTAAATAATACTAAAGTTATGATATAAGAATTTATGCCTTTATCGGCAAAAAAAGAATAAAAAATAAAAAATAGATATTATATATTTTGCCGATAAAGGTTATTCTTTTTATAAAAGTAACAATCAAATATTAAAAGTAACAACACGAAGTACTAATATTATTATATAATGTTGGTATAAGGAGGACAATTATATGTTCAAAGACAAATTAAAAGAATTAAGAGAAAAAGCTGGTTTATCTCAGCAGGCTTTAGCAGATAAATTATTTGTTTCAAGAAGTGCTGTTGCGAAATGGGAAAATGGTAATGGTATTCCAAGTGATGTTAATTTAGAAGCAATATATGAATTATTTAATGTCACATATGATGATTTATTTGGAGAAGAAATCATTAATGAATATAGAGAAGTTACAAAGAGTAAATTTAATTATAAAAAACTTCTTTTAGTTACAATTATAATTTCTTCTATTATTATTCTTTCTTGTATTACGCTTTTAGTAATAGATGTTATTCACTATGACCAATTTAAACAAACTATAAGAGAAAATTCAAACTTTAATGATCCTGTTAGTTCATTTGGTGAAGTACCACAGGTTTATTTAGATGTCATTGATGAAAAAATATTAGAAGATTACTATGATGTTTTTATAGATACCGAATATATTTATACTATTAAAGATACCTCGAATGTTGACATTATAGAGATAGCAAGATATGATTATAATTTTAATGTAATTAAGAAATTAAAATATTTTGTTAGTAATGGATATAGCGAAAGTATAGGACATATTAAAACAACTTCTGATGATGGTATAGTTATAGTTTGCAATCATAGTACATATTATGAAGATGAATTTCAATATAGATGTTATTCTAAAATTACAAAATTTGATAAAAATTATCAATTAGAATGGGAACATATATTTACAAATGGTGAGAATAATATTTCTGATGTTTTTGAAAATAATTATAATTTTTATGTTTTTGCAGAATATTCAAACTTTAGTAATGATTATTCTTCATCAGTATCGGATATTAAAATATATACGTTTAATAATAATGGTATGATAATAGAAGAAAAAAATGTCACAAATGATGAATGGGGAAGTATTAGCTTTGTCCTTTTTGAAGATGAAACCTTTTATATTTATGGTAGGTATCAACCAATTAATAAATCAATATCTTATGTATGGGAATATAATTTAGATTTGGAATTAGTTGATCAATATGAAAGAGAAAAAAGTTGGAATATTAAGACATATAAGTCTTCAAGTGGTCTTAAGATGTATGATGATACATTAATAATTAATAATAAACAAATACCAAATTCTTATGGTAAAATTAATTTATGTCTAAAATTAGATACTGGATATTTATTAGTCTTTAATAACTTAATAGACTATGATTGGGATTATCAAAGAAAACATCCATATGCAAGTTTTATACCAATGATATATCAAACAGTTTATTTATATATGGATTCAAGTGGAAATGTAATTTGGTGCAAAAGTGTTAAATTTAGATAAAAAGGTGAAACTATTTTAAAGTTTTAATTGTCTTAATATATGAAGTTATAAGACTTTATTTATATATAATAACTTTAGGAGGAAAATTGAATGAGTAAAAGAAGAAGAAGTTTAATTTTGTTTATACTTGTTTTTGTTGGATTATTACTAGTTGGTTGTAATACTACAAATGATGATAATAATAATAATGAGAATAATAATCATAATCAAGTAGAAAATAATAATCAAAATAATAATAACAACAATCAAAATAATAATAATCAAAATCAAGTTGATAATACTGAAAAAGATACTGATTTAAAATATTTATTATTTAGTAAAAGTGAAGAAAAACAAAAAAATTTAAGTTCACAAGAATATTATAATTTTGTATCTAATGTAAGTAATTTTTCTACTAATTTAACTGAAAAAATGTATTTAGAATATAGTGCAGGTTACGATCGTATGGTTGTTTCTCCAATATCTATATATATGGCTCTTGCAATGGCAACGAGTGTTGCAGAAACGGAAGCACAAACTGAACTTGCAAATCTTTTAGGAATATCATATGAAGATATACTTGAGTATACTAAATATTTATATTCAAAACTTAATAAAGAACTATATGATGATGAAGATAAATTAACTCATATGATTAGTTTAAACAATTCTATTTGGTTAAATGAAGTATTAAATTACAAACAAGAAGGACTAGATATTTTAAAGAACTCTTTATATACTGATTCATATGCTGCACCATTTACTACAAATAATAAGGCTGCAAATAAAGCTGTTCAAGATTATGTATGTCGTAATACTAAAGGTTTAATTAATAATGAATATAATTTTAGTGAATATACATTATTCTTATTAATAAATACTTTATATTTAAAAGATGCTTGGAGTACAATTGGTGAAGATTTAAAGTTTACAACTAATACATATGACTTTAAAAATAAAAATAATACTACCAAAACATTAAATCTTTTAATGGGAGAATATATTAATGGGCGTGTTCAATCTGGTGATGGATTTGAATATTTCTATACAAACACAGCACATAATTTAAAGTTTTATTTTATTAAACCAACAACAAAAAGTTTAGAAGAAGTATATAATAGTAACAATTTAAATATGATTTTAAATGATACTAATTATGATGTATTTAATAGTGAAAGAAATGAATTATACTTAACTAGATGTTTATTCCCAGAATTTGACGCATCATTTGATGAAGATATTGTTCCGTTATTAAAAGATAAATATGGTATTTCAAAAATCTTTAGAGATAATGTTGCAAACTATGATAAAATAACAGATGAAAATTGTGTTACAGGTAGTGTTATTCATCAAACAAAACTTATTGTAGATAAAACAGGTGTTGAAGGTGCTGCAGTTACAATTATCGCAAATAAAGCAGAATCTGCTGGTCCTAGTTATACTTATAAATATTATGATTTTATTCTTGATCAATCATTTGGATTTGTTATTGCAAAAGATAATACAATATTATTTAGTGGAGTAGTTAATAATTTATAATAAAAATGATATATATGAAAAAAATATTAGTAAGTACATTATTATTAGTTATATTATTATCTATTACTAGTTGTAATGTAGATAATCAAGAAGAAACAGGTAGTGGATATTTCTTAGTACAATATGATTATGGTAATATAACTAAAGATGAAGTAACTATTTTAATAGATGGATGTCTTCCTTTCTTTGACTTTGAAGATTATGGTATTGGTACTGTTTATCCTGCAGATCAATTATTTATTGAGTATACTGGAAAACCTGTTATGGCACTATCCTACCCTGGTCAAATGTTTGGAATTGAAGTAAAGAATGTTACGTTACATGATAGAATTGTTAAAGAAGTGCCTGATGAAGAAATTGAAAGAGATAATCATGGTTATATTACAAACATCTTAAGCAACGATACTATGCTTGAATATATTATTTTAGATGAAGAATTAAATTATATACCTATAAATGAATATAAAGGAATGGAACTATATTCTTTTCATTATAATGATAATAAAATTGGTTCATCTGATATAACAAGAGAAACTCCTGCAAATTGCTATTTAGCATTTGATCCAACAGATATTTTACTAAATACTAAAACAATCTTTGGATTTTATCAATCATCCAAAGAAGAATACAACACTTTCTTTAACAAATATAATATGTTTAATAAAAATTATTATATAGTAGAAAATTATGAAACATATATTGAAGTATGGAATGATCTTCCAAATGGTATAGTAGGTGATTTTGACTTTCCTTTAGCTAATAATGAATCAAAAAAAGAAAATGAAGTTATAACTAGTGACTTCTTTGAAAATAATATTCTTATCTTACATAGAAGAAATATAAGTGGATCAGGACGTAGTATTCCTGTTAAATATTATTATGATGAAAAAGATAACATTGTTAAAAAGAAATATGTTAATAATATTTCAGGTGAAGATGAAAATTTAAATTTTTTAGGATACTCTATAGATGTTATTGAAATGCCAAAAGATATATATCAAGAATTAAATAAATGGTGTAGAAACTAGTTGACTAATATGTTAGCTAGTTTTTTTAAAAATATTAATTATTAAATGGGTTATTATATTATCAATTTTATTGACTTTTGTTAATGTATATGTTACAATTTTAATATAAATAATAACTGTAATGAGGTGTTTATTGTGAAAAATACAAGAATAATTATAGCAAGATTAGAAAAAAATATAACTCAAACAGAATTAGCAGAAAGAGTAGGGATTACTAGACAGACGATGTGCTTAATTGAAAAAGGGGAATATAATCCATCGTTAAAATTATGTTTAGCTATATGTCATGTATTGGGGAAAACTTTAAATGACTTGTTTTGGGAGGAAAAGAAAAATGAAAAATAAGACAATTATTAATGATGAAAGAGTTTATAAAGAAAGTAATTCAATATATAAGATTTGTTTTCAATTAGTTTGTTTATTGTTATTATTTGATGTTATTTTTAAGTTTTATTATTATAATACATTTGTTGCTTTCAATAATGGAGAGTGGATCAGTTATATGTTTGAATTATTAATTTTAATTATTCTATTATATTTGGTTTTATTTGTTCACGCTTATAAAGGGATATTAGTTTATGCTATTGATTTACCTAATGATACTTTTCAGATTAAAAGATCATTGAAAATATCTTTAGTAGTATCTAGTTTTATATCTATTCTTGCTTTTATTCTTCCAGTGATAATAATTGAATTATTTATTGGTATTCCTGAAATGCCATTTAGTAATTTATTTATGATTTACTGCTTGCTAGCTCTAGGTTGTTTTGTTATATTATTTATACTATTTAATGTTAATTTTTATTTAGCATATTTATTAGCAAAATATAAAAATAATATAAAAAAATATGATGAATTAGATGATTAATGAATATAAATTAGAAAATACTTTTAAAGGTGATGCTTTAACATACTTTAAAAAAATAAATGAATTATTAAATAATATAAAGTTCTAGTTAGCAATTATTTGTTAACTAGTTTTTTTAAAACTTAAATTAACTAAATGAATCATTGTTTTTACATCAATTAATTGATAATTGTAATTATTAAAAAAATAAGATATAATGTTAGTGTAATTACAAAAGATATATAGTTATAACTATAAGATGGAGGATTAAATAATGATTAAAGTAGGGAAAAATATAAAGAAACTTAGAGAAAAGAAAGGTTTAACACAAGAAAAATTAGCTAATTTTTTAGGTGTAACTCCTCAAGCAATATCTAGATGGGAAAATGAAACTGGTTATCCAGATATTGAACTATTACCGCTTATTGCTAATTTTTTTGATGTTACGATTGATGAATTATTAGATAGAGAAATAGAAAAGAATAAATTAGAAATTCAAGAAGGGATTAAAGAAATAGATAGATTAAATTCTATTGGTGAAAAAAAGAAGAGAAAAGAATTAATTATAAAGTTATATAATAAATATCCATATAATTTTAATATAATTAATTATTATATATGGCTTCTTACATATGACGAAAAGAATATTAATTTTGATGAAATAGAAAAACTATGTTTACTTATCTTAGAAGAATGTAATGATGAACAAATTAGATATTCTGCAATTGAATGTTTATCTAACTACTATAGTGTTAAAGGTGATGAAAAGAAGGCTCTTAAAATATTAAAAAAACTTCCGCTTGATTATCGAAATACATTTGCGGAAGCAAGAGAATACTTCTATGGTGAATATGATGTTGATGGTATAATTTATAGAAAACAAAATATTGAGACACTTACTGATATGTTATGTTGGAAAATTATGGTATCTGCAGGCTTAAGAGCTAAATCGATAGATAATTATGAAATTAGTATCGAGAATAGTATAAAATTATATAATAAAGCTATTCAAATATTTAAAATTGTATATGAAGAGGAAGATTATTTATTTTATAATGCTAGACTTGAAATATGTGAATGGGAATTGTATCGCTTGTATAAAAAGTTAGGTAATTTAGAAGAATCAAATATTCATCTAAAAGAAGCTATTAAATACGCAAAAGCATTTGATAATCTTAATGAATATGAAGAACATCGATCTATATTAGTAGAAGGTAATGAGTATAACTTTGGAAATACTTCTAGAGGTGATTCTTTAACTCATTTAGAAAAAATAAATGAATTATTAAAGAAATAGTTAAAAAACTAGTTAATAATTTAACTAGTTTTTTTCTAATTCTATAATATATAGTTTTAATATTTCTGGAAATTAATTATCTATTATGATAAAATTATATTAATAATTGAAACTATTTCAATTGCTAAATTGTCTTAATATATGAAGACGTCTTTAAAGGTAATAATTATATGAATGAAGAAAGAAAACTACATCAGGTCTTAAAAACTGGCGACAAAGAAATAATAAATTCATATTTTGAAGAAATCTATAATAAGTACAAGGGATTAGTATGTTTTGTTATCGCAAAATACATTAAAAACTATGATGATATAGTTGATATTGCACAAGATGTGTTTTTGTCTTTTTTTAATAATGCTGATAAAGTTAATAGCAGTATTAAATATTATTTAACAACATCTGCAAAAAATAAAGCATTAAATTATATCAAAAAATATAGTAGAGTATCTATTGTAGATGATAACGAACTTGATGTAATACAAGATATTAAAAATGATAATGGTGATACGTTTGAATACGTAATGGAAGTTTTAAAAGAAACCCTAACTACACAAGAATACGAAATATTGTGTTTACATTTATTAGATAATTATACCTTTAAGAAAATTTCTTTAAAGCAAAATATAAATGAATCAACTGTTAAAACTTTATATTATCGTGCTGTAAAGAAAGGAAAATTAGCTATTGAAAGGAAGTATAACGATGAATAAAGATGAAAAAAGTTTATTAGATGAGTTAAGTAATTCAGTTGATTCAAAAATGAATTATAATGATATTGCTAATGAAATTAATTTTTCAAAATATGAAAAGAAAAAAAGTTTTGGTTTACTTTTTTCTAAAAGATTATTACTAACAGTTTCTTCATTTGTTTTTGTTTCATTATTAATTATTATAATAATGGTGTTCCCAAATAATGATCATAATAGTACTAATGGCCCTGATAATAATAAACCAAATAACATTTTACCAGGTAATCAAAATAATAATATTGGAGGCGATGATAATAAGGACAATATTGGTAGTGGTGTGGGGGAAAATGAAGTTAAAGTAAATATATATGATGGTTTTATTAAGAATAGTTTTGAGATAAGTATTGGTAATGGTCCTATATGCGAATCTTTAGGCCCACAACCTCCGCAACCTATTATTGATAGTTATTTTAATATTGAAGGTGAAGAATCTTCAGGTGATTATAATGATGGTAATGGTAATGATGAATTAACTAAACCTAGTATTACAATTGGTAGTTCTAGTTTTGAATATATATATGAAGTTGAGTACAAAAATACAATTAACTTAGAGTATATTTGTGTCTATATTGAGAAAGAACTTGCCGAAAAGATATATGAAGAAAATAAAGAAGTATGCGATGTTGCATGCGCATCTCCACTTAATAATGTTAATGGTAGTATAGTTGATTGGTTTTATTCAAATTCTTATTATAATAAAGATAAAGTATTATGGATTTCATATAATGATGTAAATAAAATATATTCAAAAATTAATGATTATGTATGTGTTGGTGTATATCAAATTCAAGAACGAATTATTTTAAGAGAAATATTTTCTAATACAATAGTTAATATTAATGATTATATATATGGTAGTTTATCTTTTAGTAATAATGGTGATGAATATTTAACACCTGTTAAATATGAATTAACAAATTATGTTACTTGGTATTCATCTAATGAAATAATTACAAAAACTAATAAAGAAAGTTTATTTAAAGATTATAATGAATTTGAATGCAGCATAAATATTAAAGAAAATACAATTAAATTAAGAACACTTGCTGTTCAAGATGAAGAAGAACTTGCTAAAGATTATTCTTTACTATTAAAAGATTATCATAAATTAAGTAATATAATTATAGTTGAAAATGATTATCCTGAAAAAGAATTAGGAGATATAACATATATAACATATAAATATAATGAGTTAGTTGAACTGATACAAGAGTTAGCTAAAAGAACATAAGAGAGGTGTTTATATGAGAAAATATTTATTAGTTTTTATCATATTTATTATTTTAACATTTTTATCTGGATGTAATAACAACCAGGGAACTAATAAACTTATATCAAATTCAAATAGTATTGTTATTACAAAACATTTAAATAATGTACCAAATAGCCCAACTGATATAACAATAAACATTAATGAAGAAGAAATAGTAAATCATATTGTTGATAATTTTAATAGTTTAGAGATAGAAGAAATGTACTATATTAAACCACATGGTATTATGTATACATTAGAGTTTTATAATGATTCAAATGAAGTAAAACAAATTGAAGTTATATCTAGTATATATCTTGCGATAAGCGGTAGTATGAGTCCTTATTGCATTAAAAAAGGAGAGCTTGATCTTGATTATATAGAAAAGTTATTTAATGATTTACCGTTAGATGATACGTTAGAACAATTAATAATTAATGCATATATAAAAAGATATCAAATAACTTATGAACTTGAAATAGATAAGATTTATAAAACATTTAATAATAATGGAAAAGCAGTTACTGTTTTTAAAACTGGAGGATTTGCTGATTCTGTTGTATGGGATGAAACTGTAGGTGGAATAAAGTTTTATTACGGTAATCATAGACGTATAGAAGTATACTCTAATGATCAAATTTATATATTAAAAGAGGCTTATGATGAAGGTATCATAACAAAAGAAAATTTAATTGAATTAAGTCAAATTGTAAATGCTAATTGCGTAATGGGACATTCATTTGATGAAGGTAATGTGGTTGAAATTCCAAATGGTGGATGCGAGGTATTATATACATGTTTAGTTTGTGGGCATACAAAAACTGATTGTGGTAATTTATATTCATTAACTGTTACTGGAAATACCGAACTTATGATTGAAGATATTACCGGTGAATATGTTGAAAATTCTTTTATAAATTTGTCAATACAATGGATAATTGATGCAGATGTAGAAGTATATGTTAATGGTATAAAAATTGATCCACTTACTAAGCCAACATCTAATTTATTATATGTATTTAATATGCCAAATGAGGATACGGTAGTTGAAATTAAAGTTGTAACACTTGAATATGTAACACTTCAAGAATTAGATGATTATAAATGGGCAAGTGAATTAAATAAAGAAGATATAAAAGAGGTTAGATATGAATCATCAGCTGTAGGTATTAAACCAGGAAATTTAACTAATATTAAATATTCAAATGATTCTATTGATATTTCTAATTTATACGATGCACTTATTTTAGGTCTATATGTTAAAACTGATATGGAATATGCTGTAATGGATGGTGGAGGATATATAAAATATACCTTTATTACAAATGATAATACTTATGAAATTAATCTTGCAAATGGTTTTATAGTAAATGTTCCTGATTTGATAATATCAAGCATAAAATTTGATTATTACAAATTTTTAGGAGAAACATATCAGTTTAAAAATCCTTACTTAGAATGTAATTCATTCCTAGTATATGATACTCATTATGAAGCGTACACAGTAGAAAACGATGCTTTAATTGGTGAATATGATGACTTAGATGAATTTGAATTTATTCCTCATGAGGGAGGTATTCCAGGATATCTTACTCCTTATTATATAGAAACATCGTTTGGGAGAATATATATTCATACTTCTAATATCTTCTATTTTAAAGATGGAAATACTTTTACATATTATAAAATAGTTTCAGATAAAGATTTTAGTTTCTTATTTAATAATGCAAATTATGATATTAAAAACTTATATGCACAGTATCCTATGTTTGTAACACAAAGATATTTTAGTAATAATAGTAAATTCGATGTAACAATTAAAGAAGATATTGAACCTGGTAAAATACCTTTTATTATTGATATTGAGAATATTAACTGTGAAAGTCTTCAAGTTTTATTTAATACTAACTTAAGTGATCAATATTTAATGAATAATTATAAAGCATTATGGTTTTTAAGAGAAGAACCAATTTATTGTGATGTGTTAGAAGATATTACATATTCAGAATTATTTATTGAGCGACATATCGTATATGCTAGTATTCATTATAATTCTAATGCCGTTGGTGGTGAGGCATTTTCATATTATGAAGATTTAATTTTAATACCAAACGAGTGGGTAGAAGAAATAGCTTCTTCAAAGATTATATTTAATTTAGAAAATCATTTTTATCTTGGAAGAAATATGATTATGTCTTATGCTAAAATGCAAGAATTTAAAACTGCATATCGTAAACAAATATTAGATAAATTATTTGATGATTGTATGTATAGAGAAATATATATGCTAGATGTATATGGAGAATATAATGATTGTTTAGTTTCAACAGTTACTTATGATGGCTATGTTCATACTGATGTGGAGTGGACATTGACTGAGACATTTGGTGATGTAACAATTACATATAGTGGTTATTATCCTATTTGGGTTTGTTATAATTCTAAGCTTTATACTTTAACTGAAGCATATAATAACGGTTATTTAACAATTGATGATATAAGAGTTATTGCAGAAAAAGCATAATATTAAATATAGACTATTAAGGAAATAAAATACCTTAATAGTCTATTTGTTTTATTATATATATATTTGAAATTAGTAATTAAATATTATATAATTAGTAATGTATGGAAAACCTTACATTTAAAGTTATGATTGCTTGGTGGTATTTCACAAATTAATAGTGTATATTTATATTGTAATTGGCCATTACAATATAATTTTTGGAGGTAAAATATGAATTTTGGAAAAAATTTAACTATTTTTAGAAAAAGAAAAAACTTAAGTCAAGAAGAACTTGCCTTTATTGTAGGTGTTTCTAGACAAACAATTTATACATGGGAAGCAGATATTGCAGGGCCTAATGTAGTTATGTTAAAAAAGATTGCTAATGCTCTTGATGTATCGATTGATGAATTAGTCAAAGGACCGAGTATTGAAGCATTACCAAATAAGATGAAAAAATATTCATTAAAATATTTGCAAGAGTATAAACCTCTATCTTTAAATAATATCTTAGACTGGTTTGTAAAATTAGAAATTGGGTATGAGATTTGTTTTGGTTTATATGATGAAGGTATTAAAGATTATTCATATCATTTAACTGTTTTAGGTGAAGTTATAATTCATAATCAAAAAGGATATGAGATTTTAGTAGAAGAATATAATAAGGATATGATTAAGACTAAAACTTTTTCTTTAATTGCAAGAAATGAAAATAATGAAATGCAGTTTCTAGGGAGAATTGATAATTTAAATGGTGTTAAAAAGATTCAAACATTTAAAGATGATGAGTTTGTTAAAACCTTTGGAGGAGTGGCGAGTACATATTTTGAAAAGACAAAAAGTTTTTTATTAAAATATGGTGATACAGAATATAAGACAGTTGAGATTAGTTATTTAGTAGATGATAATGTATATATAGAGTGTTATTTAGATCATAATCTTGAACCATTACTACAGAGACGATTTGATAAGAATAGAAAGTCTTTTGAAACTAGAATGATAAATGGTAGCATATATGGATTTTTCTATGATACAATAACAGATAGGTTAAAATAAAACAAAATTTGTCTTATCAACTGTGAGTTGTTTTTAATTAAAATATTGGTCGCTTACATTATGTATTTTTATGTAGTATACTATTAGTGTAACCGGTTATAAAATAAACTTGAAAGGAATAAAAAATGGAAATTGGAAAAGTTATAAAACAAGCAAGACTAAATAAAAAGATTACTCAAGAACAACTTGCAGAAGCATTAGGAGTTACAACTCAAGCAGTAAGTAAATGGGAAACAGATAATTCGTATCCAGATATTACATTACTACCATCTATTGCTAGTTATTTAGATATATCTGCTGATGAATTACTAGGTATTAAATTAGAAGAAAGAAAAAAATATATTGATGAAGTTATCAAAAAAAATAATGAGCTTATTAGTAGTAGATATTTAGATGATAGTTTAAATTTAATGAAAGAAGCTTTAAAAAAGTATCCTAATGATGAAAGATTATTAAATGCACTTACTAAATGTTATTGGGCAAGAATGCAAATGACAATTGGAAAAGAAGAACTATTTGATTATCGCCAACAATTAAAAAAATTAATAATTGAAAATGCAGAGAAAACACTAGAAGTTGCAAAAATTCCTGAAATCATTGAAAGCGCCACAATTTATTTAATTCATACATATCCAAGACTTGGTGAAGAAGGAAGATTAAAAGCACTAGAGATTGTAAATTCATTACCAGGTATTGATTATTCTAAAGAATTAAGATTAACTAATGTTTTAACAGGAAATGAAAGAAAAAGAAGACTTCAAGAAAATGTATTATTACTACTTCAAAAAATTAATCACAATTTCTCTTATCGTTTAGCAGATTATAGTGATGATATATATCAAAAAATTGCATTATTTAAAAAGAACATTGAACTTATTAAGATAATTTTAGAAGATAATCTTTATTGGTTTAATATTCCTTGTTCTAACTTTGCATTTGTGATTGCAGAATATTATGCAGAGTTAAAGGATAAAGAAAATACTCTTAAATATCTAAATGAATCAGCAGATTATGCTTGTGCTTTATGTAATAGTCCTGATGAAGGTGAATATGATTCATATTGGCTAAAAGGAGTAAAATATACAATTACTAAAATTAAAAACTATGAAGGCAATTATAAAGTATTTGATAATCCAGTCTTTGATTTTATTAAAGATACTACTGAATTTAATGAAGTAAAAAATAGATATTTAAATGCTTATAATGATAACCCTAAAGTTTATAGAAAAAATTAGAAATAAGAGTTCAATATATAATATAAAGGAGTACAAATGATGTTTAAATGTCCTAAATGTGGAAGTAGGTTAATTAATTTTATTTGTGAAAAATGTTATCATAAAATACCAGTTCATAATGATGTTAAATATTTTTGTGATGAAGAGAATATTAATGTAAAAGATGAAGGGTACAAATATATTGGATATGATGATATAAATATTCATTTTTCTCCATCATTAATATATTGGGGAATAGATCATTATGGAATTTATGGAGCAAGTGCAAAAGATATTGTTAAAAGATATGGTAAAGGCATTGTAGTTGTTGATATTGGTTGTGGACTTGGTCAAGCAACTATTCCTTTTGCTAAGGCAGGAGCAATAACAATTGGAGTTGACATTAGTGAAAAAATGTTGGAATTTGCAAATCAAAGAAGTAAAAATAAATATGATAATTTATATTTTTGTAAAATGAATGCGTATAACTTAAATTTAGAAGATGAAAGTGTTGATATTGTGGTTGAAAATGCAATGATACATTTAGTAGATAATCCTGAACAAGTATATAAAGAAATTTATAGAGTACTTAAAAAAGATGGCAAGTTTATTCGTTTTAATTCTGTTGGACTTCCTATAACCGAAGAACAAAAAGAATTATCAATTAATACAAAAAATGCATTTAAAGATATAAGAAATTATTATTATAATGCTTTAGAAAAATATGGATATGAACCTGAAGATTTCAATAATAACTCATTAGAAATTGAAAAGAATTATTTTTATACAATATTTAATAACGAGTTTCATCCGATTGTGGAATATGAAGAAGAATTTACTGAATTTATGAAGTTTAGAATTCATAGATTGGAACATAAAGCTCATTCTTTTTTACAACACATACCTGATGAAGTGCACAATATTGCGTGGAGTGAAACTGACGAATATGCTCAATGCAAATATGGTGAAGACTATAAACTAATGAAAAGTTATTCTCATTATAAAGCTAAATATGATGTATATTTAAAGAAAATACTTGATTAAATATTTATTTGTGGTATAATAGAATAAATGGAGGAATAAATATTATGAAAAAGATTACTGAAAAAACTTTTATTATAACTACTGGACTAATAATAGGAATTCTGGCTTTAGTTACATCTTTGCTAGTGAAATATGGAGTCATTCTTGAATTATATGAATTTCCCATTTTTGTAACTTTGTTTACACTTGGCTCAATAATGAGTGCTATAGTTGATAAACTATATTTCAAGAGTAATTGGACAAAGAAACAAACTATAGGTATGATAATATTTTGTGTTATTGTGATAATTGGAACTATTCTAGCATGGATATTTAAATAAAAATAAGTCAGCTATCTAGTATTAAAGATGGTAGCTGACTTTTTATTTTGTAGAAATATAAAAGAAAATATGATATACTAAGAAAAACTAGGAGTGATTTTTTATGGATACATTATTTTTAATAGGACCAAGAGCAACTATATATAATCCTTTAATAGATAAAGTATTATTACTTCAAAGAAATGATGGTAATAATGTATGGGAAATACCAGGTGGTAAAAGAGAAAACAATGAAGATATAATTGATTCATTAAAAAGAGAAGTTTATGAAGAAACTAAACTTAATATAAAAGAATATAAACTTGTATATGTATCACCAGTATTTGAAAATCATCCTGTATTAAAACCATTTTTGAATGTTGGGTATTTGTGTATTGTTGATAGCATGGATGTTATTATTTCTGATGAACATATTGATTTTAAATGGGTAAGTACTAGTGAACTTAGTGATTATTTAGATCAAGGGATTATGGATGATTTATTAAATAATAATATGCTAAATGAAATTGAAAAATATAAAATCTAAATAGGTGTATAAAATGAAACTTAAAATATCAAAACAAGAAAGTGGTATATATTATCATGGTTCTCCATTTCAATTAGAGTATTTAAAAGAAAATTGTGATTTTACTCCATACAAAGAAGTTGCAGTAGCTTTTGGAAGTAAACCAATAAGTTTATCAGTTAATGATGATATAATAACTTTTAATGGAAGTGTATTTCCTGTATATTTATATCAAATAGATGAAGATATTGAATTTGAAATAGATTTCTTTGATAGACCAAACTCATCATTTGAAAAAGGATACGAATTAAGGGCAAAAAGAAACATTAAATTGAGATTAATTGAAGTAATTTGTAAAACTAATTCTCCTTGTTAAATTATCTATTTTTTAAAAATAGTAGTTATCATTTTTTGTTAAAATAATAGTTAAAAGATATGGTAAATGGTTGATTTATTTTATTTTTTATAATATAATGATAGTGATAAAACTCCCCACACCTCTTAATAATGTGCCCCAGGGGAGATGTTTTTTATATTTAGGGGGATAATTTAGTGGATGTAAAAAAAAATTTAATAGTAATAGTGCATGTTTATCATCATGGCTTTATTGTTTAACAAATTTAAGAAATTGTTGTGCTCATTATGCGAGAATTTATAATACCATTATGATTGCTATTCCTCTGACTCCTAAGAAGTATTCTCTTAAGTTTAAAAACACTGTTTTCGGATATTTACAAGTATTAAAAGAATTATTAGTTGGGACAAGTGATTGGAATAATTTTTTAATAGAATTAGAAGCATTGATAGACGAGTATCAGAATGATATTGAGTTATATAGAATTGGTTTTCTTTATAATTGGAAATCACTTTTAAATTAATATTTTTAAGACCATTAAGTATATTTTTTCTTAATGGTTTTTTATTTTTGACTTTGATATAATAAGATGATTGGTTAATAGGTTAAATATTATAGATATTTTATATAAATCACAGTTTAGTTGAATTTATATCAACAAATAAGTTATTGTGTTTAGAATATAATTATAGTATAATATAATTGTTAATGTTGTTTGTATTATTAAATTTTAATTAATCAATATGTAATATAAAAGACTTGTTTTGAGTTTTAAATTGTTCTTTAAGTTGTCTTAATATATATGGTTATATATATAATAGGTCATAAAAAACGCAACTAAATAGTTCATACTCAACAAACGAAATACTTTACATTTTCTTTCTTATTTGATATAATGACTGTATATAAAATAAAATTAATTGAAAGGAGTTGATTACTATGAAAAATATAAACATATATAAATTAGAAGTAATCGGTTTCTTTCACGTGACTGTTTTTTGTTAAGTTTTATTAATTATAATATGCCTTTGAATTTTAACACTTCTAATTTATAGAAGTGTTTTTTATTTACAAAAAATGGGAGGTATTTTATGAATGAATTAAAAAAGTTAATAAAAGAAATTGATGGATGTCATTGGAATAATATTTTAAGAATATGTGATTTAGCTATGAAAAGGTTTTATTGTATAGAATTTTTGAAGTTTAATTTTACATATAAGATAGGTTGTTTAGATCTAATATATATGCATTTTAGTATTCCAGTAAATAATCTTCCTAAATATGAAGTTAGTAATAAGGTGTTTTTGGAAGACTATGTATTACGTCAATTTACTTATGAATTAAGAAGTTTAAATGATGAAATTTATGGATCAAATAATTCACAAAAAGAAACACATGGAATGATTAAATATCAAGAATGTGATGATAGAGTTTTATCTAGAAATTCTATTTTTTTAGATGAAGATAAAAATGAACTCAATTATTATATAAAGGTTAAATTACCTTTAGTAAATAATAAGATTAGTGCTAAAAGCGTATTACAATATATAACCAAGATTACTTTAGTGGTTAGAAATGTAATAAAGAATATTGATGTTTTAGATTACGAAGAAAAGAAAAACATTTATGATAATCAATTGTTAATAAGAAAGTATTTGAAAGAAAATAATTATGTGAGTTTTATAGCAAATAATAGTATTTTACCTAGATTTAATGGAACTGAAGAAAAGGATATAAATGCTATACCATTTCAATCACCAGAGACATTTGAGATAGAAATACCACTTTCAAATGGTGAATCAATTTATGGTATGGGGATTAAGAAAGGAATCACCTCAATAATCGGAGGTGCATTTTCGGGTAAGTCAACATTACTTAACGCTATTGAAAATGGAATTTATAATCATATAAAAGGTGATGGTAGAGAATATTGTATTACGGATGATACTGCAATAAAGGTTTCTGCTGAAGATGGAAGATATATAAATAATTTAAATATTAGTTCTTTTTTTACAAAAGATTTAGTTCCAGATATTGAAAATTTTACAACTTTAGCCGCAAGTGGTAGTGTATCTCAAGCAGCAAATATTGTAGAAGCAATCAATGGGAAATCTAAACTAATATTAATAGAAGAAGATAGTAGTGCAACAAACTTTCTAATTAAAGATGAAATTATGAGAGAGATTATTAATGCTGATGCTAGTATTCCATTTACTGATCGAATTAAAGAGTTAGAAAAAATTGGTTTATCAGTAATTTTAGTTACTGGTGCAACAAGTAAGTTTTTAGAATA
This sequence comes from Bacilli bacterium, assembly GCA_017398545.1. GTDB lineage: Bacteria > Bacillota_I > Bacilli_A > ML615J-28 > CAG-313 > UBA1737. Next base: position 67,312 of record JAFQFT010000021.1, on the reverse strand, counting down.
TTCAAACCAAATAATAAAATTTGAAAAATATATATGTCACGATGTTAATAATGAAGAATTGAAGACAAAAACTAAAAAAGATGAAAAAGTAGATTACTATGTACCAATATGGGAAAGTAGTAGAAGGATTAATATTGAAAATAATACAGTTAAATTCATATTATTTAAGAAGTTTAATGTCGTAACTAATCACTTAGTTTTTATAGATGATTTTGAAGTAAATATAAAAAATTTAGAATCTATAAAGAATAATTACCAAATTAATTCACTATGTTTTTCTGCAATTCATCAATTGGGTAATGAATACTATATGAATAAAGAATTAATTAATAATTGTTATGAAATAATTAGTAAGTTTAATAAAAAAGAATGGTATGAAATAGCATTATCAAATTTCTATAAATATGAATTTTTTTTAGAAGAAGTTAGGCCTATTGATTCATATAGATTTATAAATAGAATACGTGGAATAAAGTTTGAGAAAAATAAAAATTAGCTAAAGAGGTGATATAATATGAATTTATTAAAAAGTTATTTAGCAAAATTGCACGCTCAAAATAAAAATAGAATTGATGAATTATATTTAGATAGATTTAGTAAGATAGATGAATATAAAATATTGGAATATGAATATTTAAATTTAAAATTTTGGTTTCAGGGAATGTCGCATAGAAATCCTGAAAAACTAGTTTTGAATATTGAAATTCCAAAATCTTTAATATGTGATAATATCTATTATGGTAATGTTATAGCTATTGAACATTATTTATTAAAATATTTATATGAAGATGTTAACAAAATTAATGAAGAGTATTTTAATAAAAATAAAAGTGCAAGAGAAAAACCATATGTTGAATCACAAAAAACTAATGAAATAATTATTAGAAGAAATGGTATTAATTATGATTTTACTAAAAAGATATTCAATTATAGGTTATTATTTCATATTCCATTAATAAATAATGCACATATTAATGGTAAAAGTACTTTTAAAGCAATTAAAGAAATAATGACTGTTGTATCAAAAAAACTAGAACTAATTAATAAAGAAGAATTTAATAGAAATATTGATATTTATTTAAAGCAACAAGAAATTAGAAAATATATAAAGGAAAATGGTTACGTAACATTTATAGCAAATAATAGCATCTTACCTAGAAGTGAAGGGACTAATAAACCATTAGAAGATTCTATAAAATTTCTATCTCCTAAATCATTAGAAGTGTGTATTAAGTTTAATGATGGAAAAGAGATTTTTGGTATGGGGATTAAGAAAGGAATAACTGTTATTACAGGAGGAGGATATTCTGGAAAAACTACGTTACTTGAAGCTATTGAAATGGGGGTTTATAATCATGAATATGGTGATGGAAGAGAATATTGTATTACTGATGATACTGCAATGAAAATATGTGCAGAAGATGGTAGATACGTAACAAATACTGATATTTCGCCATTTTATAAATATATTCCATCAAGTGAAGGTATTTATAATTTCTCAACTCAGGATGCTAGTGGAAGTATATCACAGGCTGTAAATATTATAGAGGCAATCAATTGTAATAGTAAATTACTTTTAATTGATGAAGATAGAAGTGCAACAAATTTTATGATAAGAGATTACAATATGCATTTGGTAGTAAAAAATGATCCGATTATTCCATTTACTAATCGAATTAAAGAAATATATAGAAATTATGATGTTTCGACTATTTTGGTAATAGGTGGATCTAGTGTATATTTAAAATATGCAAATTGTGTTTTATTGTTAGAAGAATATGTTCCTAAAGATATAACAAATTTTGTAAGAACATTAGATTTGATGAAAATTATGGAAGAGAATGTTGAAGCAAAATTTAATGTTAAAAGAAAAATTGCAAACTTTAAAACAAAAGAAATGTTTAATTATTTTAATATTGTTTCAAATGATAAGAGTAAGAATATTGTTATTGATGAGTATCAAGCCGATATTACATTTATTTCAACGTTAATTTCTGATAATCAAATTAATTATTTAGCGTATATAATACAACTAATTCTATCAAGAAATGAGTTTTTGGAAAACGATATTATAGACAATATATTAAATAAAAATGATAAGTTATTTGATGAATCGATATATCAAATTGTTATACAGTATAATTTTAAATGTGATGTGTGGTTTGACGATATTCGTAAACAAGATATTATAAGTTGTATAAATAGATTAAGAGGAATTTTATTTGAATTTATAGATTAAAAGGAGGTAGAAATTAAAATGGATTTTACTAAACCAAATATAATTAGGAATTTTTTCTATTCATTAAAAAAAATATATAAGGTTGATAAAATATATGTTATTGAAACAATTGTTTATACAGTCATTTCAGCATTAATAGTTTTTATGTATCCATATATATTGAAAATTGCAATTGAAGCTATTGAACAAAATCTTGAATTTAAAGAATTAATAGTTAAAGTCTTAGCTATTGTTATAATTGTTTTAATTTTAGTTTTTATTAATCAAGCTTGTTGGAGGGATAAAGCTTATAGAGCAAGAAAGTTATCTGTAATATTTACAAGAGAATATCATTTGGAATCACTAAAAACTGATTATGAAAAATTTGAGTTACCAGAATCACAAGATGCCTTTGAGAAAGGTTCACGTGCACTTGGTGTAAGAAGTGGTTTCATTGGTTTATATACAAATATGTTTACTACAATTAGTAAAATAATTACATTTATAATTGGTTGTGGAATAATACTAAGAGTAAGTTTTTGGTTAATTGGTATAATTGTGTTATTAGCAATTTTAAAACTTTTTTTAATGAGTTATAATACAAAAAAAGAAAAAAGTAATTTTCATGATAAAACTCCTGGATTATGGAGAAAAATTAATTATACTGATAATATTTCTAAAAATTTAAGCATTGGTAAAGATTTGCGTATATATGAGATGGATAAATTTATAGATATGGAACGTCAAAAAACTATTGATGAATATATGAGACTTTATAAAAAAGAAGAAATTAGATCTAATTTTATTAATATAGTTATTGAAATTTTAAATATTCTAGATGAAATAGTTTTATATGCTTTTATGATTTATGAGGTAATTAATTATAATATGAGTATTGCTGATTTTACGTTTATTATAGCTGCGATAAGAACATTATCATCATCTCTTACTATAATAATTAATAACTATAGTAATAATTTATCACAAAGTTTACAAGTGAATGATTATAGAGAGTTTATGATGATGGATTTATCATTTAATGGTAATACTAGACCTTTTTCTTGGGACGAAGTTGAAATAGAATTTAAAAATGTTAGTTATAGTTATTATATGCAAGAAGGATTTACTTTGAAAAACTTATCATTTAAGATTCATAAAGGTGAACGTATAGCAATAGTTGGACATAATGGTGCTGGTAAAACAACTTTAATAAAATTAATTTGCGGATTTTATCATCCGACTGAAGGTGAAATTTTAATAAATGGTGTAAATATAAATGAAATTGATAGAGAAAGTTTAATAAAATTAATTGCACCTGTTTTTCAAGATTCAAATCATTATGCTGTTAGCATAAAAGAAAATGTCGCAATGGAGACAATTGGAAATATAGATGAAGAAAAATTATATAATGCTCTTGAACTTGCAGGATTAACAAAAAAAGTAAAAGAATTAAAAAATGGTATTGATACGATTATTACACGTGATATGGATGATACTGGTGTTGAATTATCTGGTGGGGAAAGTCAAAAACTTTCTATCGCAAGGGCAATTTATAAGGATGCCCCATTTGTAATTTTAGATGAACCTACAAGTGCACTTGATCCACTTGCAGAATATGATCTTTATATTAACTTAAATAAAATTATCAATAAAAATTCTGCAATATTTATCTCGCATAGATTATCTTCAACGAAATTTTGTGATAGAATATTCTATTTAGAAAAAGGTGAATTAATAGAGGTTGGAACACATGAAGAATTAATGAGTATAGATAGTGAATATAAGAAACTATTTAATATGCAAGCAGAATACTACAAGGAGGCTAAAGAATAATGAAATTAAAAAAGATAAAAAGAAATCTTAAATATTTTGTTCCATTACTTTTAAAGATAAGTCCAATGTCGCTTGTAGTAATGGTTATTGTTGCCTTAGTAAATTCAATTAGTAGTATTGCTTGGGTCATTTTTCCAAAATTAATTTTAGATGAATTATTTTATACCAAGGATTATCACAAATTATTAATTATTGTTATTACTTTTATTGTAGTACAATTTATTTGTAGGGTATTAGATAATATATTTAATAGTATGAATTATTATATTATTCAAAAAGCCGATTTTAAAATAGATAAATTATTCAATGAAAAGATTGCACGTATTGATTATTTTCATATAGAAGATCCACAATTTAATGATGAATTAAGCTATGCGAAAAATTGTTTAAATCAATATAGTAATGGTATTTATTCAACCACTTGGACAATAAAAGAGTTTATTCAAAATATAATTACAATATTAAGTGTTGTTGGAATAATAATAGCTAGTGGTGAATTCTTAATTATATTTGTTACACTAATTGGTGTTATTCTAAATACTATATTTTATGGAAAATATCAAAAAATTGATGAAGAGTTTAATAATGGTACGGTAAGATTTTTTAGAAAACAATGGTATTATGGAAAGAGTATGATGGCCTTTAGAAGTCAAAAAAATTTAAGAATGTATGAAGCAAACAATTTAATTAAAAATAAAAGTGATGAAGTAAACAAAGAACTTTTTAGAATAGAAGAAGAAACTAATAGAAAGCGAAATAAAGTAAGTTTATTTGAATATAGTTTTAGTTATTTATTTACAACATTTGTAACAATAGTTCTTTTAGCATTTGCTATATATTATAAAAATTTAGAATTAACAGTATTTACTATGCTGTATGGATCGGTACAAACATTAGATAACGGAATTGCAAATTTAGTATATTCATTAAAAAGATATTATCAAGATTGTGTATATCAAGAAAACTTTATTAATTTAATGGAAATAGAAACGATATTTAAAGATGGTAGAAAGAAAATTGAGAATATAGAAACAATTGAATTTAAGAATGTTAGTTTTAAATATCCACGCTGTGATAATTATGTACTTAAAAATTTAAGCTTTAAAATAGATTCAAAAGAAAAAATATCATTAGTTGGTTTAAATGGAAGTGGCAAAACAACAATAATTAAGTTGATATGTAGATTTTTTGATGTAAATGAAGGAGAAATATTAATTAACGGAGAAAATATTAAACTATATAAATATGATGATTATATGAAGTGTTTAGCTATTGTATTTCAAGATTTTAAAATTATATCTTTTAGCATAAAAAATAATATTGCAATACTTGATGAAAACAAAGAAAAACTATATGACGTTTTAAGAAGAAGTGAGGCGCTTGAAAGAGTAAATGAACTTCCAAATAAAGAAAACACTTATATTAATAAGTGGTTTGATAAAAAAGGTGTTGAATTCTCTGGTGGTGAACTTCAGAAGTTTGCGTTAGCAAGAGCTCTTTATAAAGATGCTGATTTTGTAGTTTTAGATGAACCTACAAGTGCTTTAGACCCTGTAAGTGAATCAAAAATTTATTATCATTTCAAAGATGTTGTAGGTGAAAAATTGACTTTATTTATTTCACATAGATTATCTAGTTGTATATTTAGTGATAAAATATTAGTGCTTGATGGATATAATATTGTTGAGACTGGCACTCACGAAGAATTAATGAAAAATAAAGAAGGCTTATATAGGAAGATGTTTATGGCTCAAGCAGAGTATTATAACGAATAAATAAATATGTTATATCAATAAATTATTTTTTTTAAGAATGAAATTTATGGATAGATATGGAAGTGTTTTCGAGAAAATAATAATAGGAAAATTATTATAATTTAGGTATTTTTATACCCTCAAAATGTCACTAATAGTGTCATTAATGATTTTACTATAAATGTTAAAATGATAATGAGAAAAAAGTTTATTATTTTATAAAACAAAAACCTAATATTACAGTTTTAGATATTTTAAAAAAAATAATAAAACAACAAGAACTGTTAAAAGAATACTCATTAATTTGAAATAAAAAAGTTTTAACTTTAATAAAGTATAAACTAAACGTTCCGTTGATAATGTATTACTTTTTAGTCGCTTCACTTTGTGGTGGTTTGATGGTATACTATTAGTGTAATATATATAATTGGAGGAAAAGATGTTAGAAACTGTTGGCGATAATATTAGAAAATTAAGAAAAGAAAGAAATCTTACTCAAGAAGATTTAGCTGTAGCAATTAATGTTACAGCTCAAGCTATTTCAAAATGGGAAAATAGTGTTGGACTTCCTGATATATCACAAATCATCCCTCTTGCAACTTTTTTTGGTGTTAGCACTGATGTTATATTAGGCGTTGTAATAAATGATAGGGAAGATGAAGTAAAGAAGATTATTGATGATTGTAATGAAAAAGCATTAAAATTAGATAATATTGGAGCATGGCTTTTATTACAAGAAGCTCTTAAAAAATATCCGACTAATTTAACTTTGTTACAAGAAAGCATTGAATATGGTATTGAACTAGCATATAAAGAGAATTCCACATATAATAAAGAATATGGTGAAATGATATATAGAAAAACAATTAAACAAGTTGATTTAATAGCTAAATATTCTTGTAATACAAATGATGTTTTACGTGCTCATATGATTATGGTGCTTTTACATTCATCTTATGGTGATGTAGAAAGTGCTGTGAAACATGCTAATATGTTTCCATGGCGTGCAGATATGACGGTTGATGCGATGTGTGCTTGGATTAATCATGCATTTAATGAATATAAAATTGAACAAATAAATTTACAAAGGTGCTTGCAGCAACATCTATTTTCTATGATTAATATATTAGCAATGCTTGGAAATTCATATGAAAGTACAGAAGATTATGAAAGTGCTTTAAAAATGTATTTTAGTGCACTAGATATAATTAATTATGTCTTTAAAGAAGATGAATATGTTCCTCAATTATATAAAGTAGAAAATGGTAATATATATTGTTTTATTGCCAGAACTTATATTAAAATGAATAATAATGAAGAGTGTTTAAAGTGGCTTGAAAAAATGGTAGAAGTCGAACAAATAACGATACCAAAGAAGAATAAAGATTTTATTGTGAAAAATAAATTTCTAGATAAAGCAAATGTTTATAATTTTTCAAAAATTGGTAGTATTAATGGAGATAATAATATTGTTAATTGTTTAACTTTAAGTTGTTTTAAAGATTTAGAAAAACTTGATAAGTATCAAAAATTATTATTAATTGCAAAACAGATTTATTAAAATTAAAAAGTTATAATTCTATTATAGATGTTATATCTTAAATAGATTATAACTTTTTTTAATTGTTTAATTGAATTAATAACTTTTTAAGTATATAATTACAATAAAACACTAATATGAGATTAAATCTCAATATTTGAGATAGAATATCTTAAATTGTGGGGTGGACTAAAGATAATTTATATATTATAATGTTTGTGTAAACTAGTTTACAATGTAAATGGCCAATTACATATATATTAATGAAGGAGAGAAAATATGAATTTAGGAAATAATATTAAATTGTATCGTACACAAAAAAAGATGACTCAAGAAGAGTTAGCAGAATTACTTGGTACAACTTCAAAGTCGGTTTCAAGATGGGAACAAAGTATTACATACCCTGATATTAGTTTATTACCTTTTATCGCAAATATTTTTGAAATAACTGTAGATGAACTGCTAGGTGTGGAAAAAATTAATCAAAGCGAGTTTGTAAAAGAACTTAATAAAAAAGCTTTAGAATATCAAAAGAATTATGATTTAGATGGTGAACTTACACTTTGGCAAGATGCTTACAAAAAGTTACCTAATAATGAAGAGATAAAATATAATTTAATTTCTATTATGGTAACAATTAATATCGTTAATAATAGATTAATATATATAAATGATGTAGTTAAACTATCAGAAAGTATTCTTGAAAAATCAACAGATAATTTAATGAGACTAAAAGTTACCGAATGTCTAGTATCTTTATATTCACAAATGGATGAAATTGAAATGGCAGAATATTATGCTAAACAACTACCTTCAAGTTTATTCCTTAATAGTAATGTTGTTAAAACTAGATATTTAAAGGGTGATAAACTATTAAACTTAATTCAATATAATACTAGTGAATTTATTAATGAGATTATGAGAGAATCAGAAAAGGTTTTATTCGATAATGGAATTAATTGTTCTAATGTGTATAAAAAAGAATACTTAGAAAGATTAATAAAAGTGAGTGAATTAATTTTTGTTAAAGATGGTGATTTTGGTTTTAATGCAGTGCCTTTTATCTTTTATTATATAGAACTTTTAAAACTAGAAATTAAAACGAGTTGTGATAATAATAAGATAGTAAGTTATTTAAAGAATTTAAATGAACCACTTAATTATATTATTAATTTTAAACCTCATAAGATTAAATCCCCATTTATGAGTAAATTAGAATGTAATTCTATTGGTGGATATTCAGTTGCTATTAATGATTTAAAAAATAATATTATAAAGGAATTAAATAATGAGTTATTTAATAATTATCAAAAATTAGCTGAGTATCAAGAAATTATTGATAAAGTAATGAATATGAAATAATTAATATTTAAGTAACTATCATTTAATTAAAAGTAACTACCTATTTTTAAACTCTTAGTATATAATGTTAGTAAAGATAAAAGTTAAAAATTTATCTTTTTATAATAAATAAACTACAAGGAGGAACATTATGATTAAAAGATTATTTATTATTTTATTATTTATGGTTGGTTTATTTTTTAATGTGAGTTGTGACAATATTACTTTTGAATATAAAGAACCAGAGAAAATTACATTTGAAAGCGGAATAGAATCTTTAAAGGAAGTTAAAAACTTTTCTGTTAATCTTGATATGAAAACTATTTATGAAGGTGAAATAGTTGAAAAGATGTGCCTAGTAAATGTTTTAGTTCAAGATAATATGCAAAAAATTGAAATAACAGAAAGTGGATTTGTGTATACATTTTATACATTAATTGAAACTACTGATGAAGAAAAAGAATTATACATTATATTTGATCCAAGTATGTTTGATATGGATTATTCAGGAAATGTAAAAATATCTTTAACTGAAATAAAGGAATTATTTTTTGATATAATATCTGAAGAAGTTAACCCTGATACTGCTATTAATGAAACAGAAGAAATATTAGCGGTAATTGCAGATTTAACAAGTTTCTTTACAACTTTTAAAGATGAATATTTTGATAAATCTAATGTAGAAGATTATGATTACATTTTTAATGAAACTGGAAAAGAAGAATTTAAAGTTGTAATGAATGAATTTATTGAAGTAATATCGGGTGATCCTACAATCTCTGAAAAAATAGATGTTGATATAGATGTTACTGCTAAAGTAGATGATAAATATATTACTAATATTGTAGTTGATTTAATTGGTAATAATATTGATGATGGTGAAACAGAGATAATTAGATTTGATACTTTATTTGAACAATTTGGTGAAGTAGAAATTACTCTACCACAAGATGTAATTACATTTGATGAATTTATGGAACTACTTCAAGGTAGTGGATCAGTAGAAGTTGCATAAAATTAATCAGTTAGGTTTTTCTAACTGATTTTTTTAAATAATTTATTTAAATTGAATAATAAAATAAAAAATAGTATAATAAATTTATAAAAAAAGTGCGAAAAAAACTTTTACTTTTGCAACTATATAAGTGAAGAGGTAAAATATATGAATAATTTAAACAAAAATGAACTTAAAGAAAAAGTAGTAGATTATGCAGAAAAAGTATTTTTCTTTTGTGTAAAAAGATGTAATTCTAGAATGGATGCAGAAGACTTATCACAAACAATACTTTTAGAAGTTTTAGAAAATATCGATAAAGGTGCACATATCGATAATATGGACTTCTATATTTGGGGAGTATGTAAAAATCAATACAACATGTATTTAAGAAGAACTATTAAAAATAGAAATAATCTTGAATTAAATGAAGAAGAAATTAATATATATAGTGATAATTCTAAAACACCTCTTGAAGAACTTCTTGAGGATGAAAAGATTAGAAAGATGAATAGTGCTATTAAGTTACTTAGTAAAGACTATGCTGAAATACTTTACGCTTATTATATAGAAGATAAAACTTTAAAGTTTATTGCGGAAGAATTAAAGTTACCTCTTGGAACAGTCGGAAGAAGACTGTCAGATATTAGAAAAAAGTTGAAGGAGTATATAGATATGGAAAGATTAAATGGTAAAAAGGCTTATGTGCCTAAAAACTTTCAGGTAGTTCAAAGTTTTAGTGGGAATTTAAGTTTTAACCCAAGTAAAGTTGTAGATCCATTATTAATTAAAAATTTATTATATCATTCATATGGAATTGAATGTAGTATTGAAGATTATTCAATTGAACTTGGAATTGCTAGACCTTATATTGAAGATTATGTTAAAGAATTAGTTAATAAAGATTTTTTAATTAAATTAGAAAATGGAAAATATTTAACTAATATTGCTTTTATTAATAAAAAAGAAAGAAGAGAAATTTTAGATTTCGCAAGAGAGAATATTTCTGGATATTATAATGCAATTGTAAACTTTACAAAAGAAAATCTAGAATTTTATAAATCATTGCTTGATGAAACCGATGCACTTGATGAACATTTAATGTGGTCATTTATTTGTTTAACAATGGTTATTGCAGAAAATGTGTTAAGAACTGATTTTACACTTAGAAATGATGGAACAAATTGGGATGTTATATTATTAGAAACGCTTGATAAATTATATAATGATGAATTCTTTATTTCATTTAGTGGACGTAATGGTGATTATAATGGTCGTCATTTATGTGCTTATGCATTTCCTGCAGATCATTGGAAAGAAGATGGTGGAGCCTCTGATGTAATTGCTTATAATAATGCTTTAACAGGAACATATGATTTAAATATTTTATATGAAGTATTAATTAAAAATACAAAGTATAGCGAGATGGATGAAGAAAATAAAGTAAGTGTAGACAAATATGTTGAAATGGGAGCATTTACTATTGTTGGTGATAGTATTAAAGTTAATATTCCAGTAATTACTATTGAAAATTATAAAGAATTAAAGAACAAAATTACTAGCGATGAAGCATTAATTTCTGCATATAAAGAGTTATATAATGGAATATATATGAAAGTAAGAAATCTAATACCTAGTTATTTAGAAAAACAAACTCCATTTATTATTCAAGCAATCTTACTTGATCGTTCTTTAATTTTACATAGAGCATTTGAAGAAGGTATTATTAAAGCTGATAAGTCAAGAAAAGTATTTATTTATAATGGTGTTATTATAAAATAGATATTTATAAATTATTCTCTTATTTATAATTAAAAGCATCATTAGTCTTAAAAGATTAATGATGCTTTAATGCTTATTAACTCCAATTATGTATTAATTATGATATAATAAAAATAATCTTGTAAGTTTAATGCGAAGTAGTGGAGGAATAATTTATGTCAAATAAAGTAAAAATACTATGTTTTGATGATGTGCTTGAAGCAATAACAATAAGAAGTGTTCTAGAAAGTTTTGATGCAAAGGTAGAAATTGCTTATATTGGTAGACCTAATGCTTTTATTGAAGAATTGAATAATTCAGATGATTATAAGTATATTATTCTTTCAGGTCATGGTGATAATAAGTTCATTATGCCAGTACTTGCAGAAGAAATATATGCAGAAGATGAACCTAAGGATATAACAAGTGAAGTAATTAAGGAAAAAATTAATATTAATAATAAAATAATAATTTCTATGTGCTGTAATACTGGTACTACTAATATTGCTGAATCATTTATTCAAAAAGGGAATACTTATATTGCACCAAGTGACTTTATAGAAGGCACTGCTGCCTTATTTTTTGTTATTAAATTCTTCTACGAACATTTTGTTTTGAAGAAATCAATTGTTGATTCATATAATAATTCAATGATAAATGATGATGAAACAAGATTATATAAATTATTTAAATAATAATAAAATATAAAATTTAATTATAAATTATTTTCATAAAAAGTATTTTTTTCTTAAAAATGTTAATAATAATGTTGAAAGTGTTGAAATTATTTATATTTTATGATACAATAATGTTGTATACAAAAGGGAGTAGAAACCATTTAGTTTCATAAATGGAGTGTGGCTCGTCAATACAGTGGAAACACTCGGGCGCATTTGAAATTTCGAGACTTTTACCTAATTAGTTAGGTAGGAGTCTCTTTTTATTTTATAATTAAATAGTTTTTTAGGTGGAGTCTGTCAAATATAACGGGTGGAGTCTATCTACTCGTTTTTGTTTTTTATACAGTTAAATAATTTTAGGTGGAGTCTGTCAAATATAACGGGTGGATTCTATTTACCATTTTTTAGTTTTGAAAGGAGAAATTATGGGAATAGATAACATTTTAAATTTAATTGCCGGATTAGCGTTGTTTTTACTTGGGATGAATTCTATGGGCAGTGGTTTAGAAAATGCCTGTGGGAATAAAATGAAAACAATTTTAGAAAAATTAACAGCTAATCGGTTTTTAGGAGTAATTGTCGGAGCATTAATTACAATGGTAATTCAATCATCTTCTGCAACTACAGTAATGGTAGTAGGATTTGTAAATGCAGGAATGATGACATTGTCTCAAGCTGTTTGGATTATTATGGGTGCAAACATTGGTACAACAATTACAGGTCAATTAATTGCGCTTGATATTGGATTTATTGCGCCAATATTTGCGGTTATTGGTGTTATTATGATTGTATTTTTAAAGAAAGCTACATTAAATGAAATTGGTAAAATATTATGTGGTTTTGGTGTTCTTTTTATTGGTATGGATATGATGAGTTCTGCTATGGCACCATTAAGAGATATGCCTGAGTTTGTGAGTTTAATGACTAAATTTTCAAATCCAATTTTAGGAATACTTGCAGGTATGGTGTTTACGATAATTATTCAATCATCATCAGCATCAGTTGGTATATTACAAGCTTTAGCAATAAGCGGTGCTATAGGACTTGAAAGTGCAGTGTTTGTATTATTTGGACAAAACATTGGTACTTGTGTTACTGCATTACTTGCATCAGCGGGAACAAATAGAAATGCGAAAAGAACAACACTTATTCATTTTATCTTTAACTTTACAGGTACTGTGTTATTTACTGTTTTATGTTTAGTTACCCCATTAACTACTTTAGTGAAGAAAATATCTGGAGATAATCCATCTCAACAAATTGCTAATATGCATACGATATTTAATGTTGCTACAACACTGTTACTTTTACCACTTGGTGCATATTTAGTTAAACTTGCTAATATTATATTACCAGACAAAGTGATTGAAAGTGAATCTATATTTAAATATCTTGGTCATGATATCAATACAAGAGTTGGTGGTACGGCGATACATTTAGAAAATACTAGATTAGAAATTAATAGAATTTATGAATTGTCGATTGAAAACTTAAACAATAGTATTAATTATTTATTAGGAGAAAAAGTAGATACTAGTGATATATTAGAAAAAGAAGATTTAATTGATAAGTTAAATGAGGGTATAACAAAAGAAATTACTGATTGTATTTCTCATGAATCAAATCATGCAGTTAGTGAAAGTTATAGTGCATACTTAAATATAACTCACAATATTGAAAGATTAAGTGACCATGCGGTTAATTTAATGGAATATGGAAATGAGTTTAAAGATAGAAATATAACTATAAATAAAATAGTTAAAGAAGAAATTAGAACTTATAAAGAAATTATTAATCAAATGTTAGATATAAGTATGGATCCTTTAAAACTTAATGAAGTTGAACAATTAGAAGATAGAACAGATAAAATGACCATTGAATATAAAGCAAATATGGTAAAACGATTAAGTACATCAATTTGTACAGCAGAAGGGTCAATAATTTATTCAAATATCTTAATTAACTTTGAAAGATTAGGAGATCATTTATTAAATATTTCACAAAATATATCAAAAATTAAATAACAAAGGAGAATTTTAAAATGTGGTTAGATTGGATAATATTAATAGTAGGAATGTTACTATTAATTAAAGGAGCGGATTTCTTTGTAGATGGTGCAAGTAAAATAGCAAAAGCTATGCACGTTCCATCATTAATTATTGGACTTACTTTAGTATCTATGGGGACTAGTGCTCCTGAATTATCGGTAAGTTTGCAAGCATCGCTTGCTAAAAGTAATGATTTGAGTTTTGGAAATGTAGTTGGATCAAATATATTTAATACATTCTTAATTTTAGGATGTGCATCAATTTTTGTTCCACTTGTTATTAGTGATGAAATGAAAAAATATGATATTCCAATTATGGTTTTATTATATGGGCTAATGTTACTATTTGGATTTGTAATTACTCCATATAAACTAGACTTAATTGAATCTATTATTTTTATTTTACTATTTGTTTCATATATTGCATTATTAATGGTAAGAGCTAAAAAAGCAAAACTAGATGTACAAGAAGAAACTGAAGAAGGTATTTCAGTTAAGAACGTTATTTTAAGTGTATTAATTGCTGTTGCAGGTATATTTGCAATGATAGAAAATTACTATATTACTATTGGTGTAATGGTTGTATTTGTTGTTATTCTATTATTAAAATTTAAGAAAACAGTAAATGAATCGCTAAATAAATTAAATATTTTATTTAGTATCATCTTTGCAGGGGCAGGATTAGTAGCAATAATTGGTGGTGGAACATTTGTTGTTGAAAGTGCTTCTAATATTGCAACTTCACTTGGAATGAGTGAAGCACTTGTAGGTTTAACAATAGTAGCAGTTGGAACATCACTTCCTGAACTTGTAACTTCAGTGGTAGCATCAATTAAAAAAGAAAATGATATCGCAATAGGTAATGTAATTGGTTCAAATATCTTTAATATTATATTTATATTAGGTATTTCATCATCAATTTCTAATCTTACTATTAAAGATAAAATATCATTTGGAATAAGTGAATCACTAGCTGATTTATTGGTGTTATTATTATCTGGTATTTTAGTATTTATA
Source organism: Bacilli bacterium (assembly GCA_017398545.1). Lineage (GTDB taxonomy): Bacteria > Bacillota_I > Bacilli_A > ML615J-28 > CAG-313 > UBA1737. Next base: position 52,127 of record JAFQFT010000021.1, on the reverse strand, counting down.
ATTTCAAGATTAGGTAAAGATATCAAAAAGTGGCAAGGTGTAATTTTTATTGTTTTATATATAGCCTATATTACTTATATAGTTTTAAGAGAATTTGCATAAAAAAATAGGAAATCTTAAGGGTTTCCTATTTCATTTTAAGAAATAATAAAATATAATTAATAATTATTAAAATATTGTAATATACATATTTTTTTGATATAATAAATATTACAATAAGGAGGACGAAATATGATAAATGTTAATAATGTTTTAAGAAGGTCATCTAATTTTCAGCCAGGTTTAAGTATTAAAGAGACTAGGGATTTAGAATATTTATTTAAAGTTAATTCTATGCATTATATTGAGTTAAATGTTCCTGTAGTTCAAATGAAATATTTTCAAGATAATATAAATTATTTTCAAGATATATTTGAAATTGAAAAAGATAAACTAAAAGCTTTGATAAATTGTGAAGCATATTTTGTTGTAAATCCAAAAGAAAATAACGAATTTAAAAAAGGTGATGTTATTGAAAAAACTGTTTATATTAAATTACTAAATGAACAAGGAATTGGTATTATTGACGCATTATCAGGTGGTGAAGCTATAAAGTATTTAATTAATCAATATGCTACAGATGAAAATAGAAGATTTTTAAATTTTCTAATTCTAAATATTCTTCCTGTATATTACGTGTGTCCTAAGTATCCAGATATTAATTTGCTGGAGTATTATAATTCTATTACTGCTTGTAATAAAAGAATTCCAAAACTTATTGAAAAAAATGCTCCAGAATTAATAATAATTTATGAAAAAAAGCTACTACAAAGAAAATTTAATGAATTAGTCAATGTTCTATTAGATATCAAATTCATATAATTATATAGTATCAAGTAAAGGAGAATATGTATGAATGTATATGATGCTATCTTAAAAAGAAGAAGTATAAGAAAGTTTAAAAGTGATTTAATAAGTGATGAAATTATTAAGAAATTACTTATTGCAGCTATGGCTGCACCAAGTGCTAGAAATATGCAACCTTGGGAGTTTTATGTAATTTCTAATAAAGAAGTAATGAGTAAAATAAGAAATGTCGCAAGAAGTATTGATTTTGAATCTCCATTAATGATTATTGTATGTGGAAATACTGATAGATCTATTACAAAAAATGACAATGATTTCTGGATTCAAGATTGTTCTGCTGCAATTGAAAACATTCTTCTTACCGCAACATCTGAAAATCTTGGAACTGTATGGTGTGGAATATATCCAGTTATGGATAGAGTAAACAAAGTCACTGAAATTATTAATCTACCTAAAAGTATTATTCCTCTAGGTGTAATTCATATTGGTTACAAAGATGAAGAAAAAGAAGAAAGAACACAATATAATGATGAATATGTTCATTATATTAATTAAGATAAGATGTTTGATTTTGAAGCTATAGTAAATAAAAATCATGTATATACAAATAATTCATTTAATGTATTAATTAAAACAATTAATTGTTCTAATAGGGATTTTTCCTATGAAGGTAGTTCAACTATTGTAGGTGCAACAATTTATTTAAAAAATAAACAAGGCAATATTATTAGACCTAATGATATTCCTGTTACAAATGATTATCAGAAAAATATTATTAAAGCAAATTCAACAATTGAAAGAGTTTGGACTTTTGATAAAATAGAAGAACCAGGAAGGTATGATTTATATATATCTTTTTATGGTTATGTAAAGATTGTATATGACTTTATATTTATAGAAAAAAATTAAATATTAGTAAAAAAGTTGAAAAAAATGCTATTTATGATATATTATTAACAAACATAAATAGGAGTTGTATGATGAAAAAAATATTATTAATAGTATTTATAAGTTTATTTTTATTTGTAATTTGTGCTTGTGATAATAACAATAATAATAGTAATGATGTTGATATTTTATTACCAACTGAGCTTGATACTTCTAAAGAAACAGTTGTTACTTTCTATCATACAATGGCAGGCTATAATAATCCAATAGGTGTTTTAGAAGATATTATTGAATCTTATGAGAAAGACATGTCCATTAAATATGGTGTGAAAGTCACTGTTGAACTTAAATCTTATAGTGATTATGATGACTTTAAAGATATTATTTCCAATGGTACACATGCAACTGTTATAGAGGCTGATTCTAAATTAATTTCCTCATTTGTTAAAGATAATACTATTAGTTTGTTAGATAAATATATTAAACATTCTGAATATGGTTTAGATGGTAGTAAAGAAGATTCATATGGATATATTGATAGTTTCTTTAATAGTGGTTGTATTTATGATAATGAAGGTAATTTTTATTCCATTCCTTTTAATAAAAATGCAGAAGTATTATATTATAATAAAGACTTATTTGATAAATATAACTGGGAAATCCCTACAACTTGGGATGAGGTAATTGAAATTTGTGAAGCGTGGAAAAAAACAACTGAATATCAAACTTTAAAAGATACTGGGAAACAAGTAGGGGGATTAGGGATTGATGAGGAAGAAACTTTATTTATTAACTTAATTAAACAATGGGGAAGTGAATATATATCATTTAATGAAAATGGTGATCTTGAATATAGATTTGATAATCAAAAAACAAAAGCTGCCCTTACTTGGTTAGTAGATGAGTTTAATGATGGTAATATTGTTACTTCAACATATTTAGATACTTGGTATTGTTCAGATGCATTTGTTGACCTACAAATTCCTATGGCTATCGGATATAGTAGTTCTCTTACTTATTATGAGTCACTTGATGGTTCGTTTACAACTGGTGTTACTACATATCCACAAATGACTAGGGTAAATGATGTTGAAAAACAAGTTATTCAAAGTGGTTCTAATCTTACATTATTTGAATGTGTTGATAAACAGGAAGAATTATTTGGTTGGTTATTTATAAAATATTTAACTAGTTATGAATCTCAATTAGATTGGACAACAAGAACAAATTTCTTTCCAGTTCGTAAAGATGTTATTATCTCCGAAGAATTTCAAGATGTATTAAATAATTTATTAAATAGTAATTCTTCATGTTTATTAGGTGATGTGTATCAAGTTTTAATAAGTCAATTAGATTATTTATATGCTGTTCCTACTTTTGATGATTCTTTATCTAAAGGAAAATTTATTATTAACGCAATATTATATAATCAAAAAGAATATGATATTGATAAGGCTATTAAAGACGCTCTTAATAAAATAGAAAATAGTTAAAAGAAAAGGACTCAGGAGTTGAGTTCTTTTTTTGATACAATATTACAAAATAATAAAGTTTGTCAGTTTAGGGTGCATTTGTAACTTAATACTATAATTAATTTTGAAAATTATGTTATAATTTTTATATATAGTTTATGAGGTACTGATATGAGAAAAAGTAATAAAAAGCCTTTTTTTAGATTTGTTAAAAGTATTGTAAGAATATTTAAGAAAAAACCTATTATAATTAATGGGGAAAATATTTTAGATGAACCTTGTCTTTATATTAGTAACCATGCTGCATCATATGGTCCTACTAATTATGAATTATATTTTCCTACTAATTTTAGGATGATGGGAGCATATCAAATGTGTGGAACATTGAAAGAAAGATGGAGTTATTTATATAAAGTATATTTTCATCAAAAAAGAAAAGTTCCAAAATGGTTATCTTGTATTATAGCAACATTAATTACTCCTTTTATGATAATGTTCTATAAGGGAATGCAAATTATACCTATATATCCTGATGCTAGATTTAGAAGAACAATTGATGAAGCTATTAATTCTTTGGAAAAAGGAGTTAGTGTTCTTATTTTTCCTGAAGATTCTAGTGATGGCTATCATGATGAGATAAAAGGGTTTTTTGGTGGCTTTTGGGTTGTCGCAAAAGAATATAAAAAAAGGTATGGAAAAGATTTAAAAATAGTGAGTATGTATTTATATAGAAAAACTAATAAAATAATAGTAGATATTCCAAGAAGTTATCATGATTTAGAGAAAAATATTAAAAATCATAAAGAGGCTGCAGAGTATTTTTTAAATAATACAAATATGTTATATAAAAAAATAATTAATGATAATAAATAATTGATTAAATATTAGTACTTCGGTTGAAGTACTTTTTTCTAATTATAGTATATATATTCAATAAAAAGTAATATAGTTGTTTTAAAGTGTTATTTATTGTAAAATATATTATATTATTCTATTATTATGGAGGAGGCAAACATGATAAGACTAGAGAATGTATCCAAATATTATTATAATTCTTCTAATGTGAGTTGTGCACTTAGGAAGATAAATTTAAATTTTAAAATGGGTGAATTTGTTGCGGTGACTGGTGAAAGTGGTAGTGGTAAAACAACCTTATTAAATATTATTTCAGGTTTTGATTCTTATGAAGATGGTGAAATATATGTTAATGGGAAACCTACTTCTTATTTTGATGAAGAAGACTTTGAAAATTATCGTAAAAATGAAATATCTTTTATATTTCAAAATTATAATTTAATTGAATCATATAGTGTAATTGAAAATGTAATGGTCACATATATCATTGCAGGTGTTCCATATGATACTGCAAAAGAAAAAGCTTTAGAAATATTGAAGAAAGTTGGTCTTGATGGTGATGTTAATAAAAAAACAACAAAACTATCAGGTGGCCAAAAACAACGTCTTGCTATAGCAAGAGCACTTGCTAAAGAAACAAATATTATAGTTGCAGATGAACCTACTTGAAACTTAGATGATGAAAATGCTAAAGCTATTTTAGAAATATTAAAAGAGTTGTCAAAAGATAAATTAGTAATTATTGTTTCACATAATTTAGCACAAGTAGAACCTTATATAACAAGAAAAATTAGGCTTCATGATGGCGAAGTTGTTAATGATGAATTAATTAATGAACCTAAAAATATCGTTCCTGTTGAAACTGATAAGGAATTATCAAAAGATAGAAATAAAGTATTAAATTTTTCTTATCTTAACTTTAAAGCACAACCAGTTAGAACTTTATTATTATTTATGATTGTATTAATATCGGTTCTTTCAAGTTTTATTTTTATTGTAAATTTTAAAGCAAATTTAAATGATGCAAAAACTAAAGTATTAGATGATGAATTATTTATTAATTTTGATGATACAAGACTACTTGTTAGAACACTTGAGCAAGATGTAATAACAGATGATATTATGAATGGTGCAATGGTTGATAAAGTAGTAAGTGTTGAAAAGTATGATTATATTACTGATGTAAATTATTTTAGACCAACAGATTATAAATATGTTATTGAAAATGGTTATTTAGATGACATGGATCCTGTTACAGTTGATTTATCTTATTATAGATTACAAGATTTTACTCGTTTTATGAGAAGTGCTTGTTCTTTATCTGATAGTGATTTGGCTTATGGAAGACTTCCTGAAAATCCATATGAGATGGTTGTCTATGCTAGTGATGATGGTTTACTTGACACGATTGAAACTGTAATGTTTAATGACCAACGAAAATGGAATGCAGGGGTAATGTTTAAATATGAATTAAAGATTGTTGGTATTTTAAAAGAACCAACTGAACAAGCTTATTTTTCTGAAAAACTATGTCAATTAATAGATTTACTACAATATAAATATCGAATTACTGTTAATTATCAAGTCAAAGGTGCAGGTGGTGCGTATAAACATCAACGCTTTCATTTTGATGAAATTGTACTTGATCCAAATATTGGTGAATATGATTGTTCATTCAGTAAAGCATTATTTAACGATGCTAGTAGTTATTTGTTTTCAAGCGGAACAAATAGTAATCTAAGTCTTGGATATTATAGTTATGATTTAAAATTAAAGTTTAATCAAAAAAATTGTCATAATATTCATAATAATGCTCTTGGTGTGTCTGAAGATTTATTTGATGTAATTTATAGTTTAGTAAAAGAGAAAAAACAATTTGCCGTATTTATTGAAGATTATGCTTATTATAATGATGTAAAAAAAGATTTATTAGATAATGGCTATGACTCGTTATCATGTTTTGAATCTAGCACAAAAGGATATGATGAAAGTAAAGTTATAATAAGATACGTAAACTTAGCTATATCTATTGTTGCTTTTATAGTTGTAAATATTGTTGGTGTTATTCTTTTGTTTACTATTCTTAAGTTTAGAAAGAATGATTATTTGATATTTAAAATGAATGGGATGTCAAATAATCTATGTAAAAAGATTAATATATTTGAAATATTCATATATGGAGTTATATCATATATTCTTGTAATTGTTTTAGTATTACTTGTATTTGGTTTAACTAAAAATGAAGTATTATTAGATGCGTATAAATATGTAAGATTCTATGACTATTTGATTTTACTTCTTTCTACAGGAGTTCTAGTTTTATTTACTTCTAGATTATTTAGTAAATTCTTAGAAAAACGTGTTAAAATTTCATCAATAAGTGAGGACTAATATGATTAAGATAACTAATTTAAATAAATATTTTTATCGTAAAAAGTATAATGAAATACATGTAATTAACGATACAACATTAGAATTTCCACAAAGTGGATTAGTTACATTACTAGGTGAAAGTGGAAGTGGTAAAACTACTTTATTAAATGTACTTGGTGGATTAGATGGTTTTGATAATGGCGAAATTGAAATTGATGGAAATATAATTAAAAAATATTCTGCAAGAAAAATTGATAAAATTAGAAATGAAAAAATAGGATATATTTTCCAAAATTATTTATTACTTAAACAAAAAACAGTATATGAGAATTTAGAACTTGTTTTAAATATGTATAGTCTTGATTCTAAAAAAATTGATGAAAGAATTACTTATGTTTTAAATGCAGTTGGGATGTTAAAATATAAAAAGAAAAGAGTCTCTGAATTATCAGGTGGACAACAACAACGTATTGCGATTGCACGTGCATTAATTAAATCTCCATCATTAATTTTAGCAGATGAACCTACAGGAAACTTAGATGAGAAAAATACAATTGAGATTATGAATATCCTAAAGAAGATTAGCAAAACTACTTTAGTAATTCTTGTATCTCATGAAAAACGTGTTGCATATAGCTATTCTGATATTATTATTGAACTAAAAGATGGAAAAGTAACTGGTACAAAAGCTATAGATAATAAAAATGGATATGAATTTGAGGATGATCAAAATATCTATTTGAAAGAATTAAATTATGAAAATATAGAAAATGATAATGTTAAAATTAGTTATTATACAAGTTCTAAAGATAAAATTAATTTAAATATTGTATATAAAAATAACAAAGTATATATAGAAAGTAATCAACCAGTTATTGTATTAGATAATTCTAATGAAATAAAATTAATAGATGATTATAAAAAAGTGCTTGACACAGAAAAAGCAGTTAAGGTTAGTAGTTTCGAACTTGAAAAATTAGAATTTGTTAAAACACCTGGACTTTCTTTTAAAGAAAGAATAAGTCTTGCGGTGAGCAATAATAAAAAAATGAAAAAACAAACAACATTTTTATCTATTACTTTATTTGTAGTAGTTGTTTTAACATTACTTTGTATACAAAGTATCATTACTGCAAGTTTTGTTGATAAACAAAAATTAACAAATACTGATTCTAGAATATATAATATATATATGGATAAAGGTAGCGCACAAATTGATGATCGTGCTGGTAAATTTGGTTTTGATTTATTTTATAAAGATTTTTTAATAGAGAATCCTGAAATTGAACCTGTTATTAATTTTCATACTAAAGCAAAATATATAATGTCAACATTTACACAACTTGGTAATAAAGAATACTATCTTAGCAACTTTAGCGTTTTGCCACTTAGTACACTGAAAGATGATTCGTTAATATATGGAAGACTTCCTGAAAATCCAATGGAGATAGTTGTAGATAAATGGGTATTAGAAAATGCGATAAATGGTTCTACTTTAAATAACTTTATGAATGTTGCATCATTCTTAAATCAAAATGTAAATTTTGAATATATGAAAAATGATGTAACGATTGTAGGTATTAGTGAAACTAACCAAAACTCAGTTTATGTAAATAAATGGACAATGATAGATATTTATATGGGTTCATTAAACAAAACTAGTATTACATTTTGTTCTTTATCAGAATTTGAAAAACACTTAGGAAGAAAATTAGACATTGAACTTGATTCTAGAGAATGTTTATGGAACTTAAGTAAATCTACTCCAAGCACGCTTGATTATTTTAGATATAATAGTGATTATGATATGGAATTTACAATTGTAAAAAGCATAGATTTTGAAGGTTTTCCATATACAACGATAGTATCTGATGATGCATATTATGATATTTTAAGATCAGTTATAAAAAGAGAATATAATATTCTTAATGTAGTATGTGAAAATGAAGAAGAAGTTGCAAAAGTAGATCAATTTATTAATGAAAGAAAAGAACTATTTGCAAGTGGTGAAATAAAAGCTAATTTAGAATTCGGTTATACTGGTCCAACTCCTGAAAATGAAGATGTTAAATTAGAGTTAAGTGCTACATCAGAATATAATAAAAAACTACAACCATATTATGATGAAGCAGATAAAATAATTTCTTCTAGAATTCTTATTACTTTTACAATTCTTGTAATATCAGTTTTAATTGTACTATTTTCAATGAAATCATTTGCAGTAAGTAATATATATGATATTGGAGTTTATAGAGCACTAGGAATCAAAAAATCAAGTGTAATTTCCATTTATGCGTTTGAAATATTATTTATTAATTTAAAAACTACATTAATAGGTGGAATGCTTTGTTATATTATTACAAACATAATTTCATCAATTCCAATTATTTATATTGATTTTTCAATATCGTTTATGACATTTGTTTTAGTAACATTTGGTCTTATGTTAATTAATATAATTGTAGGTATTATACCTATAACTAGATATATGAGATTAACACCATCTCAAATTCTAACAAAACATGATTTATAAAATTTAAATGATAATAGTTTATTCTATTATCATTTTTTTTAAAAAATTAGTTAATTTTTATATATAGTTTAAATAATTTGATATAATGTATATAAGAGGCTAGTAATATGAATAAAAAAGTTTTTAAACGCAATGAGTTAAAATATATAATTACATTACAACAAATGAATAGACTTATAGAAATTTTAGGGTTATATATGAATGAAGATAAGTATTTTAAAAGTACTATTAGAAATATTTATTATGATACCCCTAATTTTTTACTTATAAGAACATCAATTGAAAAACCAGATTATAAAGAAAAACTAAGAATTAGGTCTTATAAAACAGTTGATAGTGATGATGATGTATTTGTTGAACTAAAAAAGAAATATAAAAAAGTAGTATATAAACGAAGAGAAGTATTACCTTATAATGTTGCTAGATTATTTCTAGATAAAAATGTTTTACCAAATGAATTACAAATTACAAAAGAAATAGCATATACGTTAAAGTATTACAAAGATTTAAAACCTGCTATCTTTTTATCGTATGATAGACTCGCATATATTGGAAAAGAGGATTTAGATTTTAGAATAACATTTGATAAAAATATTATGTGGCGTGATTATGATATTGATTTAACAAAAGATGCGTATGGTAATTTAATATTACCAAGTGATAGTGTTCTTATGGAAGTTAAAACTGTGATGGGGCTTCCAAGATGGTTACTTGATTTTTTAGGTGAAAATAATATATATAAACAATCATTTTCTAAATATGGAAATGTATATAAAGAAATGTTAAATAAAGAGAAAGAAAAAGAGGAAATTAATTATGCTTAGTGATTATTTAAAAAATAGTACTAATGATATGACATACTTTTTTATATGTATGGTATTTGCTATTGTGCTTGGTTTTTTACAAGCATTTGTATATACAGTTAAAAATAGATATACCAAAAGCTTTGTTACAACATTAATATTATTACCTGTTGCGGTATGTATGATAGTGCTTCTAGTTAATAATAATATCGGAGTTGCAGTTGCGGTTGCAGGTGCTTTTACACTTGTTAGATTTAGATCAGTTCCTGGTACTGGTAAAGAGATTACTGCAATCTTTATTTCAATGGTTACAGGTGTGACACTTGCTTCATGGCAAACATATAATATTGAATATGCATTATTCTTTTCATTAATTGGAAGTGGATTATTATTAATTTTAAATACAACAAATTTATTTACTAAGACAAATAAAAAAGAAATGATTCTTAAAGTTACAGTTCCAGAAATGCTAAATTATTATACTATATTTGAAGATGTATTTAATAAGTATACTATTTCATGTGAAAAACTTGCAGTAAAGTCAGTTAATATGGGAAGTATGTTTAAACTAACTTATCGTGTTGTTTTAAAAGATATAAAGTTAGAAAAAGAATTTATTGATGAACTTAGAATAAGGAATGGTAATTTAGAAATTTCATTATTTGATGATTCATATAACGAAAATATGCTGTAAGAGGTATAAAAATGATTAAAAAGATTTTATTAACTTTTGTGTTATGTTTATCACTAGTATTTATAGTAGGATGTAAAGATAAACAACTATTTGAAGATAAATGTAAAAATGGACTTCATGGAGAACTTGAATGGGTTGTTGTTAAAGAGTCTACTTGTAGTGAAGTAGGTATAAAACAACAAGTATGTAAAAAATGTAATGAAATAATTACGACAGCTAATATCCCAACTACTGATCATACTGAAAGTTCTGATTGGATAATTATCCAAGATTCAACTTGTACAACACTTGGATCTAAACAAAAGGTATGTACTGTGTGTAATGAAATTATTACAACTGCACAAATATATTATAAAGATCATAAAGAAGAAATTATAAGTGGTCTTAATGCGACATGCACTGAAGATGGATTTACTAGTTATACTATTTGTTCAGTCTGTGATGCTCATTTATCTGAACCAACTTTAATCCCATCTCCTGGACATAATTATTTAATTGATGAAGAATTATCTACTGAATTAGTACTTGTTTATAAATGTCACTGTGGTGATTCATATGAAAAGCAAAATGAATCCGGTTCTTTATGTGATAATGGACATACTGAAAGTGACTGGATAACAACACTTGAAGCAACATGCACGTCATTTGGTAGTGCTCATAAAGTTTGTACAGTGTGTGAGGCTGAACTTGAAATTAAATCATTAGAAAAACTTCCTCATACTGAAGAAGTAGTACCAGGCACTCCTGCTAATTGTGAAGAAGAAGGTCTTACTGATGGTGTTAAGTGTAGTAAATGTGATTACGTTATTAAAGAACAAACAAAACTTCCTGCACTTGAACATGATTATAAAGTAACTAAGACTGTTTATCCAACAAATGGTGAAAATGGTTATATTGAATATACTTGTAGTAATTGTAATCATTCATATCAAAAAGTTTTAGAAGCAGGCGAGGGATATGATGAAACTCTTCCAACAACAATAGTTTTAAGTAATGATATTATTACAATATCTAATAATAATGGTGGTGTTGTAGTTAATGGTAGTGAAGTTATTATTACACTTGCAGGTGAGTACGATATAGTAGGTGAAATTAATGAAGGTTCTATTTTAATAGCTCTTGGTGAAGAAGAAAGTGCTATAATAAATCTTCGTGGTGTAAAAATAACATCTACAACTACAAATCCTATATATATAGAAAGTGGTAATGAAGTTGATATTTCAGCAAAATCAGATACATTAAATTATATATATGATAAAAGAACTGCTACAACTACTGATGCAGTTGGTGGTGCTATTTATTCACTTGTAGACTTAGATATTAAAGGTAAAGGTTATTTAGAAGTTACTTCAACTTATAATAATGGTATCGCAACTACAAAAGATTTAAACATTAAAAATCTTACATTAGAAGTTAATGCTCCTAATAATGCACTTAAAGGGAATGATTCTCTTACAATTGAATCAGGTACTATTAAAGCAATTTCATCAAGTGGCGATGCTTTAAAAACAGAAAACTCAGATATTTCTAGTAAAGGTAATCAACGTGGTATTATTACAATAATTGATGGAACACTTGACTTATATGCAGCTTGTGATGGAATAGATGCAGCATATGATTGTATCATTGAAGGTGGAACAATTAATATATATACTGAAAAGTATTCAACATATTCAGGTGATGTTACAGTAAACTCAACATCAACAATGTATTTAAGAATTTCATCTCGTGCAAGTGGACTTTCAAGTATTTCAAAATACTCTGCAATGTTTATATCAGAAGATAATAAAACTACATTTGTAAACGGAACATATGTTTCAGCAAATGGTAAAAAATATTATAAATTTGATGTTCCAAGTGGGTCAAGTTATGTAAAATTCTTTGCGTATAATTCTAGTCAAACACAGGGTCAAAGTACAAGTTACGCCTACGCAACAGATCAAATGACAATCCCTGCAAGTTATGATACATATTATGTAAATAGCGCAGCAAGTTCAAGACTATCTGGATCATGGGAAAACTATAATTCTCCAACTGGTGGAATGGGAGGAACACAAGATGGAAATTCCAATAAAGCAGAATATTCTTGTAAAGGTATTAAAGCAGATAATTCTATTTTAATTAATGGCGGAACTATTAATATTAAGAGTCATGATGATGGTATTCATACAAATAGTGATGTATTACTTGGAACTGGAAATTATGGAGTTGCAAGCCTTACAATAAGTGGTGGTAATGTAACAGTATATTCTGATGATGATGGACTTCATGCTGATGGTACATTAACTGTAGATGGTGGTAGTGTTATTATTTCAAATACATATGAAGGATTAGAAGGAAATTATATATACTTTAAAGGTGGAACAGTTCAAATTAAATCATCAGATGATGCAATAAATGCTAAAACTACTTTATACTTTCATGGTAGTACTGTTTACCTAGATGCAGGTGGAGACGGAATTGACTCTAATGGTAATATATATATGACTGCTGGTGTAGTTTTAGCACTTGGTCCTACTAATGGTGGTAATGGTGTAATTGACTATGGTGATAGAAACTGTACATTCTCATTTAGTGGTGGATTACTTCTTGCGGTGGGATGTTCAGGAATGAATGCAAAACCTACTGCTTCAAGTGGTAACACAGTATCTGCTACAACACCAGGAGCACCTAGTATTGGTTCATATTTAACCGTTACTTCTAATGGAAATGTAGTAGCTGTACTTAAAATTACTAAGTCAAGTCAAAACTATAGAGTACTAGCATATAACAATACTGCTTATCCAAGTACAACAGTTAGTGTTACAACAACAAGCGTTACACTTACTAATGACTTATATTATGTAGCTAAATAGACTAACTTTAGTATTAAAAAATTAAGAGGGTGTTATACTAACACCCTCTTTCAATATGAAATTTTCGTTAAACAAAAAAATATAAAATAACCAAACTAATAGACAAAAATAAATTATAAAGTGTATAATATAGTAAAAAACAAGAGAGGACTAGAATACTATGAATGCAATTTTATCTGTTGTTGGAAAAGATACCGTTGGAATTTTAGCAAGTGTTTCTGTTAAATGTGCAGAATATAATGCGAATGTTATTGATGTATCACAAACTGTTATTAATGAATACTTTGCAATGTTTATGTTTATAAACATTGATAATTTATCAATTGAATTTAATGATTTTGTTGATGTACTTGTAAATCTTGGAAAAGAAAAGAATTTAGAAATTCATGTAATGCATGAAGAAATCTTTAATATGATGCATAAGATTTAAAAGGTGTTGCTATGTACAATAAAAGAGAAATATTAGAAACTATTCAAATGATTAAAGAACAAAACCTAGATGTAAGAACAATTACAATGGGTATTTCTTTAATTGATTGTATGGATACAGATATATATAAATCTTGTGAAAAAGTTTATAATAAAATATATAGATGCGCTAAAGATTTAGTAAAAGTAGGAAATGATATTTCAAAAAAATATGGTATTCCAATTGTAAATAAAAGAGTAGCTGTTACACCTATTTCAATGCTTGTAGGAGTAAGTGGGGGAGATCCTGTTCTTTATGCAAAAACTCTTGATAAAGTTGCAAATGATATTGGTATAGATTTTATTGGAGGATTTAGTGCATTAGTACAAAAAGGCTTTGCACCAGGAGACAAAGAATTAATTAATTCTATACCAGTTGCACTATCTGTAACATCAAAACTTTGTTCAAGTGTAAATATTGGTTCAACTCGTGCAGGTATTAATTTAGATGCAGTTAAATTAATGGGAGAAAAAATAATAGAAGCTGCAACACTTACTAAAGATGATAATTGTTCAGGTGCTGCAAAACTTGTAGTATTCTGTAATGCTGTTGAAGACAATCCATTTATGGCAGGAGCATTCCATGGTGTTGGAGAAGCAGATTGTGTTATTAATGTAGGTGTATCTGGTCCTGGTGTAGTTAGAAGTGCAATTAGCAGGCTTTCAAAAGATGCAAGTATTGCGGAAGTTGCAGAGATGATTAAAAAGACAGCATTTAAAGTAACACGTATGGGACAACTTGTTGGAGTAGAAGCATCAAAAATGTTAGGTGTTCCATTTGGTATTGTTGACTTGTCACTTGCACCAACACCTGCAATAGGTGATTCTGTTGCTCATATCTTAGAAGAAATGGGGTTAGAACAATGTGGTGGTTGTGGAACAACTGCTTGTCTTGCAATACTAAATGATGCTGTTAAAAAAGGTGGGGTAATGGCATCAAGTAGAGTAGGAGGGCTTTCTGGTGCATTTATTCCAGTAAGTGAAGATGCTGGTATGATTGCTGCTGCAAAAAGTGGTGCATTAAAACTAGAAAAACTAGAAGCAATGACTGCTGTATGTAGTGTAGGCCTTGATATGATTGTAGTACCAGGGGACACATCTGCAAAAGTACTTTCTGCACTTATCGCAGATGAAGCTGCAATTGGTATGATAAACTCTAAAACTACTGCTGTAAGAGTCATTCCTGCAATAGGTAAAAAAGATACTGATGTTCTTAACTTTGGAGGACTTTTAGGATATGCGCCAATTATGAGTATTTCTAAAGTTAAACCTGATATCTTTATTGATCGTGGAGGTCAAGTTCCATCACCTTTAAATAGTTTAAAAAATTAAAAATAATTGTTTATAGGAGGAAACCATATATATGAAAAAAATTGATTTGTCAAATTATAAGTTAACACAAATTTATTTTAATTTTTTTGATATTTATTTTAAAGAAAAAGAAATAAAAAAGGAGAATTTCTTACTAGATAATAACATTACTCCAAGTACATATAGACAATGCAGAAAAAGTGAATGTAAAATCGGTAGTAAGATAATTAAATCTTTAGCTAATATGTTTTCACTAAAGGTTCCTTCTATAAAGCTAATTGATAAAATAGAAGACTTGTTTAATAATATATATTATGATATGTATTATAAAAACTATAATTCGTATGATTTATATCTTGAAACTATAGAAAATTTATTAAAAGAAAATTATATAATTTATCCAATATTAGAACTTGCAAAATTATTTTTAAAAATTAGTTCAAATGATAGTATATCAGTAATTATCTCTAGTAATGAACAACTATTTAATCATATAAAAATGTATACTTTGTTTTTTAATAATTCATTATTAGAAGTATATGAATTAATATATTTAAGTTTTGAAAAAAATATTAAAGAAGATTGTTGGGTTAAAAACTATAATAACGCACCAGCTTATTTTATCTTAGCTAGTAGAAGTTATATGAATAAGCGCTATATTGAAACATTGTTTTTTGCTGAAAAATGTAAAGAAAAATTATATCAAGATGGTAATGTAAATAGAATTTTATATTTAAATAATACAATTATGAGTTCATTAATCCATGTAGGTAATTTTGAAGAATGTTATATTATTGCTTTTAAACAATTAAAATCTTTAGAATCTTTATCTTTAAATAATGACTTTTTAATAGACACTTGTAATAAGTTTTTAGCAATTTCAACGCTTGGTAAAAAAGAATATGATAATATATTGAAAAGATATAGTGGTTATGATTCTTTAACATTAACTATAATATTGTGTTTATTAGTAGCATTACATGAAAAAGGGATAATTGAAAAAGATTTAACGAAATATAATGATTTTTATAAGGAATTAGAAGTTGATCAGTTAGATGAAGAATATTCTACAATTATAATTTTATTAGATAAATTCTTATCTAAGAAAAGAAAAAATGATTTATATGAGCTTTTAAATTTCGAGATAATGCAACATTTTAAAAAAATATTAGAATTAATTGTAAATAAGTAAATTTTAATTAAAAATAAATGAATCGTTTTTATAGTAAAACGATTCATATTTTTTATTTTGATAATATAAAAATTCGTTTAAGTTTTGATTGTTTTTATACATTGACAAAACAAATTATATTATGTATAATATAAGCAGTTATAAATAAATCATTAAGGGAGAAATTAAATGAGAAAATTATTATTCTTTGTTGTATTATTAACATATAGTCTTGTATTATGTAGTTGTAGTTATTTTGATAGACAATCAGGACAAATCGGGTTAGAGAGCGAATCATGTGAAGTTACTAAAGAACAATATGATTATTTATGTAAAAAATATAATATTCAAAGTAAAGGTAAGTATATAGTTTTTGATAATTATGAGGATTATATTTTATTTTATGGAAATGTATCAAGTAAAGATATAGATGCAAGTAATCAAAGTGAAGATAAGGATTTTTTCAAGAAAAATGTGAGATTATGTTATGCGAAAATAGCTGAGGGGAAAAATACGATTGGTTATCGTTCATACTTTTATTTAGGAAGTGAAAAATCTATTTATTATTGGTATTCATATCCAAGTCCTTTTTATGGTGATAATGAATATGAAGAAACAGATATTAAATATTATTTTGATATTGTAGATGTATCTAATAAAATTTATAAGAAAATAAGTTAAAGGAGTTTATATGAAAAGATTTTATTATATTTTTATTTTTATAATGATATTATGCCTTAATTCTTGTACAAACAGTAACATTAAGCATGATGATACATATCACTGGGAAGTAAGTGAAAATGGAGAAATTATAAACAAAGAAAAACATAAGTTAAATGAATGGACAGTTATAAAAGAATCAACTTGTATTGTTCCGGGGACTAAACAAAGAAAGTGCACAGGATGTAGTTACAAAGAAACAAAAGAATTAGAATTAGAAGAACATGAAGAAGTAGTAACTAAAAAAGGTATCCCAGCTACTTTTTATGAAGAAGGTATTTATGATGAAATCAAGTGTTCGAAATGTAATAATATTGTTCAAGAACAAGGTGTTTCGCCTAAATTAACTTCTTCTTATGAACTGGTATATGAATTAAATGAAGCATGTGATGGATATATTGTTGTTGGAGCATATGAGAGTTCGTCAACTGAGTTGTTAATAGGATTAGAATATGAAGGTTTACCAATAGTTGAGATCGCATCTAATGCTTTTAGATATCATTACTGGATTAAAACAATTAAAATTGCAGATAATGTTAAAAAAATTGGAAGTGGTGCATTTGAACATTGTGGTAGTCTAGAGAGAGTTGAATTACCAAAAGGATTAACTGTAATAGAAGATAAATTATTTAATTCATGTGAAAGCCTTAAAGAAGTTACACTGCCAGAAGGTATAACAAAAATTGGAGAATCTGCTTTTTTATATTGTAAAAATCTTGAAAAATTAGAAATTCCAAATACTGTTAAAGAATTGGGTGAGTTTTCTTTTTTAAACACTAGGAAGTTGGAAAAATTAACTTTACCAGAAGGTATAAGTGTTATTCCGAAAGCATGTTTTGACGGGTCTGGTATTAAACAAATTAATATTCCTTCTACAGTAAAAAAGATAGAAGGTGGTGCATTTATAGGATGTAGCAATTTAGAAAGTATTGAGATTCCTGCAAACTGTGAAATTTTAGAAAATTATGCTTTTAATTCTTGTAAGAATTTAAAACAAGTTATATTACACGAAGGATTACAAAGTATTGGTCAATTATGTTTCTCTGCTTGTACATCACTATCTGAAATAGTAATTCCTAGTAGCGTAACTACAATTGGACCTACTGCTTTTAAAAATATTGAAAATTTAGTTATTAATTGTAAAGTAGAGTCAAAACCTGATGGTTGGGACAATGAATGGGCAGATGTTAATTGTATAGTTAATTGGAACTACAAAGAAGAATAAAAAAGATGCAGTAAAAACATTAAATAGATTATTTTTAAAATTTTTTATTGGGTATAATTTTAAAACCCTAACATATACTATTAGTGTAACTAAAATATTATAGAATTCTTTAATAAAATATTTAATAAAACTATTGACTTTTAGAATATTTTTAGTTATAATATAGATGTAGGAATTCTTAATATTAGAATTCTTAATTCAAGGTATCCCACCACCGAAAGTGTGGTCTTAATTCAAGGTGTCCCACCACCGAAAGCGTGGTCTTAATTCAAGGTGTCCCACCACCGAAAGTGTGGTCTTTAATTCAAGAGGTGACATATGTCACCTTTTTTGTCTATTTTATAATTTTAATATTTTTAATGTTTATTTTTTCTCTTTACTTTTTTTAAAAAATTTGATATAATTTATTTATAAATAAACAAACACTCACAGTCTTATTCATACTCTAGTTTGTTAATAAAACTAAGGTATGAGTAGGACTTTTTTTGTTTTTTATAAAATATTATTATAATCAATATGGAGGTACCAATGTTAAATTTTTATGATGTAGATATTTCTTATGCAAATTTTTTGAGAAAATTTGATACTAGAGTCCCACAAATTAAATATAATACTAATAATAAATTTGTGTGTGGTATTGTTTTGAAAATAGATAAGTATGATTATTTTGTTCCAATATCATCTGATATTAGTAGAAAACAAACTAGTATGCTTATTGAAGATACAAATGGAAGAGCAATAGCTTCACTTAAATTTTGTTTTATGTTTCCTGTACCATCTAATTTAGTAACTATTAAGAAGCTTGCAAACATACGAAAAACGGATCAAGCGTATGCATATTTATTAAAGATAGAATTAAAATTTTGTCAAAAAAATGAAAAAATAATACTTCAAAAAGCACAAAACATTTATAAAATAGGTTGTAATAAAAACCATGTTTTAAATTATTCTTGTTGTGACTTTTTATTACTACAACAAAAATATGATGAGTGGGTAAAGGCTGAAGTAGTTGCGATATAAAAAACTGCTGTATTTTGATATACAGCAGTTTATGTTTTAATATATATAAATTATCTATTTAAAATTAGTTTAGTTAAAGTAATTGGATCTACAATCTTACCATCTTTATAAACACGCATATTGCCTGATGCGATTTCATCAATAAGAATTACTTCACCATTGTTGTAACCAAATTCAAATTTGATATCCCAAAGATCAAGACCAATTTTCTTTAAGTCACTAGCTATTATATTTGTGATATTTAATGTTTGTTCTTTCATCGAATCAAATAGTTCACCGCTCATTACACCAAGTGCAACAAGTCCTTCTTTAGTTACTAGTGGATCTCCTTTTTCATCATTTTTGAAAGTGCATTCAACGTAACCACCTTCAAGTGGTGTTCCATCTTTAATATATTCACCATAACGACGAATAAAACTACCTGTTGCAACAAGTCTACAAATAACTTCTAGACCATGTCCAAATACTTTACCAGGTAATACTTCCATTGTTGCATCTTCAATATTTGCGTTTACATAGTGAGTTTTGATACCAGCTTGTTTTAATAGTTCAAAATAATAAATTGATACTTTTAAGTTTTCTTTTCCAATACCATCAATTGTTAAACCAACAGTATTTTCACCTGGGTCAAACACACCATCTTTACCTGTACAATCATCTTTAAATTTTAATAGAACGTTACCATTTTCTAAACTATAAACGTCTTTAGTTTTACCTTCGTAAATCTTATTCATTGTTTTGCTCCCTTTTAGTTTTTTAAATTTACTTCATTATTGTATCACAAATAAAATAAAGATTTATAAAACTTGCAATTATTTTGTATTTATAGTATAATAATGCTAGTTATACAACTGACGGATTGTGGAG
Source organism: Bacilli bacterium (assembly GCA_017398545.1). Taxonomy (GTDB): domain Bacteria; phylum Bacillota_I; class Bacilli_A; order ML615J-28; family CAG-313; genus UBA1737. The sequence continues at coordinate 32,026 of JAFQFT010000021.1, read as the reverse complement.
TATACCATATGGGAGTATAACTTAATGAGTGTCGACCGTCTGGGCATATTTCTTACGTTAGAAGTATGCCCTTTTTACGTTTTTATAACGAAATAATATATATAATTGGAGGAAAGAAATGAGAGTTGCAGTAGTGATGGGTTCTAAAAGTGATTTAGCTAAAGTTGAACCCGCTATTTTAATTTTAAAAGAGTATGGAGTAAAAACTGATGTAAGATGTTTATCTGCACATCGTGCCAACAATGAATTAGCTGAATTTGTAAATGAATGTAATAATAATGGTACTGAAGTAATAATTGCTGCTGCAGGTATGGCAGCTGCACTTCCTGGTGTAGTTGCAGCTCAAACTGTTCTTCCAGTAATTGGAGTTCCAATTAGTGGTAGTGTATTTGATGGTATGGATGCATTATTATCTATAGTTCAAATGCCTACTGGTATTCCTGTTGCAACAGTTGCAGTTAATGGAAGTAAAAATGCTGCTTATTTAGCATTACAAATAATTGCTGTTAAAAACGTAGAATTAAAAGATAAATTACTTGAATTAAGAAATAAAATGACAAAAGAAAATCTACTTGCTAATGAAGAAGTTAGCAATAAATATTAAAATGGAGGAATAAAAAAATGAGTAATAAATATCGTGAAGCTGGTGTAGATTTAGAAGCAGGTTATGAGTCAGTAAGACTTATTAAATCACATGTTGCAAGAACTAAAGTACTTGGTGCAGTTGACTCAATTGGTGCATTTGGTGGAATGTTTGATTTAAGTTTATTAAACATGAAAGAACCAGTTTTAGTTTCTGGAACTGATGGTGTTGGTACAAAACTCATGATTGCATTTGAAGTAGATAAACACGATACAATTGGTATTGATGCTGTTGCAATGTGTGTTAATGATGTATTAGTTCAAGGTGCAATGCCAATATTCTTCCTAGATTATTTAGCAGTAGGAAAGAATTTTCCTAAGAAAATTGAACAACTTGTAAAAGGTGTTGCAGATGGATGTGTCATGAGTGAATGTGCATTAATTGGTGGTGAAACTGCTGAAATGCCAGATATGTATGATGTTAATCATTATGATATTGCCGGTTTCTGTGTAGGTGCTGTTGAGAAATCTAAATTATTAGATGGACAAAAAATTAGTGTTGGTAATGTACTAATTGGTCTACCTTCAACAGGATGTCATTCAAATGGTTATTCATTAGTAAGAAAAGTATTGTTAAAAGATGCTAAACTTGATGTTCATAAATTCTATCCTGAATTTAATAAAACACTTGGTGAAGAATTACTTACTCCAACTAAGATTTATGTAAAAACTATTAAACATTTACTTAATAGTGGTGCTAATATTAATGGTATGTGTCATATCACTGGTGGAGGTTTCTATGAAAATGTTCCTCGTATGTTAAAAGAAGGTCAAGGTGTAGAAATTAATGTTAATTCATTCCCAAGACCAAAAATCTTTGATTTAATTAAGGAAACTGGTAATATCCCTGATAAAGAAATGTATAATGTATTTAATATGGGTATTGGTTTTATCTTAGCAGTTGAAGAAAAAGATGTAGAATCTATAATGAATTTATTAAAAGAAATTAATGAACCTGCTTATGTTATTGGTAAAGTAACAAATTCTGGTGAAGTGGATTTAAAATGGTAAATATAGCAGTATTCGTTTCAGGTGGTGGAACTAATTTACAATCATTAATTGATGCATGTGCTAACAATGAAATTAATGGAAGTATTAAATTGGTTATATCAAATCGTAAAAAAGCATATGGCTTAGAAAGAGCTCGTCTTGCAGGTATTAAAGCAGAATGGATTAAAGATGAAGATATAATTATTAAAAGGCTTGAAGAAGAACAAATTGATTTAATCGTTCTTGCTGGGTACTTAGCAATTGTATCAGAAAAGTTAATTAGTAAATATGAAAATAAAATAATTAATATTCATCCATCACTTATTCCTTCATTTTGTGGAGAGGGATATTACGGGATACATGTTCATGAAGCATGTTTTAAACGTGGATGTAAAGTAAGTGGCGCAACAGTTCATTTTGTTTCAGCTGTTGTAGATGGTGGACCTATTATCTTACAAAGAAGTATAGATATATCTGATTGTTCATCTCCAGAAGAAATTCAAGAAAAAATATTAATTAATATAGAACATAAAATTTTAAAAGAAGCAGTCGGGTTATACTGCGATAATAAACTAAAAGTAGTAAATGAAAGGGTAGAAATAATATGAAAAGAGCATTAGTAAGCGTTACTAATAAAGAAGGTATCGTTGAATTTTGTCAAGGATTAGAAAAATTAGGATTTGAAATTGTATCAACTGGTGGTACTTTAAATAAATTAGCGTCTAGTGGCGTTAAAGCAATCGCTATTGATGAAGTAACTAAATTTCCAGAAATGTTAGATGGTAGAGTAAAGACACTTCATCCAATGGTTCATGGTGGACTTCTTTATAGAAGAGATTTAGAAAGTCATGTAAAAACAATTGAAGAATACGGAATTCATCCAATTGATTTAGTTTGTGTAAACTTATATGAATTTGAAAAAGCACTACGTGCTGGTAAACCTATGGCAGAAATGATTGAAAATATTGATATTGGTGGTCCTTCAATGATTAGAAGTGCTGCTAAAAACTTTAAAGATGTTTTAATCGTTACAAATCCTAGTGATTATAATAGTGTGCTTGAAGCTATTGAAAATGGTACTGATGACTATAACTTTAGACTTAATTTAGCTTATAAAGCATTTAGTGCTACAGCTGCTTATGATTCTATTATTTCTCGTTATTTTGCAGGTGTTGTAGGAGATGAATTTCCTGATACACTTAATATTTCTTTAAAGAAAGTAGAACACTTACGTTATGGGGAAAACTCTCAACAACTTGCAAATACATATCAAGATTCATTTATTGAAAAATCACTTCTTGATTACGTTCAATTAAATGGTAAAGAAATCTCATTTAATAACTTAAATGATTTATACGGTGCTGTTGCTTTAGTAAGAGAATTTGCAGGTGTTACAGTTACAGCTGCTATTAAACACTCAACTCCATGTGGTGTTGCAGTTGGCGCTACAGGTTATGAATCATATATGAAAGCATATCTTGCTGATCCACAATCAATCTTTGGTGGTATTGTTGCAGTAAACTATAAAGTAGATAAAGAAACTGCTCTTGAGATGACTAAGATTTTCTTAGAAATTGTTGCTGCTCCAGATTTTGATGAAGAAGCACTTGCAGTACTTAAGAAGAAAAAGAACTTACGTGTTCTTAAACTTAATAATCTTGATGCTAAAGAAGCTAAATATGATATTAAATATTTAGAAGGTAAAGTACTTGTTCAACAAATTAATTCTAAGATGATTGATGAAATGAAAGTAGTTACTAATGCAGTTCCTACTAAAGAACAAATCTCTGATATGGAATTTGGTATGAAAGTAGTTAAATACGTTAAGTCTAATGCAATTTGTATTGTTAAAAATGGTGTTACTCTTGCAATTGGTGGAGGACAAACTTCACGTGTATGGGCACTTGAAAATGCTATTCATAACAATCCAGATAAAGACTTTAAGGGATCAGTTCTTGCAAGTGATGCATTCTTCCCATTTAATGACTGTGTGCAAGTTGCCGCTAATGCTGGTGTTGCTGCTATTATTCAACCTGGTGGAAGTATTAAAGACCAAGATTCAATTGATTTATGTAATGAACTTAATATCCCTATGGTATTTAGTGGCTATCGTCATTTTAGACACTAAGAGGTTATATATATGAAAGTACTAATTATTGGTAGTGGTGGTCGTGAACATGCGATTTGCTACGCATTATCAAAAAGTAGTAAAGTAACTGAAATTCATGCAATTCCAGGTAACCCTGGTATTGCGAAGTTAGGCACTTGTCATAACGCAAGCGTAGAAGATTTAGAATATATATTAAAATTTGTTGAAGAGCATAATATTGACTTAACAGTTGTTGGTCCAGAAGTTCCTCTTTGTATGGGACTTGCTGACTTACTTGAAGCAAATGGCCATAAAGTATTTGGGCCTTGTAAAGCTGCTGCAACTTTAGAAGGGTCAAAAGCTTTTTCAAAAGATTTTATGAAACGTCATAATATTCCAACAGCAGCTTATGCAAATGTTGATAACTATGAAGATGCTGTAAAGACTTTAAAAGAGTTTTCTTATCCTGTAGTTATTAAAGCAGATGGACTTGCTGCTGGTAAAGGTGTAGTAATTTGTGAAGATGAAGATGTAGCAATTAAAACACTAAAAGAATTCTTAATTGATGGAGCACTATCTGGTGCTGGAAAAACTGTAGTGCTTGAAGAATTCTTAACAGGATTTGAATGTTCTTTACTTTGTTTTACAGACTCTGAAACAATTATTCCAATGGTTACTGCAAAAGATCACAAACAAATATTTGATGGAAATTTAGGTCCTAATACTGGTGGTATGGGTACTATTAGTCCTAATCCATTTATGCCAGATAATATGGATGATGTATTAAAAAATGAAATACTTGATCCATTTATGAAAGGGTTAAAAGAAGATAACCTAGATTTTAGAGGTGTAATCTTTATTGGTTTAATGATTGAAAATGGCCATGCAAAAGTCTTAGAATTTAATGTTCGTTTTGGAGATCCTGAAACACAAGTTATTATGCTTAGACTAAAAAGTGATATATATGACATAATGTACGCTACTGCAACTAAATCTTTAAAAGATATTAATATCTCTTGGAGTGATGAAGTTGCTGGGTGTGTAGTTCTTGCAAGTAAAGGATACCCTGGAAGTTATCCTAAAGGATTAGAAATAATAGGACTAGACGATGTAGATAGTGATATCATTGTATTCCATGCAGGGACTAAAGAAGTAGATTCTAAAATTGTTACTAATGGTGGACGTGTTTTAAATGTTTGTACTACAGGTAATAGTTTAGAAGAAGTTAGAAATAAAATTTATAACGCAATAGAAAAAATAGATTTTGATGGCAAATATTGCCGTAAAGATATTGGCTTAAGATAGGAGGAACTATGAATAACGTACATCGCATTTATGTTGAAAAAAGAATTGAATATGTGGTAGAGGCTAAAGAATTACTTCATAATTTACAAACTCAATTAAAACTTTCAAATCTAGAAAATGTAAAAGTTATTAATAGATATGATGTTGAAGGAGTTAATGAATCATATTTAAACGAAGGTATCTCTATTATCTTAAGTGAACCGATGGTAGATAATGTTTTCATTGAAAACTATGAGTTTAATAATATGGAACTTGTTTTTGGAATTGAATATCTTCCTGGTCAATATGACCAACGTGCAGATGCTTGTGAACAATGTTTCCAACTTTTAACTGGTGAAAAAAGTGTCATTGTAAAATGTGCTAAAATTATCGAACTTGTTGGTGATTTATCTAGTAAAGATGTAGAAAAGGTTAAAAAATATTTAATTAACCCAGTTGATCAGCGTCTTGCTAGCCTTGAAAAACCTGAATGTTTAACAAGTGCTAAAGTAGAAATTGATAAAGTTCCTGTTGTTGAAGGATTTATTAATTTTAATAAAGAAGAATTAATCAAATATTTAAGTGATAATTCAATGGCAATGAACTATGATGATTTATTAGTTACTCAAGATTACTTTAAAAATGAAGAGCATCGTGATCCTACTTTAACAGAATTAAAAGTTCTTGATACTTACTGGTCAGATCATTGTCGTCATACTACATTTTCTACAATTATCACTGATTTAGAAATTGAAGATGGACAGTTTAAAGAAATATTAAGAAGTGAAGTAGATAGTTATATTGCATCTCGTCATGCAGTATATGGTATTGAAACTACACGTCCAATGACTTTAATGGATCTTGCTACAATTTCAATGAAAGAATTAAGAAAGCAAGGATATTTAAATGACCTTGAAGTAAGCGATGAAATTAATGCTTGTTCAATTGAAATTAAAGTAAAAACTGCACATGGTGAAGAAGATTGGTTATTAATGTTTAAAAATGAAACTCATAACCATCCTACTGAAATTGAACCATTTGGTGGTGCTGCTACATGTCTTGGTGGTGCTATTCGTGACCCACTTTCAGGGCGTGCATATGTTTATCAATCAATGCGTATCACAGGAGCTAGTGATCCAAGAGCATCGCTTGAAGATACAATTAAAGGTAAACTTCCTCAAAGAAAGATTTGTAAAGAATCTGCACATGGTTTCTCTAGTTATGGTAATCAAATTGGTCTTACAACTGGTTATGTACATGAATTATATCATCCTGGATATGCTGCTAAGAGAATGGAAATTGGTGCTGTTGTGGCAGCTGCTCCAAAAGCACAAGTAAAAAGACTTGAACCACTTCCAGGACATGTTGTACTTTTAATTGGTGGTAGAACTGGTCGTGATGGTATTGGTGGAGCAACAGGCTCATCAAAATCACATGAGGTTAAAACTACTGCCACTGCAGGTGCAGAAGTACAAAAAGGTAATCCAATTGAAGAAAGAAAAATTCAAAGATTATTTAGAAACGCTAAAGTTTCAGAAAAAATTATTCGTTGTAATGACTTTGGTGCTGGTGGTGTATGTGTTGCAGTTGGTGAACTTGCACCTGGCTTAGAAATTGAACTTGATAATGTTTTAAAGAAATATGATGGTCTTAATGGAACTGAACTTGCGATAAGCGAATCTCAAGAAAGAATGGCTATTGTAATTAAAGAAGATGATGAAGAATTCATTAAAAATGAATGTTATAAAGAAAACTTAGAAGTAGTTAGAGTTGCTACAGTTACAGGTAATAATAGACTTGTAATGCATTATCTTGGTCAAACAATTGTTGATATTGATAGAAGTTTCCTAGATAAAAATGGTGCAAGTCGTTATCAAAATATATATGTAGAACTTCCTGACTTTGATAAAGCACCATTTGAAAACAAAGTTGAAGAAAATTTTGTTGAAACATCAAAAGAAGTATTATCACGTCTTTCTGTATGTAGTCAAAAAGGTCTAGTTGAAATGTTTGACTCATCAATTGGTAATGGTACAGTACTATCTCCTTATGGTGGTAAAACGCTTCGTACTGAAACTGAAGGTATGGCAGCATTAATTCCAACACTTGGATATGATAATACAACTGCATCTATTATGAGTTATGGATTTAATCCAGTAATTTCATCATGGTCACCATATCATGGTGCAATATATGCTGTTGTTGAAAGTGTGGCAAAGATTGTCGCAATGGGTGGAGATTATCATAAGATTAGATTTTCTTTCCAAGAATATTTTGAGAAACTACTTAATAATCCTAATAAATGGGGTAAACCATTTGCAGCACTTCTTGGTGCACATAAAGCTCAAAAAGCATTAAAGCTTGCATCTATTGGAGGAAAAGACTCAATGAGTGGATCATTTGAAGATTTAGATGTTCCACCAACACTTGTTTCTTTTGCAATAACATATGCTGATGTTAAAGATGTTTTAACTCCTGAGTTAAAAGGAAGTAATCATTTATTAGTAGAAGTATGTTTAGATAAAGATAAGTATCATGTTTATGATTTTGATAAATTAATTAATACTTATGATGTTGTAACAAAGTTAATTAAAGAAAAATTAGTTTATAGTGCTTACACTGTTAAAGATGGTGGTGCGTTAGAAGCTATTTATAAAATGGCATTTGGGAACAATATTGGTGTATGTTTAAATAGTGATTTAGATTTAACTACTCTTTCAGCTAAAAACTATGGAAATCTTATTTTAGAAGTTGATAAAGAATTAGATTTAAGTGATTTAAATGTACGCGTAATTGGTGAAACTAATGATTCTTGTAATGTTACATATAATTCTGAAGTAGTAACACTAGATGATGCTTATGATATATATAAAGGTGTACTAAATGATGTATATCCAGAAACTTGTGAGGCTCCTACAAATGATATTATTGTAGGTAATGCTACTACTAGACCTGCATTAAAAGCGAAAGTATTATATGATACAGTAAATGTAGTTATTCCAGTATTCCCTGGTACAAACTGTGAATATGATTCAAAACGTGCATTTGAAAAAGCAGGGGCTAAAGTAGAACTTGTTGTGATTAGAAATAAGACTGAACAAGATATTAAAAATTCTGTAAATGATTTAGTATCTGCAATTAAGAAAGCACAAATTATGATGTTACCTGGTGGATTTAGTGCTGGTGATGAACCAGAAGGTTCAGGTAAATTTATCGCAACATTCTTAAGAAATAAAGAAATTAAAGATGCAATAACAGATTTACTAGAAAATAGAGATGGTCTAATGATTGGTATTTGTAATGGATTCCAAGCATTAATTAAATTAGGACTTTTACCATATGGTAAGATTTCTGATATGAAAGATATGGATCCTACACTTACATTTAATACAATTCATAGACATGTATCTCAAATGGTTAATACTAGAATTTCATCTGTTAAATCACCTTGGTTAGCTGGTGTTAATGTAGGAGATATCCATACAATTCCAGTGAGTCATGGTGAAGGTCGCTTTGTAGCACCAAAAGAAGTATTAGAAGAATTGTTTAAAAATGGTCAAGTATTTACACAATACGTTGATGAAAATAATAATCCAACAATGGAATCACCATTTAATCCAAATGGATCAATGATGGCTATTGAAGGTATTGTTTCACTTGATGGTCGTGTTATCGGTAAGATGGGACATAGTGAACGTCAAGGCGATAATAGATTTGTTAATATCTATGGTGAAATGGATCAAAAATTATTTGAATCAGGTGTAAATTATTTTAAAAAATAAAATCATGAGGTGAAAAAAATGGGTGGTTTTTTCGGTATAGCATCTAAATCAGACTGTGTAATGAAACTATTTTTTGGTATAGATTATCATTCACATTTAGGTACTAGACGTGGTGGAATGGCATTATATGGCGAAGAGGGATTTCAAAGAGTAATTCATAATATTCAAAATGCCCCTTTTAGAACAAAATTTGATGCAGACTTAGATAATTTAAAAGGTAATATTGGTATTGGATGCATATCTGATAATGAAGCACAACCATTATTAATTAATTCTATTTTAGGTTCTTATGCAATCTCTACAGTTGGTAAAATTAATAACTTAGATGAATTGCGTGAAGAATGTTTTAAAAATGGTAGAGTGCAGTTTATTGAAATGAATAAAGGGTTAATCAATCCAACAGAAATGGTTGCTGCACTTATTAATCAAAAGTCTACAATTGTTGAAGGATTAAAATACGCTCAGGAAAAAATAGATGGCTCAATGAGTATACTACTTTTATTTCCAGACCGTATCTATGCCTCCCGTGATAAATATGGTAGAACTCCTATTATTGTAGGAAAATCAAAAAGTGGTTATTGTGTTACTTTTGAAAGTAGCGCATATCAAAATTTAGGGTTTAGTTATGTAAAAGACTTAGGACCAGGTGAAATTGTCTCAATTACAAATAAAGAACTTACAGTTTTAAGTGAACCTAATAAGTGTATGAAAATGTGTTCATTTTTATGGACTTATTATGGTTATCCAACAGCTACTTATGAAGGGCATAATGTTGAAGTAATGAGATATAAATGTGGAGAACTATTAAGAAAACGAGATAATATAGAAGCAGATGGTGTAGCAGGGGTACCTGATTCTGGTGTTCCACATGCAATTGGATATTCTAATGCTGCTCACATTCCGTATATTAGACCATTTATTAAATATACTCCAACTTGGCCAAGATCATTTACACCAACTAGTCAAGCCCAAAGAAATCTTATCGCAAGAATGAAACTTATTGCGATACCAGAACTTGTTAAAGATAAAAAATTAATCTTAATTGATGACTCAATTGTTCGAGGAACTCAGTTAAGAGAAACAGTAGAATATTTATATGATGCAGGAGTAAAAGAAGTACATGTTCGTCCTGCTTGTCCACCAATTATGTTTTCATGTAAGTACTTAAATTTCTCTCGTTCAACTTCTGTTATGGATTTAATGACTAGAAAAGTTATTGCAGATTTAGAACAAGTAGAAGTAGTATCTGATGAACTTGCAAAAGAATATATCGATCCAGATAGTCCAAAATATAAATTAATGGTGGATGAAATCTGTAAACGTATGAATTTTGATACGTTACAATATCATCGAATTGATGACTTAATAGAGTCTATCGGAATAGAACCATGTAAACTTTGTACATATTGTTTTAATGGTAAAGAATAAGGAGGAAAGTATGGCTTTTTATTTTAAAGAACCTTCACGAACATTTAGTGAATATTTATTAGTACCTGGGTATTCTAGTTCAGAATGCCAACCTAAAAATGTTAGTTTAAAAACACCACTTGTTAAGTTTAAAAAAGGCGAAGAGCCTAGAATTTCTCTTAACATCCCACTAGTATCTGCAATTATGCAATCAGTATCAAACGATACACTTGCTATAGCACTTGCAAAAGAAGGTGGAATATCATTTATTTATGGATCTCAAACAATAGAAAATCAAGCTGCAATGGTAAAACGTGTAAAAGATTATAAAGCTGGTTTTGTTACTTCAGCATCAAATCTGACACCAGAAGATACTCTTGCTGATGTAATTGCATTAAAAGAACAAAATGGACATTCAACTGTAGCAATCACACATGATGGTACTGCTCATGGCAAACTTCTTGGTATTGTTACTGGTAGAGATTACCGTGTATCAAGAATGGCTCCTGAATTAAAAGTCAAAGAATTTATGACGCCACTTGAAAAATTAGTTACTGCTAAACTTGGTGTAACTTTAAAAGAAGCAAATGATATTATTTGGGATAACAAATTAAACTCACTTCCAGTTGTTGATGAAAATGGTTGTTTAGATTCATTTGTATTTAGAAAAGACTATGAATCAAATAAAAATAATCCTAATGAATTATTAGACAAAGAAAAACGTCTAGTAGTTGGTGCAGGTATTAATACAAGAGACTATAAAGAAAGAGTTCCAGCACTAATTAATGCAGGTGTAGATGTTCTTTGTATTGATTCAAGTGAAGGATTTAGTGAATGGCAAAAACTAACTATTGAATGGATTAGAGAACATTATGGTGACAAAGTAATGGTTGGTGCAGGTAATGTTGTTGATGCAGATGGATTTAGATTCTTAGCTGATTGTGGTGCTGATTTTATTAAAGTTGGTATCGGTGGTGGATCTATTTGTATTACTCGTGAAACTAAAGGTATTGGACGCGGTCAAGCAACAGCTACAATTGAAGTTGCAAAAGCACGTGATGAATACTTTAAAGAAACTGGCATTTATGTACCAATTTGTTCAGATGGTGGTATTGTTCATGATTATCATATTACACTTGCACTTGCAATGGGATCTGACTTTGTAATGCTAGGTAGATACTTCTCAAGATTTGATGAATCTCCTACAACTAAGGTAAAAATCAACGGACAATATATGAAAGAATACTGGGGCGAAGGCTCAGCTCGTGCTCGTAACTGGCAACGTTATGATTTAGGTGGAGATAAGAAGTTATCATTTGAAGAAGGTGTTGACTCATATGTACCATATGCTGGACCATTAAAAGATAATGTTGCAGTATCACTTGCAAAAGTAAAATCAACTATGTGTAACTGTGGAGCACTAACAATCCCAGAACTACAACAAAAAGCAAAATTAACACTTGTTTCTTCAACTAGTATTATTGAAGGTGGAGCACACGACGTAGTATTAAAGGATAAAACAAGTTCATAAGGAGTGTTACTATGGACACAAATAAATTACTTTCAAATTACGGTTGTTATACATTTAATGATGACGTAATGAAAGAACGTTTACCAAAAGAAACATATGAAGAATTTAAATCATCACTTGAAACAGGAGCTACACTATCTAAAGAATGTGCTGCTGTTATTGCAGATGCAATGCTTGAATGGGCAAGCGAACTTGGTGCAACACATTTTACACATTGGTTCGCACCACTTACAGGTCTTACTGCAGAAAAACATGATTCATTCTTAGAACTACTTGATAATAAAGCAACTGTTAAGTTTAGTGGTAAACTTTTAAGAAAAGGTGAAACTGATGCATCAAGTTTCCCATCAGGTGGTCTTCGTGCAACATTTGAAGCACGCGGATATACTGCATGGGATTGTACGTCACTTGCATTTGTAAAAGATGGATCTTTGTATATACCAACACTTTTTTGTTCATATACAGGAGAAGCACTTGATAACAAAACACCACTTCTTAAATCATGTGATGCACTTAATAAAGAAGCAGTTAGATTACTTAATTTAATTGGTTTAAAAGATGTAACAAGTGTAACTAGTTATGCAGGTGCGGAACAAGAATATTTTTTAGTTGATGAAGAATACTTTGAAAAACGTTTAGACCTAAAACTTACAGGAAGAACTTTGTATGGAGCCAATCCTCCAAAAGGTCAAGAATTAGAAGGGCATTATTATGGTTATTTAAACAGTCGTATTGCTAACTTTATGAAAGAACTTGATTCTGAACTTTGGAAATATGGTATTCCTGCCAAAACTAAGCATAATGAAGCTGCTCCTGCACAACACGAAATAGCTTGTATATATAGAAAAGTAAATATTACAACTGATAATAATCATTTACTTATGCAATTGATACAAGATATTGCTAAAAAACATGGACTAAGATGTTTACTGCATGAAAAACCATTTAGAGGTGTAAATGGATCAGGTAAACATAATAACTGGTCTGTTGTAACTAATACAGGAATTAACCTATTTAAACCAGGAAGTGATCCAATAAATAATCTACCTTTCTTAGTAACACTTGCTTGTATGATAAAAGGTGTAGATGATTTTGCGGACTTACTTAGACTTTCTATTGCAACACCAGGAAATGATCATAGACTTGGTGGTAATGAAGCTCCTCCTGCAACAATCTCAATGTTTTTAGGAGATGCTCTTAATGATTTAATTGAAGCAATCATTAATGGTAAAGAACTTCACGAAATTGAAAAAACTAGATTTAAAACAGGTGTTAAAGTAATTCCTGATTTCCAAAAAGATAATACTGATAGAAATAGAACATCACCATTTGCTTTTACAGGTAATAAATTTGAATTCAGAGGTGTTGGTTCTAGTCAATCAATTGCTATTGCAAACACAATGCTTAATGCAATGCTTGCATATACAATGAAAGAAATGTCAAAGAGATTAGAACAAGGTGCAAATGTTTACGATGTAATTAAAGAATTCTTTAATAATCATAAACGTGTTATTTTTGAAGGAAATGGTTACTCAAAAGAATGGGAAAAAGAAGTTGAAAGAAGAAAACTTTCAAATATAAAAAATACTGTTGATGCAATCAAAGTATTAAAAGATGATAATCAAATTAAAGCACTTACTTCACTTGAAATTTTAACTGAATCTGAAATATCTTCTCGTTATGAAATTTTATTAGATAGTTACTCAAAAACAATTCAAGTTGAAGCATCCACTGCTTTACATATGGCAAAAAGCCAAATATTTCCAGCATGTCTTTCTTATTTAGATAAAATAGCTAATACTTATCAAACATTATCTTCTGTAAAACTTAATGCAAACTACTTAAAAGATGAAGTGTTAGAAATAAATGATTTAGTAAAACAAATGAAAGATGTAATGGATAAATTAGAACAAAAAATAAAAGAAGCACAACTACTTAAAAATGATTGTCTTCTTGGAGCTAATCACTGGAAAGATGCAGTTTGTACTACAATGAATGAACTAAGAAATATTGTAGATACACTTGAATCTAAAGTGGATGGAAAATATTGGCCTATGCCAACATATATCGATTTATTATTCGGTATTAAGTAAATAAATGGAGGAATTAAAATAATGTTAAGTGATTTAGAGATTGCTCAACAAGCGAAAATATTAAAAATAAAAGAAATTGCTGCAAAAGTTGGTCTAACTGAAGATGATTTAGAACTTTATGGAAACTATAAAGCAAAGATTCATCTTGATAAACTTAATAGTGATAAAAAAGATGCTAAATTAATCTTAGTAACTGCAATTAACCCTACACCTGCTGGTGAAGGTAAATCGACAACTACAATTGGACTAGCTGATGCAATGAATAAAATTGGTAAAAATACAGTAGTTGCACTTCGTGAACCAAGTTTCGGTCCAGTATTAGGAGTTAAAGGTGGTGCTGCTGGTGGAGGATACGCACAAGTTATTCCTATGGAAGATATTAATCTTCACTTTACTGGTGACCTACATGCTATAACAACTGCTACAAATGCTATTGCAGCTATGCTTGATAACCATATTCAACAAGGAAATGAACTTGGAATTGATCCAACTAGAATTATTTTACATAGATGTCTAGATATGAATGATCGTGCTTTAAGAAATGTAATTGTTGGTCTTGGTGGTCCAACAAATGGTGTGCCTAGAGAAGATCATTTTGATATCACTGTTGCATCAGAAGTTATGGCAGTACTTTGTCTTGCAACTAGTCTAGAAGACTTTAAAAAACGTATCGCAAGAATGGTTATTGCATATACATATGATAAGAAACCTGTAACTGTTGAAGATATTAAAGCAACAGGTGCTGTAACTTTAATTATGAAAGATGCACTTATGCCAAACCTTGTTCAAACACTTGAACATACACCAACACTAATTCATGGTGGACCATTTGCAAATATTGCACATGGTTGTAACTCTGTAATTGCTACTAAAACAGCTCTTAAAATGGGTGATTATGTTGTAACAGAGGCAGGATTTGGTGCAGATTTAGGTGCTGAAAAATTCTTAGATATTAAATGTCGTATGGCTGATTTACACCCTTCATGTGTTGTTATTGTTGCAACAATTAGAGCACTTAAGATGCATGGTGGTGTAGAAAAGAAAGATTTAGCGATTGAAAACGTAGAAGCTTTATTAAAAGGTATTACTAACCTTGAAAAACATATTGAAAATATTGGTAAATACAATCTTCCATATGTTGTTGCAATTAACAAATTTGGAACTGATACAGAAGCCGAAGTTGAAGCACTTGCTAATTGGGCAAAAGAACATAATCATCCAGTAGCACTTTCTGAAGTATTTGCTAAAGGTGGTGCAGGTGGTGTTGAACTTGCAGAAAAAGTTGTTAAAGAAATTGAATTACATGATGGTGCAGAACGCTTTGCTCCAATCTATGATGCAGCTCTTCCTATTAAAGATAAGATTGCAGCTATCTGTACTAAAATTTATGGAGCAGATGGTGTTGAATTTACTACTACTGCTAAAAATCAAATGGCAGCAATTAAGAGAAATGGTTGGGATAACTTACCAATTTGTATCGCAAAAACTCAATACTCTTTATCTGATAATCCAAAATTACTTGCACGTCCAACTAACTTTACAATCACAATTAGAGAATTAAAACCATCTATTGGTGCTGGATTTATCGTTGCACTTAGTGGTGATATTATGACAATGCCTGGTCTTCCAAAAGAACCAGCTGCAAATAAGATGGATGTTGTAAACGGAAAAGCTGTAGGTTTATTCTAAAATTATGAAAAATGAACTTGTATTAGTATTAGACTTTGGTGGACAATATAATCAACTTATCGCACGTCGAGTAAGAGAATGTAATGTTTACTGCGAAGTTCATCCATATAATTTATCAATCGAAAAAATTAAGGAATTAAATCCTAAAGGTATTATTTTTACAGGTGGTCCTGCTAGCGTATATGGAGAAAATTCTCCACTTTGTGATAAAGAAATCTTTGATTTAAATATTCCTATTCTTGGTATTTGTTATGGATCACAACTTATGGCACATCTTTTAGGTGGATGTGTAGAACATGCTGAAACATCAGAATACGGTAAAACTCCTATTATTGTAGATAATAATTCGTTACTTTTTGATAATGTATCAAAAGAAACAATTTGTTGGATGAGTCATACTGACTTGATAAAAGAAGCACCAAATGGATTTAATGTTACTGCATATTCTAAAGATTGTCCTGTTGCGGCAATGGAAAATAAAGATAAAAATTTATATGCTGTACAGTTCCATCCAGAAGTTGCTCATACAGTTGAAGGTATGAAGATGCTTTCTAACTTTGTTAAAAATATTTGTAAATGTTCAGGTGACTGGAAAATGGCTGATTTTGCAGAAAAGACAATCAAGGAAATTAAAGACCGTGTTGGTAGTGGTAAAGTACTTTGTGCATTATCTGGTGGAGTTGACTCTAGTGTTGCAGCTGTACTATTATCAAAGGCTGTTGGTAATAATCTTACATGTGTATTTGTTGACCATGGTTTACTTCGTAAAAATGAAGGTGACGAAGTAGAAGCTGTATTTGGTAAAGATGGAAATTATAACCTAAACTTTGTAAGAGTAAATGCACAAGAAAGATTTTACAGTAAACTTAAAGGTGTTACTGATCCAGAAGCAAAACGTAAAATTATTGGTACAGAATTTATACGAGTGTTTGAAGAAGTTGCTAAGAAAATTGGTAAAGTTGACTTTTTAGTTCAAGGTACAATTTATCCAGACGTTATTGAATCAGGTCTTGGTAAAAGTGCTACAATTAAATCACATCATAATGTAGGTGGTCTTCCATCGGTTGTTGATTTTAAAGAAATTATTGAACCTTTAAGACTTTTATTTAAAGATGAAGTAAGGAAAGTCGGTTTAGAACTTGGAATTCCAGAATACTTAGTATTCCGTCAACCATTCCCAGGACCAGGCCTTGGTATTAGAATTATTGGTGAAGTAACAGCGGAAAAAGTTAGAATTGTTCAAGATGCTGACTATATCTATCGTGAAGAAATTGCTAAAGCTGGTATTGATAAAACTCTTGGTCAATATTTTGCAGCACTTACAAATATGCAAAGCGTTGGTGTAATGGGTGATGAAAGAACATACGACTACGCAATAGCACTTCGTGCTGTAACTACAACTGACTTTATGACAGCTGACTGGGCTAGAATTCCTTATGATGTATTAGACATTATTTCAAGAAGAATTGTTAATGAAGTAAAAGGTGTTAATAGAGTACTATTAGATTGCACTTCTAAACCACCTGCAACAATAGAATTTGAATAGAAATATTTTTATTAGTTATGTAAAAAAATTACCATTTTAATTGAATTAATTATAATATAATGATATAATTTTTACAATAGATCCCACCGCGCCTCTGATATAAGCGTACCATGGTGGGCCTTTTTATTCATAGGGGGAAATATGTTAATGAAGGATCCAAAAACAATAGAAGAACAGGTTCAAATATTGATTGATAGAGGATTAGAGATTACTGATTTGGAAATGGCAAAAGAATTTTTAAATCAAGTAAATTATTATAAATTTTCAGGATATTTAAAATTATTTTCAAAGAATGATGTTTTTAACGAAACTACCACATTTGAGGAGATATCTATAATTTATAACTTTGATTGCGAATTAAGAGGATTAATTAATAGTTTTTTAAATTATATTGAGATTTTAATTAAAACACAAATCGCTTTAAATTTGTCTTTAACTTTTGGACCAACATGTTACTTAGACGTAAATAATTTTTTAGATGTAAATAGATTTAACGATTTGCAAATAGAAATTAATGATAGTATTACTAGAAAGTATTCTAAAGAACCTTTTATAAAGCATTTTAATGGGAGGGATATACCTATATGGGTTTTAGTAGAAGTTTTATCATTTGGAAATTTATCAATGATGTATTCTAATTTAATGAACTCGTGTAAAGATGCTGTTTGCAAAAATTATTTAGATATAAATAGAAATTATTTAAAGAATTATCTATATGTTTTGTCTAATTTAAGAAATTCTTGTGCACATTTAAGCAGGATATATGGAAAAGAATTTGAACTTGCTCCTAAAATTTCTAATAATGATAAAAAAATGCTTACACAAAACAATATCAATGTATCTAATAGTAATCATAAATTATTTATATATGTTTTTATCATGATTAAATTAATTAAAAATAGTAGTCAAAAAAATAAGATTATAAATGATTTAGACTTGTTATTTAATAAATACTCAAGTGTTGATTTAACCCAAATTGGCTTTGAAAAAAATTGGAAAAATATTTTAAATAGTATTAAATAATCATATGTGTACATAATATATAATGACAGATCCCACCGCGCCTCTGATATAAGCGTACCATGGTGGGCCTGTTTTATATCGAAAAATATTACCTAATATTTTAATAGTAATTTTTAAAATTTCAATAATTGAATTTGAATACAATATGATGTATTAGACATTATTTCAAGAAGAATTGTTAATGAAGCAAAAGGTGTTAATAGAGTACTATTAGATTGCACTTCTAAACTACCTGCAACAATAGAATTTGAATAGAAATAAAATAGATAGATTAGTTTATTTAATCTATCTTTTTTGTATATATTTTTCTTGTAATTTATATATTATTATGATAAACTAATCGTAAGGAGGAATGCATTATGAAAAATATTGATGAATATGTTTTATATTATGAATTTCATGCAATCTTTGATTTAGAGGGGATGCCACAAATGGATTCTTCTTTTGGTAGTTATGAGGTGAAATTAAAAGTAGGAGAGTATTTAAATCTTCCTTTTCATGAAGAGAATAAGTCTTTTATTGAAAAAATAGAAGAAATTGATGGATTGATTGTTGTAACACTTAATATACCTTGTAAAAAACTCTGGGAAAATGATGGAGAAGTTCTTTTAATTAAAGAAAATGAAGTAGTTAAATATTATTATGGTAGAACTACTTTGAATACGCAAACGGATTATTATTTTAAGTTTAGGATTATAAATAAGAATTAACAAAATAGATTTGTTAATTCTTATTTTATTTTTGTTAAATATGATATAATTTAAATAAAGAAGAAGGTGAAAATTATGATTGATTTTAATAAAATAGCTGATGGATCAATAGTTATATGTCCTAGTAGTATAAAAAAAGAACTGATTAAAAATAAATCAGTTTTAAATACTATAAAAGATATTAAGTTTATGTCTAAAGAGGAGTTAATAAGTGGCTTCTATTTTTCTTATGATATAAATGCTGTATATTATTTACATGAAAAATATGGATATGAGTATAGTTTATGTGAAGAAGTAATAAAAAATTTATATAATATTTCACCTATTAATGATAAGTTGAAATTATTAAATAATATATATGAAGATTTATGTAATAATAAATTATTAATTAAAAATCCTTATTTTAAATATTTATTTAATAATAAAAAAGTATATATATTAGGTTATTCAAAGCGTGATATTGAATTATTAGATATAATTAGTAAATTAACAAGTGATTTTGAATATCTTGTTGAAGAATTTAATACTAATAAAAGATTAGAATGCTTTAAATTTAATGATATTGAAGAAGAAGTAATATATGTAATGTCTAAAATCGGTGAGTTAGTAGAAAGTGGAGTGTCTTTAAATAATATATATTTTTATAGTATTCCTTCTGAATACAAACTTATTTTAAAAAAGGTTTTTAATTATCATAATTTAATCCTTTCTAATAAAAGTGATTTATATATATATGATACACCTATTTTTAAAGAATATCTTGAATTACTAAAAGATAATTCATTTGTAGATGCGTATAGTATGTTAACTCAAAATACAAAATATGATCCACAAGATGTATTGGGTGCGATTGTTGATTTAGTTGTTGAAGTAACAAGTTTGAAAATTGAAAAAGAAAAACAAATTGAAGTATTATGTTATCTTGCGTCTAAAAAAACATTACAAAATCTTGAATATAAAGAATCAATTAAAGAGATTGATGATAGTTATATTTTAGAAGATCATGAATATTGTTTTATGCTTGGTTTTTCACAAGGGGTATATCCTGTTATCGCAAAAGATACAGAGTTTTATTTAGATAGTGAAAAAGTTTTATTAAATAGAAATACTTCAATTATTAAAAATGAAATTAATGAAGAAAAACTAATAAGGTTTATTTCTAATACAAAGAATTTAATTATTACTTTTAAAGATCAAGTTGGTAAAAGTGTTTATTATCCATCAGTATTAATCGAAAAATTAGGTATTGTTATTGAGAAAAAAGAACTTAATTCAATTAGATATTCTAAAGTATTTGCGGAATTTGAGGTTAGTAAGTATTTAGATTTAAATAAATTATATGGTGTAGATAATAAATGGATTAATACATTTACTATAGAAGAGTTAGGTTTTAATATATATGATCATAATTATAAGAAAATTGTAAGTTTTGATAAAAATCAACAAATAGAACTATCTTATACACAAATAGATGATTTTATGAAATGTCCATTTAAGTATTATTTGAAACATATTTTAAGAGTTGATGAATTTATTGGTAGTTTTAAAACAGAGATTGGAACATTATTTCATAATATATTAGAAGAATCTAATACTAAAGAAATTAATTTAGATGATTATAAAGAAGTTATATATAATACATTTAAAACATATAAAGATAGGTATTTTGCGGAAAAGGTACTACCTCAAGTATTGAAGGTTGTTAAGAAGGTTAAAGAATTTCATAATAGTACAATCTTAGATAATATTTCATATGAAAAAGAATTAAGAATGAAGATTGATGAGTTGTCTACATTAATGGGAAGAATTGATAAGTTTTTAGTTGATGATGCATCTAAGTTAATAGCAGTTGTTGATTATAAAACAGGTAAGTTTGAATTTGATAAAGATAAAGTCGAATTTGGACTTGGTTTACAACTTCCAATTTATGCGTTATTATTAAGTGAAGAATATCCTGATTATTTAATTGCTGGTGTATACATTCAAAAAATATTACAAGAAAAAGAAAATTTAAAAGACATTGAATCTTATTTAATGGATGGGATTACAATTAATGATTTAAATATTATTAAGTTAATAGATCCAACACTAGGTAGTTTAGAAGATGAATTGGGTAAAAAAATACCAACATCACAATATATAAAAGGAATTAAAGTAAAAAACGATGGTTCTTTATATAAAGGTGTTCCTGTTGTGGATAGTGATGAATTTTCATACCTTTTACAAACAACTAGAAAACATGTAGAATATGTAATTAATCAAATTAGGAATGCTAACTTTAGTATTTCTCCTTTAGATGTTGAAGAAGAAAAAGGCGATGCATGTACTTATTGTAAGTTTAGTGATATTTGTAATCATGATTATAAAGATAAAAGACGCGTAAGTATTAAGAAAGGGGATGAATAGATATGTCATTAGAATTAACTAACGGTCAAAAGGCTGCTATTAAAGAATATGGTAAAAACATTATTGTTTCTGCTGGTGCTGGTAGTGGTAAGACTTTTGTTTTAACAGAACGTGTTATTTATTTCATAAAAGAACACGGGTTTAGGTTAAGTGATTTCTTAATTCTTACATTTACTAATCTTGCAGCTGGAGAAATGAAAGATCGTATTAGAAAGAAATTAAAAAGTAATAATTTACCTGATGCGGCATTTGTAGATACTTCTGATATTTGTACATTTGATTCATATGCTCTTGCACTTGTAAAAAAGTATCACTTTTTACTTGGAGTATCTGCTAACATTTCAATTGTAGACTCAAATATTATTTCTGTTCGTAAAAGAACAATTATTAATGATTTATTTGAAGAAATGTATAAACTTAAAGATACAGAGTTTTTAAATTTAATTGATCGTTTTTGTTTTAATGATGATGAAGAAATTAGAACACTTGTATTTAAGTTTTATAATCATTCTTTAAATGAACTTGATACTATCGATTATTTAGACAATTTTATTAATAAATATTACAGTGATGACTTTATTAATGAAGTTATTGATATATATACAAATAAGCTAAAATTATATATCCCTATTATTAAAAACTTAATCTTAAACTTACCAGATGTAGTGCTTAAAAAGGGTAGTTCTGATACATATTACAGTAGAGTATGTGAATTATTAGGTGGCTTTATCAACGCTACTACTTATGATGAGATTGTTTCTAATATTCCAGAAAAACTTGATGTAAGAGCTCCTAAAGGGTTAAGTGATGCTGATAAAGAGTCAATTGATGTATTTAAAAAAGAATATGATAAATTAGTAAAACAGATTAAGAAATTGCCTAATTCAAGTTTAGAATTTATTGAATATTTTAAAGATAATGTTAAGTATGCAGAAACTTTAATAAAACTTGTTAAAGAAGTTGATAATAGACTTAAAAAGTATAAATCTACATATCAAATCTATGAATTTAATGATATTGCTAAATTAGCACTTAATTTAGTAAAGAATAATATAGAAGTTAGAAACTCGCTTAAATCTCACTTTAAAATGATAATGATTGATGAATATCAAGATACATCTATTCTTCAAGAAGCATTTATAAATTTAATTGAAAATAACAATGTTTATATGGTCGGTGATGTTAAACAATCTATATATCGATTTAGAAATGCAAGATGTGATATTTTTATTGATAAGTATAATCGTTTTAAATATAAAGGCGAAGGTCTTGCAATAGACTTAAATAAAAACTTTAGATCTAGACGTGAAGTACTAGATGACATTAACTATATATTTAAGAATCTTATGACAACTGAATATGGTGGTGCATCTTATATTGATGACCATTTAATTGAATGTGGAAATACTGATTTTGAGGAATTTGGAAAACTAGATGTTTCATCTCACTCTGACTTTTTGATTCATAATGTAAAAGGTGATGAAAGTATTACAACTGAAGCAACCTTAATCGCAAGAGATATTATTGATAAAATTAACAATCATTATCAAGTACTTGATGAAATCGATGGTAAAAAAGCGCTGAGAGATGTAAAGTTTTCTGATTTTTGTATTTTAATGGATAGAGGAACTGCATTTGAGGATTATTATAAAGTCTTTTCTAGTTATCAAATACCTTTATATATTGTAAATGATGAAAATATTAAAAATACACAAATAGTTAAATTGTTAGGTAATTTATTAAAAATAGTAAAATCAATTTTTAATAAAGATTATTATAAAAAAGAATTTAAAAAAGCATTTGTTGGTGTTGCGAGAAGTTTTTTATACAATTATAGTGATGATGAAATTTATCAAATATGTAAAAATAATATATATAAAGAAACAGAAATTTTTAAATCAATTAAAGAATCTTTATATAATAATTCTTCACTACCACTTTCTGCAAAAATTGAAGCTTTAATATTTGATTTAGATATATATAATAAATGTGCATTTTCAGGTAATGTTATAAAAAATGAAATGTATTTAGACTTATTTATAAATCTATTTAAAGAAATGACTCGTCTTGATTATACGCTTGATGACTTCTTATTATATTTAGAATATATAGAAACATATAATTTGAAAATAACTCTTTCTTCAACTGGTTCTAATATTGATAGTGTAAAACTTATGAACGTTCATAAGTCTAAAGGATTAGAGTTTAAGATTGTATATTTTTCAGGATTATATAAGACATTTAATTTAGAAGAAACTAAAAATGATTTTGGAGTATCATCTAAATATGGTCTTATTCTAAAACCAAATGATGATGAAAAAGAAAATATCTTAAAAACATTAAATAAAGATATAGAAACAATTGATCAAATTAATGAACAAATAAGGTTATTTTATGTTGCTTTAACTAGAACAAAAGAAAAGATGATTTTTGTTTTAAATAATGAAGAGTATAATGCGTTATTTGATAAACATAATAATAAGGTTTTATATAGTTATATAAATGACAATAATTTAAATAATTTAGATGTAAAAACTAGATATGAAAGAATCATTAATAGTTTCTTAAATAAAGAAATTGATTTAGATGTTTTTTATAGAGTTTTAGATTTATATGGTTATGAGTTATGTGATGAGTTCTATAAGTTAAAAGAAACAGATGTTTTTAATTTAACTTATGAATATTTTATAGAAAATTTAATTAAAACAAGTAGTGAATATATGCGTGATTCATATATTGAAAATTACATGAAAGTAATAGATGCTACATCTAACTATAAAATAGGTCGTATTACACTTTTAGAATATATAAACTTTATGAAGTTGTTAGATTACAAAGTAAATGAAAGTTATTTAGAAAAAGTAGATATAGAAAGTATAGATTTTGATTTAAATAAGTTAATTATTAATCCAAGATATGTTTATAATGAATTTAAAGACAAATATTTTATTGATAAACTACTTAATAATTATTCAGATATTAAAGATATTCTTAAATACTATAAATTTTATTTTAGTGAATATCCTAATGAAGATTATTTAATTAGAAGTATTTATGATTATAATAATAAACTTATTAATAAAGATGAATTACTATTAATCACTGATTATTTAGGTTATAAATTTAACTTTAATTTTGATGATTCTATTTTCTTAGATGAGTTAAATTATGAAGTAGATATTATACCTAATAATAAAATGATTGATATTATCAAATATATTAAAAATGCTCCTAAGAGACGCTTTGAATATGATGCAAGTTTAAAATTAATATTTAAAGATTATTTAGATAAATTGATAACTTTAGATGAGTTTAAAGAATATATTAGTTTATTTGGTTTTACTCTTGACATTAATTTTGATGTATGTGATAAAAAAGAAGAATTAAATTATACTGTAGATGATATATATAAAGTAATTGTTGATAAGAAAAAGTATCAGTTAGATTATTCTTCTATGAAGTCGTTTAAGTTATTTATTGATCCTTTTATTGATAGTTATTTATTTGATAAAAGAGTAATTGATATTAATACTAAAAAAGTTTTATTAACTAGTCAAAATGAAGATATAAAAAAAGAGAATTTAATTATTAAACAATTAGATGTTGATAATAGCGTTATTAAAAAGTTTAGAGCTTCTAAAAAATTAGATATTAATTCTTCAAAGAAAAATATGGAGTTTGGTACCAAGATTCATTTTTTACTTGAAATGATTGATTTTATGAATCCTGATTATAGTTTAATAAATGATGAGTATTATAGCTCTATTATTAAAGATTTTTTAGCATCTGATTTATTAAAAAATATTAATATGGGAAAAGTTTATAAAGAGTATGAATTCTATGATATTGATACTAATACTTCTGGAATAATTGATTTAATGATAGTGTATGATGATTATATTGATATTATAGATTATAAGACAAAAAATATAATTGATGACTCTTATTTAAAACAATTAGCTATTTATGAAGAATTTATTGAAAAAACTTTTAAAAAGAAAGTTAATACATACTTGTATTCATTACTTGATCGAACATATAAATTATGTAATTAATAATTAATTCTTTAATATTAATACTTTTTTAAGTAATTATGTTATACTATAAGTAGAAGAATTTGAAAGTGGTATATAAGATGATTGTTGTAGTAAATTTTAGTAGTAGAAAAGATGGTAATTGTTACCGAATATCTGGTGTAATAAAAAAACACTTTAAAGATAAAAAAGTAAAAATTTATAATTTTTATGAAAATACTTACTCTTCTTGTGGACATTGTGATTATGAATGTTTCAAGAAAAGATGTAAAGTAAACGATGGGATTAATGAAATTTTTAAATCGATTGTTCAGTCGGAAGAAACGATTTTTGTACTCCCTAATTATTGTGACTATCCTAATAGTAATTATTTCTTGTTTAATGAAAGAAGTTGTGGTTTCTTTAATGGAAATAAAGATTTACTTAATCGATATTTAAGTATCAATAAAAAGTTTATTGTTGTATCTAATTCTTGTCATACAAACTTTTATGATGCGTTGAAATATCAAGTAAATGAAAATACAAAACCAGAAATACTATATTTTAATTCAAGAAAGTTTAATCAAAATCCAATTGATGGGACTCTTATGAGTAATAGTGATGCAGAAGCATTGGTTCATGATTTTCTAGATTCTAAGTATTTAGAAGAAGAAAGTGCAATGGCAATTGTATTTTATAAAGATTTAGTTTTAACAACTGTTGAAGAAGTATATGATAGACCAACGCTTTCTTTACCTAAAGGACATATTGAAAAAGGTGAATCAGTACTTGATGCGGCAATAAGAGAATGTTTCGAAGAAACTAATGAAGTAATTACTAAAGATAATTATGTTAATAAACTAAATCCATTTGAAATAACATTTATTAATCACCACAATAAATTAGTTAAAAAAATTATCTACCCTTTAATATTTAGAGTAGATAAAATAGGAGAGTTAGCTGCAAAAGAAGATCGTATTAAAAAGGTGAAATACCTTCCGATTGGTGAATTCTTACTAAAATGTACATATGATAATGTTAAAACAATGATTATGGAAGCAATATCTAAATAGTTATATAAAAGGAGAGATGACATGAAAAAATCATTACTTATAATTTTTGTAATATGTGCTGCATGTTTTGTAACAAGTTGTAAAAAAACTTATACAGTAACATTTATGGATGGTGATACTGTATTAAAGACTGAAGAAGTAAAAAAAGGCGATAGTGCCTTAGGTCTAATTCCTGAAAAAGAGGGTTATACTTTTACAGGTTGGGATAAAGAGTTTGATAATGTTACAAGTGATTTAACAGTTAATGCAGAGTTTTCTATTAATACATACACTGTAATATTTAAAGATGGTAATACTATATTAAAAACAGAAACTGTTAATTATGGAGAAAGTGCTATTGGTTTAACACCTGAAAAAGAGGGTTATACTTTTGTTGGTTGGGATAAAGAGTTTAACAATGTAAAAAGTGATTTAACAGTTAATGCAAATTTTTCTTGTTTTACTTATACTGTAACATTTATGGATGGTGATACTGTATTAAAAACAGAAACAGTTAATCATGGAGAAAGTGCTGTAGGATTAACTCCAGAAAAAGAGGGTTATTCTTTTGTTGGTTGGGATAAAGTATTTGACAATGTTACAAGCAATTTAGTTGTTAATGCAGTTTTTTACACTAAAACTTATACAGTTACTTTCTATGTTGATGGTGAAGTTCACGCAGTAAAGACTGTAGAACATGGTAAAAATGCTGTTGCTCCAACAAGACCTAGAAAAACAGGTTATGAATTTGTTGGTTGGGATATTTCTTATAAAAAAGTAACAAGCGATCTTGAGGTACATGCTGTGTTTGAAAAATATGAATATGTTGTTACATTCTATGATTTAAGTGGTAATGTTATTAAAACTGAAAATGTTAAATACGAAGAAGCAGCTACAGCACCTGAAGTTTTATCGGATGAATATTATGAATTTACTGGTTGGGATAAGGATTTCTCTTCAGTAACTGATGATTTAGAAATTTATGCTGTTGGTAATAAAATTAAAGGTCGTATTGAATATTATTTTGGTGAAGAAAAATTAAATCTTACACCTACATCTTATACATTTGGTGAAGAAGTTGTTCTACCTACTCCAGAAAAAGATGGTTATTATTTTGTAGGTTGGTTCTTAAATGAAATTTCATTAACACCTTATAGTATGATTGATGCTGATTCTACTGCTGATTATATTTTACAAGCTAAGTTTGTAGAGGTTGAAAAACAAAACTTAATTAAGTTAGAAGAAACGGAATATCATTTTAATGAAATAAAAAAAGTTCCTCTTTCAAATAGTAATCTTTATGTATTCCAACCTATTTTCCCTGCAGGTGTTGAAACAAGTGTTCTTAAATATAATTGGACAACAAGTGATTCCACTATTGCAACAGTTTCAACTTATTCATCTATTACAATTAACTCAGCAGGTTATTGTATTTTAACAGCTACAAGTAAAGAAAATCCTGCATTAATTATTAATGCTGTTATTAAAACTACTATTGATAATATTTCTATAGTAACTGAAGCTGAAGCAAATATCATTGAACTTTGTGATGTAACTTTTGTTGGTAAAGACGGCGAAACTATTAGTACAACTAAATGTCACAAAGGTGGTAGCGTAATTTATCCTGCTGCACCAACTTATGAAGGTTATAAATTTATTGGTTGGGATAAGATAAATTACAATATTACTGAAGATACTACAATTACTGGTCAATATGAATTTGGTTCTAATAGATTCAATGGAAAGAGTTTCTCAATTATTGGTGATAGTATTTCTACATATCTAAATTATATTCCAGATGGATTTAGTTATTTTTATCCATACCCTACTGCTGATGTATCTAATGTTAATATGACATGGTGGATGCAAGTAATTAATAAAATGGGTGGTACATTGTTTGTTAATAATTCATATTCTGGTTCCTGTGTTGCTGATACTTCAATTAACGCGACTAAGAATATGGAAAGACTTGAATATACAACAATTAATGGAGAAGCTCCTGATGTAATTTTAATTTACATGGGTTCAAATGACTGTGCAAGTGGATTTGTTACTTCACAAATGTTTGATAAAGGATATTCTGAAATGCTTCAAAATTTACAACAACTTTGTCCAAATTCAGAAATTATTTTAATGACTCTATTATCATCAGTATTTTATGATGCAGAAGAACAAAAAACTTATAACGATATAATTAAGACTAAAGCAAAAGACTTTAATTTACAAGTTCTTGATTGTTCAGATGCTTCACTTGCAGGTCACTTAGTAGACTCTGCACATCCTAATTATTCAGGTATGCAAGTGTTAGCTAATAAAGTTATTGAAGAATTAAATAAAATTTCATAAAATAAAATGTCACTACTTTTTGTAGTGACATTTTTAACTGTAAAAGAATTATAATCCCAACATTATTGTTGGGATTATATTAAAGATATTATTTGTTCATAATATCAGATAATGTATTCATAATATCTGACCATTTTGTATATGTTTTATTAACTGCTCCTGATTTAAAATGTAGTAAAGCAGGCACGTTACTTAAACTAAGTTCAGTTTCAAGTTTACCTAAACCAGCTTTTTCTAAATCATAACCATAAATTGGTGCATAATTAGAAAGTGTTCTTGCTTTATTAGCGTATTGAAGAACAACATCTTTACACCAATCATTACCTTTTCTTGAATCATCATAGATAAACACATAATATTCTTCAGCATCTTGTGTTTTATAAGTTTTATAATCAACTTGTTTTAAATCATCATAACTATCGATTTTAAAAGGTTTTGCACAAAGAACACATACAAATACAAGTGCAACAAGTGTAACAACGATATAACTAATTGTAAAAATTAATTTTGTTGTATCCATTTTAATGTTTGATTTTTTTGAGTTTGCCATTTTATTAATTCTCCTGTTTTTATTTCATTAATTCTTTAAAATATTCTTTCCCATCTGTAACAGGGGTAAGTGTGTTGTAATCTGAGATAACTTTAATTAAAGTTTTATTTTTAATTACCATAATACTTGGAGTTGTTTTAATCTTTACATTTTTATAATTTGTTGCTCCAATCATATTAGATGGATAATCTTCCTCTTTTAATAAAAGCATTTTTTTATTTATAGCCATATTTATATTTATAGCATAAATTGGCATCGCATCAGGATTTTTTTCAACATACTTTATATAGTCGTAAACTGTACCTTTTAACTTTTCACAGTTTGCACAATTAGCTTGATATGCAACAACAATATAACTACCATTTAAATCTAGTAATGTTTCATAGGTAACTTTAGACATATCGTCGTATGTGAATTTACTCTTACAACCACTAACACTGATTAAACAAATGAAAATAATTATTAATATTAAAAATCTTTTCATTAATATTTACCTCATCATTTATTATACCATAATCTTTAAAATATTTCAACTCTTATAACTAAAAATAAACAAGCATTATAGCTTGTTTATTAATTAATCAATTGGTTCAAAAGTTTGACAGTGAGTTGCATGTTTATTTTTATCGCTATTATCTTTTAGAATTTCAACTCTATCAGCATAACATTTTTGATTTTTTTCATAAACACAATTCACTGCATCACAATAGATCTCTGTATTAATTGAGGGTTTTCCTTCAAAACTTGCAAATTCAACATCGTTATTTGCTTCTTTTGAATCGCGAAAACTCATACATGCAGTTTGAGATTTAGTTTTAGATTCAACTCCATCTACATCAATAAAACTTTTTTTACATAACCAATCATAATTATAAGCACAATTTTCTGCTTTACATTTTAATTTGGGCATATTTATTACTTCCTTTCAAATATATTATTAAACTAATTTAAAAAAATATACATTGATTTTTTCATATTATTTGACTTTTATATAAAAATAGTGTATACTAATAGGGCGTTGGAGTAATACTCAAGAGGCTGAAGAGGCGCGCCTGCTAAGTGCGTAGACTGGGTAACTGGTGCAAGGGTTCAAATCCCTTTTACTCCGCCATCTTGGTCCGTTGGAGAAGCGGCTTAACTCACATGCCTTTCACGCATGCATTCACGGGTTCGAATCCCGTACGGATCACCATTTTATGAAATCTATAGGTCTTCTAGTAAGGCTTATTTTTTTGCGTTTTATAGGGTATTTTAGCTAGATTTAGTTAGAATACCTTATTTTTTTATTTATTTATGAAACATTTAGATTTAAATACCTAAGGAGACTAACCACGGATTCGAACCATTAACTTACGGGATTCGAATGTTAGGTTCTGATGGGACTCGAACCTATAAGAGATAATGGTGGAAATAATATTGAATTTAGTGTATAATATAAGTGTTAGATAAATTAGAATTTATAAAGTAGATGGAGATGTAATCAATGAATGCAAAAATAGATATATCAAATGTTATGTTGAAAACAGATAGATTAATATTAAGACCATGGAGATTAGAAGATGTAGATGATTTTTATGAATATGCTAAAGTTGATGGCGTTGGTCAAATGGCTGGTTGGTTACCTCATGAGAATAAAGAGAAATCATTAATGATCCTTAATATGTTTATAGAAGAAAAAAAGACATTTGCTATAGAATATAAAGGCAAAATTATTGGTTCATTAGGGATCGAAGAATATGATGAAAATGAACTACCTGAATTTAAAGATAAAAAAGGTAGAGAAATTGGCTACGTATTATCTAAAGATTATTGGGGATTAGGAATAATGCCAGAAGCAGTTAAAGAAGTAATTAATTATTGCTTTAATGAACTTAAATTAGATTTCTTGGCTTGTGGACATTTCACTGATAATAATCAATCTAAAAGAGTACAAGAAAAATGTGGTTTTGTTCACTATAGATTAGTAAAACACGAAACTAGATATGGTATAGTAAAAGACAGTTGGTTATCTATTTTAGAAAACAAGTAATAAGTATTATAATTGAAAGAGGTGGCATATGAAGGTGAATTTTGCAATATGTGATGATAGTGTTGTTGATTCTAATTATGTAAAAGAATTAGTAACGCAATGGGCTAATGATAAAAAATATCAAGTTAATATAGATATATTTTCTTCAGCAGAAGCGTTCATTTTTCATTATGTTGAAAATAAAGAATATGATGTTTTACTATTAGACATCGAAATGGGAAATATGGATGGTGTTACGTTAGCTAGACAAATAAGAAAATCAAATAAAAGTGTTCAAATAGTTTTTATTACTGGATATTCAGATTATATAGCTGAAGGGTATGATGTCGAAGCATTACACTATTTAATGAAGCCATTAAAAAAAGAAAAATTATATGATGTATTAGATCGTGCAGTTAATAAAATTATGCAAAATGAAAAACATTTGGTATTAAATACTTTTGATGAAATGATACGAATTCCACTACATGAGATAATTTATATTGATGTTGATAGAAATTATGTTACAGTACATTCAAATAAAGATTACACAGTTAAAAAAACACTTGCAGAAATTGGAAAAGAATTAGATGAAAGATTCTTTAAAATAAGTCGTTCTGTAATTGTTAATTTAAAGTATATTAGTAGAGTTACTAAGACTGATGTGTATTTAAATAATGGTATTATTTTACAATTACCTCGAGGAATATATGAAGCTTTAAATAGAGCTATCATTAATGAAATGTAGGAGGATTTAGTGATGGCAAATAAGAAGATAGATAAACAAATTGAAAGATATCAAAGAGAGTTAATAGATACGCATTATCAAGAAGTTGAGAATATGTATAAAAAAATGCGTGGATGG
>JAFQFT010000020.1 GCA_017398545.1 Bacilli bacterium | reverse complement strand
GTAGCAATAATAGGTAATAGTAAGAAATCTAAAATTGGAGATACCATATTTACTGTTGGTACTCCTGTTTCTATTAAATATGCAGGTACAGTAACAAGAGGAATTATTAGTGGAAAAAATAGATTAATTGAGACAACAACTGTTTCTGATAATATAGATTGGTTACTTGAAGTTATTCAAATTGATGCTGCTATAAATAATGGTAATAGTGGTGGTCCATTATGTAATGTTAATGGTGAAGTGATTGGAATTAATACTCTTAAATTATCAAATAATAATATTGATAGTATTGCTTTTGCTATTCCGATTGAAACTGCTATGGAATATGTTAATAAGATTATTAATAAAGAAGATATTGATAGACCAATGTTAGGTGTTAGAATGGCTCCAGCATATAATTCATCATACTTAAGTAAATATGGCATTAAACTAGATTCATCAATTAATTCTGGAGTAGTAGTGGTTGAACCTCTATTAGATGGCCCTGCTTTTAATGCCGGTTTATTGAAGGGTGACGTTATTGTTAAGTTAAATGATATTGATATATCTGATATTCCTGAATTAAATTACAATATGTTTAAATATAAAAGTGGTGAAGAAATTACATTATCAATTATTAGAGGTAAAGAAAATTTAAATATAAAAGTTATTCTTGGTAAAAAAGATAAATGAGTTTAAGAATTCTTAAACTTTTTTTATTGCTCATTTAGTTGAAAAAATACATAGAATAAATTATAATATTTATATAATAAGGAAGGTCGGAATGAAGAATAATTATAATAAAATGAACAAAACAAAATTATTGAAAGAATTTGAGACCTCAATGAATGGTCTTACAGATTCGGAAGTTAAGAAAAGACTTAAAAAATATGGATTAAATGAATTACCAAAAGAAGAACATAAAAGTGTTATGAGTATCTTTTTTAATTCATTGAAGGATCCAATTATTTATGTGTTGATTGTTGCAGCTATTCTTTCTTTTATAGGTAAAGAAACATTAGATGCATGTGCAATTATGTTTATTATATTAGTTGATGCGATTGTATCTACTTTTCAGGAGTATAGAGCTGAACAAAATGCGGAAGCTTTAAAAAATTTAATTAAGTTTAAAGTTAAAGTTGTTAGAAATAATAAGCATTTTGAAATTGATTCTGCCAATGTTGTTCCTGGAGATATTATTGTATTAGAATCTGGTACTCAAGTATCTGCTGATGCAAGAATATTAAGTTGTAATAATTTAACAGTAGATGAATCAGTATTAACTGGTGAAAGTGTTGGGGTTAATAAAACAGATGATATTAAAGATTTAGATGCTGATTCAAGAAGTTCAATGGTTTATGCTGGTACTAGTGTTTTAACTGGTAGAGCATTAGCTGTTGTGTTATCAACTGGTATTAATACCGAAGTTGGTCAAATTGCTCAAAAAGTTACTACAACTGAGGAGACTAAATCTCCATTAACTATTAGAATGGAAAAATTCTCTAAACAAATCACTGCTATTATTATTGTTATTTCAATTATTATCGCAATTGTATTATTTGTTAAAGATTATCCACCAATGGAAATTTTCTTATCAGTTGTTGCTTTATCTGTATCAGCTATGCCTGAAGGTTTACCTTTAGCATTAACAATGGCTTTAACTATTGGTTCAAATAAGATGGGTAAAAGAAATGTTATTGTTAAAAAGTTAAACTCTGTTGAAAGTTTAGGTAGTTGTACAGTTATTGCAAGTGATAAGACAGGTACTTTAACAGTAAATGAACAAACAGCTAAAAAAATTACATTATGTAATGGAGACACATTTGATATTGAAGGTAATGGCTATAATGATGAAGGTAATGTGATTCCTGTAAAAGATGCTAATATAGAGAATGCTAAATATGTTTCTATATTAGGTAGAATTAATAATGAAGCTAATTTAGAAAAGAATAAAAATAAATGGGAATATTATGGAGATTCAATTGATGTAGCATTTCTTGCTCTTGCTCATAAACTTGGAACAAATGATATTAAATATAATACAATAACTGATATCCCATATGAATCTGAAAAGAAGTATAGTGCAGTATTTTATTCTAAAGATGATAAAACATATTGTACAGCTAAAGGTTCATTAGAAGTTATTTTAGAATTTTGTAACCATTCATATGTAAATGGTAAAAGAGTTAAACTTGATAAAGAAGCAATCTTAAAACAAAATGAAGAATTATCTTCAAATGGATATAGAGTAATTGCTCTTTGTGACGGAGAAGTTCCCGCTAATAAAAAATATACTGAAAAAGATATTAAATATTTAAATTTTGTTGGTTTAGTTAGTTTTATAGATCCTGTTAGGAAAGAAGCTACTGAATCAATAAGATTATGTAAAAAAGCTGGTATTAAAGTATTAATGATTACTGGTGATCATGCTTTAACAGCTTATGCTATTGCTAAGGATTTAAATATGGTTGAATCTAAGGATGAAGTTGTTACTGGTACAGAGTTAGATTTACATATTGAAAATGATAAAGAATTTGATAAGTTTATTAAAAATAAAAAAGTATTTGCTAGAGTTACACCTATTCAAAAATTGAAAATTGTTGAGTCTTTAAAAAGACAAGGTGAATTTGTTGCTGTAACTGGAGATGGTGTAAATGATGCACCTGCAATTAAAGCAGCAAATATTGGTGTTGCAATGGGTAGTGGTACTGATGTTGCTAAGAGTACTGCTAAAATGATTGTTATTGATGATAATTTCTCATCAATTGTAGCTGGTATTGAAGAAGGTAGAAATGCTTATTCAAATATTAGAAAAATATCTATTATGTTATTATCTTGTGGATTTGCAGAGGTTCTATTCTTTGTACTTAGTATAATAGCTGGACTTGATATTCCATTAGTTGCTATTCAATTATTGTGGTTAAATCTTGTTACTGATGGTTTACAAGATATGGCATTATCTTTTGAAAGAGAAACTGATACAATAATGAGTGAAAAGCCAAGAGATACGAGAGAAAGTTTATTTGAAAGAGAATTGATTATTCAAACATTATTAGGTGGGTTATTTATAGGTCTTATCGTGTTTGGTGTATGGGCATTCTTGTGTAATGTCGTTCATATGGAAGTTGAGACTGCT
>JAFQFT010000019.1 GCA_017398545.1 Bacilli bacterium | reverse complement strand
TGAAGTAGAGCCTGGTATATCAGTAATATATGGATATGTTAGAGATGAGGCTGGGAATGTTGGTACATGTAGTGTTGAAGTAAAATATGACCCAATTGTTCCAACTGGTAATATTACTTATGGATATCAAGTTTATCCTAAGGAAGATATAGCTTCTACTAGTGGTACTAAGATAAACTTTAATAGTTTTACTAGTGAATATGGTTCTATTATTGGTATGAAAGTTTATTTAAGTAATAATACTTCTGGTATGAGTACTAAAATAACTAATGGTGGTACAACATTAGTAACTAGAACAATAGGTGCTGGTGTTAAAGAAATGGTTTATACTTTTGAAAAAGGTATATATAATAATTTAGTTCTTGATATGGGAAGTACAACGGCTTTAAGTAATGTATCAAAAGTAGAATTAATTACAGATCATGTTGCTTCTAGTGCAGCTGATTTCTATACAAATAAAGATATAAAAGTATATATTACATCACAAGATAGTTTTTCTGGAGATGTTGAATATTCATTTGATAGTAAATCTTCTTGGAATAAATCTAATGAATTAACAGTTTCTGCTAATAGAGAAATAGGAGTTTCAATAAAAGATTCGGCTGGTAATGAGAGTGAAATTGTTTCTTCTTCAATTAATAATATTGATAAAGAACCACCTAGTTGTAGTATTAAAACAAGTGGAACAACTGGTGATAATAGTTATTTTACTAGTAATGTTTCATTAACTTTAGATAAGAGTGATTCTGGTGTTAGTGGTGTTCGTGATTATGATTTAACAACTAGTTCAAGTGTTAGTTACAATAAAAATGCTTCAGCAACACAAACGAAAGAAACGACTGGAGATAAATGGTATGGTTATGTTAGAGATAAAGCCGGTAATACATATAGTACTAATATAACAGTTAAGAAGGATACTGTTAAGCCAACGTGTACAGTTACGCCAAGTGGTACTGTAGGAAGTAATAGTTGGTATACAAGCGATGTTACTTTTACTTTAGCTAAGAGTGATGCAACTAGTAATATAGCAAGTTATGGGCTTATTAATTCATCATCAGTAAATTATAATAGTAAAACATCACAAAAATTAACTTCTGATAAAACATCGATTACGTATTATGGATATGTAAAAGATAAAGCTGGTCATACTAATAATTGTTCGTCAACAGTTAAAAGAGATGCAACAGCACCTACCTGTGCAATTAACTCTTCTGGAACTTTAGGTGACAATAGTTGGTATACATCTGATGTTGCGATTTCATTAACGTATGATGATGGTACAAGTGGAGTAGGTAGTTATGATTTAACCGAGTCATCAAGTGCAACTTATAGTAAAAATACAACAAAAACGTTATCTACTGATATTTCTTCTAAAACATATTATGGATATGTAAAAGATAAAGCTGGTAATGTTAGTAGTTGTAATAAAAGTGTAAAAAGAGATACTGTTAAGCCAACGTGTACAGTTACGCCAAGTGGTACTGTAGGAAGTAATAGTTGGTATACAAGCGATGTTACTTTTACTTTAGCTAAGAGTGATGCAACTAGTAATATAGCAAGCTATGGGCTTATTAATTCATCATCAGTAAATTATAATAGTCAAACATCACAAAAATTAACTTCTGATAAAACATCAATTACGTATTATGGATATGTAAAAGATAAAGCTGGTCATACTAATAATTGTTCATCAACAGTTAAAAGAGATGCAACAGCACCTACTTGTACAGTTAGTGGTGGAAGTAGTTCATGGACAAGTAATGATGTAGTTGTTACTGGTACATGTAGTGATGCAACATCGCAATGTGATGGAGCAACAGTTACTAAAACTATAAATTCTAACACAAATGGAAATGTTTCTCCTGGTAGTGTTAAAGATAAAGCAGGAAACTCTACAACATGTGGTAATGCTACTGTTAAAGTAGATAAATGTACTGCAAAATCAGCAAGTTGTACAGAAACTGGTTCATGGAGTAGTTGTTCGGCTGCATGCGGTGCTGGTACTCAAACAAGGCCAACATCTTGTCAAGATTATTCAACATTTGGTTCTGGATTTGCATGTGGTAGTAGTTATACATCTTCAACCTCTAAATCATGTACAGGAACAAATTGTGAAGTTCCATTTAGTGGATGTCCAGATGACACAACATTATTTGGTAGTGCACAATCAACTTCTTATGGTGGACCAGATTATCCACATTCTAACTATGGTAGATGGAGAACAGGTTTAAGTAGTTATCATTGTTATGCTTCTAATGGATGTGAACGAACTGTTGGTTATGAACGTATTTGTCATAATAAATCGGCTTGCGGTGGTTGGTACGGAAAAAGTGCTGATTATATGAATTCACATGGAGCATTCCCTAATTGTAAGAAATATTCACAATGGTGGTGTGAATGTATTAGATGGTAATAGAAAGGGGATCTATTTATGAATTTTGTTTTTAAACATAAAAAAATATTTATATCTTTATTTTCAATAATTATTGTTTTGTTAGTATCTTTAGTTATATATTCAAATTTCTTTAGCGACAATGAAGATGAACCAGTACCAGGTTCATCTTCAGATCCTGGATTTGTTATTAAAGATGCAGATGTAGGAGATGGTAAGATATATGGTGATTATCCTACTAATAAAGATGTTTCTGAAGGTGAAAATTTTTCTACTGATAAAAAGGGAAATAAATTGAATAAAACATCTACTCTTGCAAAAGAACATGAAGTGAATGGATATGTTATTTCAGATTTATATTTAACTTCAAGTGCTAATACTTCGGATTATTGTATTTTGATGTTTAATTATAAAAATACAACTGATTCTAAACAAAACTTTAATTTGTTTTTTAAATTTTATGATAAGGATGGTAATATAATGCATTCATTAGCTGTTGGATTTCCTTCATCAGAAAAGGATAAAGTGTATAGTCATTCAGCTCAGACTCTTTATCCAATAATTGATGCGTATGATTACGAAATAGAGTATATAGAATATTAAAAGAAAAAGGTAAATCCTTTTTCTTTTTTTGTATATAAATTTATTTATCAATCATAATATTATATAGGTGTTATATGAATAGAATTATTTTGTTTTTATTTGGTTTTGGACTTACGGTTATAGGTTTTACTTTTATAATAACTTATCTTAATTTAACAACTATGGGATATACCATTTTGGATTATTTAAAGTTTATTATTAGAAGAGTTGAATGTGTTTTAGGAATTATTGGAATTATACTTATTAATATTTCGTTATATAAAAAGGAGAAAGTTAAATGACATATATTTATGATTTAGTTTTAAATTGGTCTGATAGTAGTTTATTAGAATTCTTTGAATGGGAAGAAAACGATGAAATTGAATATGTTAAAAAGATTCCCGTTTTTAAAATAGATAATTTAGATATTATTAGAGAAAATTGTATTAAAGTAAATGTTGATTTTCTTAATAAAATACATTATAAAACGGAAGTGTATGGTAATAAAAAGATTGATAAAGTAGAGTATTGTTGTGTTTTTTGTAATTATTTGATGAATGATGCAGTTGCGTGCGAGTTTAATAGTGATGGTGAATGTATATATCGTAGTATTGTTAATCCTTTAGATATAGATGATTTTTATGATATTGAAGAAAAAACTTTTGATTTGCAGTTTGATATTATTCATAAATATAAAAATAATAATTTTTATTTTACAAGAAGTGAATTAAAAAAGAAAAAGATTCTTCTTAGTGAAATTGATAAAATTTTTGATGAGAATAATGAAGATAAAATTAAGTATTTTTATTATGAACTATTTGGTGAAATAGATTGTGATATATTTTTTATGAAAAATAAAATGATTAATCATTTGAAGTCAGATATAAATTTTAATATTAATAAATTTTATGAACTTATTAATGTTTCAAATTTTATATAAAAAAATATTTAAAAATTAATATTTTTATGATATCATTTATTATAGATAATAATAGGTGGTGTTTATATGTTTATTCGTGTTAAAAATAAAAAAGGTTTTACAATGATTGAGTTGTTAGCAGTAATAATAATTGTTGGTTTATTATTATTAATTGCTGTTCCAGCAATTAATAAACAACTTAATAGTTTTAGAGTAAATTATTATTCTAAATTAGAAAGTAGTGTTAAAGCTGCTGGACAAGATTATATATCGGATAAGAAATTTGCTAAACCAACAAAGTTGTTATATTCTAAAGTAATTTCTATTAAAGATTTACAAAATGGAAAATATATTGATGAAGTAGTAGACTATGCTGGAGAGGCGTGTGATATTGATAATAGTTATGTAGTAGTTGTTAAAACTGGAGATAAGGATTATGAATATCATACATGTTTAAAGTGTGATTATGATGAATATGAGACAAAAAAGCCAGAAGGAAAAACTGATTATTGTGACCCTGCTTGGTTAAATAATGGGGGTGTAGAATACGAATATAGTTCTCCTGGAAGTGAATTGTTTTATGTTTATTATGGAACATCAGAAGAAAAGATAAAAGAAAAGGTTGGTCTTACATATGATGTTGTTAAGAAAAATGATAAAGATGAAGTTATAATGCGTGCTGAAGGAGATCCAACTAATAAAGATGATATTTTATATCCTGTTAATATTGGAGAATTAGTTGGGACAAATGTAAATGATATTATTGATTTAAAATATAAACTTCCTGATGATACAGAAATTACTAGAAAAGCTGTTATATATCGCCATAAAGCACCAATTGTTACAACGGTTTATGCTAAGGATAATATTGTTACTAATAAAAAAGTTGGTGATAGTTATGGTTATAGTAATGATGAATGGGCTGGTAAGTTAAAAGTATCAATCTCTTTTTCGAATGATGATTTTGAAGAAGTTCTTAATAATGTAAAGATTAAGGGTGCTGAATATTATGATAGTTCTACTAATAAGTGGGTAGATACTGGATGTGTTGTAAATGGTAGAACTTGTGAATGGACTATTGCAACTAATTTTAAAAAAGATGTTAAGATTCGTGTTATAAACGAAGATGGTAATAAGGGTGAAGAGTCAAGCGAATATGTATTAAGAGTTGATTCTACTTCACCTACTTGTAGTTATAATAATGGTAATACGACTTGGGCTAAGTCTAAAACAGTAACTCAAAATTGTAGTGATATGCTAAGTAAATGTAGTCAAGAATCTTTTTCTATGACTTATCCAACAAGTAAAGAAAAAAATAAAAGAGTTGGTGAAATAGCTATTTATGATAATGCTGGAAATGAAGTTAAGTGTTCTGCAAATTTCTATGTAGATTCAACACCACCATCAAGTTGTGTTGCGACAATGACAAGTGGTGGTAACAGTGTTAGTAATGGTGGTAAAGCAACTAGTGATATTACTTTTTCTGCAACAGGAACTGATAAAGAAACTGATGCCAGTGGAATCAAAACAACTACTTGGGTAGTTAAACAAGGAAGTACTGATAAAGGTCAACTTACTGATACGAATAGTTTAAATAATGGAACTTATAGTATTACTCCAACTTGTACTGATAAAGCAGGAAATGTTACAGTTGGAGAAACTAAAACAGCTACTTTATATAAATCGTTTACAGTTTCTTATGATTGTAATGGTGGTTCAGGTTGCCCTGGAAATCAAACTAAAGAATTTAATGTTGATTTAACTTTATCTTCTACTAAGCCAACACGTAGTAATTATACATTTGTAGGTTGGGGTAGTAGTGCTTCAGATACATCAAGTGATTATTCTGCGGGTGGAACTTATAAAAATAACAGTGGAATAAAACTTTATGCGATTTGGAAGAGAACGTTAACATTTACTTTTAATGCTAATGGTGCATCAATAAATGCAACTTCTAAATCTTGCGATATATATAATGCTACTACTTCGTGTAGTATAACACTTCCAACAATAACAAGAAGTGGATTTAGTATTACTGGATTTAATTCTTCTGCTAGTAGTACAACAGCTGCTAGTGGTTGGGGAAGTGGAAGTAAAGTTAGTGTATCGGCATCAACAGCATCAACGTGGTATGCTATTACTTCTAGAAAGATATCGATTACATTTACAAATAATGGTGGTTCTAGTGGTGGTGCGACAAAAACTTGTACAATCCAAAATAGCGCAACAAATTGTAGTATTACATCACCTGCTATTACTGCTCCGTCAAATACGCCAACAGTTGTTGGATGGGGAGATAGTGCTAATGCTACTGAAAGTTCTTGGGCAGTTAGTACTAAGAAAAATGTAAGTAGTAATGATGAATTTTTTGCAATTACTAAAAAAGGTGCGGTAACAAGAAAAGCTTCATTTAATTTAAATGGTGCAACTGGTACTGCTCCAACAGCCAAAGAATGTACTATTAGTGCTACATATAATGGAACAGCTCAAGGTACTTCATGTAACGTATCTTTACCTTCAAATTCTGGTACGTATACTGGTAAGACATTTAATGGATGGAGTACATCAAGTTCTGCATCATCTGGTACAGCTGCAGGAACTACTGTCTCTCTTTCATCAAATAAAACTTATTATGCAACATGGAAAAATAATAGTTATACAATTACTTATAATTTAAATAGTGGAACTAATAGTCCTTCAAATCCTTCTAAATATACTTATGGAGCTGGTGTTGGAAGTTTTGCTAATCCAACAAGAAGTGGATATATCTTTGGAGGATGGTATTCTGATAGTGGATTTAGTACAAAAGTAACTAGTATTTCTTCTACTGCCACTGGTAATAAGACTTTATATGCTAAATGGACTGCTAATAAGCCTAGTGTATCATTTAGTTATACCTCTGGGTATGTATGTCCTTCCAATAATGATGGTACTAATGATAGATCGACAAGAAGTA
Source organism: Bacilli bacterium (assembly GCA_017398545.1). Lineage (GTDB taxonomy): Bacteria > Bacillota_I > Bacilli_A > ML615J-28 > CAG-313 > UBA1737. The sequence goes on along the minus strand of JAFQFT010000019.1, from coordinate 4,559 downwards.
CACATTGCCATAATGGTATATATTATAATCGTATGCAAATAAGAAATGGTTCATATAACAAATCTACAGGTATAGTTTCGTTTGAATGGCGTCTTACAATGAATGATTGGGCTACTTCTTGGGAAGGTGGAGGAAGTGCTAAAGTTTGTATAGCTAAAGTTGGTTCTACAAGTTGCTATTCTGGATCTTTAGGTACGTATAATTTTAATTCTGGTAGTTGGTTGTCACCAGGTGAATCTACTTCTTGGAAGTCAGTTACTGTAGATGTTTCAAATTATCCAGCTGGAAATTATAAAGTTATTTCTTCTGGTGATGGTTCGTTCTCATTTAGTAAATTAGATTATACTAATCGAACTTTCTTTACAGTTAGTTAGGCGGTGTTGATATGAAGAAAAGAAAGAAAAATAAAAGTTTTTTGATTATTACAATAGTAGGTGTTATTTTACTTATTGTTGGTACAGTCGTATTGATAAATAAAGATAAAATTTTAAAAGGTAATTCTAATGAAAAGTCTGAACTTTTACAATTTAAATATTCTGGTAATTATATAAATGATCATTTAGTTGTTAGTGATGGTAAAAAATATGGTTATGTTAATTCTAGTGGGAAAGTTATTTTCCCTCTAGAAAATAATCTAGCTAATGCTATAGAGGATGATAATGATTTGTTTGGTTATTATTTTGTTGATAGTCTTGCAAAATATTATAAAGATGGGGCTTATGGTATTATTGATAGCAATGGTAATATAAAAGTAGATGCTAGATTTGGTGATATTGAAATTTATTCAAAAGACGTTATTATTGTAAGTGAAACATTTGGTAGTTATATTTTGGACTCTAATTTTAGCTCTTATTTTAATGATACTTATATGCACATTTTAGCTAATAAATTAGATTTAGAGCATTTTATAGCTGAAAATGATTCATTTAAGTATGGAATTATTGATAAACAAAATAAAGCTGTTATTGATTTTAAATATGATAATATTTCATATTTTAATAGTGAAGATGAATCTAATTTTATTTATGTAGCTCAACTTGGAGATAAGATTGATATTTATACAAAAGATTTAAAGAAAATAGATATTAATAATGTAAGTACTGTTCATTGGTTAAAAGATAATACTTTTAGTTATTTGGATACTAATGATATAGTTCATACTTATGATATTGTTTCAAATAAAGACGAAGTTTATGCTGAAGGATATAATTTTATATATTTTTATACTGATGATTTAGCAATGGTTTCTAATTTTTCAGGAAAATATGGATATATTAATACTTCGAAAGAAGAGGTAATTACTTTAAAATATAATTACTCTGCAACTGAGTTTATTAATGGTTATGCTTCTGTTTGTAATGCATCTGATTCTGGTATTGATTGTGGTGTTATCGATAAAACAGGAAAAGAAGTTATTGGATTAAAGTATGATGATATCCGTGTGCTTAGTAATAATAACTTTGTTGTTAAAGATGGAGATAAGTTTTATATAGTTGATGCTTCTGATAAAAAAATAACATCTGAGTATTCTAATATAACAGTTATTGAATCTGGTAAATATTTCATCGTTACTGATTCTAATAACAAAGTAGGAATACTGGATAGTAATTATGAAACATTTGAAGAAGTTAAATATAAAGATATAAAATATAACGAAGGTGTATTTACTTTAAGAATAGATGATGGTTTTTATTTATTGAAAGTTTAGAGGATTTATTCCTCTTTTTTTATTCCCATAATTTCCCATATATTTTTGATATTTTTTCTATATTAGTTTGTTATAGTTTTATCATGGAAGGAGGGGATTAGTATAAGTTTAAAAAAAGTAAATAATAATTAAAACTAATAAATATATATAACTTATTCCTATTACAACTTATATTGTAAAAGATATGAATATAAAATATAAAATAAAAATGTTATAATTAAATCAGGTGGTAATATGTACAAAATATGTTTAGTTGAAGATGAAATGGATTTATCTAATTTAATAAAATTATATTTGGAAAAAGAAGGCTACGAAGTAATTCAATTTACTAAAGGGAAAGATGCAATTGATAATATTAATACTAATATAGATTTATGGATATTAGATATTATGCTTGCGGATGATGTATCTGGTTATGATATTTTGAAAAAAATTAAAGAAGTTAATGCGGATACTCCAGTAATTTTTACTTCAGCTAGAGATAAAGACATTGATAAAATAATTGGTTTAGAATTAGGAAGTGATGATTATATTGCTAAGCCTTTTTCAACTAAAGAGTTAATTCTTAGAGTTAATAATTTAATTAAAAGAGTTTATAAAGACAAGAAAGAAGATATTATTATATATGAAGAATATAAAATAGATATTAATAAAAGAAATGTTTTTATAAATGATAAAGAAATTAAACTTACTACTTTAGAATTTAATCTTCTTAATATTTTTATTAATAATTTAGGTAAAGTGTTTTCTAGGGATGAAATATTGTCTTTAGTATGGGGAGATGATTATTTTGGAAGTGATCGAGCTACTGATGATTTAGTTCGTCGTCTTAGAAAGAAAATGCCTAAGTTAAATATCAATACTATATATGGTTATGGATATAGATTATCATGAGAACGATATCTAACAATTTAGGTAGACAATTACTTTCAATTTTTATAATAAATTTTTGTATAATTGTTATTTTTATAGGAAATGTAGTTCCTAATATTATTAAAAATAGATTTGAAAGTTCTATTTATGAAAATTTAAAATCCCAACTTGAAGATTTAAATTCTAATATTGAAGCACACGTTAATATTGGTGATACAGCGTACATATATATAGAAGATGATATTTTTTATATGAGTCCTAATATTTATGATATGTTAGGAGAAAAAGATAGTTTAAAGATAATTGAATATATGGATGATACTTATGGAGAGTTTAAATATAAGAATCATTTGTATTATTACTATAAAATAGTTGATAAGAATAATACAAAAATTTCTTTAATTGAAGGAAGCTTTGTTTTAAAAACAGAAGAAGCTATTTTAACATTATCTTTACTAATATTACTACTTGTTTATATAGGAATTACACTTATTATTTCTTTATGGAGTAGAAGTGTTGTTAAAAAGATAGAAAAGATTAAAAGTAAGGTTGATAATATTGACAATCCTAATTATAAATTTGAAGAAATTTGTGGTGTTGATGAGTTAAGTTTGCTTGATTCGGCAATTGATGATATGAGAGTATCACTTTTGAAACAAGAAGAATTAAGGTCACAACTTTATCAGAATATATCACATGATTTTAAAACACCTCTCACTGTTATTAAATCATATATTGAAGCTGTAGAAGATGGCGTTGAAAATAGTGAAAAAGCTATGCAAGTTATTCTAGAGCAAACTAATAAATTAGAAGCAAAAGTACACTCCCTTTTGTATTTAAATAAATTAGATTATTTAAAAGATGAAGATTTTAATTTTCGTCAAAAAATAGATATTAATAGGATTGTTGATCTTTCTATTGATAAGTTTAAATATCATAATAGCGATGTTAAGATAGAAAAAAGTACTGATAAAAATGTTAGTTTTTATGGTACTGATGATATTTGGGAAACAATAATTGATAATATCTTAAGTAATTTTTATCGTTATGCAGAGTCTAAAATAAAGATAAATATAAAAAATAATAAAATTATTTTATATAATGATGGACCTAGTATTAAAGAAGATTTTTTAGAAGCAATGTTTATTCCTTTTAGAAAAGGGATAAAGGGTGAATTTGGATTAGGTTTATCTATTGTTAAAAAGTCCTTAGTTATGATTGGTTATGATATAGAAGTAAAAAATCATAATAAAAAAGGTGTATCTTTTATAATAACTAAAAAAGGGTCATAATTGACTCTTTTTTTGTGTTATAATTTTATTGGTGATTTTATGAAAAAGAATATTATGTATATTATATGTTTTATTATTATATTATTGTTAATTATTTTATTTAGTTATCTTTTTATGAATTATAATAATGGTTCAAAATATAAATTTAATGATAATGTTAATTTTGATGATTTAATTAATTTATATTACGAAGATGATAAAATAAATTTATGTGAAAATTGTGTTTATATGTGTAGTAATTGGGATGATAAAGAAACATCGTTACTTTTGAAATATGATGGAGAAGAATATGAAACTATTGATGTATATGGTGTTAATTATGTTACTAATTTAGGAGTAAAGATCGGGGATTCATATAAAAAGGTTGTAGCATATTATGGTATTTTAGATAATTATGCGTATTGGAATGCTGAATTTAAGAACGGAGATATATTTTATTATAATTATCCTAATGATATTGTAGATGATAATAATTTAGTGAATGCTTATTTAAGATTTATTTATTATAATAAAGATGGAGAATGGGTTTTATTAGATGTAAACCGTGCTAAAAAGATTGATTCTTTAGGTTTAGAAGAATATATTATGTTTACTTTTGAGTTTTCATTTAATGGTAATTCTAAGAATGTAAAAGATAAAATAATTGCTGCTTATAGTATCTATTATAAAAAGAACTAATTTGTTCT
>JAFQFT010000018.1 GCA_017398545.1 Bacilli bacterium | reverse complement strand
TATAACACTATTTTCTACATTGCAAAGAAACATCTTAATAATGTTGAGTCAGCCGAAGACTGTGCTCAAGAGGTTATGTTTGGCTTTGCTAAGAACTTTCATAACATAACACATGATTTTAACGATAAAAAATTATGTAACTTCGTAAGATTAGTTGCAAAAGCTAAGGCAGTTGATATGTATAGAAAAGAGAAAAAGCATATAGAGAATGTAGTAGAACTTGATGTTGAAGACTTTTATAATCTTTCAGTTAAAGAGTTTGATGTTGTTGATGCAATAACATTAAGGGACGCTTTTAATAATATGCCCGAAGATTACAGATTTATTTGCTATCTCAAATATTATTATAATATGACCGGCGAAGAAATAAGTAAATATCTTAACATATCAAAGCCACTTGTAAGAAAAAGATGTATGCTTGGCATGCAATTTGTAAGAAATTATGTTAATGGAGAGAATAATGAATAATTTTGAAAAAGCATGCGAAATGTCGTTAAATGATTGGCTCGCAACTATACCTGAAATTGTTCCTGAAGCAGAATACACCAAAAATCACGAAAAATGGAAAAGAAAACTATTTAATAAAATGCGTGATAACCGTTATCACAGGTTTACTACAAAAACAGTTAAAGTTTTAATGATTGTCGCAGTATTATCAGCATTGTTATTGACTGCATTTGTAATCCCATCATCACGCGAATATATTATTGATAATTTCGAAATTTTTAGTAGATACAAAATTACAGAGAATAATAAAAACTCTGTTAATGGCGAAATAACCGTAGGTTATATCCCTGAAGGATTTGAGTTAGTAAACAAACAGGTTCATTCCAAATCCATTATATATAGTTATATTGACTCAAAGGATATAACGATTACCGTTATTAAGAGTTCTTCGATAATAGAAATTGATTTTGATACAGAAACAGGCGTTATGGAAACAGTTGTGCATGGCGGTATAACTTATACATTATACGATGATGCAACTGAATATAATTGTCTTGTTTGGAATGAAAATGACTATATTTATCAAATACATAGTTCTGTTTCAAAAGATGAATTGTTAAAAATTGCAGAAGCAATTAAATAAAATTTTCATAACAAACTTCTCTTTAAATGCGATATACAAAACATTAAGGTAGGTATTAATATGATTAAAACTATGAAAAAAACTGTAAGTTTGCTTTTAATTCTTACAATATTACTTTCAACTTTTGTAATTTATTCTTCAGCAGCAGTTGTTGATAATGGCTATGATGTAATGCCTTGTTTTACAACAATAGGTAGTGTAACAACAGGATTTTCTATAAGTGGTCTAAACTCAACATCAAGCGTTGTGCTTGTTGCAAAAACATCAACTTCTTTATACATAAAAATTGAATTGCAAAAAGAGAAATCAACAGGTTATGAAACTATTGAAACCTGGACAAAATCTGGTACAGGCACAGTTTTAAGTCTTGAAGAAACACGCCTTATCAATATTTTTAGTAACTACAGAATTAAAGTAACTTGCACAGCTGGTGGCGAAACACATGTAAAATACGACTACCCAGATTAAAACTAAATAATAAAAAATAAAACCACTAGGAAACTAGTGGTTTTATTTTGTCAAAAAAGCGAAAATAATTGTCACAAAAGAATGAGTTTTTTCGATTTTATTATTAAGTAACATATATTGACCTTAATTATTTTAATTTTTGAGAATAAAAATGTAGACAAGAAAGGCTGTTTAAAATGCAAAATAATGAAAACTCTAAAGGTAGTTCCATTACCGCAATAGTAATACCTATTGTTGTTGCCTTAATTGGTGGAGTTGCAACTATTTTGAACGGGTATTTACAAAAAGAAAAAGGTATTTCAGAAGGGCTTGAAATTGCAACAGAAGAAGCCTATGTTGTTATTCAAAATGAAGAAAATCAAACCATTAAAGTTTCCACAGATGAATTAGTTAACAAATATAATGATTTATTGAAAAAGTATAACAATATTATTGATGAATCCTCCACAACAATTCCAAATAATACCCCAGTTTCTGCAGAAAAAATATATCTAAACGATTTGGAATATTTTAATTATCAGTATTTGGGATTCCCAATGAGTTATGAAACATGGGATGAGTATACGGATAAGGATTTACTTGGAAATACATATTCAAATGCTTTGAAGTTTAGTGTTACTGGATTTGGAGAAGGGAATTATGTGTTTCTGGAATATTTTTTAGATTCAAAATATTCATCTTTTGAAGGTGCAATTTCAGTGTTGCAAGAATCTAGAGCATCAAAAGGCAAAACGGTATTCATCGTTTATGGTGACGATAAAGTAATATATAAAACAGACCCATTTGGACCAGAGACGTTGCCTACTGAATTTAATATAGATGTCACTGGTGTTAAAAAATTAAAAATTGAATTGCGCTCTCAACCCGTACATGAAAATTGGAAAGTTGGTATATATGAACCAACGCTTAGTTAAAGAATTAATATAGTATGTTGGTTATATATTCTGTAACTGATGCTTTTTAAATAAATAATGAAGGAGAACTGAAACAGTTACTGTTTGGTATTGAACAGAGATATTATACAACAACAGTTCGTGCTGAAAGAAGATTAGCAATCTCAGTAATAAAGATTGATTAATAATTACTTACAATAACTATAAATTATTTTAAGTTGTATATAAATTTCATTTTTATGAGGCTACGGAGAAATCATGATAAACTGGAATATAATTAATAATAAACAATTTGAAGACTTATCTTATAAGTATATATCAAGTAAATATCC
>JAFQFT010000017.1 GCA_017398545.1 Bacilli bacterium | reverse complement strand
TAGCAGCATAAGTAGTGGTGACAAAAGGCTCCATCCCATACCCAAAACTGTTCTTTTATATTTTTTTTTGAAGTCGCGTTTCACCAGTTCCTCGAAGAGAAACTGATGAGTTTTTAGGGTATAAATAAATTTTTTTATCAATCAAATAAAAAAAAGAAGTAAAAATTAATTTACTTCTTTAAACATTATTTATAAAACTCTGTATAAATAGAATTATATAATCTATATCCACCTGCAAAGTTGTATGCATCAAACCCTTTTTGAACCAATATTCTTGTTGCGAGATAACTTCTTAAACCACTTTGACACATTACATAAATTTTCTTTGATTTATCCAATTCGTTAATTCTTTCTCTTAAATTATCAAGTGGAATATTAATAAACCCTTCTGCAAATCCTCTTCCATATTCTAAAGGAGTTCTTGTGTCTAATAGAATAACATTAGAATCTTTCCTTAAATTATCAATATCTTCATAATAAAACTGTTTAACCAATCCATTTTCAATATTTTCAACAATAAATCCAGCTAAATTTATTGGATCTTTTGAACTTGAAAATGGTGGTGCATACGCAAGTTCTAAATATGCAAGGTCATAAGCTTTCATTTTAGCTTTAATTGCAGTAGCAATTACATCAATACGTTTATCAACACCTTCAGTTCCAATAAGTTGTGCACCAAGAATATTTAAACTAGATTTATCATATATTAACTTAATTGTTAAAACATTAGCGTTTGGATAATAACCTGCATGATTGAGTGGAGATAAAATAACTTTTTCATACTTTATACCTTTATTAATACATTCTTTTTCATTAATACCAACAGATGCAACATTTAAATCAAATATTTTTAAAATAGATGTTCCAATAGATCCAGCATATGAACTATTTATTCCACAAATATTATCAGCAGCAACTCTACCTTGTTTACTAGCAGGTCCTGCAAGTGGAATTAAAGTATCAGTGTTAGTTATAAAATTATTTACTTCAATAGCATCTCCTACTGCATAAATATCTTCAATAGAGGTTCTCATATATTCATCTACTTTAATACTGTCCTTTAAACCTAATTCTAAACCTACTTTTTTAGCAAGTATGGACTCTGGTACTACTCCTACTGCTACAATGACAATATCAGAAGTAATTTTATTATTTGATAAAACAGTAATAACTTTATTATCTTCTATAATAATATCTTCTACTTTATCATTTAAACTAAGTTTTACTCCATTTTTCTTTAATGTAGCATGAACAAACGATACTATATCTTTATCTAATATCGATAGAACTTGGTCATTAACATCTACAATATTAACATCCATATTTAAATTTCTTAAATTTTCTGCAAGTTCAATTCCAATATAACCAGCACCTATAATTGTAGCACTTTTAATATTATGTTTATTAATATGTGATTTATTTTTTTTAGTATCTTCAATTGTTCTTAAAGTAAATACTTTTTCACTTTCTTTATAAAAAGAAGGTAGTATTGGTTTAGAACCTGTTGCTAAAATTAATTTATCAAAAGATTCAAAAAATATTTCATTTGATATTAAATTCTTTACTTCAACCTTTTTTTCATTTACATTAATATTAATTACTTCATGCTTGGTTCTAACATCAATATTAAATCTTCTTTTAAAAGACTCAGGTGTTTGAATAGTTAGCTGATTTTCATCAGTTATTACATCTCCTATATAATAAGGAAGACCACAAGTTGCATAAGAAACAAAATTTGTTCTTTCAAAAATTATAATTTCACACTTCTCATCTAAACGTCTTAGTCTTGCAGCAGCAGATGCTCCTCCTGCAACACCACCAATTATTATTATTTTCATAAGCACCACACCTTTTATTTTACATAAAATGGTCAGAATTTAATCTGACCATAATTTTTTTAATAGTTTTCCTTTCTTACTTCAAAGTAACTCTTTGGATGAGCACATACTGGACAAACTTCAGGAGCTTTTTTACCCATAACTAAATGACCACAGTTACGACATTCCCACATAGTTTCTTCAGCTTTTTCAAATACTTGTTGCATTTCTACATTATTAAGAAGTGCACGATATCTTTCTTCATGTGATTTTTCAATAGCAGCAACTGCTCTAAATTGATATGCAAGACGTGTAAATCCTTCTTCTTCTGCTTCTTTAGCAAATTTATCATACATATCTGTCCATTCGTAGTTTTCACCTTCAGCAGCAGCAAGTAAGTTTTGAGCTGTATTTCCAAGTTCACCTAATGCTTTGAACCACAATTTAGCATGTTCTTTTTCATTGTTAGCTGTTTGTTCAAAAATAGCAGCAATTTGTTCATACCCTTCTTTACGAGCTACGCTAGCAAAATAAGTATACTTATTTCTAGCTTGGCTTTCCCCTGCGAATGCAGTCATTAAGTTTTGTTCTGTTTTAGATCCTTTTAATTCCATTTTTTTAAACCTCCATTAATTATTTTATGAAATTAATTTTAACCAATTTAAGATTGTTTGCATGTATCGCAAACATAATGCATATCAAGACTAAACGATGTAAGGGATAATTTTAATCTTTTTTCTAGCATCTCTTTTATTTCAGGGACATGTACATCCATGATATGTCCACAATAATCACACACTACATGTTCATGTGGAATTGTTACTTTATCAAATCTATCAGGGTTCCCTGGTGACTTTACTCTTGCAATATACTTTTCATTAACAAGTGCATTTAAGTTATTATAAATGGTTGCAAAAGCAATACTATTGATTCTATTTTTAGCTTCCATAAAAATCTCTTCAGCAGTTAAATGATGTTCTGACTCATTAATTATTGCAAGAACTAACTTTCTTTGCTTAGTCATTTTAATATACATGCTCCTTTCGTAAATTTTTAGAATTATTCTAATTCTAATAATATTATATATTAATTTAATAATTATTTCAAATATAATGCTTTTTTTTCTATAAAATTCTTACTATAAATATTTGCAGTTTCTTTACCTACAATCTCAAACATACATTTAATAATAAACTGTGAAAGTGATGTAATAGATAAATCGTTAGTTCCTTTTTTAATCCAATATATTGGAGTTACAACACTTTGTATTTTAAATGCTGCATTAATAAATCCAATCGTTATTCTAACACTTCTTAAGTTATATACTTTCATAACTTTACCACCAAATAAAACAAGATCTTTTATAGTTGAAACTTTTAATTTTTCTAAATTTGGTATGCCTATATCATAAACTACATTAGAAAGTAGACTAATTATTTCTCTAATAAGTAAAAATAACTCTTCAATGGTAAGTTCAAAAAGTGGATTTTTACTATCAGGATAATAGATACTTGCAACTTCTTCTACAAGCCACATTAACTCATCTACAAGCGAAATTAATGAATCTCTATCACTAATTCCAAGATTATTTTCTGCAAGCATCTTATAATCAACTTTTCTCTTCATATTAATAATTCCAAATAATAGTTTAACATTAGTGCGTCTTGCAGCAAGATGATAACTATAAACATTATTAATTTTATCATTAATTAGTTTTCTCTCTTCATTATTGATATTTGAGAAACCTTTATTAATATGTTTTAAAACAAATGATCTTTTTCTTTTTATAAATATGAAAGCACCCCATACTATACCAATAAAGACACCAAAACAAAGAAGTATTATATCTGTAAATGTAAAAGTCATTATTTGCTACCTCCTACATTACTATATACTAGAATTGCTTCTTCTGCAATTTCATCTATTAAATCAAATACTTTTTGATTAATATAATTATCTAACAGAAAATATTTCTTTTCCTCTTTTGTATCAGGTTTATCATTATTTTTATGCTTATTTTTCATATTATCAAGTTGTTCCACAATATAAGATATTTTTACTTTTCTAACATCAATAGATAAATAATCCTCTTTTTCTTTTTTGAATATTCTTGTAAAAAATCCTCTAATATTTTTAACACTAGCATATGATGCCCAAGCAATTTTAAATACTGAACTAGATATTATATCATTAACCATATTTTCAACTTTATCAACAACTCTATTTGTAAGGTTAAGTAAATTTTCAAAACTAACTTCTAATATTGGTTCCTTAGAAGAAGGATAATAAAGACATGCGATATCTTTAATAAGTGGTAATGATATATCTTTTAAACCATTAATTCTTTTTGTAAATAATTTATTAGCATACTCAATTAAATATAATTCTTTATATTTATCAACAACATCAATGGGATTAGATATTGGTTGATTAATAACATTATTATTATTTTTCTTAAGTCTTGTTCTTTTATGAATTAAACTAACAATCAAATATATAAGCATTACTATTAATATTCCAATAATTATACCACCAATAAAAACTAATACTTTATATATTGTAGTAGATAATAAGTCTTTAAAACTAAATAAAAACATATTATACACCACCTTCATCGATTATTTGTTTAGCTTCTTTAATTGATTCTTGATAAATTTCATTTTCTATTTCTTCTATATTTTTTCCAGTATTATTAACTTTAAACTCATTATATAAATATTTTCTTGTAACAACACCAATTCTAGCTGTTAAAAATCCATTTGCAGCACCTTCCATAATAGCAGCAATCGGTTTACCAATTGCAGGTATATCTTTAAAGAATTTACTACACGCATTAACTAACCATTCAGCTATATTTGCAGATTCAATTGAATATGCAATTAGTGCATTTCTAAAAACTTTAAACATAAGTTTACCAAGTTTTGTATATGATGGACGATAACCACATTTAACTACAATCTGCATAATCATTCTAATATTACTAATTATTGTAGTTGCGGCATCAAAAGCATTATTCTTAGAAATACCAGTTGAACATGCTACTTTAACACTAGTTGCCCAAATAATTTTATTAATATCTTTTTTAATATATTTATCATAAATAAAATTAAGTTTATCTCTTAATTCATATCTATTTTTCATAGCAGTTAATAGATTTTCTTTTTCAATTTCTGGAACGCTATTATTTCCTTTTATAATGTTCTTCGCAACACTTTTTAAAGTACGATAATTCTTTCTATTTAAATATTCTTTATTTTTACTTGCATCAAGTGTAAATGATGGTGTTAAAAATAATTTACATAGTGGAACAATAATAAAGAATAAAATTAATAAAAGTAATATAGTTAACACCCCATATCCAAAATATTCATTAATTTTATATGCTTTGTCATAAATATCGATAATACAACTAGTTACTATTATTACCATCAATACAAAAGATGCGGTACCTATTGTTATCCATATTCTTTTATTCTCACGTTTAATTAATCTACTTTCAACTTCACCATTACCTATTTGTTTAAGTTCATGTTGTTTTGTTTTTTTAGTTTTCTTTTTAAATAGGTTCATGTTTTCCTCCTAGTAATTTTTTTGTTTTCTTATCATTTTAAATGTTTCTTTTTCTCCATGATCTTTTAAATATTCAAGCCAAGTTCTAAGAAGTTCAGCAGTTTCAGGGTGCATTAAATCTTTTGCACGTTTAAATGTAAAATAATCAAGCGCTGCAGAATCAGTATATTTCTTTCCTAAATATATTTTACTAGCTGCAACACGATCACAAAACATTTCTTTAACATATTTAATTGGCATTTTAACAGATTTATATACATGATCTTTCATATCTAAATCATTCCAATATTCAAAATGATGTTTATTTCTTCCTTTATGATGTATCCAAGCTGTTGACATTCCTTTTTCTTCACGCTCAGCATCATTAGGACTACGTGTTCCTTGATAATATTTTACACCAATAAAAAACTCTGTTGGATGATATTTTGATAAATCGTGCACTAATCCTTGAAAAAATATTCCTGCTTTTGTTGCGTGAATAAAAACTTTAAAACGGTGTTTATTCACAGTATGTAAATGTTTAAAAAAATTAATAAATTTCATGGTATCCTCACTTTATAAATATTTCACTACAACTAAAATATATAAAACCTTCATTTGTATCAAAACAAATTAAGTTATTAACAAAAGTTGTATTATAAATATTTCTAGTTCTATATATACTATCATTACTTAACTCCGTAATATTTTTAAATATATAAGTATTTTCAACATCTATAAATTCATTTTCACGAATATTATTACCCATCGCAAAACTATTTACACTAGATATAGTTTTAATAATTAAATCATTATCAATTTTATTAATACTTTTTACAATACTTTCTTCTATTTTAAATAATCTTATAAATACTTCTTTTTTCATATATTTATTATACACTATTTTTTTAATTAAAGTTATTTTTTTAGTAAAAAAAGAAATCTCTATATTTACTAAAAATATAGAGATTTAAATTTAATTTACTCACAATTATAACCAAATTCAGTTAAACTAATATTAATCTTTTCAGTTATAACATCATTAAATTTTTGTAATAAATTATAATTTTGACTAACAACTTTTGTAGTTATTTTTTCAGTAGTTTGAGTGTTATCTCCACGATATAGTTCATATTCGCCTACATAATCATTATTAAATAATGCTCTTTCGCATTTCATTATTGCATAGAAATCTTGACGTTTTCCAGAATAATATTGAATTTTATAACATGCGTTTAAAGTATCACTAGTTTCAGTTATCTTTATATATGACATATGTGCAACTTTCCCTACCATTGTTAAATGAACTAATCTTAATTCATCAATCCAATAATACGCATATAACATTGAATCTTCTGTTTCTTCTAAAATATATCTATATCCAATAGAATTTAGGTGTCTTTCATAAATAAAAGTACCTTCAAAGATAACAAATTTCATCACTTCTTCAAGACGAGTAAGCGTATGACCATCTTGTAAGAATTCAGTTTGTGGCATTTCATATAAAGATAAATCAATTCCATCTAATGAACTATCTTGTTTTTTATCATCATCATTGTTATTTGTTGAATTATCACATGAACAAATACATAACGCAAAGACTAACATAAATATTGTTAAAACTATTTTTTTCATAAATCACCTATTTACTTTTTGAAAGTACTTTCACTATTAAATTTTTATGAGCTTTCATAGCTCCAACAGGACAAAATTCCTGACAACAAAAACATCTGATACATTTAGTTCTATCAATAATTGGTTTTTTATTTTTCATAACGATTGCTTTAACAGGACAAATGTTTGCACATTTTTTACAACCAATACATTCTTTCTTTTTAACCTTAGGCTTTACAGTTAAAACTTTTGCAATAATAGGATTAATCACTTTCCCAATAGGACCTTTAAATTTTTCTGAAAATTCCATACTTTTACCTGGTAAAATATTTTTAAAATCACAAATAATCACATCATCAATAGATTCATTTAAAATTATTTCATCGAATGTAGTAGTCTTACCCCTTTTAATTGACTCTGTAATTGTATATACATTATCAATATCTAAACCAATTATTTTAGCACAAACTACATCCAAAGGATATGGAGTACTTGATGCTAAAATTACTCCAACTAGCCTTGGATCTCCTTGAGTAGGACCGTTACCTTCCATTCCGATAATACCATCTACAAGATTTAACTTACATTCAAATACTTCATTTAAATCTATTAACATATTTGCAAAGTCTATATGACTTGGGTATCGATAATGATATTCTGGTTTTAAAACACCTGGTACAACACCAAACATATTTTTAACACTTGCAGAAAGAGCCATCATCCCATGTGATTTTAGTTTCGAAAAATTTATTAAAACATCTTGATCTAGTAACCAATTAGACACATCTAGTGTTTTAACAACTTGTTTATCTACTTTTATTTTTGATGTAGAAACATCATAATTAAGTTTTGCTCCTACTTCTTCACAAAGATGCATTCCAGTTCCTTTATAAACACTTTTTAATACACTTTCTGTGAAAAGTCCTCCTGGACTATCTCCTATTGTAACAATAGCACCACGATCAATTAATAGTTTGCAAAGACGTGCAACAAGTAATGGATGAGTAGTAGCTGCTTTATCAGTATGAAAATTTCCAACTAAATTTACTTTAATCCCTATTTTCATACCTTCTTTTACAAAATCTAATAACCCATTTTTTACAAGTATCTCATCATACGCTTGATCAATTAGTGTTTCATCATACTTATTACATTTATAAACATATACATTATTATTCATAAATCACCTAATATTTAACAAATTGTGAATTATATAGGTTTGCATAGAAACCTTGCTGTTTTAATAACTCTTCATGAGTTCCTGTTTCTATAACATTACCATTATTCATTACTAATATTATATCAGCTTCTTTAATTGTAGAAAGCCTATGTGCAACAATAAATGTTGTTTTTCCCTTCATAAGCGTATTAAATGCTTCTTGAATCTTAATTTCCGTTCTTGTATCAATTGAAGAAGTTGCTTCATCAAGAATTAACATTGGAGGAAGACAAAGCATTATTCTTGCAATACATAATAATTGTTTTTGTCCTACAGATAAACTACCATCATCAGAAAGAATTGTATCATATCCATTTGGTAGTCTTTTAATAAAACTATGACAATGAGCTTTCTTACAAGCATCAATAATTTCATCTAAACTTGCATCAGGTTTACCAAGTGATATATTTTCTCTTACACTTACACGTTTAATCCATGTATCTTGTAGGACCATACCATAAGAATCTCTAAGACTCATTCTAGTAATCTCTTTAATTTCTTTATCTTCTAATTTTATTTCTCCACTAGATACGTCATAAAATCTCATTAATAAGTTAATCAAAGTAGTCTTACCACAACCAGTAGGTCCAACTATCGCAACTTTCATACCAGGTTTTACAACTAGATTAAAATCTTCAATTAATTTTTGATCTTCACGATATGAAAAATAAACGTGGTTAAGTGTAACATTACCAACTACATTAGTTAACACTACATTATTTTTATCACTAACTTCTTCAGTTTCATCTAATAAATTAAACACTCTTGCAGCACAAGCAAACGCATTTTGAAGTTCAGTTATAACACTAGAAATTTCATTAAACGGTTTAGTATATTGATTTGCATAACTTAAAAAACTTGAAAGACTTCCTACTGTTAACGCAAGAGCAGCATTAACAGGACTAATAACAAATAATGCACCAAATAACGCAACAAGTGCGTAAACAACAGAATTTACAAATCTTGTACAAGGATTAGTAAGTGATGAAAAGAATGTAGCTTTTAATGAACATTTTTCTAATTCATTATTAATCTTTTCAAATTTTTCAACATTTTCATCTTCATGATTATATGCTTTAACAACCTTTAAATTACTAATCATTTCATCAATAAAGCCAGTTTGAACTGCTCTTATTTCAGATTGGGCTTTAAACATCGTATAAGTTTTAGTTGCAATAAACTTAGCAACAAATAAAGATAGTGGAGTAACAACTACAACAACAAGTGCAATAATCCAGTTAATATACATCATAAAACAAATTGTTCCAACAATTGTTACAATACTAGAAAATGCTTGAGTAAGACCAAGTAACAATCCTTCAGTAAATTGATCAGTATCGTTAATTATAATACTTACTATCTCACCATGTGAATGAGCATCTAAATACTTAAGTGGTAATTTTTGGATTTTAACAAAACTTTCAAATCTTATTCTTTTATTAATACGATAAGCTACATAATTATTAATTGTCATCATTAACCACTGTAAAATGCCAATAACTAATATAATAATAAAGATTTTAAATAAAATATCTTTTAAACCATTAAAATCTACATTACCTTTATCAATAATTAAATCTATCGCATTACCAAATAAGATTGGAACATAAATAGTAAGCACAACTGATAAAACAGCAAGTATTAAAGTTATACTTAAACTTACAATGTTCTTATTTAAATATTTTAATAATCTTTTAATAACATTTTTATTCATATTTATTATCCTCCTTCTTAAATTGAGAATAATAAATTTCTTGATATATAGAGTTATTATTTAATAACTCATCATGACTACCTATACCAACTAATTTACCATCATCTAAAACTAATATCTTATCAGCATTTTGAATAGATGCAGTACGCTGAGATACGATAAACACTGTTGGATTATAATCAAGGTTTTTAATTGCTTTTCTTAAAGCCGCATCAGTTGCAAAATCAAGTGCTGATGCAGAATCATCTAATATTAATACCTCAGGGCGCTTTACAATAGCACGAGCAAGTGCAAGACGTTGACGTTGCCCACCTGAGAAATTCTTACCACCTTGTGATACAGCTGAATCTAAACCTTCTTCTTTTTTGGATAATATATCTAATCCTTGAGCAATTTCTAATGCGCCTATAATTTCTTCATCAGTAGCATCATTATTCCCCCATTTAATATTATCACGAATAGTGCCTTTAAATAAAACAGACTTTTGAAGTACAATACTAATTCTATCTCTTAACTCTTTAGGATGATATGATTCGATTGGTAAATGATCAAAATAAATATTACCACTAGATACATCATAAAATCTAAGTAGTAAATTAATTAAACTACTCTTACCACTACCAGTACCACCAATAATACCAATTGTTTCACCTTTATCAACATCAAAAGAAATATTTTCAAGCGATTCTTCTTTAGCACCACGATACTTCATAGAAACTGCCTTATAACTAATATATTTATCACTTACATTATTATTATCTTTATCTACAAAAATACAAGTATTCATTTCAATAATCTTAGAAATTCGCTTTCCACAAGAAACTGACTTAGTCATTGTAATAATTAGACTTGCAAGTTTAATTAATTCAACTAAAATTTGTGACATATAATTATATAACGCAATAACTTCACCTTGAGAAAGCATTCCACTATCTACTTTTAATGCACCACTATAAATTAATAAGATAATAGCAGTATTTACAATAATAAAAGTAAGAGGATTTAATAAATTAGAAATATTACCTACTTTATTTTGAGAACGTTCTAATTTTTTAATAGAACTTGAATACTTTTCTACTTCTTCAGCCTCACTAGTAAATGCTCTAATTACACGAACACCACTTAAATTTTCTTTTGTTTGTGAAAGAACAGTATCTAGATTTTCTTGAACACGCTTGTGTAGTGGCATAGTAAGAAGCATTATACCAAATACAACTATTGATAATACACCAATACTTATAAAGAAAATTCCTGAAATAGAAGGATCAATAAAATAAGCCATAATTGCTGCACCAAATACAACAAAGGGTGATCTTAAAAATAATCTTAAAGTAAGATTAATCCCAGTTTGAACTTGATTTACATCTGATGTCATTCTAGTAATAATACTTGAAGTTCCTAAATTATCAATATCACTAAAAGATAACTCTTGAATCTTTTTAAATAAATCAAGTTTCAATTTTGTACTAAAACCAACAGCAGTCTTTGCAGCAAAATATTGACCAAGCACAGATAAAATAAGTCCCACAATCCCACAAGATATCATAACAATTATCATCTTAATAACATAAGACTTATCAGATAACCCTATACCATTATCAATAATAGCTGCAACTACTAAAGGAATAAATAATTCAAGTAATGCTTCTAATAACTTAAATAATGGAGCAAGAATTGTTTCTTTTATATATGATTTAAAGTACTTAAATAATTTTCTCATACTTTAACCTCCAATTATATCTATTATACCATAATTTTAAATATTTTACAAACTATGAGTTAAAAAGAATGGCTTACTTTTTTTGTGGTTGAGAAGTACTATTATCTATTATTTTATTATTTAAATTTTTATTTTTATTTTTATATTAATTATACGTTTCTCTTGAATTTTATATAATATTTTGGTACAATATTATAGTAAAAAGTCAAGCTTTAAAATTTATTATCTAGTCTTTTGAGATAATATCTATATTGATGATTTACTAGCCCTGATGTACTAGGTAAGTTGTTTTGCGCAAAAGACGTTACGCGGAAATTAATTTTATAAAAGAAATAACCATTTTATATAGTGGTTTCTTTTATGACGTTAATTTCTGCTTTTTTAATTTTAGGAAGGAAAAAATTATGGAGAACAAGATTAATTATGAAATTATCAAATTTGTAGATGGAGAGTTAGAATTAGAAGTAACTGTCAGCCCTAATGAAGAAACTATTTGGTTAAATCAAGAACAAATAGTTAAATTATTTAATTCTAATAAACAAAATGTTAGTTTTCACATTAATAATATTTTAAATGATGGTGAATTAGATTTATCAACTGTCAAAGAAATTTTGACAGTTCGTTTAGAAGGCAATAGAAAGGTATCTAGAAAAATCAAATATTATAACTTAGATATGATAATTTCTATTGGCTATAGAATAAATTCCAAAATTGGTATTATATTTAGAAAATGGGCTAATAAAATTTTAAAAGACTACTTATTTAAAGGATATATAATTAATGAACGCAGGGTAATAATTAATAATGATAATTTGAATAACTTAATATTAGTTGTTAATGAAATTCAGGCTAATCAAAACAATTTTAATAATAGATTAAATGTTATAGAAAGACTAATTTCAAATAAGGAATTTACAATTAATAGATTGTTTTATAATGGAGAGTTTTATGATGCTTATACATTAATACAAGCTATTTTTGAAAGTGCTATGTCTGAAATAATTATAATTGATAATTATGTTGATAGATCTATTCTTGATAGACTAGTCGTAAAGAAAAATAATGTTAAAACAATTATATATACAAATATAAATACTTCTAGGTTAATAGGTGCTGATATCAATTCATTTAATAGTCAATACGGTGGGTTAGATGTAAAATATACAACTAAAGTACATGATAGATATATCATCATAGATAGAACCAAACTGTATCATTTAGGTCATTCTATTAAAGACTTAGGGAAAAAAATATTTTCAATAAGCGAATCAGATAGTAATATTATCCAAGATTTAATTATTAATATTTAAATAATTTCAAATAGTGATTAATTAAATAAATAACCCCATATATGTTATTTAACACATATGGGGTTTATTTTATTCTATCATTTGTTTACTTTCTTCTAATGACTCGTTAATTTTTAGATTTTCTACCATTTTTCTTCGTGCAAGAAGTGCTAATTCATGAGTAGATAAATCTTTTAAATCTTCATATTCTATTACATCTACAATATTAAATTCCATAATAGTTTTCTTAAATGGAAAGTTTCTAAATACTTTATCAGCATTTGTAATAGTACAAATTACTAATGGACATTTAGCTTTAGAAGCTATTTTAAAACAACCTGATTTAAATGGTAATAAACCTTCTTTTTTATTTCTAGTTCCTTCAGGACAAATACCAATACTATATTTATCCTCTTCAATATATTTAATACATTTAAGGATTGTTTTTAGAGCATTACGATTATTTTCTCTATCTATTGCAAGGTGCCCCATTCCCTTTATCCATGGTCCTGCAATTGGAAGAGTAAAGTTTTCTGGTTTTGATACCGCAACAAATTTTTCTTTTCTAAATGTATGACATAAAAGTACTGCATCAAATATTCCACGATGATTTGCGACAATTAGAAATTTTTGATTCTTAGGAAGTTTTTCAAGTCCTGAATATTTTACCTTAACTCCAACTATATCAATAATAAATTCAACACCTAAGTTAAATAGTTTTTTTCTACCTTTTGGAATATTTTCATATTCTTCTTTTCTAAATGTAAATGACAATATTACATATAATAAAACAATTAATAATAAAATTGCAACTAAACTTACAATAAAAGTTGTTATTATTATTAAAAAGAATTTTAATGAAAATACTTGGATATTATCATTTGGAATTATTATTATACATGACACAACTGCTGAAATTATTGCAGCTAAGATAATATTTAGTTTTTTTAGCATAATGCTCACCTCTAATGATATTATATCATTTTTTATTAAAAAACAAAAATATATAACCTCTAGAAATTAATCTAGAGGTTATTTGTTATTCAAAATCAGATACATTTATCCAAGAAAGTAATAATTCTCTTTCTTCAGGAATATTTTTAGCACTTTGACTTGCAGCTACAATTGGAAGCCATCTTTGAATATTTCTAGTAGGAATACCTGATAAACTACAATACATTTCTAAATATTGATTAGCAGTTTCAAAATCATTGTCTAAACAATATGTAAGATACGTTCTAGCTGCATCACAACAAGGAGCACCTTGAGTTGCATGAGCCCAGTCAAGAATATATAATGTACCATCTTCTTTTAAGATAACATTTGATGGAATAAAATCGCCATGACATAATTGATTTTGACGTGCAATACCTTCTAATCTTGTTCTTAATTCATATTTAGTAGCAGAATCAATATTAGCAAGTTCAATTTTATTAGTCATTTTATCTTTTAATTTTGTAAGTAATGTACATTTATTTTTGCAAACTTCAATTTGAAGTTTAACAAACATTTCCATATATTTTTCTTTATCTTCTGGAGATTCATCCATTAATTGTTGTAATGTTTTACCTTCAATAAATTCAGTTACAATTACCCATTCACCCTCAGTTGTTTGTGAAACTTCTAAAATTTTAGGAATATTAAGTCCTGTAGTTTCGACACGTGCTTGGTTAAGTGCTTCATTTAATACATCTGTTTTAGAATAATCAGAGTTAAATACTTTCATAACACGTTCGCCATCACGATAAATTTTCTTATTTTTTCTTACTGCAATAACATTATCAAAATTAAATTTACTCATTATTTAACCTCCTTATTATTGTAGTATGCATTTAAATACATCTCTCTTATTTCACTCATAAGTGGATATCGTGGATTAGCACCTGTACATTGATCATCAAATGCTTGTTCTACCATTTCATCAAGTGTAGTAAGGAACTTTTCCTCATCTGGAACATAATCTTTAATTGATGATTTAATTCCAACTTTTGTTTTTAATTCATTAATTGCCTTAATAAGGTTTTCCATTGAATCTTCTTTAGTTTTACCTTTTAGACCTAGAATTTCTGCAACATCTTCATACTTTTCAATTGTATGAGGATGTGTATATTGTGGGAATGTTCCCATCTTAGTAGGAGCTAAACTTGAATTAAATCTAATAACTTCTTCAATCATTAATGCATTAGCAACACCATGAGGAAGATTGTGGAATGCACCAAGTTTATGAGCCATTGAGTGGCATACACCTAAGAACGCATTTGCAAAAGCCATACCTGCCATTGTAGCCGCATTAGCCATCTTTTCTCTTGCTTCATAATCTTTTAATCCATCATCATAACAACGTGGTAAATACTTAAAGATATTTTTAATTGCTTCTTTTGCAAGACTATCTGTATAATCTGTTGCAAGCATTGATGCAATTGCTTCTAATGCGTGAGTTAACGCATCAATACCTGATGCAGCAGTTAAGCCTTTTGGAGCACTCATCATAAGGTCAGTATCTACAATCGCCATATTAGGAAGTAATTCGTAATCAGCAAGTGGATATTTAATATGTGTTTCATCATCTGTAATTACCGCAAAAGGAGTTACTTCAGAACCTGTTCCAGATGAAGTAGGAACTGCAATAAAGTATGCTTTTTCTCCCATTTTAGGAAAATCATAAATACGTTTACGAATATCAACAAAACGCATTGCCATATCATAGAAATCTACTTCTGGATGTTCATATAATACCCACATAATCTTAGCAGCATCCATTGCAGAACCACCACCAAGAGCGATTATTGCATCAGGTTTAAAACTTTCCATTTCTTTAGCACCTAATTTTGCACAAGAAAGAGTTGGATCAGGTTCAACATTTGAAAATACTGTATATGAAATATTTAATTCATTAAGTTTATCAGTAATAGGTTTTGCGTAACCATTATTAAACAAGAAGGCATCTGTAACAATAAAAATACGTTTTTTGTTTAAAACATATTTTAATTCATCAAGTGCTACACCTAAACAACCTCTTTTAATATAAACTTTACTAGGAGTTCTAAACCAAAGCATATTTTCCCTTCTTTCTGCAACTGTTTTTATATTTAATAAGTGTTTTACACCAACGTTTTCAGATACACTATTTCCACCCCAAGAACCACATCCAAGTGTAAGAGATGGAGCAAGTTTAAAGTTGTATAAATCACCTATACCACCAAATGAAGAAGGAGTATTAAGTAATATACGACAAGTCTTCATTCGGTTAATAAATTTATTATATTTTTCTTTTTCTGTAACTTGGTTAATATAAATGCTTGATGTATGACCAAAACCACCATCGGCGATTAATTGATCTGCTTTATCTAGTGCTTCATCAAATGATTTAACTTTGTACATTGCAAGAACAGGTGATAACTTTTCATGTGCAAATTCTTCTTTTAAGTCTACACTTTCAACTTCACCGATTAATACTTTAGTAGATGGATCAACTTCTATACCTGATAAACAAGCAATCGTATAAGCACTTTGTCCTACAATTTTAGCATTTAAAGAGCCATTAATAATAATTGTTTTTCTGACCTTTTTTAACTCTTCTTTTGTTAGAAAATGACATCCACGTTTAATAAATTCTTTCTTTACTTCTTTATAAATATCCTCCATTACTAAAACTGATTGTTCAGATGCACAAATCATTCCATTATCAAATGTTTTAGAATGAATTACAGAGTTTACAGCAAGAGTAATATCACATGAAGAATCAAGAATTGTTGGCGTATTACCTGCACCAACACCAAGTGCCGGAGTACCACTTGAATAAGCAGCTCTAACCATACCAGGTCCTCCTGTTGCAAGAATAATATCAGATTCTTTCATTACAAGGTTAGTAAGTTCAAGACTTGGTACATCAATCCATTTAATTAATCCTTCAGGTGCACCAGCTTTAACAGCTGCTTCTAAAACAATTTTAGCAGCTTCAATAGTTGACTTTTTTGCACGAGGATGTGGACTAATTATAATTCCATTTCTAGTCTTAAGAGCAAGTAATGTTTTAAAGATTGCAGTTGATGTAGGATTTGTTGTAGGTATAACTGCACCAATTACACCAATTGGTTCAGCAATTTTTATAATACCATGTGCTTCATCTCTTTCTATAACACCACATGTTTGTGTATTTTTATAGGCATTATAAATATACTCAGCTGCATAATGATTTTTAATAACTTTGTCTTCAACTACACCCATACCAGTTTCAGATACCGCAAGTTTTGCAAGCGTAATTCTCGCATTGTTAGCAGCAAGAGCAGCAGCTTTAAAGATTCTATCAACTTCTTCTTGGTTATATCCTGCATATTTTTGTTGAGCTATTCGACATTCTTTTAATGCCACATTAAAACTGTCAAGCCCATCAACGATTTTATATTCAATCATTATATAAATCTCCTTTTAAAATTTATTCTCTCTATTAATATACCATTTCTTTAACTAATGGTAAAATCATTTAACTCTTTACTTTGAATATCTAATATATCTGAAAACATTATTTTAGTCTTAACTATTTTTAAATATCCAAATGTCTCATTAAACTCAGAAACCATTCCAAATGTCTCTATATATTCACTATCACTATAATGAATTACTTTAATAATCATTCCTTTTTTTATTTGTTTAAGTTTATATGAAAGTTCTATAGCTACATCTTCTGATAATTCTACCTTCTCTACTTTAATTTTTTCTCTTTTTTTAATAGCTTCTTTAAACCCTTTTAACGCATCAAAAGGAAGAAATTGTCTTGCTCGATCACTCACCGTTATGTCCTCCTACTAATTTGTTACGTTTTCTTGTTGTTGCTTTATCTTGTAAATCCATACCTTTAATAATCGCATTTTTACCATATTTTTTCTTAATTGAAAGAATTGCTTGTTGCACATTTCTTTCTTTTTGTTCACCTTCTAAATCAGTAAATAACGTTAAACTTGCAAACTCCTCAGGTTTTACATTGCCAAATGCTATACTCATTCTTCTAATTGGAAATTCTTTATCAGTAGTATCTTCAAATAGTTTTAATACATATTCATTTAATAACTTATAAGAATTAGTATAAATATCTAACTTTCTACTACCACCAGTTGGTTTAATAACATCTTTAGAATAACCAATTCCAATTGAAATATGATTAGTAACTAAATGTTTATCTACTAAATCTAAAACATTTATTTCTACCATTTCTTTCATAACAAGTAGTGCATCATTATAAGTATAATCTTCAAATAAGATTTGATTATTAAATAAGGAATGGTTTTTAGACTTATAATTATGAATTTCTTCAATAGTACATGGTTCTATTCCATGTGCATGATCTATTAAGAATTCTGCATTAACACCAAATTCTTTATATAATTTTTCTTCAGGTATCTTAGTTACATCATATAAATTAAAAGCACCGTATTTTTCTAAACGTCTTGCAATACCACGGCCTATATTCCAAATATCAGTTATTGGTTCATGATACCAAATATGTTTTTTAAACTCCTCAACATCTAAATAACCAATAAAATCATCTGCATGTTTAGCCATTACATCAAGCGCAACTTTTGAAAGAAAAAGATTAGTCCCAATTCCAGCTGTTGCGCAAATGCCAGTAGTTTTAATTACATCATCAATAATCATCTTAGCAAGATCTCTTGCAGATAAATTATATAAATTTAAATAACTAGTAATATCCATAAAACATTCATCAATTGAATAAACTAAAATATCATCAGGACTAATATATTTTAAATAAACACTATAAATATCTGCTGAATATTCTATATATTTTTTCATTCTAGGAAGTGCTGTAATATATTCAACCCCTTTTGGTATTTCAAAAATACGACATCTGTTTCTAACACCAATAGTTTTTAAATGAGGAGAAACAGCTAGACAAATAGCACCATTGCCACGTGATGGATCTGCAACTACTAAATTAGTAGTAAATGGATCAAGTCCACGTTCTACACATTCTACTGATGCGTAAAAAGATTTTAAATCAATACATAAATAGACTTTATCCATCAAAATATTTCTCCTTTCATTAAATATTACTATATATATTATATCATTATTTTAATATATTTATAATAATAAAACAAAAAAAGTTCTAAATAAACATAGAACTTTTACAAATCTTTCTTCATATGAATATGAAGAATTCCAGCATCAAAAAATTCTTCCCCATATTCACTATATCCAAGCTTAGAATAAAATACTTTTGCATGAACTTGAGCCCCAAGTTCGATAATTTTACCGTTTTGATTTCTTATTTCATTTTCCGCAAATAACATTATTTTAGAACCATAATTCTTTTTACGATAACTCTTTTCCACGCACACTCTACCAATATGTGCAACATTATGTTCATTTATATTATATCTTAAATATGCCACTAATTTTTCACTTACATATAAACAGCAATGAATATAATCATACTCATTATTATCAATTTCCAAATCTTTAGGAACATTTTGTTCCTCAATAAAAACCTTTGTTCTAATATCAACTATATCTTTATTAATATCAGTAAATATTTTAAATTTTTCACTACTCATAGTTAAATTCCTTAATTTAATTCTTCATAAAATTCTTCTAAAAAGATAAGTAAAAATTTATGCCTTTTTTCTGCCATTTTTTTAGCAGTACTAGTAAGCATTAAATCTTTTAATTTTAATAACTTATCATAAAAATGTGAAAGTGATGTATTTGTAGAGTCTTTAAATATAACACCTATTTTAGTTCTATCAAGATTTGCTTCTTCATAAAAAAGTCTATTTTTGGAATTACCATATTCAATCGTTCTCACTATCCCTATTGCACCTAGTGCATCAAGACGATCTGCATCTCTTACAATTTTTAAATTTAGATTATTGCATTCGTTAACATTACCTTTACTAAATGAAACACTATCAATAATCGCAATTATTTCATCTATTTCACTAGGTAAATAATTATTATCAATTAATAAATTAATAATTTTAACTTTTTGTGCATCAACATCTTCAAATAATTTATGATCTATTACATCATGTAAGTAACATGCTGTAATAATTATCTTTTCATTTCCACCTTCATGTTTAATTAAATATGAAGCATTTTTAACAACTCTTTCAATATGTTGAAAGTTATGCCCAGAATTATCACATAAAAGTTCTTTTTTTACAAACTCAATTATTTTATTCATTAGTAATCACTTCTGCAACTTTACCATCACGAACTATCTTAATAGATTTAAATCCTTCATCTAGAGTTGGTGGAACAAGTCTTTCACTATAAGAATAAATTACTTCAATAGGAATATTAATTTGTGTATTATCTTTATTTCTTTGTTCAACACGACTTGCACAAATATCTTTATCTACATCAAAGAAATATGCAATAATTTCACATTTAACATCATGCATTTCAACATTATCAATAAATCTTTTTCTAACCTTTGGTGTAATACTAGTTGCATCAAATATAACTTCAATATTATTTTTTACACATTCAGCAACTTTCTTATACACATATGGCCAAACCAAATCTTCACTAATTCCAGGATTAGTCATTCTTACTACATCTGTTGAAACAATCTCTGCATTAATCTCTTTTGAAAGCTCTTTTGAAAATGTTGTCTTACCAGAACCTTGTATTCCTATCATCATATGAATCATAAATAATTCCTCCTAAACTCCTTTATATTTTATCATAAATCAACAATTTAACTAAATCATTTACATATTTTTTTAAAGAAAAAACATTAATTAGACAAAACTAATTAATGTTTTAATTTTTATAATACTTTACTTAAAAATTCTTTTGTTCTTGGCATTTTAGGATTATCAAAAATTTCTTCAGGTGTTCCTTCTTCTAATACAACACCTTCATCCATAAAAATAATACGATCAGATACTTCTCTTGCAAATCCCATTTCATGAGTAACAATAATCATTGTAATATTCCCTTTTGCAATATCTTTAATTAAGTCTAAAACTTCTTTTACCATTTCTGGATCTAATGCACTTGTTGGTTCATCAAACAAAATAAGTCTTGGATTCATTGCAAGAGTTCTTACAATAGCAATTCTTTGTTGTTGTCCACCTGATAAAGTTGCAGGATATGCATTAGCTTTATCTGCAAGACCAATTTTTTCTAACAATTCCATTGCGTACTTTTTATTATTTTCAATAATTTCTTTTTTCGTATTACCGTAATCTTTAATACCTTTTCTTAAGTATTTTGTTTGTATATGAACAGGAGCTAATATTATATTTTGTAAAACTGTTTTGTGTTTAAATAAATTGAATTGTTGGAAAACCATTCCAATTGATTCTCTTACAGTATTTATATTTACATCAAAATTTGTTATGTCTTTTCCATCATAGATTATTTGACCACTTGTTGGATCAGTTAAACAGTTTAAACAATATAGCAATGTAGATTTACCACTACCAGAAGGACCAATTACACAAACTTTTTCTCCATCTTTTACCGATAAATTAACACCACGTAATACATGTAAATCACCAAAGCTCTTTTTTAAATTAATTACGTCGATCACTCTTGCCTAAACTCCTTTCTAATACTTTAACTAACAATGTAATTAGTAATACTAATCCAAGATATATTAATGCCATTGCAAGATAAGCAATTATTGTATCATGAGTACTTAAGCTTATACTATAGAATGCATTGTATAAATCTGCAACAGTAATAAAACTTACTACAGAAGTTTCTTTAATTAAAGTAATAAACTCATTCCCAAGCGTAGGTAAAATATTTTTAATAGCTTGTGGAATCACAATTTTAATCATTGTTGTTGGATAACTTAAACCAAGTGCACGCCCTGCAATTAATTGACCAGAATCTACAGAATTAATTCCACCCCTCATAATTTCTGATACATATGCTGCACTATTTAACCCAAAAACAATTATACCGACATTTAACGCTTCAACACCTTTAAGCCCAATTAAAGGTACGATAACATAGTATGCAAGTAATAGTTGAACTGTCATTGGAGTTCCTCTAAAGAACTCAACATAAACGTTACTGATAGCATTTAATACTTTCATATACCATTTATATTTAGGAGCAACTTTTACCATCGCTATTATCGTACCTAAAATAATACCAATTAATAAACCTAAAACAGCAATTAAAATTGTATTTTTTAACCCTGTTAAAAGTAATTTTTGGAAATACTCTTTTTGTAAAGCGTCAAGAAAAACTTGAAACTTTTTTGCCATTATTTATTAAATGCTTCCACCATTGCAGCACCAGGTGCTTCATCAACTACTACTGCGTAAATTTGACCATTTACTAAATCTTGAATTGCAAGTTGAGCTGTACTATAACCTTTAGCTTCAATATTAGCAAATCCATCAAATCCCCAGTCAGCATCACCAGCTACATACCAGTTACCAGTTGTACCAGTTTGGTAACCTATTTTTTTACCAGTTAAAGCTTTTAATACATTTTCTACATCTTCAGCAGTTTTACATTCATCAAAATCTGTATTATCAGCAGCAACAATAATCTTTTGAGATGCTTGATAATAAGCAGTTGTAAAATCATTTGATACTAAACGATCTTCATTAACTGTCATACCAGCCATACCCATATCAGAATAACCAGCATTTACATCATTTAAGATAGCATCAAAAGCAATATTTTTTACAACTAATTCTAAACCTTTAGCTTCTGCATATAAAGCAGCAATTTCAAGATCAATACCATAAGCTTTTCCATCATCACCAATATATTCAAATGGTTCAAAAGGACAGTTAGTTGCAACAACAAAGTTTTCATCAGTATTAGCAACACTATCAATTGAAATTTCAGCACCAACTTTAGTTCCTTTATTTTCAAAGTATTTAGCAACAATTTCAGCAAACTTACCATTTTCAGTAATTTCAGTTAAGAAAGCATTAAAATCTTCTACTAATTCAGTATTTCCTTTTTTAACCGCAAATGCATATTCTTCTTCAGTTAATTTAATATCAATAACTTTAACAACATCTTTAGTTTCAGTATTATCACATGAAGCGATACAAACAGCAGCTAAAACACAAACAAAACAAACAAATAATTTTTTCATAATTTTATTTCCTCCAAGTTATTTAAAAACACCTAGAAAAGTTATTCCTTTCTAGGTGCATTAAT
This sequence comes from Bacilli bacterium, assembly GCA_017398545.1. Classification (GTDB taxonomy): domain Bacteria; phylum Bacillota_I; class Bacilli_A; order ML615J-28; family CAG-313; genus UBA1737. Next base: position 3,240 of record JAFQFT010000017.1, on the reverse strand, counting down.
TCAACAATCAGGCTCAAAAAAACTATAAGCCTCATCTTTGCAACTAGCCTATAATTATGTGAAAATTAAAAGCTAATCGCATAATTATAATCAAGGAATAAATCCTATCTTTTCCAAATATTTAATTTATGTTATCATTATATACCTATTTACAATATATGTAAATATATTTGCTAATGAAAACATTTTCATTTTTTGTTTTTATCTTAAATCGATTTGTGAACTTGAATCACAAGTGATTGCTCCACCCCATTTTTGGTTTACATAATCACTTACTGCTTTAGATAATACTGCATCTGTTAAAGCATCAATCTTTGCTTTATAGACTTCATCATTTTTATAATCATCAAATCTTGCAGCAATAATATTTGCTTTAGCAGCAACAAGATCAGCATCTACTTCTTTAGCAACTTGTAAAGATGCACTTACATTACCAGTTAAAGCAGTATTACAAGGAAGACATACAAAGTCATAATCATTCATAGAAGCAACTAGTAATTCTTCTGCAATTAGTGTAACAGTTACACCATTTTCAGATGTCCAATTTGAGCCAGTAAATGTAAGTTTACCATTTGCATCAACAGGTACATTTTCAATTACACCATTTGCTTTTAATAATTCTAAAGCTCTAATTGCATTTGATTCATCATTACAAATAGCAAATGTTTTTCCTTCAGATAAAGCACCAGTTGATGAACCTTTATAAATTCCAAGTGGTTCATAGTGAACTTTAGCAGCAGCAAATAATTTAACTGTTCCAGTATATGTTTCTAAATAAGGAACATGTTGGAAATAGTTAGCATCATAATCTTTATTTGCAACAGAATCATTTTGAATTGTCCAGTCTAAAACTGTAACTTTTAAAGTATATCCTTTTTCTTTTAAAATAGGTGCAACAGCATTTTCTAAAATATCTGCATGTGGAAGTTCACTTGCACAAACATAAATTGTCTTATCTTCTTTATTACAAGATGTAAGACCTACAGTTAAACATAAAACTAAAACAGCAACTAAGCATAAAATTCTTTTTTTCATTATAATATTCTCCTTTTATCTATTTTCTTTGAAATTAATAAACCTAATTCTTGGATACCTTGAACAATTAAAATAACAACAATAATCATAATCCAGAAGAATGGTTCACTTAAATAATCACCAGTATTTTTTGAATAGAACGTCCATATACCAGCAATTAAACCACCTGCACCAATATTATATGCAAATGATGTGTACCCTAGTATTGAAACAAGTGTAACAGCTAAACCAGAAATTAAAGAAGCTCTTGTTTCGGGTAATAACACTTTTGTAATTATTTGAAATTTTGTAGCACCAAGTGACTCAATAGCTTCAATTTTTCCATTATCAACCTCAGCTAAAGATTGTTCAACCATACGTGAAACAAATCCAAATGAAGTAACGAATAGCGGTATAATAATTGTATACCACTCTCCTGTCGCACGTCCAAACACACCACGAACAGTTTGCATTAAAAGCACTACAATAATTAAACAAGGAATTGATCTTAAAATATTAATTATTAAACTAAGAATCGTATTCAACCATTTACATGGCATAATTCCTTTCTTTGAAGTAACATTAAGTAAGATTCCCATCGGAAGACCTAATATATAAGCAAGACCACAAGAAATAAATGTCATTCCTAGAGTTTCTAAAATCATTTTAAAAATCTCAGAAAAACTCACTTGCATCCACCTCCTTATAATTAATATTCTTTAACTCTAGATACTTACGAAGTTTTAATACATCATTAATATCTGCAGGCATCTTGAATATTAATTGTCCAAATACATGTCCATTAACTACTTTAGAATCAGCATATATAATTGATAATACAATATTACAATCTTGAACAATATTAGCAATTAAAGGCATATCAAGTTCACCATTAAAAATAACTTTTAACAACTTAGAATCATCACTCTTTGTATTAATATGACCTGAATAAATAATCTTTTTACTAATCTCAGTTTTTGGATACAAGAATATTTCTTGTGTTTCACCACTTTCAACGATTTTGGCATTATCTATTATTGCTACTTTATTACAAATCTTTTCAATAACATTCATTTGATGAGAAATCATAACAATTGTAAGTCCTAATTTTTCGTTAAGGTCTTTTAGTAATGCTAATACTTGATTAGTAGTATCAGGATCTAGGGCTGATGTTGCTTCATCACAAAGTAAAATTTCAGGTTCACTCATTAACGCTCTTGCTATAGCAACACGTTGTTTTTGCCCACCAGAAAGTTGTGATGGATAACTATCTAATTTATCTAATAAACCAACCATTTCTAAATAATATAAGGCTTTTTGTTTAGTATTAGGGTCCTTAAATAATTCACCTGCAAGTTCAACATTCTTTAACACTGTACGTTGATCAAGTAAATTAAATTGTTGGAATATCATCGCAACATTCTTACGATAGTCTCTATCAAATAATACCTTATTACCTTTAAATAAAATTTCACCCTCATCAAACTTTTCAAGTCCATTAATACATCTAATAAGTGTAGACTTTCCTGCTCCAGATAACCCTAAAATGCCATATACATCCTTCTTTTCAATTAAAAGATTAATATTAGATAGCACTCTATGTTCGCCAAAACTTTTTGATAAGTTTTTAATCTCTAAAATATATTCACTCAAAGATTAGTCACCATCCTTTCTAATAAATAACAAATAAAAAACGCCCTTTTATTATACACAAATAAAAGGACGAGTATATACTTCTCGTGTTACCACCTTTCTTCAGTTAAACCTCACGATTTAACCCTTATCAAGTTCAATCTTAATATTATAAGAATAGTGGTAATATTCTAATTAAGACTTAAACTTTATCTCTATAACGGGAGCACCCGTGAAAGCCTAAATATCGACAATCCAACTCCAAGACCATGTTCAATAACCATCCAATATCTTATTTCCACCAACAAAGACTCTCTATAAAAGAATTAATTATTTACTCTTCTTTTCAAAGTTATTAAATATTTTTCTACTAATATTATATACCTTTATTCATGTTTTAGCACTAAATTTGCAACAAAAAATATCCCATTTATTATAAATGGGATATTTAATATTGATTATATAAATTAGTTTGGGGTGAAGCTATACCTTTAAACATGTTTGGGGTTATTACTTAAACCCCAATTTTTCTTATAGGTTTTTTTATTATTATAAATAAGTTTGGGGTTTTTGGGTTTATTATTAATTTAGAAC
>JAFQFT010000016.1 GCA_017398545.1 Bacilli bacterium | reverse complement strand
TCTTGAATTTTTTCTTGTTTAATTTCTTCTGCTGATTTTGGTTTTTCATTACTGAATACAGAATATAGTTTTTTAGCAATCATTTCTCTCGAGAATGGTTTGCACATATATCCATCAAATCCAAGGCTTAAGTATTTTTCTTCAGCTCCACTCAATGCATCAGCTGTTAATGCCACAACTGGTGTGTTGAAGTTTTCCATTCCTTTTAATTTCTTAATTGTTTCTTCTCCACCCATAACTGGCATTAAGATATCTAAAAGTATTAAGTCATATTCATTACCTGCTAATACTTTATCTAAACATTCTTTACCATTGTGAGCTTCATCAATTTCAAAGTTATAGTTTTTAATAGCTTTATTTAATACCTTGATATTTAATTCATTATCATCAACGATAAGTAATTTTTTACCAGTATAGTCTTGGTCAACTTCAGTAAAGTTAACTTGTTCTTTTAATTTATTTAACTCTTCTTCACTACCAATTACTTGTGGTAACATTACTCTAAATGTACTTCCTTTTTTATATTCACTTTGTACATCTAGTGTTCCGTTCATTAATTCAATTAAGTCTTTTGTAATTGATAATCCTAATCCAGTTCCTTGTACTGATGATACTTTTTCTACTTGTAATCTTTCAAATTTAGCAAACAGTTTATCTCTGTCTTCTGGTTTAATTCCGTTACCAGTATCTCTTACTGAAATATCTAAAGCATTTGATTCTTTAATCCATTCTACTTTAAATTCAACTTCTCCTTTTTCAGTATACTTAATTGCATTACTTAAGAAGTTATTTATAATTTGTTTAATTCTTAATCTATCACCATATAATACTTTTGGTAAATCATTTGAAATATTAACCATAAATGTTATAGGTTTTTCTGCAACTTTTGTTCTCATTATTTTTGTTAATGATTCAAATTCTTCGCGTGGATTATAGTATGTATTTATTATTTCTAATTTTCCGCTTTCAATTTTTGAAATATCAAGTATGTTACCTACGATTTCAAGTAATGTATTTGATGCGTTAATTATATCTTTACTATCATCTTTTACATCTTGTGGAACCATATGTTGATATGACTCAATATCTTCGCTTAAACCGATAATTGCATTTAATGGTGTTCTTAATTCGTGAGACATACTAGCAACAAATTCTGATTTTGCTTTACTTGCTTGAATAGCTGCTTCTTTGGCTTGTTCTTCCAATTCTGCAAGTCTTGCATCAGGGTTTTCAATAGTAAAATACATTAGAACAACTATTAAAACTTGTAATGAGTTTAATAGTAAGATTTCTGGGTTGTTCTTTTGTATACATATTACTAACATACCTAATATTAAGAATATATATAATGGATAATATTTTTGATTAATTGTTTTTCTTAGGTTTTTAATTAATACTAAAAGTATAAATAATACTTCAACTACAAAATACACAGATACAACATTTACTGCTGGTCCATACGAATATTCAATTAAATTATTGTTATAGAAGAAATGTAATGGTAATGCACATGATAAGAATGCACAACATACTGATAAACAAAAGATTGATACTTTTATTCCCTTTATTAGTTTATCGTTATTATCTCCATATGGAACACTAATTGCGTAAAATGTGAATACTGTATTCCAAATTATAATTGTAATCAG
>JAFQFT010000015.1 GCA_017398545.1 Bacilli bacterium | reverse complement strand
TCGATCCAACATATGTTGCTCCAGGTGATTCTGAACCAGAACCTGCTAAGAAAAAATGTGGTAAGAAGAGTGCTGAATTAGTTATTAGTATCTTATCATTAACTGCAGTAATTGGAATATTCTTTAGAAAAAGAAAATAATTAGAAAGATATAATTTTATGGAATTTGATATTAAAAAATTATCATTGAAAGAAAAAATTGGTCAAATGATTGGTCTTGCATTTGCAGGTGGTGAATATTCTAAAGAACTTGCAATGCAAATTGAGGAAATTGAAGCTGGTTTAATTATCTATTTTAAAGATAACTGCTTAAATCCTAAACAAATCTTTGATCTTAATAAAAAAATCAATTCTAAGGCTAAAATACCACCATTTATCGCACTTGATCAAGAAGGTGGAATGGTAGCAAGGGTAACAACAGGTGTTACGCAATCTCCTGGTGCAATGGCTATTAGAGCAGGTTCAGAAAAAGAAGCTGCTTATCAACTTGCTTATAATATGGGCAAAGAATTAAGACATTTAGGTTTTAATTTTAACTTTGCTCCTGAAGGTGATGTAAATAATAACCCTCTTAATCCTGTAATTAACGTAAGAAGTTATTCTGAAGATCCACATGTTGTTGCAGAATATATGCATGAAGCAGTAAATGGTTATACTGATGCGTTAATGATGTCTTCTGTTAAACATTTCCCTGGACATGGTGATACAGCAGTTGATTCTCATATTGGACTTCCTGTGGTTGATTTCGATGAAGAAAGACTTAATAATGTTGAACTTGTTCCTTTTAAGAAAGTAATTGAACACGATCTCCCTGGTATTATGGCAAGTCATGTTATGTATTCATCTTATGATGATGTTTATCCTACAACACTTTCTAAGAAAATAGTTCAAGGACTTTTAAGAGATAAAATGGGCTTTAAAGGATTAGTTGTAACTGACTCTTTAACAATGAAAGCTGTATGGGGAAGATTTACAATTGAAGAAATTGTTCTAAATGGTTTTAACTCTGGATGTGATATCTTACTACTTTGTGGTGCAAGACGAATTAATGAACAAAAAGAATTTGCAGAAACTGCATTAAGACTTGCAGAAGAAGGTAAAATTCCACTTGAGGTAATCGATGCTGCTGTTGAAAGAATTCTTAAATATAAAAAAATGTTTAAAGTTGGTGAAATGGCTGATCAGTTCGATGATATTAAAGATGATTTAGAAGTTAAAGAAAGAGTTGATTTTGCACAAGATGTTGCTGATAAATCGATAACTGTTATTAAGGATAGTAAAAAAGTATTACCACTTACAAAAGATGATAAAACACTTATTGTATTCCCTGTTATTAAAGTTGTAACTCTTGTTGAAAATGATGATAATACACTTAACTCTTTGGGTGACTTTATGCCATTTAAAGTTGATAAACATTATGTATCAATTGATCCAACTAATGAAGAACAAGAAGAATTAATTAAACTTGCAAAAGAATATGATAAAGTAGTTTTTTGTAGTTATAATGCGTGTTTTAATAAAACACAAGCTGATTTAATTAATAGTTTAGAAAAAGAAAAACTTGCTGTTATTGCAATTAGAACACCGTATGATTTAAATGTTTTAGATGTTGATACTTATCTATGTAGTTATGAAGCAAGTGTTCAAGCATTTATAGCTCTTTCAAAAGTATTAACTGGTAAACTTACTGCAACAGGTAAAGTGCCTGTTACACTAAATAAAAAATAATAATTTTTAAGGAGAAAATAAAAATGAAAGTAATAGTAGTTAAAAATTATGATGAATTAAGTGAATTAGGCGCTTCAATCATCGCTAAATTAATTAAAGAAAAACCTAATTGTACATTAGGTCTTGCAACTGGATCAAGTCCAGTAGGTACTTATCAAAACCTTATTAAAGCTTATAATAATGGTGAAATTTCATTTAAAGATGTTCATTCATATAACTTAGATGAATACTGTGGTATTGATAGAAATCATCCTCAAAGTTATTACTACTTTATGCATGATAATCTATTTAATCATGTTGATATTGTTGAAGAAAATACACATGTTCCATATGCTGCACCAGGAAGTGATTTAGATGCTGAAGCTAAAAAATATACTGAAGCATTAAATAGTGTTGAAATTGATTTACAACTTCTTGGTATTGGTGGAAATGGTCATATCGGTTTTAATGAACCAGGTACTCCATTTGAACAAGAAACATTCGTAGTAACTCTTGCAGAAAAAACTCGTGAAGATAATAAACGTTTTTTCAATAGTATTGATGAAGTTCCTACTCATGCAATGACAATGGGTATTGCAAATATCATGAATGCAAAAAGTATTTTAATGTTGATTTCTGGTGCTTCTAAAGCAGATACAGTTGTTAAATTATTAAAAGGTGAAATTACTACAGATTTCCCTGCTTCAATTCTTCATAAACATCCAAATGTTACTGTTATTATTGATGAAGCAGCTTATTCTAAGATGAATTAATTAGGAAAAAATTAAAAAGCAAAGCCTATGTGGTTTTGCTTTTTTTTAATTGTTTTTGAAAACATTTTCATAAAATGGTAAAAAATTAGTAAAAAAAAATATTGTTTCTATTGCAAACAAAAAAAACATATGTTATAATATAAACGCAAACGCTTTCAAATTATAAATAGGAGGAAAATAAATTTATGAAAAAAGTCTTTGCTTTTTTAAGTGTATTTGCACTTACAATCGCATTTGTTGGCTTTGGTGCTAAACCTGCTCAAGCTGCTGGTGGCTTAATTACTGAAGACCCAACTTTAAGTGAAAATCAAATACCTATGTATATTATGGATAGTATTTATACTACATTCCCTAATTACTATGATTATGCAACTGCTGGTGATGACAAATGGGAAGGTGTTTCTCGTATGTATCCATGGAATGAAACTAGATTCCAATGCAAATTAATTGATGAAAACGGTAATTTTACTGGCAAAGAATATGCTGTATATTTCTCAGGTTCTACTTCTGCAACTAGTGCAGGTGCTGGTAACAACCTTTTATTCTATACTGTTGATGCAGAAGGTAATGTTCAACTAAATAGATTAAGTGGAGAACTTAAATATAAAGAAGATGGAAGCCCTAAATGGGATTCAAGTGGTCTTCCAATGGATCCATCTCTATCTCATATGAGAAGTAATATTTCTGGTCAAGACGTAACATTTGATGCTCTTGAATTATGGGGTGCATATGGTAAAGCTGATAGTGGTGCTAACTTCTACAACCGTTCATTAGTATTTGATGGTAATGGTCGTATGATTAGAGGTATCGCTCCAGATGCTGGTTACTTATTAGCTGGTGCTGAAGGTGCTTATAGTGTTACTGTTGAACCTGAATACTGTTATGTTGATGGTGTTGTAACTAAGATTGAAGATGGTACAGTTTGTGATGTTGAAGATGTTCTTGATGAAGAAACTGGTGAAGTTAAAGAACAAAAAACTCAATATATCACTAACCGTTTCGTATTCCAATATTTCTCTGCTGAAGAATTTGATCCTGAATCTGTAAATACTGTTCCTTACCTTTCTGAAGGTTGGGATGCTATGAAATGGGACTATGTAAATGAAGAAGAAGATGGTTATGTATGTATCGCATTCGTAAGTGGTGCTAACAGTGCATCTGCATTTACATTAACTGCTGAACAATTAGCTGTTTATACTGAAACATGTGCTGCAAATGGTTTAGAAGCTCCTACAGCTACTACAGCTCGTATGCCAATGCGTCAAATTACTGTTCCAGCTGGTGGTTGGACTTATGACTATGGTTACCTAGATGCTGGTAAAGCTGGTCTACAAGAAAAATATATGGACATGTTCATTGATGGTTACTACTATGGTAGAACAGTTGATGAAGAAGGTAAAGGTATGGCTTACCAATCAACTCATGACTTCTCAACTAGTCCAATTTATGCTAAAGACATTCAAAATAATGGTGTTTCTTACCAAGTAATGGATGGACAAAATGTTATCGAAGTTCTTCAAGGTGAAGTTGTTTACCCAACTAAGAATATCGTTTATTCTGGTATGGCTAAATATTGGCAAACTCCTGGTGACTTCTTATCTTACAAATCAGATACTTCTGTTCTAGAATTATATGTAAAACAAGATGGTGTTACTGTTGTTCAACCTGCTACTGGTTATGCTTCATTTGAAGATATGGTAGTAGACTTCATGAATGACGTTAATGCAACTGTTGGTGCAATCAAAGGTGAAGGTTATGTTCCTGTTGAAGTTCCTAAATTAGCTGATGGAATTACTACAACTGGTGCATTCTATGCTACATTAAATAACAACATTATTTCTAATAACGATACTTATAATAACTTCGCTAGAAACGATGAAATGTGGGCTAAATGGTCTTGGTTATTCGAATACATGAATACTAAACTTGCTGCTGCTGCACAAATCGACTTAAATAAACGTACTTGTCCTTCTCCAGGTAACTTCACATATGGTATTTGGGCATTCTTAACTGAATCTCCAGAAATCACTGGATGGCCAGCAAGTAAAGCTGACTTCTCTAATGGTGCTGCTCGTGAATGGTTAGATACAAGAACTAACATTGAAAAATGGGATCAATATTGTATCGATACTTCTACAGCTGCTGTAGATACTAACTATGTTGTTAATTTCAGAGCTTACAACCCTAATACAAATCTTGAAACTGAATTAACATTAACTTATGTTGTTGTTGATGAATATACTCCAATTCTTGAAGTTAATAAGAACAACTTAACATTTGCTCCTAAACAAGTTGGTGAAAAACTTGAAATGCCTGTTATTGATGAATATACATTCTGTACTGCTTACAATGCTAGATACAATGGTAGTTCAATCAAAGGTGACAACATTTCTTACAAAGTTCATTATACTTCTGAAACATTAGATTTCGATAACCCTACTGAAGGTGAACACGTTGTTACTGCTAAAGTTTACAACCAAACTAAGTGGGCTGAAAAATCATTCGTAGTTTCAATCGAAGATATGACTGCTCCTCGTGCATTTGCTGTTTCATCAGTTACAATTGGTGTTGGTGAATACTTCAATGTATTAGATGCTGTTATTTATGCTTATGATAATGTTGATGGTAACTTATTAGATTTAAACAGAAATAACTGGTATTATGATGCTTCAACTAAAAAATTAGATGTTACAAAAGTTGGTAAATATCAAGTTGTTCTTGAAATTTGGGATACAATGAGCAACACTACAACTGTAAGTTATGTTGTTAACGTTGTTAATAACCAAGTTAATGAAGAATTAGCTACAAGTATTTCTGCTAATAAACAAGCTATTGATAATGTTGAAAGCTTAGTAATTGAAAACTTTGAAGCTATTAATGAAAACTTTGCTGCTATTCAAGAAAACTTTGAAGCAATCAATAATAAATTTGCTGAAATCGATGACAAATTTGCTGAAGTTGATGATAAATTAGAAGAAGTTGATGGCAAAATTGATGCAAATCAAAATGCTGTTAATGGTAAATTCGATGAAGTTGAAGAAAACTTTGATGCTGTTAATGGTAACCTTGGAACATTAAACGGTAAAGTTGATGCAATTCAAGCTGAATTCGATTCTAAATGTGGTTCTAAGAATGCTATTATGGTTCAATTCTTAGCTGCTGCAAGTTTATTAGTTGTATTCTTAAGAAAGAAACACTAATTCTTAAATAAAAAAATTTAGGAGGGTGGAGGTTACTTCATCCTCCTTTATAAAAAGAATTTAAATTAATGAAACGATTTAATTGATATGAAAATAATAAATCTTAGAGAGTATGAAAAATTAGAACACATATATCAAATTTGGAATGCTGAATATGGTAATATCTTTCCAATTAGTGCTGAATTATTTAATCGTAACATTGAAAATATATACATGAAAGCGTCGTATGTTGCAATTGATGATGAGAAATTAGTTGGATTTGTTATTGGAAAAGTTTGGCATGATTTGTACGAAATTAAAGGATATGATGAAATTGGATGGATTAGTTTAATTTTTGTAACACCTAAATACCGAAAATTAGGCATAGGTACTGAGCTTCTTAATTTATCAATAGATGCAATGAAAGAGCATGGTGTTAAAATAATTAATATTGGAAAAGATTATAATAATTTCTTTCCAGGATTACCAGTAGATCTTATTAAATATCAAACTTGGTTTCAAAATAGAGGGTTTGAATTTACTTATCAAACTCACGATCTTATATCGAGAAATAATAAAAATAAGTTGAAAATTGTTAATAGCAATTATAAGTTTATTAGTGCTAATAAGTTAAATAAAGATGAAGTTATTAACTTTATTAAAACTAATTGGCCTGGTAGATGGACAAAAGAAGCCATTGATTATTATAACAATGGTGGAACAGGAAATGAATACCTTATTTGTCTTAACGACAAAAACGAAATTTGTGCTTTTTCAAAGGTTTGTTATCCAACAACTTTTATTAAGCATATCAGCAATAGCCATACTTGGCGTGCTCGATTTGATGCTCTTGGTGGTATTGGCCCTTTAGGTGTTGCCCCTGCCTATCGTGGGAACCATTTAGGGTATGATATTGTAGCTATAGCAGTAAATAGTTTAATTGATGCTGATGTTACAGAAATGATTATTGACTGGACTGGTCTTTTAGACTTTTACAGGAAAATGGGGTTTGAAGTATGGAAATCATACTCGTATCTTTTTAAAAAAATAAAATAAAGAAAGGATAAAAAAATGAGAAAATCATTTGTTAAAACATTATTATTATTATGTTTAGTTCTTATCATTAGCTTTGGTGCTTCTTGTAAGAAAAAATGTAAAAATCATGATTATGTAGATGGTGTTTGTTCTAAATGTGAAGCTGTAGATCCTGATTATAAACCTCATACACATAGCTATGTAGACGGTAAATGTGAATGTGGTGCTGTAGATCCAGATTATAAACCTCATACACATAATTATGTAGATGGTAAATGTGAATGTGGTGCTGAAGATCCAGAATATCAACCTCATATTCATAATTATGTAGATGGTAAATGTGAATGTGGTGCTGTAGATCCAGAATATAATCCTCATACACATAATTATGTAAATGGTTATTGTGATGAATGTGGTGCTAAAGATCCTAACTACGTATTTGTTTATACAATTACTTTCAATTTAAATGGTGGTACTTTAACAGGTGCTCCTAAAGAATATGATGGCACTACTAAAGTTATTCTTCCAGCTCCTACTAAAGAAGGTTATAACTTTGCTGGTTGGTATGAAAATGCTCAATTCTCTGGTTCATCTGTAAGTGAAATTGCTAAAGGTTCTACTGGAAATAAAGTATTCTATGCTAAATGGGAAGAAAATACTGGTACTGATGATGGTAGAGACTGGGAATTAAATAGAGCTGGATTTGATGGTCAAGGTATGAGTTATTTAATTAAAGTTTTACCTGTTGCAGAATTTGACCCATATGATGCTGGTTATACTGGAACAAAACAAGCTTTAAAACAAGCTCATCAAGCTGACGTTGAAGATGCTTATAACATTAGAATTGAATATTCTGCATGGGACAATGATGCTCAATGGGGTCCTACGAGAGTTGAATTTATCAAAAATAGCTTTATTGATAGTTCATTCCAAAAGAAGAACGTTTTCGCTGTAAACATTACTTCTCAATGGATTCCTACACTTGTTAAAGCTGACTGTTTAGCTGAATTATATGACTATGAATTAGAAGAAGGTATTTTTGCTGATTACGATTATGAACAAAATTCAGTAATCAACGAATCTGTAGCTGTTCGTAGAAAAGTTTATGGTTATCAAACTGGTACTGCTCGTCCTGACTACTTCTTATACTACAATGCAACTAAGATTGCTTCTATCGGTATGGCTGACCCTGCTGAAATGTGGTTTAGAGGTGAATGGACTTGGTCTAACTTTGATCAATGGGTAAGAGATGCTCAAGTTAAACTTGGCTCTGGTGAATATGCAATCGACTGTGGTTATGCTGAATTCATTATCGGTGCTGCTCCTGCTCAAGGTAACCAATTAGTTAACGCATCTCGTGGTACTATTATGTTTACTAAATCTTCTGTAACTAATATCGTTGATAAGATGAAAGCTTATTATAAAGAAGGTTACTGGGATACTAAACATGGTGTACAAGATGTTGCTACAAACTTCAAAGCTGGTAAGACTTTAATTCATACTGGTAGCTTATGGTTCTTAAAAGAATCTACACGTTTCACACCAGAAGGTGAAGAAAATGGTATCCAATTCAAGATGGGTGTAGTTCCTTATCCACTTGATGATAATACTACTGTTACTCCATATACTGAACCATATTCATATGAAGATACTGAAGGTAACTTAATTGAAGTAACTGAACCATTAAAAACTAGAACTAATGAAACATTAACTACTAAGACTGGTGAACCAATCTATGGTATTGATTTATCTGAATCTAACTTCTTAATCCCTTATACTGGTAGTTCATGCTTCTCATTAATGAACTATGATGGTGAAGGTCAAAATGGTATTAATACTTCAATCGCATTCTGTATTTTACATGACTTATTAGCAGATATGCCAGCTGACCCTGATGATGAAGGTTTAACTGCTGATGATGGATATCGTCTATACTTAAATAAGAAACTTGACTACACTATTGACGTTGAAGTTATTATGTCTGTTCAAGATTCTGCATATTCATACTATGAATTAATGGAAGTTCTTTCTATGACAGTTGGTGGTGGTTCACACTTCGGTCCTAACGGATTCTGGGTTGTTGCATCAGGTATGATGACAAGTGAAGATACTCCTGCTACTAAACTTAAGGAAATTGAAACTCCTTATAAAGAAGCATTAGAAAGCTTAGGTTACTAAAATTTTAAATTTAGAGTTAGTTCAAAAGTTAGTCTTTTGACTAACTCTTTTTTTTGCGGAAAAAAAGCACTTATCTTTAAGATAAGTGCAAAAAACATATTATAATTTAATTGGTTCTAGGTTTAATCAATTATAGTAACAGAACCGCCTAAATTTTTATATATAATAATTAATAAAATTATAAGTATGATGATAACAATTATTAATATGATGGCAAGAAGAATTGTATTTGAAAAAATTTTTGATCTAAGTTCAATTTCGCTTTTATCAGCTAAATTAAAATCATCAGCAACTTTTTTAGGTTCACCAAGTAATTGAACTAAGTCATCATATGTTGTTGTGCTGTCTAATGCAAATTCAAAGGAGATATTTGATTTAATAAAGTCGATATAAACTTTTTTCTTTAGCCAAGAACAAGAAAGATTCTTTTTTACTTCTTTAAAATATTTCTTTGCATCTGTAGATAGTTTATTCATTTCCTTTATCCTCCTTATACATTATATTCCAAGCACCATTAGTTAGTTGTTTATATGCGATTTCAGCAGTAGATAGGTATTGTCTACCTAAGTCTGTAATTGAATAATACATTCTAAATCTTTTTTTACCAACTAGTTCTTTTCGTGAAGATATAAAATTCTTTTTACCCATTCTATAAAGTGGTCCGTATAACGATCCTTCTTTAATAATAATATTGTGGTTGCTACGTTCAAAAATTAATTGTTTTATTTCATAACCATATAATTCTCTTTCAGTAAGTAATTTTAATATTAAAATGTCAAGGATGCCTACTTTTAAATTTTCTTCAATTTCATCTATAAAAGGGATTTTTTGATTTTCATTATACATAATAAATACTCCTAACATAATATATTATATTATATCAAATAAAATATTTTATTTCAATTAAATTATAAAAGGGATTGACACAGTATACTATTTGTTATATAATATATATGAGAGATAAAATAAAAAAAGGAGGAAAAAATGAAAAAATCATTGATTAAAACTTGTTTATTATTGTGTTTTGTTCTAATTATTTCTTTTTGTGCCTCTTGTGATAAGAAGTGCAAAAAGCACGAGTTTGTAAATGGTGTTTGTACTAAATGTGAAGAAGTTGATCCAGATTATAAAACACATACACATGAGTTTATAGAAGGAGTTTGTTCATGCGGTGAAAAAGATCCAGAATATAAACCACATACGCATGAGTTTATAGAAGGAGTTTGTGTTTGTGGGGAAAAAGATCCAGACTATAATCCACATACACATGAGTTTGTAGAAGGAGTTTGTTCATGCGGTGAAAAAGATCCTAATTATATTGAAACTTATAATATTAAATATGTATTAAATGGAGGTTCTGTTAGTAATGCTCCATCAACTTATGATGGTAAAGTTACTATTACTCTTCCAACTCCTACTCATGATTATATGGATTTTTTTGGATGGTATGACAATCCTGAATTTAGTGGAAGTCCTATCACTGAAATACCAGTCGGATCAAAGGGGGATAAAGTATTTTATGCATGTTTTGGACAAGTAATAGTAGATCCTATTGATAATGTAAATCGTTTCGGTTTTGATGGTAATGGTATGAATTTTGGTATAATGGTACCCGCCTTATCTAGTTATGATCCATTTGATGAAAATTATGTTTTTGAGGATAGAGCCTTAAAACAAGCACATCTTACATATATAGAATCTGCCTATAATATTAATATTTCTTATCTAAATTTTCCAAATAATGCTCAATGGGGTCAACGTAGAGTTGAATATTTTAAAAGTAGTTTTATAGATAGTTCATTTCAACAGAAAAATGTGTATTCAGCAGTTATTAATTCATCTTGGATACCATCGCTTGTTAAAGCAGATTGTCTTGTGGAACTATATAATATGTATGAAGAAGATGGATTATTTAATGATATAGATATTTATCAAGGTTATTTTGTTAATGATTTAGTAAGTGTTAGAAATAATGTATATGGTTATAATGTAAATGAAGTTTTACCTGAGTATTTAATTTATTATAATGTTGATAAAGTAAAAGAACTAGGATTAGAAGATCCAACTGAACTTTGGTTTAAAGGACAGTGGAATTATTCTAAATTTGATAGTTGGGTAAATGAGGCTTACTCTAAATTAGATGAATGGGAATCTGTTATTGATATTCTACATGGAGATTATGCAATTGGAATGAGTACAGCACAAGGAAATAAGATATGTGATCTATCTCGTGATCGCGTTTTATTTGCAGAAACTCCAGTATGTTCTACCCTTGAAAAAATGAGATCTTATTATGATAAAGGTATTTGGAATGAAAAGAAAGGCTTTCAAGATGTTTCAACTTCATTTAAAGATGGATACACTCTTCTTCAAAATGGAAGATTATACTTTTATACATATGGCTTATTTGATGATTTAGAATTTACTTTAGGTGTTGTGCCATATCCATCTGATGATTATACTGATGTTTCATTATATTTAGAACCATATGAATATGAAAATCAAAATAAAGAAAGTATTGTTGTTGATAGTCCATTAAGAAGTAGAAATGGTGAAGTACTAACTACATCAAGTGGTGAAGAAATTTATGGTATTAATTTATCTAAATCTAATTATCAATGTCCAATTACATCTATTAATGAGTGTTATACGATAATTAATTATAATTATGAATATATTGGTTCAATAAATGAAAAGGTTGTTTTAAATGTTTTATATGATTTAACTAATCATTTTAGTTATAAAGAATGCTTGAATAGTAATGAAATATATGATAAGTACCATAGTGAATTAGATAAAGCTGCTATATCAAGTGTTATAAATAGTGCAAATGTTTATTATGAACCAATTGAAAGTATTGATTTTTCTATAGGATATAAAGGATATGAACCTACTTCATGGTGGTATTTATGTTTAAAAGCTATGACAAGTGAAGAAACTCCTAAAGAATTATTAGATCAATCTAAAGTTCCTTTTCAACAAGAGTTAGAAAGTATTTATAAAAATTAATTTAAAACACGGGTTAATGTACCCGTGTTTATTTTCTTTAGTAAAAGTAAAGTAAAATAAGTATAAATATGTTATACTATATATAATATGATTAATTATTCTACTTATATGGGAGAAATAAATGGCAAATTTAGATTATGAACAAAAATTAAATTCGAAACCGTATCGATTTTTTGATCAAGTATATCGTTTATTAGTTTTAAATGTAATTACGATTATTTTAAGTGCTACATTAATTGGAATGTTTCCTGCTTTTGTTGCGACTACTGCAACTCTAAAGCAAGGAAATCAAATGAATGTTTTTAAGCAATTTATTAAAAACTTTTTACATTATTTCAAAAAATCTTTTTTTGTTGGTTTAATTTTATTTTTTGTATATGCAGTTAATATATATGCATTTTATTTTTATGCAACTTCAGTAGTTGAAGATGTACAAGATTTTGATTGGACGTTATTATTTGTGAATGCAGGATTTATTGTAAGTATTGTTATGTTTATAATAATTACATTATTGTCTGTTCATTTACCACTTCTAATTATAACGTTTGAATCTTTAACAGTGGGTGAAACTTATAGAACAAGTTTATATGTATCAATTAGATATATTATTACAACACTTATTTTATTTGTTTTACAAGTGTTAATTATTGGATCGTTTATTTATTGTATGGTGGATCCAAGATTTTTAGCTGTATGGTTACTTGTTGGGATTAGTTTACCAGTGTTTTTACAAGTAAAGTTTACTACAGCAGTATATTATAAACTAAGTCAAATTGATTTTGAACGAATTATGTATCAAGTAGAAGATGAGGAGGATGAAACTGATGAGTAAGGTTATTTTAGGGATTGAAAATATTGATAATTATAAAGAGTTATTTGAAAATAAAAGAGTTGGACTTATTACTAATCCAACAGGTATTACAAGTAATTTTGAATCTAGTATAGATGTTTTAAGAAGAAAGACTAATTTAGTAGGGCTTTTCTCTCCTGAACATGGTGTTCGCGCAAGCCTTCAAGCTGGTGTTCATTTAGATACATATATTGATGATGAAACAGGAATTACTGTTTATAGCTTATATGGGAAGAATAAAAAACCTAGTAAAGAAGTTATGGATAATGTAGATGTTCTTACTATTGATATTCAAGATAATGGTTCAAGATATTATACATTTATTTATACAATGGCTTATGCGATGATGGCATGTGCTGAATATGATAAAGAGTTTGTAGTGTTTGATAGACCTAATCCAATTAACTGTGAAAAAGTTGAAGGTAATCATTTAGATGTTGAAAAATATCGTTCATTTGTTGGATATTATGATATTCCACAACGTCATGGTTTAACGATTGGTGAACTTGCAAAACTATTTAATACTGAATATGGTATTAACTGCAAACTTCATGTTATTCCAATGACTGGCTATGAAAGATGGATGGATTTTGAAGATACTAATCTTCCTTGGATTATTCCTACACCAAATATTCCAACTGTTAATACTTGTTATGCATATAACGCAACTTGTATTTTTGAAGGGACAAACGTTGCGGAAGGTCGTGGAACAACTACTCCATTTGAACTTGTTGGTGCACCTTGGATGAAAGCTGAAACACTTGCTAAAGAGTTAAATAGTTATAATTTAGAAGGTGTTGTATTTAGACCTCAATGGTTTACTCCAACATTTTCTAAATATAAAGATGAAATGTGTGGTGGAGTATTCTTACATATTACAGATCGTAAGAAGTTTAGTGCTTTAAAAACAAGTTGGACAATGCTTTATCATATTAGAACTACATATAGTGAACATTTTAAAATTAATAAACCATATGTAGAAGGTCGTCCAACATTATTCCACTTTGAAGCAGGTCATGATACTATTATAGATAATAGTGTATCACTAGAAGAACAATTTAAATTATTAGAATCTGCAACTAATGATTTTATTAAAATAAGAGAAAAATATTTATTATATTAAGAAAGGAATTTGACATGATTGATACAGGTATAAGTGTTTATGCAGGATTAGATGATTATTCAAAAGAAGAAAATGTTAAATATTTGCGTCTTGCTAAAGACTTAGGATGTACGCATGTCTTTAGTTCTGCTCATATTAATGAAGCAAAAACATCACAGGAAGAACTTCAAAGTATTATTGATGAATGTAATAAACTTGGATTAAAATTAAGCCTTGATGTATCTAAAAAAATTATTGATAAATATAGTAGTTTAGAAGGGTTATTTGCCCTTAGACTTGATTATGGATTTACTGATGAAGAAATTATTGAACTTAGTCATACTGCTCCATATTTAGTTGAGCTAAATGCATCTACTTTATCATATGAACACATTAAAAGTTTAATCGATAATGGTATTAATACTTCTCGTACTAGATTTACATTTAATTTTTATCCAAAGCTTTATTCAGGACATGATATTTTAGATGTTTATAATAAAACTAAAATTTGTAATGAAGTAGGAATTTATGTAGGTGCATTTATTCCTTCACATACAGGATTTAGACCTCCAATGTATGAGGGACTTCCTACTGTTGAAGCACACCGAAGCATGATTCTTGATAATGCGATTGAAGAGTTAAAAGCTTGTGGTATTAATGGTATATATTTTGGTGATGCATATGCAAGTAGTGAAGAGATAAAAACTTTAAATATGCATAACACAAGTGATGTTTTAATTAAACTTTCTATATATAATAATGAATATGATTATATATATGATAAATCATTTAGAATAAGACCTGATTTAAATAGTTCTATATTAAGAGTATCTTCTGTAAGAAGTAATGCTGAAATTTCAGCGTTTAATACTGTAGGACGTAAAAAGTATGATGTAACAATTGATAATTCAAAATTTAAGCGTTATGCGGGTGAAATCAACATTGTGTTAAAAGATTTACCAAATGATGAAAGAGTTAATGTTATTGGAAAGATTGACTCTACTGATATTATTATTAATAATATAAAAAGAGGAAATGTATTTAAATTTATAAAATAAAAAAAAGGGGTGAAAGAAGTGCTAGCAATAGGTATTATGAGCGGAACATCACTTGATGGTGTTGATGCTTGTTTAGTTGATATTAAAAAAGGTAAAAAGAGTAAATTTAATATTGTACATTTTACTTATGTACCATATGATAAAGAATTAAAAAATAAAATATTAAATATTTCGTTAAATAAACCATGTACTATTCAAATGGTTTGTAGTTTAAATGTTGAAATTAGTAAGGCTTATGTTAAAGCAGTTAAAAAGTTATTAAGAGATACTAAAGTAAATGCTAAAGAAATTGATTTTATTGCTATGCACGGTCAAACTGTTTGGCATAATCCTGATGGAAAAGATAATTATGAATCATCTACTTTACAACTTGGGGATCCAAGTGTCCTTGCAGCGGCATTTAATGTAAAAGTAATTAGTAATTTTAGAACTATGGATATGGCTTGTGGCGGTGGTGGTGCACCACTAGTTCCATTTGCTAATTATGTATTATATTCTAGTAAAAAAGAAAATATTGCACTTCAAAATATAGGTGGGATATCTAATGTTACATATTTAAAAAAATGTGGTGAATTAAAAGATATTATTGCATTTGATACAGGCCCTGGTAATATTTTAATTGATGCAGCAATGCGAAGACTTTTTAGAAAAGATTATGATGATTGTGGTAAAATAGCAAAAAAAGGTCATGTAATTGATGAAGTATTACAAGAGTTAATGACTGATCCATATTTATATCAAAAAGCACCAAAAAGTACAGGTCGTGAAAAATATAGTGATGCCTACCTTTCAGAAATTATTCTTAAAATAAGAGGTTTAGGTGGTACTGATTATGATATTATAACTACTCTTGCAGCTTATACTGCTGATTGTATTATTTTCTCATATCAAAAATTCTTACCATCTATTGATCGTGTAATTGTTTCTGGTGGTGGTGTATATAATGAATTTATTATGGAACGTCTTTCACAAAGACTTCCTTGTATTGTAGAAAAAGAAAAGAATTATGAAGCGCTTGAGGCACTTAGTTTTGCGTTACTTGGATATTATACATTACAAGGTGTTCCTACAAATGTTCCTAAAGTAACTGGTGCATCTCGTCCTTGTATTTTAGGTAATATTACTAATCCAATTATTAGAGGTGAAATTTAATGAGTGTTGATTTAAAGAAAATTTCAACTGAATCTAGAAATCAAAATACACTTGATATTGATTTAGTTCCTACTCTTGAGATATTAAAGAAAATCAATAATGAAGATAAAACTATTGCGTATGCGGTAGAAAAAGCACTATCTAATATTGCAAAAGTTGTTGATAAAGTCTATGAAGCATTTATTAATGGTGGAAGACTTATTTATATGGGAGCAGGAACAAGCGGAAGAATTGGGATTTTAGATGCTGTTGAATGTCCTCCTACATATGGCGTTGATTATGATATGGTAATGTGCTTAATGGCAGGTGGAGAAAAAGCATTTATTAAAGCAGTTGAAGGTGCTGAAGATTCCATTACACAGGGGAAAGTTGATTTAGAAAATATCAATTTAACTAAAAATGATGTAGTAATAGGTATTGCTGCAAGTGGAAGAACACCATATGTAATCGGTGGTTTAAATTATGCTAATGAAGTGGGAGCTGTTACTTCTTGCATTACAACTAGTGCATCTTCACCAATTGAAAGTATTGCTGCATTTCCAATTGTTGCGGTAACTGGTCCTGAACCAATAACTGGATCTACTAGAATGAAATCAGGTACTGCTCAAAAAATGATTTGTAATATGATTTCTACTGCATCAATGGTTAAGATGGGTAAAGTATATGAGAACCTAATGATTGATGTTAAAGCAACTAATGAAAAGTTAGTTTCAAGAAGTTTAAGTATTATATGTACAATACTTGAATGTTCAACTGAAGATGCAAAAGCATTATTAACAAAATATAAGACTGTTAAAAAAGTTATTTTCTCATCTTTTACAGGTGAAGAAGATTTAAGTATTATAGATGAATGTTTAGATAAAGAACATGGAAACATTCGTAAAGCTATTAAAAATTACAAGGAGACTAAATAATGAAAATTAGTTATAATGAATTAAATGTTAATGGGTATATTATTAGAGGATTATTTTCTACCCCTGATAGTGGCGAATATAAAACTGTTTGTGTTTTCTTACATGGTTATACTGGACACAAAAATGAAACGAGTTTCTTATTTAAACAACTATCTGCTCGCTTCGTAGAAAATGGTATTGCAACACTTAGATATGATTATTATGGTAGTGGAGATTCTGATGGTGAATTCCATAATCAAACATTTACAACTGCAAGAAATGACGCAAAAGCTGCTATTGATGAAGGTGTAAGATTAAATGGTGGTAAGAAGATTATTCTTTGTGGTTTCTCAATGGGTGGTGCTGTATCTGCAAGAATGAGCATTGAAAAAGCTGATTGTATTGAAAAATTAGTTTTAATATCACCAGCTGGATGTATGTTAAATATTTTAACTACTACATTTAAGACTAAACAAATTGCAGAAGATAACTGTATTGATTTAGGTGGTTATTATGTATCTAAAGATTTCTTAGATAGTTTAATGGGTGTTGAATTCTATGAAGGTTTAGAAAACTTTAAACAACCTGTTTTAATTGTTCAAGGTGAAGAAGATTTGGCTGTTAAACCAGAGGTAAGTAAAAAGTATACTGAATATTATACAAACTGTGAATATGTACTAGTTCCTGGTGCTGGTCATGGTTATAATAGTGTTCCAATTAGAAGACATATTCAAGGTATTATTTTAGATTTTTTAAATAAATAAAAAATTGTATAGAGAGAAATTCTCTATACAATTATTTTTTTCTACCTACACCAATTTTTCTTTTAACTTTTGCAACCATTTTATTTGCAAAGTAATTTGCTTTTTCAGCACCTTTATCTAATACTTCATCTAAATATTTATTATCATTGATAATTTCTTTATATTTAGTTTGAATTGGAAGAAGAACATCAACTACAGCATCTCCAACAAGTTTTTTAAATTCTCCATAGTTTAAGTCTTTTACTTCATTAATAGCTTCATCAATAGAAATATTTTTACAACATGAGTAAATTGTTAGTAAGTTACTAATACCAGGTTTGTTTTCTGGATCATATTTAATAACTCCATCACAATCAGTTACAGCACTTGCAATTTTCTTTCTTATAATATTAGGTTCATCAAGAATAAAGATTGAAGCTTTATCTATAACATCAGATTTACTCATTTTCTTTGTTGGTTCTTGAAGAGACATAATTTTAGCACCAGTTTTTTGAATAAGTGGTTCAGGAACTTTAAATGTATCACTATATTTTGAGTTAAATCTAATAGCTAAGTTTCTTGTTAGTTCTAAGTGTTGTTTTTGGTCAGCACCTACTGGTACACAGTCTGCATTATAAAGAAGAATGTCACCAGCCATTAAAACAGGATAGGTAAGAAGAGCAGTAGATACACCTTCTACTTGTTTTTGTTTCTTATCTTTAAATTGTGTCATTCTTTCAAGTTCACCGATATATGTTATTGTTTGAAGTAAATATGCCATTTCAGCATGTGCAGTTACTTCAGATTGAATAAATAAAGTTGTAACATTTGGATCTAGTCCACATGCGATATATAGTGCCGCAAGACCTTTAATACTATTTCTTAGTTTTGCTGGTTCTTGTGGAACTGTTATTGCGTGTAAATCTGCAATAAATACAAATAATTCTTTTTCTTCACCATTATTTTGTAAATCTACAAAGTTTTTGATAGCCCCTAAATAGTTTCCAATAGTTAAAGTTCCTGATGGTTGAACACCAGATACAATAGTTTTCATATAAATTTACCTCCTAATAAAATAAAAAAAGCTAGTTTCATATCTAATACTGTATATATACATTGTATTAGGACGAACTAACTCGTGGTACCACCTAAATTTAAAAGATTTAAAAATCTTTCCTCATTGTGAAATTAACGCTTATCTAACGGATATGCATTTCCTCATATCTTATCCAAGACCCATTCAATAAAATAATATCATACCTTGTTTCACTATTTAAGGCTCCCTTTAATGTATTAATCTTATTTACTATTTCTCTTCTTATAATTTATTTATATATCTAATTTAATTATATCAAAAAAATAATAACTCATCAAGAAATATGTCTTTAAAATTAAAAAGGTATTGTTATGAAAATCAAAACTTAAGTATAAAAATAAATTTAAGTATATAAATTTGGTATAATATTAATTAGTTAAAAACTCTTATTTGTAGTTACTATATATAAAAAGATTATATAACTTATACATGAGGTGTATTTATATGAAAAAAATTATTTTAATAATCATATGTTTTATGCTTGGTTTATTTATTTTAGGTTGTGGTAATAATGAGAATAATGATAACAATGAAAGTAAAGCTTGGTTTGAATTAGATGCAAATTATACATATAATACTTATATTAGTGATACTAAATCAATGAACTGGAATCCACTAAATTATCAAGTTGATGATGAAGAACATTTCTTAGATTATCTAACAATTGGTTTTTATGAGTATCAATTAGATGATAATTTAAGTGATTTAAAGATTGTCCCTGAAATGGCGACTGATTTTCCTGTTGATGTTACTTCTTATTATGTTGGGAAGTATGGCATTACTGAAGGTGATAAAGGTAAGGCTTGGTCTATTTCACTTAATGAAACTGCTAAATGGGAAAATGGTGTTAAAATAACTGCAGAAGATTATGTGTATTCAATGAAACAATTATTAGATCCTACACAGCACTATAGTGGTTCGGATTTATATTGTGGTGGTAATTTTTCCATATACAATGCTAGTAATTATTTAAATAGTTTACAAGATGGTAGTTACGAAACTCCTGCAGCATTAGGATATGAAGGTGTTCAAATTGCTATTGATGAAGGAATGATTGTTTATCTAGATATTGAAAAACTTATGGGTCTAAATGCAAAAGATGCAGAAACTAAGATACCTAATGCTACTTTAAATGGAACATTAGTTCCGATAACATCAACAACTAAAATTCGTAATTTTAATGTTAAAGAAGGTTCTGATGGTGATTGGATTTCAGCATTTGATCTTTGGAAGAAATATCAAAATGAGTTAGATGCAGGAGGTATATATCATTCATATGTCAAAATGTATGTTCCAAATAAATATAAAGGTTTAGAATTTGAAGATGTAGGTATATTT
The DNA here is from genome assembly GCA_017398545.1 of Bacilli bacterium. Taxonomy (GTDB): domain Bacteria; phylum Bacillota_I; class Bacilli_A; order ML615J-28; family CAG-313; genus UBA1737. Next base: position 27,933 of record JAFQFT010000015.1, on the reverse strand, counting down.
GCAGAAGATGATTATACATTAGTTTTAGTATTAGAACATGAATTGTTAAATCCTGATTTTTATCTTCCATATTATTTATCAAAGAATTGGTTGATTAATGAAGAACTATATGAATCTTGTTGGTCAAAAAATAACGGTGGAACAAAGATTAATACATATATGACTTCTAAAGCTACCTCAATTTCATATGGACCATATATGCTAAGTAGTTTTGAAAATGATAAACAAATTATATTTACAAGAAATAAAGAATGGTATGGTTATTATGATGGAAAACATAATAATCAATATCAAACTGATACATTAAATTATCAAGTAATTGATAACCATGAAGATGCCATTTTAGCATTTGAAAAAGGTGAAATTGATTCAGTTATTTTAGATTATAGTGAAATTAAGAATTATAGTGATTCAGAAAATTTAGTATATGTTCCAAAATCACAAACTACTTCACTTATAATTAATACTAGGTTAGATTCATTAATGGTTAATGAATCAATAGGAATTAATAAAAGAATTTTAACTGTTAAACAATTTCGCGAAGCATTATCTTTATGTATAAATAGAACAGTTGTATCTAATAAGTATGCATTGGCTTCACGTCCATCTTACTCATTACTTAGTCAAATGCATTATATTATTGATGAAACTGGTTATGAAGATTCGTATCGTAACTATGAAGCAGCTAAAGAATCAATAGTTAAACTATATGGAATAGAATATGGAACTGGTACTAGATATCGTGATTTAAATTCTGCGTATAGAGCAATTACTGGTTACGATATTAAAAAAGCTCGTAAACTATTACAAGAAGCTTATGATTTTGCAACACAAAATAATTTATATAATGATAAAGAAATTATTAAACTTAGTTTTGTTGTTCCTAGTACAGATGCGATTTATAATAAATTATGTGAATATTTAAATTCTCAAATAAACAAAGCTGCTGCAGGTACACCGCTAGAAGGCAAAATTGAACTTGAATTATGCATTGAATCTAATTATCAAAACTTAGTAGATACTAATAAAGCTGATATTATTTTATCAACAACTGTATATAGTTCATATGATGTATTTAGTATTATGTCACAAGTTTGTACAAATGATTTTGTAAATAGTGTTAATCAATTAGAAATTGGTATTGATAGTTCTAATATACCTGTAACTGTTCAATTAGGAGATAATGAATATACATATTCATTAAAAGAATGGGCTGATTGGTTAAATGGTATACAAATACTTAAAAAATTGGGACATAATTCTAATTGGACAATTAAGGAAAGAGTAAAAGTATTTGCAGCTTGTGAAAGTGCATATTTATCTGAATATAGTACAATCCCTTTATATTATGGTCAAGCTGTAAATGTATCTTCTAAAAAGATTAACTATGGTGTAAAAGATTATTTCAAGTTAATAAAATTTGGTACTATTAGATATATTAATTATAATTACTCAGATGAAGAGTGGGAAATAAAAAAACTTGAAGGAATAAATGATTAAAAATATTAGTTTATTATTTAAATAGGAATTTATTATATAGTAAATTTATAAAACATAATATATAATTTTCATTAATCTATAAAACATAATATATAATTTTCATTAATTTTCATAAATATATATAAAATAATGAAAAATGGTCTTGACTTTTTCATTAAAATGTGGTAAAATTTATTTAGCAAAAATTTAAGGTGGGAAAACAATGATACAAATTTATACAACTCCAAGCTGCGCTTCATGTAGAAAAGCAAAAAAATGGTTCGATCAATACAACATTCCATATTCAGAAAAAAATATTTTTAGTATTAAATTATCTAAAGATGACATCTATAGAATGCTTGCTAATAGTGAAAATGGTTTTGATGATATTATTTCAACAAGATCTAAAGTTTTTAAAGAAAAGAAACTAGACCCAGATAGTATGAGTGTTGGTGAATTAATTGAGTTTATTATCGAAAACCCTAGTGTTTTAAAAAGACCAATTATCATTAATGAAACAGAATTACAAGTTGGGTATAATAATGAAGATATAACTATCTTTTTACCAAAAGAATTACGTCACAATGAAAACATTTTAAGAGCAACAAGACTTATGGATATGGAAGAAGATTTTGAAGATGAAGAATAAAAAGGAAGCCGAAGCTTCCTTTTATTTTTCATTATATATATTCTTATAATACTTTTCTAAGAGCATCATATGCTCTTTTTAATTTTACTTGACTCTTTTTATAGGCAATATTATTTTCTTTAATAATTTGAATAAATTCTAATTTTCCAGTATTACGATTAGCAACTTCATATTCTAATTCGTAATCAACAGTGTTAACATATTCACAGCGGTCTAAAGATAGTTTTCCTTTATTATAAGGAACTGAAATACGATATGTTGCAAGATTCATGAAATTAATTATTTTTTGCCCCTTTATAATATCATTTACTTCTTGTGCAATTTTTTCAGAGCAAATATTACCATTTTCTACTAAATCTTTAAACTCATCTTCAGTTATTTCTTCATCAATTCTAATAAAATTATAACCTTTTTTTCTTTCTAAAGTTAATGTGTATGTTTCACGATGTTTTACTCTTAGAACTGCATCAGTAGCTTTTAAAGTAAAACGTTTTGTGTCAAAATAGTAATTTGTTTGTAAATTACCAGGATGATCTTTCACTTTTTCGTAAATACGATCATATTCTTCTTTAGTTAATAAAGTTTTAAATTCTGCTGTGATTTCTTTTGCCATAATATAAATCTCCCAAAATTATTATTTCTTTTTTCATTGATATTATACACAAAAAAAATAAAAATGCAAGTTTAATAATTATTTTTTTTCTTTATTTAATTGTTATCTAATTTTGAATTAATATGGTATAATGTATTTGGTGATAAAATGATAGAAATGAACGAATTATTTAAATGGGATTTGTTTTTACAACCCTATGAACTTGCAGTAGAAGATTTTATTTTAAAAATGGAAGGTATTAAAAATCAATACCATAAAGCTAATCTTTATTGTCCAATTGAAATTGTATCTGGACGTGTAAAAAGTCCACAAAGTATTCTTGATAAAGCAAGAAGAATGAATGTACCTACAGCTTTAATTGATGAAAAAGTTCATGATATAGGTGGTATAAGAATTACTTGTAAATATATTGATGATGTATATAAAGTAGCAGAGCTTGTTATGAAACGACGTGATTTAGAAGTATTAGAAGTAAGAGACTATATTAAAAACGTTAAACCAAGTGGTTATAGAAGTTTTCATATTATTGCAAGATATATAGTAGAAACTATAAAAGGAGCAATCCCTGTATTACTTGAATTTCAAATAAGAACTCATGCAATGCATTTTTGGGCAAGTATTGAACATTCATTAAAATATAAATATCAAAAGAAGATTCCAGTCGAGTTAAAAGAACGTTTAACTGCTGCCGCAAAAGCTGCAGAAAAACTTGATGAAGAAATGACTTCAATTAGATTAACAATAGAAAAACTAGATTTAACACTTGGCGAAGATAAAAGTAAAGTTGCAGATCCACTAGAAAGTGAAGTAACTATTAATCATAAGAAGTGGTAATATGATTGTAAGATTTAAAATTGAAGAATCTGGATATCGTATTAAAAGATATCTAATTAAACAAGGAATTCCAGATCATGTATTTAAAGAAATAAGAAGTGGTAATGGACAATATTTAGTAAATGATCAAATTGTAGATAACCATTTTTTACTTAAACCTGGTGATTTATTAGAAGTTGTAATGCCAGCAAGTGATCAAGGAGAAAACATTGTATCAACCCTTGGTGATTTTGAAATTGTATATGAAGATTCATATTTATTAATAATTAATAAAGAACCTAATATTGCAACTATTCCCACTAAGGAACACTTTACTAATTCACTTGCAAACTATGTAATGTCATATTATAAAAGAAATGGTATTTTAGCAAACATTCATTTTGTATCTCGCCTTGATGCACCTACCTCAGGACTTATTATGCTTGCAAAAACTTCTTATATGACAACTCTTCTTCAAAATACTGTTATTACAAAAAAATACTTACTTGAGACAATAAATATTGTTGAACCAACAGAAGGAATTATAGAACTAGGTATTGAAAAAGATCCAACAAGTGTAATTAAGCGTTATACAACAACAGAATTTATTAATAGTAAAACAGTGTATAAAACACTTTATCAAGAAAACAATCATTCATTTATTGAAGCACTTCTTTGCACAGGTAAAACTCATCAACTTAGACTTCATTTTTTAAGTAAGAATGCTCCAATTGTAGGTGATATGTTATATGGTGAAGAAACACAAGATGGAATTCTACATTTACATAGTTACTATTTAGAGTTTATTCATCCCGTAACTAAAAAAAAGTTAATATTTACAACATATCCAACTTGGTATAAGAGTAATTAGTGTTAGATTTTATCTAACACTAATTTTAAAATTTAAAATAAAAGTTTATATTTTGTAAATATCTAAAAATCTATTTACTTTTATAACTTAAAATGGTATAATTTAATTGTAAGAAGTTCAAGTTCTAAAGGTTATTATTTACTCTAAAGAAGTAATAATCATATTGAAATTCTTGCTACTCCTGGGGAAACAGGTAACATTATATTGCGCTTTAGAGGTTACGCGGGTATTGACATTATAAAAGAATTATCTATTTCTAAATTTAGAAGTAGAATCTTTTATATTGTTGGTACCCCTTTTTATTTTGAAAAAGAAAGGGGAAATTAAAATGCTACAAAAATTTATTGCTGAATGTTCGGATTATGATTTTAAAATGTTTTTAGAAATGAACAAACCTAAGAGTTGGTTAAAATCTGTTTCTGCTTTTTCTAATGGGATTGGAGGTATTTTATTTTTTGGTGTAGATGAAAATAGAAATTTTATTAACATTCAAAATCCACAATTTATATGTGATAAAATTTCTGAATTAATAAATTCAAAAATTGATCCTATACCTACTTACATTATTGAACCAAAAACTGAGATATATCATGGTGTAAATTATGTATATATAGTCTTAAAAATAATGCCAGGTCCTTCTACTCCTTATTATTATTCTTCAGATGGAGTAAAAGAAGCATATATTAGAAGTGGAAATCAAAGCATTAAAGCTCCACGATATATATTGGAGGAATTAATACTAAAAGGAAATAATAAAACATATGATTCTATTGTTACAAGTTATTTAAAAAATGATTATTCATTTAGTTTCTTTGAAGCTAATTTTTTGAATATAACTCATTCAAAGTTAACTGAAGATGATTATGTTTCGTTTTCATTAATGAATAGTTTAGGATATTTAACAAATGCAGGCGTTTTACTGGCAGATCAAAATATATATAGACATAATAGAATTTTCTGTACAAGATGGAATGGTTTAAATAAAACATCATTAGAAGAAGCTTCTGATGATGCAGAATATTCAGGAAGTCTTGTTAAATTACTTGATTCAGCACTTAACTTTGTGAAAAATAATACTAAAAAGAAATGGAAAAAAGAAGCGCATGGAAGAGTAGAAATGCCAGAATATAATGATATAGCTATTAGGGAAGCAATAGTAAATGCACTTATTCATAGACAATATACAAATGTAGGGTCTGAAGTTACGATAGATATTTATGATGATAGAATAGATATAACTTCTCCAGGGCCTACTGCTTCTGGGGTAATAATCAATAAAAATATAGAAAATAAGATTCCCTCAATTAGACGAAATCCTATTATAGCAGATATTTTCTCAAGAATGAATTATATGGATCGAAGAGGAAGTGGTTTTGATAAAATTATTAATTGGACAAATAGATTATTTAATGATGGAAAAAATCATGTTGAATTTTATGCTACTCCTACTCATTTTAGTGTTATTATTTATAATGCTAATTATGTAAATGACAAGGTAAATGGCACCAAAAATGGCACCAAAAATGACACCAAAAGTGGCACCAAAAATGGCGTGAATAATTTTGAATTAAACAGCATTGAAAAAGAAGTTTATAATATTATGAAAATGAAAGCAAATGTAACAATCAATGAAATAGTAGAAAAAACAGGAAAATCACAAAGAACGATTAAAAGAGTTGTAGCAAATTTAAAAAGTTATGGAATTATTAAACGTTCTGGTTCTAATAAAGGAGGAAAATGGGACGTTTTATAAAAAATTATATTTTATTATTATTTTTTATTATTTCATCAATGATTCCGTATTCTAGTGCTTTTTTAGAATCCATATAGAAATCTCTTTCAGTATCTTGTTCAATTTTAGAAAGAGGTTGTTTGGTGTTTTTAGATAGGATTTCATTAAGTTTTTTCTTAATACTAATAATTTCTTCCGCAACAATCATTATATCGGTTGCTTGACCTTTAGCACCACCTAGTGGTTGATGAATCATTACTTTGGTATTTTCAAGTGCATATCTTTTATCGCCACTTGAAAGTAGGAATGCTCCCATACTTGCACAAAGTCCCATTCCAATTGTAACAACACGAGGTTTAATATATTTCATAGTATCGTAAATGGAAAACCCCGCTGTAACACTTCCACCAGGGGAGTTTATATATATATAAATATCTTTTTTTTCATCAGTTGAAGACAAAAATAAAAGTTGTGATATGATACTTGCACTTGTAGCATCAGTTATTTCTCCGAATAAAATAATTATTCTATCTTGAAGTAGTCTTGAATATATATCATAACTTCTTTCTCCTCTTCCATTTTGTTCAATTACAATTGGTGTTAAATTCATAATTAATTAATCCTTTCTATAATATTAAATTGATTATACTATATATATATAAATTATTTTGTCAAATCTAGGCATCTATTGATACAATTTATAAAGTTAATCATATTATATTAACAGAAAGAGAGGTGAAAACTCTTGAATCAATTTCAAAATCCTTTTATTAATAATATGAACTATATGGGAAATAACGATCAAAATACAGGTAACACTTGTGGATGTAATAATCAAAATCAAATGCCTTGTGGATGTGGTAATATGCAAAAACCTATGTGTCCACCAATTTATAAAGAATGTCCACCAATTGTTACTTGTTCTAAACAAGTAATTGATCAATATCATATCGTTAAACAACCATATGTTCACAACTATCATACTGAAGTGGTACATCATCACGTTGTTCAAAAAGAATTTATTCCTAATTATACATGTAGTGAAGTACATGTAAATGAACCTGATAATTATAATGTACCTAGATAGTATTGATATGAAAGTTTATAAGTTTATACTTATAAGCTTTTTTTATTGCAAAATTATTCTTTTTATTTGCAAATTATGTTATAATTATAAAGTAATAAATATTAAATACGTTGATTAAGGAAAAGTATATAGTTCTTTCTTATTAGGGATTAAAGCCATAGACTGAAAGCTTTAAATGTAAAGAGTTATAGAAGTGTTCGCCTTATGAGTGGTTCTAATCAAACCCGCATGACTTGCGTTATAAGTTATTTGAGTGTACAGTATTTTTATATGCTGTAAACTAAGGTGGTACCACGTTAACATATGCGTCCTTAGATAGGGGTGCATTTTTTTATTTTTAGGAGGAAGAAATGAGTATTCAAGAACAATTATTAAACATTGAAACTGAAGCAGTAGAAAAAATTAATGCTGCAAATAGTCAAGTAGAATTAAATGACTTAAGAGCTTTCTATATGGGGAAGAAGAGTCCACTTGGCGAAATTATGAAATCAATGGCAACTTTATCAATTGAAGATAAGAAAGTAATTGGTAAACTTGCAAACGAAGTAAAGGTAAGAATTGAAAGTGCTGTTACTGAAAGAAGAGCATACCTTGAAGCAGAAGAAGTTAATAACAGATTAAAAAGTGAAACTATTGATGTAACACTTCCAGGTAAAGAATTTAAGGTAGGTACATCTCATCCACTTTCTAGAACAATTGAAGAGGTGCAAGAGATTTTTATTGGAATGGGATATAGTATTGCGGAAGGTCCTGAAGTAGAAGTAGATTTATATAACTTTGAAATGTTAAATGTTCCAAAAGGTCATCCTGCTCGTGATATGCAAGATTCATTCTATATTACAGAAAACTTACTTATGCGTACACAAACTTCACCTGTTCAAGTAAGAACGCTTTTAGAAAAAAAAGGTGCTCCTGTTAAGATTTTAGCTCCTGGTAAGGTATATCGTCGTGATGATGATGATGCTACTCACTCACATCAATTTATGCAATTTGAAGGTTTAGTTGTTGATAAACATATCACAATGTCTGATTTAAAAGGAACACTACAATTATTTGTTCAAAAAATGTTTGGTGATTCACGTCAGATTAGATTTAAACCATCATACTTCCCATTTACAGAACCATCTGTTGAAGTAGACGTATCTTGTTTTAAATGTGGTGGTAAAGGGTGCAGTATGTGTAAGCAATCTGGTTGGATTGAAGTACTAGGTGCTGGTATGGTTCACCCTAATGTATTATCTCAAGCTGGTTATGATCCTGAAGTTTATCGTGGATTTGCATTTGGTATTGGTATTGAACGTGTAACAATGTTACGTCATGGAATAGATGATATTCGTAACTTCTATTTAAATGATAAACGTTTCTTAGAACAATTTAAAGGAGAAAATTAAGATGATAGTTTCATATAATTGGTTAAAAGAATTAATAAATTTAAATGTTTCACCTGAAAAATTAGCTGAAGAAATGTCTTTATATTCAGTAGAAGTTGAAACATTCAATAAAATGGTTAAAGCTACAAACCTTGTTGTTGGTCATGTATTAGAATGTGTTGATCATCCAAATTCTGATCACTTACATGTATGTCAGGTTAACCTTGGTGAAAAAACTGATCAAATCGTTTGCGGTGCACCTAATATTGCAGCTGGTCAAAAAGTTATTGTTGCACTACCTGGTGCAAAACTTCCTGGTGGAACAATTAGTAATTCTAAAGTACGTGGTGTTGAATCTAATGGAATGATTTGTTCGCTTCAAGAACTTGGTATTGAAAATAAATATGTTCCTGCAATTTATCAAAATGGTATTTACGTTTTAGATGAAGATGCAACACCTGGAATGGATGCACTAGAATATTTATGTTTTGATGATTATCTAATTGAACTTTCACTTACACCGAATAGAATGGACCTTATGTCAATGCTTGGTGTTGCTCATGATGTTTCTGCAATGTATAATGTTCCAATGAATAATTTAGAATATAAATTCAATGAAACTGATAAGCTTGCAAGTGATGAAATTAGTGTAAAACTTGAAACTGAAGATTGTTATTCTTATTACGCAAGAATCGTTAAAGATGTTGTAATTAAAGAATCACCTAAATTTATGAAGGCTCGTTTAATTGCAGCTGGTGTTAGACCTATTAATAACGTTGTAGATATTACTAACTATGTACTTATGTTATTTGGTCAACCACTTCACTCATTTGACCAAGATAAACTTGGGGATACAATTATTGTAAGAAATGCGAAAGATGGTGAAGTATTAGAAACTTTAGATGATTTAGAAAGAAAACTAATATCTAGTGATATTGTTATTTCTGATAATTTAGAAAATAATCGTGCAGTATGTGTAGCTGGTGTAATGGGTGGTAAATCTACAGAAGTTACTCTTGATACTAAAAATATTGTATTAGAAAGTGCAGTATTTAAACCACTTTCAGTTCGTAAGACTTCTGCAAGACTAGGTCTAAGAAGTGAATCAAGTGTTCGTTTTGAACGTGGTGTTGACTTAAATAGAAGCCTTGCAGCAGTTGATTATGCTTGTTACTTACTTGAAAAATATGCAGATGGTAAAGTATTAAAAGGTTATGTTCATGAAGGTATTAAACACCTTGATGATAAAGAAATTCATTTAACAGAAAAATATGTTGAAGAGTATTTAGGTATTAATATTCCAACTTCTGAAATTAAAGCAATCCTTGAAAAATTATGTTTTAAAGTTATTGTAAATGGTGATGATATTAAAGTATTAGTACCAAATAGACGTTTAGATATTGAAATTAAACAAGATTTAGTTGAAGAAATTGTAAGAATGTATGGTTATGATAAACTAAACGAAACTCTTCCTGCAATGACTGTTGAAGGTGAACTTACTCATTCACAAAAAATTAAGAAAATTATTAATAAAACACTTGTAGGTTTAGGTCTTTCTGAAACTGTTTCATATTCTTTAGTAAGCCCAAAACTTTCTAATATGTGTAAAGTATTATTTGATGATAGTTTTGAACCTGTTAAATTATTGCATCCAATGACTGATGAACATTCAATTTTAAGAAGAAGTATTGTTCCAAGTTTGATTGAAGTAGTTAAATATAATAATGCTCGTAAGAATTATAATTTAGCTCTTTATGAAATTGCTCAACAATATGGACTAGTTGGTGGTGAACCTACTGAAGCATATCTTTTATCAGGTGCATTACAAGGTGTTCATTCATCATGTGATTGGCAAGGTAAGAAAGAAGTTGTTGACTTCTTCTATGTAAAAGGTATTTTAGATGTAGTGTTTGAGAAAGTTGGTGCAAAAGTTAAATATGCTCCACTAAGTGCTAATTGTCCTGAACTTCATCCTGGTCGTAGTGCTGAAATTATTCTTAACAATGAAGTGATTGGTTATGTTGGTGAACTTCATCCAACACTTGTAAAACAAGAAGATATTGAACCTACTTATGTATTTGAAGTAAAACTTGATGCGTTATTTAATATCCCATCAAATGTAGTATTATTTAAACAAATTTCAAAAGTACCATCTGTTGAACGTGACTTAGCACTTGTAATGGATCAAGAAGTTTTAGTTGGTGAAGTAATTGAAACAATTTATCGTTGTGACAAGAATATGATCAAAAATGTATCAGTATTTGATATATATGTTGGTGACAAAATTGAAAGTGGTAAGAAGAGTGTTGCGGTTAGAATTACATTAGAATCTCTTGATACTTTAACTGATGAAGTTATCAATCAAAAGATGAAGAAAATTTTAAATACACTTGCTTATATGCATAAAATTGAAATTAGAAAATAATAAATTTATTTACAAAGAGATTTAGAGTGTATAACCTAAATCTCTTTTTCTTATTAAAGCCTTGAATATAAAATCTAAAAGTGGTATAATAGATAAAAATATGTAAAAAATTTTTTAGGAAGATATTATGAATGTAAATAAGATAATAAAAGAAAGATTAGAACTTTTAAATAAATCAAATAAAGATTTCAAATCAATATTTGAAATAATTCATAAAGATAAAGAAAATATTTTTTGTGAAAAAACAGATGGATTTAAAATTCATAAAACAACATATAAAGAGTGTTATATAAATTCCTATAAAATGGGTGAATATTTAAAAAATATTTTAGATGATTCTTGTAAATATGTAGGTTTAATGATGAATAATTCATTAGAGTTTATTACATCGCTATATGGTATATTAATGAATAATAAAAAACCAGTCTTATTAAATATAAGATTAGGGAATGTACTTAATAATGAAATTATCAAAAGACTTAATATAAAAGATATCATATGTGATGATGATTATGATGTAATAGGCAATAAAATAAATGTTTCAGATTTTGATTATAGTAAAATTACTTCTTATGATGAAACATCATTTACATGGGCAAATAGCCTTGCGATATGTACTTCCGCAACTTCTTTAAATGTAAAGATTTGTATTTATGATGGTTACGCTATCTCTTCTCAAATTACTAATTCAGATTATATTTGTAAAACTAATAAGATAATTAAAACTCATTATAATGGTTATTTAAAACAACTTGCTTTTTTACCATTTTATCATATCTTTGGGTTAATGGCATCATATTTTTGGTTTTCTTTCTTTGGTAGGTGTTTTGTATTCTTAAAAGATTTAAGTAGTGATACTCTTCTTAGAACAATTAAAAAACATGAAGTAACACATATTTTTGCAGTACCAATGTTATGGCATACTGTATATAAGACAATTATTAAAGAAATTGATAAACAAGATGAAAAAACTAAAAATAAGTTTTATAAAGGATTAAAACTTTCAACTAAATTACAAAGTGTTTGTCCGAAACTTGGTTTAAGAATAGTTAAAAAACTATTTAGTGAAGTTAGAACCAAAGTATTTGGTGAAAGTGTTGCATTTATGATATCAGGTGGAAGTTATTTATCTTACGATGCATCTTATGTATTAAATGGAATAGGATATCCTTTATTTAATGGTTATGGAATGAGTGAAATAGGAATTACATCGGTAGAACTTTCTTATAATGTAAAAGAAAGAAATAAACGTTCAATAGGTATTCCATTTAGTACAGTTGACTATAAGATTAATGATAATAATCAATTACTTGTAAAAAGTAAAGGTATTTGTAAAAAAATTATTACTAAAGATAATATATTAGAAATTAATAATGAAGAATACTTTAATACATTTGATATTGTAAGTTGTGATAAAACAGGCAAATATTACATTAAAGGTAGAAGTGATGATGTTGTACTTACTCCAAGTGGAGAAAAAATAAATCCTGATGTAATAGAACAAATAATTTCGCTTCCTAGTGCTGAAAGATTTTGTTTATTGGGTATAACTTTTGATAATATTAATTATTTAACACTTATTGTAGAAGTTAATAAAACCCTTAGCGAGATTAGACTTAATAAAATATTTAATGAAGTAAATCATATGTTAGATACATTAAATAAAGAAAACTTTAAAATCGATAAAGTACTTTATACATTTGATCCTATACAATCTGCTACTGCAGTTAAAGTATCAAGAAATATTTTAAAGAAATGGATTGATGAAGGAAAAGTAAATCTTGTTTCTTTTAATGAGTTAAAAGTTGAAAAGCTAAATAATGTAGATGAAGTAACTAAGAAAGTTATTGAAGAAGTTAAACTGGTTTTTAATGAATTATTAAATTTAAATGAAGACATTGATATTAATGCACACTTTATTTTAGATTTAGGAGCAACAAGTTTAGATTATTTAACATTACTTGTAAAATTAGAAGAAAAATATGATATTAAATTTAATTCTAATAATGAACCTTGTTATAGTGTACTACAATTTGCAAACTACATTATTAGTAGAATAAAATAAGGAGTTCATATGAAGAAAAAATATGTAACATTAGATAAGAAGTGGAAGGAGATATTGTTTGCGGCATCGGGGTTTGGGCCAAATTTATTAATGATTTTAATGGGTGCATTCTTTACAGATGCAATTAATCCTGTTGCGTTACCTGATGGAAGTTATCAAGCAATTAGTACTGCATGTTTCATTTTACCTGCAATATTCCCAACTTTATGGGCTGTATCTAAAATATTTGATGGAATAGTAGATATTCCACTTGCAGCACTTACAGATACCTTAAAAACAAAATGGGGTAAACGTCGTCCACCTATAGCGATATGTTTTATTCCAATGGTTATCTCATATATGTTTTGTTGGATTCCAATTTTTGGTGAAGGCGATACACATCAACTTGGAAATACAATATGGATTGTATCTTGGGCACTTGTATTCTTTTCTACATATACAATGAGTCTAATAGCGTTTTATGGAAGCCTATCTAATGTATGTTCAACTGATAATCAAAGATTAAGAGTATCTAGTTTTAAATCTTTTTTTGATACAATTACATATTGTTTAGTATATGCTTTAGTACCACTTTTATTAGATGTAATGGAAATTCATATTGATAAATTTGCAATTTTATTACTTCCAATAATGGCTACAATGTTAATACCTTTATTTATGATTAAAGAAGGTGAGAAATTTGAAGCAAAAGCTATTAAAGAAGGATATGATATAACACCACTTGCTGAAGAAGAAAAAGTTGGTATTGTTGAAAGTCTTAAATTAACATTTACCAATAAACCATTCTTAAGATGGTGTGCTGTAAATTGCTGTTCATTCTTTGGTCTTCAAATGTTCTTAGTTGCGATGAATGCAATGATAACAGGTGGTATGGGAATGAATGGTGTTGAGATGGCTATTTTAAATACTTGTGCATTTGCACCTGTACCTTTAATGCTATATTTATTTAATAAACTAAAAGCAAGAAAAGGTTTAAGATTTGCATATCAAACTTGTTTATTATCATTTGCATTCTGTATTTTAACATTTGTTATTAATAATAGAATTATTATGGGTGATAACAATAAAACATTACAATTAATAATTGGTGCTATTGGTGGTGTTGTTGGTTCTTGGGCAATTGGATCATTCTTTATGATGCCTTATTTAATTCCTGCTCAAATTTCTTCAGTAGAAGAAAAACTTAGTGGTAAAAACCATTCTGCAATGTATTTTGCAGCACAAGCATTTACAACAAGTATTGTAAGTGCAGTTGCAAGTGGAATTGTATATGAAAATATTAAAATGTATTTCATTAATAAAAAACTAGAAATTGTTTATGCAGAAAATGCTTTAGAAGCTGCAATAAAAATGGGTACATTAGAATCTAATGTATACAATCTTGGAACGCTATTAGTTCCTGTAATTGTTTCGGTATTTTGTTTTGTTGGTTTCTTACTTGCATTTAAAATGCCAAAGCATTATTCAGCAGAAGAAGTTTCTAAAGAAATCGGCTTAGAAAAAGAATATAACGATAATAAAGATTTATTTAAACAAGAAAAATTAACTCTATATGAAGAAGAAAGTATTTTAGTAAACGTTGCGTTATGGGTACTTAGTGGATCTATATTTGGTTTTATTTGGCAATATTTAGTTATTAGTAGTGTTGATAAATTTAATAAAGTAAAAAATAAAAATCTTCATTTTTTAATTAGTTTATTTATTCCTTTATATTATGGAATTACTGCATATAAATTAAATAAAAAAATAGTAGATAAACAAAGAAGTTTAGGATATAAAGTTAAAGATTTAAGTGTACTTCATTTAATACTTGGATTATTATATTTAAATGTAATTTCTCTAATCATTATGCAAAAACAACTTAATAATCTACTTAAGGATTTACAATGTCAAAATTAGTATTATGGTTTGTTAAAATCACAGGATTTATTCCACAATTATTTTATTTTAGAAAAAAAGTATATTATGTAAATAAAAAAGAATCAAATAGACGACTTAAAGGTTCTGCAATAATCGTATCTAATCATAAAAGATTATTTGATTTTGTTTTATACATGTATTTATTCTTAAATAGAGATATATATACTGTGATTGGTGAAGTAATGTTTAACAAAGGAAAACTATTTGGTTGGTTTTTAAAATGTATTGGTGGAATTAAAGTAGAACGAGATGCTTATGATTTTGGATTTTTGAGTAAGTGTATTAATCTTTTAAATAAAGGTAGAGTAGTTGAAATATTCCCAGAAGGAAGGCTTCCTTTAAAAGAAGAAACAACTTTGCTTGAATTTAAACCTAGTTTTGTATATCTTGCACTTGAATCTGGTGCACCAATTATTCCACTATATACTAACGGAAGTTATGGTAAAAAGACACGTACTAAAGTAATAATTGGTGAAAAAATTTATGCACAAGATTTATATGATAGTAAAAAATCAGATAAAGAAAATATTGATTACATTTGTAATTATGTTAAATCATATATTAATAATTTGGGGAAGATGATTAATGAAGAAGAAAAAAATTAATATATTTAAAAAAATATTTGACTATAGATACTTTCCATATGACTTTGTAAAAATTACTGGTGCATTACCTGCGCTTATTTACTTAAGACTTAAAAAACACTATTTAAATGGAAAGAAACAAAAAGGATTATTTACAGGTCCTGCTATTATCGTATGTAATCATGCTACATATATAGATCCTATTATTGTAATGGTTGCTACATGGAATAGAAGAATAAGTTTTGTTGCAACAGAAGATTTATTTTCTACTAAGCTTAGGGCATTTTTCTTTAATGCCATAAGATGTATTAAAATTAATAAACAAAATGTTTCAATGCAAACTTTTAAAGATGTTCAAAATGTTATTAATTATGGACATTTAGTTGGAATATTTCCTGAAGGACATATTCAAACTAAAGATTCTAACGATCACTATAAATCAGGTGCAGTGATGTTTGCAACACTTTGTAATGTTCCAATTATACAAATATATATTCACAAAAATAAACATTGGTGGCAAAGACAACATGTTGTCATTAGTGATAAGATTTATGTCAATGAACTTGTTAATTCTAAGATTCCATCAGTTAGTGAAATTGATGAAGTTACTAGATTTTTAGAGAAACAAGAACTTGAAATGAAGAAAATGGTGTCAAAATAGAAAGAGAGTAAAAATATGTTAATAACAAAAAATTATTTTGAAAAATATACTGATAGCAAAACTTTTAGTAAGCTAACTATAGATAAAACTGTTCCACTATTTTTAGATAAAATAAATGAACAGTTTAAAGATAAAGTTGCAGTTGGAAGTGCAGTAAAGAATGTTACATATAATGAATTAATTAAAGATGTTAAAAAGACTTGTAGTGTTCTTTCAAATGAACAAATTCCGTTAAAATCTAATGTTGGTGTTATTTGTAATAATAATTATGATTTTGTAAAAACATCACTTGGGGTAATGGCTTATGGTAGTGTTGCTACACTACTTCCTGTTCAACTTGATGAAAAAACAATCTTTGGTTGTTGTATGAAATATCAACTTACTTGTTTGTTCTATGAGAGTGCTATTTCAGAAAAAATTGAATTTGCTAAAAAAATGGCTCAAAATGTAAAGTTTATTGAAATTACTGAATATAATGTAGAAGAAGTAAACTTTAATTATAATATTGTAGATACTGATCCTGCATGTATTGTGTTAACTGGTGGTACAACAGGTAAGAGTAAAGGTGCTATTTTATCGCATAAAGCAATTATGACAGGAACACTTAATGGTACATATGGAATTAAAGAAGTATTTGGTGATGTTTATTATTCTATTATGCCACTTACACATGTATTTGGTTTAATTAGAAATTTACTTACTTCACTTTATACAGGTAGTACAATTTATTTCTGTTTAGATAAAAGAACAATGTTTAAAGAAATTAAAGAAGTTAAGCCAACAATTTTAATTGTTGTTCCTGCTCTTGCAGAAATATTCTTAAATCTTACAAAACAATTTGGAATAGGATTCTTAGGTGGTAATTTAAAAACTATTATTTGTGGTGGTGCAAGTGTTCCTCCATATTTAGTAGAAGAATTCCCTAAGTTTGGAGTTACCCTTCTTCCTGGATATGGTTTAACTGAAACTGCAAATTTAGTTAGTGGAAATCCAGAAGGATTAAATAAACCTACATCAGTTGGTTATTTATATCCAAATCAAGAAATTAAAATTGTTGATGGAGAACTTTGGTTAAAAGGTGATAATTTACTTGATTCTTATTATAATGAACCTGAAGAAAATAAAACTGCATTTGTTGATGGGTGGTTTAAAACAGGTGATTTAGTAAGAATAGATGATGATGGATTCTTATATATTACAGGACGCATCAAAGATATTATTGTTTTATCAAATGGTGAAAATGTATCTCCTGCATATATTGAAGATAAAATTAATAGTTTAGATGTTATTCAAGATAGTTTAGTAACTCTTGAAACTAATGAATTTGGTGCAGAAATTCTTCAAGTAGAAGTAATTCTTCGTGCTTCTGTACTTGGACCACTTGGTATTACTGATGTACAAAGTTATGTAGAAGGTTTAATTAGTGAAGTTAATAAAACATTATTTGATTATGAACAAATATCTAAAGTTGTAATTAGAACTGAAGACTTCAAAAGAAGTCCAAGTATGAAAATTATTAGACCTAGAAAGGATATTTAAAATGACAGAGTTAGAAATTTTAGAAGGTTTAAAAAAGATTTTTACACTTGTTATAAATAGAAATGCAGAAGTTGATAATATGAAAAAGGATGCTAAAATCGTTAGTGATTTAGGTGTATCAAGTGTAGGTCTAATATATTTAATGGTTGCTATAGAAGAACAATTTGGTATTGATATGAGTGATGTAACATTTAATTCTTTTGAAACTGTTGGTGATGTAGTAACTTATATTAAAAATAAAAAATAATGGAAACATGGAAAATGGTTGATCCTATTCCTGGGGATCATATTAGAGTAAAAGTTAATGGATATTATCATCATGGTATATATATAGGGAACGAAGAAGTAGTACAGTTTGGACTCCCATTTGATATGTATCAAGATCATAGTTTAATAAAAGTAATTAAATCTCCTATTGAAGATTTTTTAAAAGGTGGATTCTTAGAAGTTAGACAATATACTAAAAAAGAATTTAAAATTAAACATAAAAATGAGTTAATTGTTGAAATTGCTTTAAGCAAATTAGGTGAAGGAGATTATAATTTGTTATATAATAATTGTGAACACTTTGCAAACTTTTGTGTATTTGGAAAAAAAGAAAGTAAGCAAGTGGATGATATCCATGATAAAATTAAAAAATTATTAAATAAAAAATAATATATAATAAGGAGGAATTATATTATGGCTAAATGTAAAGGCTGTGGAGTTGAGTTATTAGATGGAACAGTATTTTGTCCATACTGTGGTGCTCAAGTAGAAAAAGATGAAGCTAAAAATGTTGAAGTTGTTGAAACACAAAACGATTTTGTAGATGTTGATGCACCTAAACAAGAAAGTAAGGCATTTTCAGTATTTGCAACTTTGGGTATGGTTTTTGGATTTGTAACGTTATTCTTTTTATTGATTACACTTTTAAGTGCAGAAGATCCTGAAGGTGCATGGCTTATTGCTTGCTTTGGTTTTGAATTTGGAATTCCAGGGTTTGTATTTTCTATTATTGGTAAAAGAAGTAAAAACCATCGTGGTAAAGCAACATTTGGTTTTATCGCAAATCTAGTTGGTATGATTTTATTATTTATTCTTGCTGTAGTATTTTTAACAATGGCTATGATAGCAGAAGGTGGTTATGACCCAACGATTGGTGGTTATTACTAAAAAAATGACTCTTTAGAATTTATCTAAAGAGTTTTTTCTTTGGTTGCAATTTTAAAGAAAAATATAAAAAAATGTTGTATAATACATTATACATAAAGAATAATTATAAATGTATTGTTTTAGGAGAATTCTGATGAGCAAGTATAAACGTATTTTAATAATAGGTTCTGCTGGTAGTGGCAAAACTTATTTATCACATATATTATCAAAAAAACTAGATATTGAAGTTACTCATTTAGATAAAATATATTGGCTTCCTAATTGGGAAAAGCAACCTGTTACTTTTTGTGAAGATTTAACGAGAGAACTTGTTATTCCTGATGAATGGATATTTGATGGTAATTATATTCAAACATTAGATATTAGACTTGAAAAAGCTGATTTAGTAATTTTCTTAAAAGTTAATCGTTTTAAATGTATAGCTAGTTTATTCAAACGAAAAAGACTTACAAAAAAACATTTAATAGATCGTGATGATTTAGCAGATGGATGTGTTGATAAACTTGATTGTAGTTTTTTAAAATGGGCATTTACATTTAATAATGATTATGCTCCTAAACTTTTAGAAGTAATAAACAAATATCCTGATGTTGATTTAAAAGTGTTTAATACACGTGAAGATGCATTAGAATTTATTGAAAATTTATAGAAAAGAGATTTTATTATGGCAAAGAAACAATTAGTTACTTATAAAAATAGTATTGCAAACTTTACTGCTGCACTTATGAAAAATTATAATTTACCTACAACTTATGAACCAAGTGCACTTATTGAATTTTTACTTAGTAAAAAATATAAACATGTAGTTTTAATGGTACTTGATGGTATGGGACGTCATATTATTGATAAAAACTGTAGTAATGGAAGTATTTTAAAAACACATCAAGTTATGAATTTACATAGTGTGTTCCCGCCTACTACTGTTGCAGCTACAACTACATTTACAACTGGACTTGCTCCAATTGAATCTGGTTGGCTTGGATGGAACTTATATTTAAATAATACTGATCCTGCTATTACATTATTTAAAAATGAAGTTTACGCAACAAGTGCCCCATTTACTAATTTTAAAGTAGAAGATGTTATTCCAAGAGATTATTGGTATAATCATTTAAAACGTGCTAAGCACTATACTGTATATCCTAGTTGGGGTGAAAATGGTGTTAATAGTTTAAGTGAAGCTTTTGATAAAGTAAAAGAAATTTGTACAAAAGAAGAAAGTAACTTCACATATATGTACTGGGATGAACCAGATGCTTTGATGCATGAATATGGAACTACTTCGCAAATCGTAAAAGTTAAACTATTAGAAATTGAAGAATTAGTCAATAAACTTTCTGAAGAACTTCCTAATGAAACAATTGTGCTTATTACAGCTGATCATGGTTTAATTGATGTTGAACTATTAGAACTTGTTAATTATCCTGATTTTATGGAATGTTTATCTAAACCATTTGCTGGTGAAGGTAGATTTGCACAATTCTATGTAAAAGAGAATAAACAAGAAGAATTTAAAGAATTATTCAATAAATACTTTAGTGAATCATTTATGTTAATGAGCAAAAAAGAATTCTTAGATTCTAAAATGGCTGGAGTTAATGAACCTAATAAAGTAGTAGAATATGCTCTTGGTGACTTTGTTGCAATAGGAACAGGTAGTTATTACTTTACTCAACAAATCAAAGAAGATGATTTAATCTTTAAAGCACATCACGCAGGTATTACTCCTGATGAAATGGAAACTTGTGTTATCTTATTAAAACGTAAAGATCCAAAAGAAGAAGTTGAAGAATAAAAAAAGAAGTGGTAATTGATTTACCACTTTTTATATTAAATTAATAGGCAAAATACTAGATTTAACAAATAACTCATTTGAACTTATTGCATCTATTATTTCATCAACTAATGCCTCAGGAGTAGATGTTCCTGATGCAATAATAATGTTATCATATGTTCTAGAGATTTCTAAATTAAGTTCTGTAACTTCACTCACAAATACTGCATCAGCAATTTTAATTCTTGTTGCTAGTTCAAAAAGTTTAGTTGAATTGTTACTTTTTTTATCTCCAACAATTATAATTTGCGTTGTTCCTTCTAATCTCAAGTTAGATATGTTATTTAGTTGATTTTGTCTATTTTCTGTTACTTTACAAACCATATCTAAAACTGTTGCGTTAGGATAAACTTCTTTAATTTCTTTAAAGATATTTTCAATATCATAACAAGACATTGTAGTTTGATGAGCAACTTTTAATTTATCTTTGTTTATTTTCTCATTATAAATATTTTTAGGATCTAAAATAAAAACATGGTCGGATATTTCACTAGCCGCAATACTTTCTGGATGATTAGATTTTCCTATAAAATAGATATCTGAAGTAATAGCTTCTTTTTCAATAAGTTTAAATGTTTGTTCTACATAAGGACATGTAGTATCAATTATAAACATATCTTTTTGTTTGGCTTTATCTTTTACTTTTTGACTAACCCCATGTGCAGAAAATACTACAGTTGATGCGTTTGGAATATTATCTAACATTGAAAGTCTAATATCTCCTGTTATTACGATGACACCTAGTTCTTTTAGCAGGTCATCAATATGAGAATTATGTACTAAGTTTCCTAGTAAATAAATTGGTTTTTTTATAGAAGTATCATTAACAGCATTAACTACTAATTTAATAGCTCGTTTTACACCATAACAAAATCCTTGTTCTTTTAGTTTAATTATGTTTGGTTTATTCATTTTTATCACCTTCTAATATATTATAACAAAATATTTTATAAAAATAAAATATATGACTTGAAAAGATATCTAATTTTTGATATAATAGGAAAGTATGAAATAATAATATTAATGGAGGATTTATAAAAATGGCTATTTCTACTGCAGATTTTAAGACAGGTATGACAATTTTATATAATAATGCAATTTATCAAATTATTGAATTCCAACATGTAAAACCTGGTAAAGGTGGAGCTTTCGTAAGAACTAAGCTTCGTAATTTAAGAACTGGTTCTGTAAATGATATTACATTTACAGCTGGTGAAAAAATGGAACAAGCTATCATCGAAAAGAAAAAGATGCAATATCTTTATGGTGGTGAAACATATTGTTTCATGGATATGGAAACATATGATCAAGTTGAAATTCCTGAAGAACGTCTTGAATGGGAAAAGAAATTCTTACTAGAAGGACAAATTATTGAAATTGTATTCTATGGTTCAGAAATCTTAGGTGTAAACTTACCTGAAAAAATGACATTTGTTGTTACTGAAGCTGCTCCAGCAGTTAGTGGTAATACAGCAACTAACGCTCAAAAAGAAGTTACTATTGAAACTGGCTTAGTAGTTAAAGTTCCTCTTTTCATTGAACAAGGTGAAAAGATCGTTGTAACTACATTTGATGGTAAATACAGCTGTAAAGGTTGATAACATTAAAGTTAGAAGAGTAAACAAAAGTTTACTCTTTTTTCTTATTTAAGGCTTAAATTAGGTATATTTTTAAAAGCTAATAAGTGATTTATAAAAATATTAATAAGTAAATATACATAATTAAAAATTTATGGTATAATATGAGTATAGAAAGGAAGAGGCGTTATGAAAAAGATTTTTATAGCAATTTTAATTTTTAGTTTTACACTTATATTTACAAGTAAAGTAAATTTAAAAGCAGATATTGAATTTGATGATACATTATATTCAGCAGGAGATGCTCAATATCAAGTTACAAATCGTTTATCTGATGAAATAATTGATTATGGTATTAGATATATTAATGATATTGCGGTAAGTAAAAGTACTACACAAATTGGTGGTACAAATACTCTTGATCCTCAAGTAGTTAATTATTTAGAGGTCCCAACTTCATCAGTTATGAAAGTTGTTAACTGGACATATAGTTCAGCAAGTGGATGGACTACTCAAACACTTACAACACTAGCAAGAGACTTTGAATTTAAGAATCCTGGTTGGGTTGTTATTGCAGGTATTAATGGTGACTTCTTTGATATTAATTCAAATGGTGCACTCCCTAAACAAACAACAGGTGCTGCTGTAAATAATGGAGAAGTAGTTCGTGCTGTATCAAGTGGAAGACAAGTAGGTTTTACTAATGATGGAACTACAAATTCACTTATTGGTGGTAAAGAATTAAAATTTACTGATTATCATACATTAACAATTTATAATGAAGCAGAAGAAGAAGTAGCAACTTATAAAATTGATAAGTTTAATGAAACTCCAACTGGTGATGAAATTGCATTATATTTTTCATATTATGTTTTAAATAATGATATTAGAGAAACTGTTACTGCAACTACACCTGCCGAAAATTCATATTTAATTGAAGGTCAACAAAGAGGTTACGCAACAAATAGTAAACAAATGTATGGTAGAGGACAAGTTTCTGCTGTTGATAAAGCGGCTGATTTATATATTGGACAATTTGCATTAGTTACTGAAAATGAAGAAGTTCAAGGATTACTTGAACAAATGCCTTTAGTACGTGTTCAACAAGATATTATTGGCGATTATGCTGATTGTGATAATATTTCAGGATGTGGTGCACAACTTGTATTAAATGGCGAACATCAAGCTGCATCTGATGGAATGAGTCATTATCGTCATCCAAGAACAGTAATTGGTAAAAAATCTGATGGTTCAATCGTAATGGTTACTGTAGATGGACGTCAAACTGCTAAGGGAATGTATGGTATGACTTATGATGAACTATCTACTATGATGATGTATTATGGTGTAGAAGAAGCTTATAACTTAGATGGTGGCGGCTCTACAACAATGATTATTAGAAACGATCAAGGTGGCTTTGATGTTATGAATTCTCCTTCAGATGGTGGAGAACGTCATGATGCAAATGGTATATTAGTAGTAGTACCTGAAATGAAGCTATATATTGATGAAGTTACTGATACTACACTTGAAATATCCTATTTAGCAAAATGTAAAGATGTTGTAATTTCAAATGTTGTTGCAACAGTTGAAGCAGAAGGTCATACTGATACAAAAGAAATTACTTCAGATGTATTTGTATGGGAAGACTTAGTTCCTAATAAAGAATATTCATTGACATTTAGTTATGATTTAGAATATCAAGGAAATAAAATTAGAAATACGTCTAAACCTATGACTTTTACAACTGGTAAAGCAAGGCCATATTTAATAGACTATTCTTATATTGAAACAGATACTCATTATATAATTAAATATAAAGTAGTAGATGAATTTAATACGTTATTTAACGCAAGGCTTAAATATGATAGAAAAGGTAAAACACTAGATTTAAATAATACAGTATATTATTTAGATAAATCACTTGTAACGACTCCTGAATTTACAATCGTATTAACGTTTAATGTAGGTGCTATTCCTAGTTCAACAGGGAATTCTACATATATTATTGAAAAAGAAGTTGAACCACCACACGAACATGAATTTATTGATGGTGTATGTGAATGTGGAGAAAAAGATCCAAACTACGTACCACCACACGTTCATAACTTTGTAGAAGGTAAATGCGAATGTGGAGAAACAGATCCAAACTACGTACCACCACACGTTCATAACTTTGTAGAAGGTAAGTGCGAATGTGGAGAAACAGATCCAAACTACGTACCACCACACGTTCATAACTTTGTAGAAGGTAAGTGCGAATGTGGAGAAACAGATCCAAACTATGAACCACCACACGTTCATGAGTTTATTGAAGGAAAGTGTGAATGCGGAGAAACAGATCCAAATTATACTCCTGAACCTGCTAAGAAAAAATGTGGTAATAAGAATGCTACGTTAATTATATCTTTATTAAGTGCTATTTCAGTGATTATAGTATTTAAAAAGAAACATTAATAATTAAAAATCAAGAACTTTCGTAAAAAGAAAGTTCTTTTTTCTTGACTCATTTAATAAAATATGCTATACTATTATAGCATTCAAGAGAGTGTAGGAAATTTGCGGGTGTGGCGAAATTGGCAGACGCGCTAGACTTAGGATCTAGTTCTTACGAGTGCAGGTTCAAGTCCTGTCACCCGCACCAAATTTTTCTTGGTCCTATGGTGTAGTTGGTTAACATGTCAGTCTGTCACACTGGAGATCGCGGGTTCGAGTCCCGTTGGGACCGCCATTTTAAATGCGCCCGTAGTTCAATTGGATAGAATACTTGACTACGGATCAAGGGGTTGGGGGTTCGAATCCTCTCGGGCGTGCCATTAAAATTCAATATTTATTTTCGGGACTTAGCTCAGCTTGGTAGAGCATCTGGTTTGGGACCAGAGGGTCACAGGTTCGAATCCTGCAGTCCCGACCATTATAAGCAGGTGTAGTTCAATGGCAGAACCCCAGCCTTCCAAGCTGGTTATGCGGGTTCGATTCCCGTCACCTGCTCCATTAGAATGTGTCTATAAGTCATCAGATTTATAGTAAAAATATAACGATTTTAACATCAAAATCAAGGAATTATGCATCTATTTAGGTGCATTTTTTTATTTTTCTGTAAATTTTTCTGATTTTAGCAACTAATGGGATTTGAATATAGGGTATTTTATAAGGGGTGAAAAAATAGTCGGTTGATGGGATTTGAACCAATAAGAGATAATGTTTGAAATAAAATTTGAATTGTAGTATAATATAAACAATTAAATAAAAGATTAATAGACAGGGAGAATCTGCTATGCTAGAATTAAAGAATATAAGTAAAGTATATAGTAGTAAATCAAGAGTATTAGTTCACGCATTGAAAGATGTCAATTTAAAATTTAGTGATAAAGGTTGTAATGTAATATTAGGACCATCAGGGTGTGGAAAATCAACATTACTTAATATCATTGGCGGATTAGATGAACCAACAACAGGAAATTTAGTTTATAATTCATATGACATAAAATCAAAAGATTATGATATATGGCGTAATGATACAATTGGTTTTATATTTCAAGATTTTAACTTAATTCCTGATCTAACTATATATGAAAATTTATCAATAGTATGTTATAACAAAAGTGATGTTGAAAGGAAACAATTAATTCATGATGCATTATTGAGTGTAGGGTTGGAAAATTATGAAGCAAGATATTCATATGAAATGTCTGGCGGACAAATTCAAAGAGTAGCAATTGCTAGAGCATTATTGAAAAATAGTAAAATATTATTAGCTGATGAACCAACTGGTAATTTGAATAAAGAGATGAGCGTTGAAATATTCTCATTATTAAAAGAATTATCGAAAGAAAAACTTGTTATTATAGTGACACATAATGATGATTTAGCACAAAAGTATGCAGATAGAATAATTAAATTTGAGGACGGAGTTGTTATTTCCGATAGCAATCCAAATATTGAAACATCAAGTGCTGAAGCATATAGCCCAAAAATAGCAAATAGACTTGCCAATAAATTGGTATTTAAACTAAGTTTAAAAAATTTATTTAGTAAAAAATTAAGATATTTTATATCACTAATTTCATTAGTATTATTATTTACACTTTTAAGTATTTCCTTTGCAATTGTAAATTTTGATAGAAGTTATGTAGATGCTAAAAATATACAATCAAATGATATAGAAAGATTTTATATATATGGCTATAATAATGATGATACTGAATTGAATTTCATAACAGCTAATGAAATACTAACTCAAAACCCCAATATTACGTATATTGTAAATGAAGAAATAGAATCATATCAAGAATTGTTGAATATGGGTTATGAGCTGTACGAAGGCTATAATGAAATATCATATGAAGGAATTTATATTTTAGATAAATACTTATTGACATCATTACATTTAGGAGAAATATTATATGATGTTGAAGGAGAACAAGTAGTCGAAAAAGATTTTCCTTTAGAAGAATTAGTTAATAAATATTATTTCTTTAATGGAATGTATTTCAAAATAGATGGAATAATTAAATCTGGTTTTAATGAATTTAATAATGGTACAACTCATTCTGATGCTGAAAATGAGGAATTCTATTTTAAAACTCATTCATATATTTTTTCTAAATCTAATAGTTTATATAAAAAAGCAAAAGTTCAGCGATGTATTTTAAGCACTAGTGAAAATCAAGCTTATGAACTATCTGTTAATTCTAAGAAAATTAATAGATCTATGGAATTTAGTCACATGCAAAATAACTATAGTATTTTTGATGATAAGAATATTTATAAATATGAAAATATTCCAACAGCTAGCAATAATGAAATATACTTGTCTTTAGATTTATATAATCATTTTTTCAATGAGTTTTCAGATGTTGAATATTATCTAGGAGATAATTATCATTTTAACCCCATACTTCAAAGAAAACCTACACATATTGGTGATACAATAAGTTTTAAATTTGATTTTGGAAATAATAAAATTGTAGAAATTCCGGATTTGAAAGTTAAAGGTATTATTTATAATGGATATCAATATGCAATTTATACGTCTTATGATATTTGCGAAAAAATTTATGATACTAGTAAAGAGTATCAAATTATGGTAAAGACATCATCTGTTGAAAATTTATATGCTTTTATATCAAACAATTGCGAAAAATATAATATCACGACATATTATTCTTATACAAGAGCAATAAATAATTTTGAAGATGGATTATTGTTAGCAAGACTAATCTGCTTAATTATTTTTATAGTATTATTAGTAATAACACTATTGATTTCTATAAACTCAATTAACCAAACTATTAAATCAAAGGATAAAGAAAATGGAATACTTAGATCAATAGGAATAACAATAAAAGATATTAAAAAAATATATTATTATCAATTAGTTCTAATGATTACAATACCATTTATTTTATCAATAATATTTTCATTATTTGGAGTATTGTTGGTTGATTATTTAATAGTTTATGAATATTCAACAAAAATCCAATTATTATTCTTTAAATTGTGGTATGTACCATTAATATTATTAATTATAACAATTTTTAATGTTATTATTAGTTC
>JAFQFT010000014.1 GCA_017398545.1 Bacilli bacterium | reverse complement strand
TGAAGTTAGTGATAAAGATTTAAATAAAAGATCAGTTGAAGTAAATACAAGAACAGAAATAAGTACATCAAATGCAATTGGTGGAAGAGATAATATTGTTATATATGATAAAGATGGAAATAAAATAACAAATGTACCACCCTCTTTAGAAGTGGATTCTGAAAAACAAGATTGTTATGATTATATTATTGATGAAGATAAGGGAATTGAAATAACTGGTTATGATAAAACGTGTGGTACTGATGTATCTATTCCTACTAAAATAGATGGTATTAATGTTTATAAGATTGGTGAAGGTGCTTTTAAAAATAAAGGTATTACTAATGTTACGATATATAAAGGTATAGAAGAAATTGGATATGGGGCTTTTCAAGGCAATAATATTAATACTGTTAAATTAGCAATTTCAGTAAAAACTGTTGGTGCTTATGCTTTTTATAATTCTAAAATTAAAACATTAATTATGTCTGAAGGAATAGAAAGTATTGGAACATATGCTTTTGCAGGTAATAATATCTGTAGTGTTAGTTTTCCGAGTAGTTTAAGAAGTATTGGTAGTTATGCTTTTTATAATAATTGTTTAACTAAAGTTTCATTACCAGCAGGTGTAAAGGTTGCGGGTGGAACTTTTGCAGGAAATGATATTGATGATAATAGTGCTTTTATTTATTCTAAGAATTCAGATGGAACAGCAGATTATTCTTATATTGTAGGTTATGCAGGAAATAAGACATCTAATGTTATGATTCCAGCTGAAAAAAATGGTGTAGCATTAAAAACAATTGGACAAAATGCTTTTTCTTCAACTGGTCTTACTGGCCATATTGAAATTCCAGCTACTGTTACTACTATTGGAAGTGATGCTTTTGCTTTTAATAAGATAAGTAGTTTAACTCTACATGAAGGATTAAAGAAAATTGATACTGGTGCTTTTAGAAGTAATCAATTAACGGAAATTAACATTCCTAATAGTGTAACACAGATGGGACAATATGTATTTAACACAAATAAAGTTACAGGAGCAGCGGGGATTATTTATGGAAGAAAAACAGATGGAACAGGTGCTGATTATTCAATTATCACTGGATGGGCCGGTGGTGGAGTTGGTGGAACAATTGAAATACCAGCAGAGGTTAATGGAATTAAGTTGAAAAGAATAAAGGGTAGCGCTTTTGCCGATTCTAATTTAACATCTATTACAATACCATCTTTAACTGAAGTTGATCAGAATTTTACAATTGAAAATAATGCATTTATTCGTAATAAAATCCCAGCTAGTTTTACTAGTGAATATGGTGATGGTGGATTCTTTTACAAGGTAACTAATGGTGCTATTGATTATAGTGATTTATCTAGTTATGGTGGTATTCAAAATGGTGTTAGTGGAACTATTACAATTCCAGAAAGTTATAAAGGTGTATCTTTAAAGAAGATTAGTGGAATTTTTTCATGGATGAGTTATAAGAAGATTGTTATACCAGCAACAGTTGAAACGATGGCAACTAGTGGTATGTTTGGTCATAGCGCAAGAAATAATCCTAATTTGGTTACAATAGTTAATAAAACTGGTAAATCATTTAATTGGGCAACGCTTACAGCTTCTAGTTATACTACTAATAATACTTTTGTAACTGGTACAATTAAACATGAAGCTGGTAATATAGAAGTTATAAGTGAATAAAGTAATACTTTGTATTACTTTTTTTATTGAGATTGTTCTAATTTTTTTATATAATATTTATAGTAAGATAGGATGATATTATGAAGAATAAAAATGGTTTTACATTAGTCGAGTTACTAGCTGTAATAGTAATACTTGGTTTACTTATGACAATAGGAATTGTATCTGTTACTCAATATATTGAGGATAGTCGTTTAAAGTCATATGTATCAATTGCTAAAGAATATATTAGTATAGCAAGTACAGAACTAGCTAAACAAGATAAGTTAATTGCGAGAGATAGTAATACTGTTTATTAT
>JAFQFT010000004.1 GCA_017398545.1 Bacilli bacterium | reverse complement strand
TTAATCCTGAGCCAGGATCAAACTCTCAATAAATTTTATCCTAACTCCACCTGTTATGTTTAGTTTTCAAAGATCAAATAATTCCAACACATTTCATAGCGTCTTAAATAGTATATCACAAATCGATATTACAAGTCAAGTTTAATGCACCTTTTTACAAAATTTTTAATTATTTTTTTATTTATTCAATCAAAAATTCAATATAAATTTCGTGCCTCTCACAAAACCTTAAATAGTATATCATATTTCTCAATTCATTGCAAACAAGATGCTCACATTTTAATACAAAACAATAGAATTTTTTATATTTTATTTAAATATTATTTTTAATACTTTAGCATTAAAAAGTAATCCTTATACTTATGACATCTTTTTTTACTATAATAGTTTTTTCTTTTTGTTTTATTTTTATACTTTAAAAGCTTTTATTCTAACACATTTATTTCACAATCATAATATAGCAATATTATTTGAAACAAATACTTGGTACAATCCACTATTCCTTATTATATATAATATTATTACCAAAACACAAAACATATTACAATTAAGAAAAAATACTTTATCATAAATTGATAAAGTATTTAATAAATTACATTTCATCTTTTTTTGCCAAAAGAATTCTTCCTATCATCTTTATTACAATCCAATAAAATTATTTTCTTTTTCTTCTTTTTTGTTTTTCAAAATATAAAACATATGAACATATTTAAGAAAATTAGAATCAACTTTATTAAAAATTTGATACGTTTCACCATTATAATAAATATTCATTTTTTTCTTTCCTAGGTATGTTACAGCTTCAATATTATCAAATTCAAAAACATAACTTTCTTTTGTTTTATTAATACTTACTTCAAATCTATTTGGATAAATACTTAGTTCACCATAACCTAATTTTTTTCTGCTTTTATATAATCTAGGCATCGATAAGAACACATTTTCTTCGTAAATACATTCATCATCCGAATAGTTTTTATTCACAACTATATCTATTTGATAATTATACCATTGATCCACATTTTTAAATTTAAAACTATCATTACCACTAATAAATGTTAAATCATTTTGATAAGCAACTTCTAACCCACATTTAACACAACAAATTTTATTCCCTTTTGATTTAAGAGCATGGAAAGCACCACATACAGGACACACATATAACACTCTTTCTAAATACATTGCTTTATTCTTAGATTTATAATTATTGTAATAATTTAAATCATCAACCGATAAATTTTCAACAATAATATCATACAATTCATCTAATTCTAAATCTTTATAATCATCATAAGACAATACTTTTTTTATTTCACAGTGCATTTTACCTTTTCTTACACCTTGCCCCCATCTTGGTTCTGTTCCATAACCGCCATGAATATTAAACAATACTATCGGCAACTTTAATGTTTTAGCAAGTTTTGCAATAGATTTATCAACATACCCTAATTTTCCCGTTACAGTCCTATTCCCTTCAGGAAAAATGCAGATTGTTCCATTTTCTTTAGCAACCTTTATACATGATTTAATAGCAGTTAAATCACTTTTCTTACTTTTCATTTTAGGAATCGGATTAACTAAAAACTTAATTAATTTTCCTAAAAAGAAATGTTGAAACAAATCAGTAGATGCCATATAATATAGTGGTTGTTTAAAAAAAGAGCCAACAATAAAAGGATCTAAAGATGTAACATGATTAGATAAAATTAATGCAGGATAATTAAGTTCCTTATATACTTTAACATCTAAATTATATTTTAGTTTAAAATGAAGTTTAAATACCGGTCTAAAAATTGCTGTAACAATTTTATGTCTTCTTTTACACCACATACAATCACTCCTTTAATTAGTAATTTCTTTATTATATTTTACTACTTTTTCATAAAAAAATCAAAACAATTAATAAATACTATACAAAACAATACATTTTGTATTAAAAAAACATCAAAAACAATCATCGAATTATTCTTGATGATTTTGTTTCATATCAAATATTTCCATAAATAACGATACCCCTAAAATCAATATCGCTCCTACCACACCTAAGAAAGTCATACTATCTTTTAATATAATAGCTGATAATATTATCGCAATAACAGGATCAATATAACTAAAAATTGAAATAAACTGAGTTTTTACTTTAGTAATACTTCCAAAATAAAGTACATATGATATTCCTGTATGAATAATACCAACTATCAAAATTAAAATACAAACTTTTGCATCTAGTACTATTTTGTCAAAAGAGTTATTTAATAGCAAATATGGAACAAGTACTAAAGCGCTGAAAAACAGTTGAATTAACGTTTTGTAATAAGCATTTTCCACTTTTATTTTCTTATTTAATAATACTACTGTTGCATATAAAACAGCTGCTGCAAGCCCATATAATACACCTAACAATGCATTTTTATCATCAAATCCAATTTCCAATACACCAGAAACAAAAAACATGCCCACAAAAGCAATCAGCATACAAATTATATTAATCGCTTTAAGTTTTTCTTTAAATACAAAAGTAGATGAAATCATCACAAATATCGGAGCCATATAATAACATAATGTAGAAGTTGCTACACTTGTATATTTATATGATTCAAACAAAAAAAGCCAGTTTATACCGATTAAACAACCAGATATTATAAGCAAAACAATATACGATTTCAATTCCTTAATATTAGGTTTATCTTTTTTTACTAATAAAAACACTATCAAAAAAAGCGTCCCAATCACGCCACGACTAAAAGATATCACCGCAGAATCTAAAGGAATAAATTTTCTAAATATACCAATTGTACCAAAAATAACCATTGATATAATAAAAATCAATTTATTTTTCATATAAATCCCTCTTTTATAAATATACGAAATTATAACATATTTTTCATATTTATATATTTTAATAGCATTTTAAAAAAAGAAAAAGTTATTTATTAGGCAAACTAATAAACAACTTTTGAAATCAAAACAACTCATCTAACAATAAATAATATTTTATTTTCTTATAATTTGGTTCAATTTCTAAATAAGTAAATAATAAATCCGGATCAAAGTTAGGATAAACTTTACCACCATAAGTACCATCAAAATTATGTTTTAAACTTCTATAACATAACGCAATATCTCGCCATTTATCTCCAATTCCTGCATCTCCTAAATCAATAAACCCACTTATTTCATTGTTTTCTATCAATATATTTGGCAAACAAAAATCGCCATGTGAAAATACGGGTTCATATTCCGGAGTATTTTCTTCTAACCATTTAAGCAGTTCATTAGGATTTTTAAAGCCATTTTCTCCAAATGTATCTGGTTCAACATCTTCTAAATCAACTAAATTATTCTCAACACGGTACCTTGCTTCATTAATCTCAGTTTGTAAATCGCGAACACGTGGACAAGTAGATACATCAATTTTCCACAACATTTTAAGTGCATCAGTTAAAAGTTTTAGAAGTTCATTCGGATTTTCAAGGAAATATTCATCACAAGACATTTTTCCTTTAATTCTACTCATTAACAAATAACAATACTCATTTTTTTCTTCATAGCATATTACTTTAGGTACTAGAATCTTACCTTCTAACCATTTCATCACACTTACAGTTTCAATAATATTCTTGTTATATTTATCTATTTTTAGCACATACTCATCAAATATTATAACCTTCGAGCTAGACATTCCAATATCATCAATACTATACTTTTTTCCTTCTATTATTTTTTTAATAGAATCAGGAATTCCACATAATACTTTATTCATCTTTTCAACTATTCACCAAGTTCTAAGCACATAATTGTTTCTATATGAGAAGTGTGCGCAAAAAGATCTACAGGCTTAACAAATTTAATTTTATATCCGTTATCAACCAAGATTCTTGCATCACGTGCAAGCGTAGAAGGATCACATGAAATGTAAATTACCTTTTTAATTTTCATTGAAATAATAGTATCAATAAATTTCTTGTCACAACCTTTTCTTGGGGGGTCAACAAATATTACATTTGGTTTTACATTACTATTCATCCATTTAATAATTTGTTCTTCTGCTTTATTACAAACAAATTCAATATTCTTAATTTTATTTAGTTTTGCGTTAGCTAAAGCATTTTTAACAGCTTCATCAACAATTTCTACTCCATACACATGTTTTACATATTTTGATGCAATAATACCAATTGTACCAATACCACAATATGCATCGATTACAACATCATCACTAGATAACTTAGCTTTTTCAATCGCAATACTATAAAGTTTTTCACATTGATCATGGTTTACTTGATAAAATGATTTAGCACCAATATTAAACTTACACCCACAAAGTTCATCACAAATTGTATCTTTCCCATATACTGTAACACATTTATCACCTAAAATTGTGTTACCTTTTTTATCATTAAGATTCAATATTATAGATACAACTTTTGGATAACGTTTAACGATTTTATCTATTGCCATATTTAAATCATTTTTCTTCATAAATTCTAGTGACTTAACAATTAAAACAATCATATATTCACTTTCATTATGATTTTTTCTAACTAAAATATGTCTTAAATCACCTTTATCAACTTTTTCATTATAACCTGTTGCGCCAAATTCACAAAGTACATTTTTTGTAAACTTAACAATTTCAGTAGAATATTCAGTTTGAATAAAACATTCATTCAACGGAATAATATCATGTGTTTCTCTTTTATAAAAAC
Organism: Bacilli bacterium; assembly: GCA_017398545.1. Taxonomy (GTDB): domain Bacteria; phylum Bacillota_I; class Bacilli_A; order ML615J-28; family CAG-313; genus UBA1737. The sequence continues at coordinate 98,316 of JAFQFT010000004.1, read as the reverse complement.
CACAAATTGTTTTCCCCTTAACACATCCAACAGGAACTTGAACTTTATTTCGATAATAAAGATTTTTCCCAAACATTCCTTCTACAGGTTCAATATTTAAGTTATCAAAGCCACCAAGTTTTTTAAGTGTATCCTTAACCATTTGTTCCTTAAAAAGAAGTTGACCTTTATACGTCATATGCATAATATTACAACCACCACATTCTGCATATTTAGGACATATTGGTTTATTGCGGTAAGGCGAATGATTTTCATCAAACAATCTTAACATAGTTGCATACGCATAAGTCTTTGACATTTTTGTTATTTCAACAAAACCTTGTTCCTTATCTAATGCACCAAACACAAATAAAGGAAAATTAGTATATTCTACACCTTTTCTATCTTTTCCATCAATTCTGGCAATTGCAAGTCCTTCATGAGTATATCCTGAAAAAGTTACTTTAAATCTTTCACCTTTTTCAATGTATTTTTCTTTTATAACTTTATTTTCCATTAGTTCCTCTTTCTACTATACGCAAGACCACCTCTTGAAGTTTCACGGTATTCTTCTCGTAAATCTCTTCCTGTTTGTTCCATTACTTCAATAGCATCATCAAAGGTAATTCTATGAACCCCTTTTGTAAGAATTGCATAATTAGCACAATTATAAGCTTGCATAGCTGCCATTGCATTTCTTTCAATGCAAGGAATTTGTACTAATCCATCAATTGGATCACAAGTCATTCCTAAATGATGTTCTAAACCAATTTCAGCCGAATATTCAATTTCTCTTAATGTTCCACCTTTTATGTAAGTAAGTGCAGCAGCAGCCATCGCACAAGCAACACCAACTTCTCCTTGACATCCTACTTCAGCACCAGATATTGATCCATTAGTTTTAACTAAATTACCAATTAATCCCGCAACACATAAAGATTCTAATATTTTATTTTCTGTTACATGATTTCTAATTTTTTCAGCATATAAAACAGCTGGTACAACACCAGATGCTCCACATGTTGGAGCTGTAACAATTACACCACCACTTGCATTTTCTTCCGCTACACCAAGTGCAGCAGCATATACTAGCGTTTCATGAGATGGATATTTTAAATATTCACTATATACACTAGCAGATTTTCTTTCTACATTTAATCCACCTGGCAAAATTCCATTTGTAAATAGTCCCCTGTTTATCGCATTAAACATTGATGATAAAATTTCTTTTAAATAATCTAAAATTTCTTTACCTTCATATTTTAAAACATATTGATAAAAATTAAGATTATTTTCTTCACAATATTCAATTATTTCTTCCATTGACTTATGTGGATAAGTTTCATCACTAAATTCATCACGTGACTCATCAAGTTCTTTTAAACTTCCTCCACCTACACTAAATACAAGCCATTTTTTTATTCTTTCACCATTTTTATATGCTTCAAATTTAACACCATTAGGATGATATCTATATACAACTTCAGGTTTAAAATGAATTTTTGTTTTTTCTTTTCCCAAAATTCTTAAGATGATTTCATCAGTTAAATGACCTTTTCCAGTTGCAGCTAAACTTCCATAAAGTTTTACAATATAACTATCTGCATCAGGAGTATCATTTAAAAACTTCTCAGCCGCAACAGCAGGTCCCATAGTATGAGAACTAGACGGACCATTACCAATTTTATATAACTTTCTAATCGACTCCATATTTATTTTTCACCTTTTGCAGTTTCTTCAGAAATAATTTGTGAAACTCTAGTTGCAGCCGCAGCTGCAATCGCACCTACAATATCATCTAAAAAAGTATGACAACTAGGTTTTCCAGGTTTACCTGCTTCATTTAATGCTTTAACAATGCCAGGTTTATTTACATCAATATCACCAAAATTAGTTTGACCAATCGCACCATAAAGTCGTGCGATATCAAGACCAAATATCTCATCAACGCCAAATACACCTAAATCATTAAATATAATATCTTGAATAGGTCCTTCAAATAGTCCCATTTCTGCAAGTCTATCAATTTCAGCACCAAGTTGTAATAAATGAAATGTATCACGAAGTGATAAAATCTTTTCAACACTTAAAATGCATTCATTAATATCGACATCTTTATTATATCTAAGTTGTTGATTATATGCAATTTCAGCTATTTCTAATACAGTTACTCCACGACTTTCTAATTTTTCAATATTAAGTCGTTTCATTTCATCTCTTGAATAATATAATTTAGGTTCCATAATTTTCTCCTATAAATATTTTCTTAAACCACCATTAATAAAATCACGAGCACTCATCATTTTTTTACCAGATGGTTGGATAGTTAAAAGTTCTAACACAGTACCTTCGCCACAAGCTATCATTAACCTATTTTTCTTATGTAATAAAATAGTACCAGGAGCCTCAGTTGTAACCTCATCAACTAAAGCAGAATCAAACACTTTAATTTGATCACCTTTTAATTCAAAATAAGCAATTGGATTTGGATTATATGCTCTTATATGGTTAAACACACATCTTGCAGTCTTATTAAAATCAAGCACTTTTTCTTCATTTGTTATATTATACGCAAAAGTAGCTAAGCTTTCATCTTGTTTTACCGGATTAATTTTACCTTCTATTAATAAAGGAATAGTTTCCATAAGTAAATCTCTTGCGGCAAGGCTTAATTTTTCAAACATCGTACCACAGTTATCAGTATCTTCTATTTTTACTTTAACAGTATTTAATACATCACCTGCATCCATTTTCTTTTCCATATACATAATTGATACGCCCGTATAATCACATCCATCTTTAATAGCTTGATGAATAGGAGCACCGCCACGATATTTAGGTAAAAGTGATGCGTGACAATTAATCGCTTTATATTTTGGGCTGTGTAATAATTTTGTACCAACAAACTGTCCATATGCTGCAGTAACAATCAAATCAGCATCTAAATTAATTAAATTTTCATATTCTTCTTTGATATGTTCTGGTTGATACACCACCAAACCATGTTCAACGGCATATTTTTTTACTGGCGTTGGTGTTAACACTCGGTGACGTCCAACTTCTTTATCAGGTTGTGTCACCACCGCAACAACTTCATATTTATTATTTAATGCTTCTAAAATTGGAACACTAAACTCAGGTGTTCCCATAAAAATTATTTTTAACATTTTATCACCTATAATTTTCTTGGATATTTATCAAATATAATGACAGTTTGGCTATTTTGATAACGTTCATAAACTGCTTTATATACATCATTAATTTTACTATAATTATGTTTTACAATTAAAACACCACCACCATATTCCTTAGAATATGTAGGCCCAATAATGTAAAGTTTATCGCATAATTCTTTTAATACTTTTTTAATATTATTTGCAACTTTAAACATTTCACCATATGATGTCTTAATTATAATTCTATTTACATGATAGAAAGGTTCATTATGCATTAACTTTCTATTCATAATTTCTGTTTTCATAAATGCTTTATAATCACCTGTAATAAAATTAACAAGTGCACTAGAATCAACGTGTGTTGTTTGAACTATTAATTTACCATTATTATTTTTAGCATGTTCTTTACTATATACAAGTAGATTATAAGCTCTACTATCTGCATCATAACTAGGGGTTTTTAAAACAGAATCAAAATTAATAATGCCTACAGTTCCTATATTATTGTTAACTATACTTCTTGAAAAAGTTTCAGTAGTTATAATAACATCTACCTTTTTATCTTCAATCAAACTCATTTGAAGACTAAATTCTTCAAAATTATTATTATCTATAATACATAAAGTCTTAAACTCTGGAAAATTATCTTCAATAAGTTCATGAACACTTTCAATCCCTATTCCACCAAAACGTAGGGCTGTATTAAAACATTTTTCACATTTATATAAAAAATCTTTTCGGTATCCACAAGCAGGACATAACAAAATATTTTTATTTTCATTGTAATTTAAACTTATTTCACAATTAGGACATTTAGGAACATCTCCACAACTAGGACATAATACATAATTACTATAGCTTTTATTATTAACAATGAGTAAACTTTGAAGATTATTTTGTTTAGTTTTTATTAAAGCATTTTTAAGTCTTTTTGATAAATATGTATTATTGCCTTGTTTTAATTCATCTAACATATTTACAACTTCAACATTTGTATTAACTGACACATTACTATTATCAACAATTTTATAAATTCCTTTTAATCCATAACAATAAGTAGATACAGCAGGAGAAATAGACTCCATAATAAATTTTGCATTCGAAGTAAAACTTAAAAAATAAATTGCTTTATGAAGATCATATCTTGGACTTTGATCATTATAATAATTATCACTTTCTTCATCCATCATAAAATACATTCCAACATTTTGATATGGTAAGAAAGCACCTTTAGGAGTAGTAATAATTACTTGATAATTATCATTTAATATTTCTGTGTAATAATCTAAATATTCACCTGATGATACTCTAGAATTAATACACGCAACATTTACACCCAAGTGTTTTCTTACTAAACTAGCATATTTAACACTACTTAAAATATCAGCACAAATAACAACAACATTCTTTTCCTTAATAATCATTTCTTTAATTAATGATAACATCACATCTTCTTTTTCTCTATTTGATGATGGTATATATAAATAAGGAATATTAGACTCTTTTAAGAATTTTTCTTTTGTAGATTTAACAAGTTCACTTTCTTCATCTTCAATTAATTCACTAACAGCTATATTATGAGTTTTAATTCTTAAAGTGCGTTCTTTTTTAACATCTAAAAAACCTTTTTTAACTAAATCTTTTAACATATAAACAGAAATTTCATAATTATCTAAAATTTCATTTTCTGTTAACATAACTGAATCTTTATATTGATTTAAAAAATCTACTTTTAATGGGTTTCTAATCGTATTTAAATAATTATAATAATTAGTCATATTTACAGCATATTTAGAAACATATTTATATTTTACTATTTGTTTAGTTTCATAACTAATTTCAATATTCCCATTCTTAATTTCTTTTAAGATTTTACTGTGATATCCATCTAATTTCTTATTTACTTGAATTATTTCTTTTCCACCAAATAGTTCAACTAATGTCGCATCAATATTAGATGAATTTTTAACAATCAAATATTTATACGTTTTTAAGTTAAGCGCAGAAGGTATCATTAAATTTAAAACTCTAACTAATGGACAAATCGTATCATCTTTTAAATACTCTGCTAATTTTAATTGTAGGGGTGTAATTATAGGTTTTAAATCTAATAATTCAATAATAGGCTTAATTTCGCCTTTAAATTTACGTTCTTCATAAACATCTAATACATATCCCATCACAAGACGATTTCCTATACCAAATTCAACATTTACTCTTGCTCCTATATTAATATAAGGAGCAATATCACTTGGCACAAGATATTCGTACATTTGGTCTACATTAGAACTAGTTACATTAATTACTACACTTGCAAACATGATATTCCCTCCTTTTTTATAATTATAACATATTTTTCATTTTTTTGAAAGTAACATAATAAAAAGCATTGTAAAAAATTTTACAATGCTATAAATTTTATTTATTTTATAATTTTTTAATATCAAATTGGTCAAGTGATTCATCAGTAGAAATTTCAACTTTATCAACAAGCCCCGTACCAGCAGGAATTAATCCACCAATAATGATATTTTCTTTTAAGCCTTCTAAGTTGTCCACTTTACCTCTAATTGCAGCTTCAGTAAGAACACGTGTTGTTTCTTGGAATGATGCAGCAGCTAAGAATGAGTCACTCTTTAGTGAGGCTCTTGTAATACCTAGAACTACTGGTTTAACTGCAGGAATACGAATTCCATTTTCACAACAGTCTTTAAATACACGATATAATTCAGGTTTAGAAATTAATGTACCAGGTAAAAGATTAGTTTCACCAGAATCAATAACAACTACTTTTTGTAGCATTTGTTTTACAATAATTTCAACGTGCTTATCTGAAATTTCAACAGCAGCAGCAGTACGATAAGATTTTTGAATTTCTTTTAGGATATATTTTTGAACCTTATCTACACTTGATACTCTTAATAATTCCTTAATATTTACAGTACCTTCACTAATTAAATCACCAGCTTCAACATGATCTCCGACTTTAACAACTGCTTTTTTACCAGCATCTGTTAAATAAACTTTATCATTATCAGGAATATCACTATGAATCTTAATTTCATAACGTGAGTCTTTTACAAGTTCAACTGATTCAACAACACCTTTGATTTCAGAAATAATACCTTGTCCTTTTGGCGCACGTGCTTCAAATAATTCTTGTACACGTGGAAGACCTTGTGTGATATCATCACTACCAGATGCAACCCCACCTGAGTGGAACGTTCTCATTGTTAACTGAGTACCAGGTTCACCGATAGATTGAGCGGCAACAATACCAACAACTTCACCTTTTTCAACAAGTCCATTAGTAGAAAGGTCAGAACCATAACACTTAATACATACACCAACAGGGCAATTACAAGTAAGGTTAGTTCTTACTTCAACTTCAGTAATTCCAGCTTTTTCAATTGCGTCAGCAATATCACCATCAATTAATTGTCCCTTATTTACAAGAAGAACTTTCTTATTACCAACTTTACCATAAACAGGTTTTGCAGCAAAACGACCAACAATACGATCTTTTAACGCAACTAATAAGTCACCTTTTGGATCAAATGTAGGATCTTTTTCATCTTTCTTATAAAGTTTAGTCATTACTAAACCTTTATCAGTACCACAATCTTCAGATGTAATTGTAATATCTTGACTTACGTCAACTAGACGTCTAGTTAAATAACCAGATTCAGCAGTCTTAAGCGCTGTATCGGTAGAACCTTTACGAGCACCATGTGTTGAAATAAAGAAGTCAGACATTGACATACCTTCAGAGAAGCAGGCTTTTACAGGAATTTCCATTGATTCCCCATTTGGTTTAGCCATCAGACCACGCATACCAGCAAGCTGAACGAAGTTAGATGAACTACCACGGGCACCAGAATCCGCCATTAAGAAGATATCATTAATAGAAGCTTCTTCTTTCATGACTTTCTTAATTTCTTTTTCAATCGATTCCTTAGTTAATTCCCAAATTTTAATAACATTACGTTTACGTTCTGAATCAAGCATGATACCACGGCGATACAACTTATTATATTTCTTAACAAGTTCATCAGCTTCTGCGATAAGTTGATATTTCTTTTCAAGAATTCTAACGTCAAATACTGAAATAGTTACACCAGAAATTGTTGAATAATAGAAACCTAAATCCTTCATCTTATCTAGTGTAAGTGAAGTTTCTGCAAGTTTACATTGTTTAAATACTTCAGAAATAATTGCAGATAAAGTCTTTTTCTTTGCAGGTTGACCAAGAGGCATTTTCGCAATAGCTTCTTTATAGTTAGTTCCACGTTTAATAAAATAATACTCTGGAGTTCCAACTCTTAAGTTATTTAACGCTTTATCCGGATCTGTTTCATTAAAGTATACAAAATGTTCAGGGAATACTTGGTTAAAGATTAATTTACCATATGTAGTAACGATAAACATATCTTTTAATTGTTCATTTAATTTAACCTTTTCTTCATATTTAGGATCATTTGGATCTAAATTAACAAATGGTTTATCAATTGCACGACCAGGCATTACAAAACGTGTATGGAAATCAATTTCGTGTCTTTCATAAGCATGTTCAACTTCTGAAATATCTTTAAACGCTTTACCTTCACGTCCTACTACTAAGAATTTACCAACACTTGGAGCAATTCCAGCCTTAACATCTTCATTTAACGATTCAATATCACGATATGATTCTTCATCATTAACAATGATTTGATTATCAAATTCAAACACTCTATATTCATAAGCTTCATATAATTCTTCAAATGTATTATAAATTCTATCTGGTTGACTTCTTTCAATTGTTAAATAGTAGTTACCAATAATCATATCTTGAGATGGTGTAACTACTGGTTTACCATCTTTTGGAGCAAGAATATTTTTAGATGCAAGCATTAACATTCTAGCTTCAGCTTGTGCTTCTTCTGATAGTGGTACATGCACTGGCATTTGGTCACCGTCGAAGTCGGCGTTAAATGCTGTAGTCGAAAGAGGGTGTAAACGAATTGCTTTACCTTCAACAAGAACTGGTTCAAACGCTTGAATTGAAAGTCTATGAAGTGTAGGAGCACGGTTTAATAGAACTGGATGTTCTACAACAATTTTTTCAAGTGCATCCATCGCTTCTGGAGCACCTTTTTCAATTAACTCCTTAGCACGTTTAATACCTGCTTTATCTCTCTTTTCTTCACTAATTGGATTACCATTAACATCAACTTGATTTTCATCAACCATTTGATGTTTACGTAAATAACTAATAATGAATGGTTTAAATAGGATTAAAGCCATTTCACGAGGGATACCACATTGGTACATCTTTAAGAATGGTCCTACACAAATAACCGAACGACCTGAATAGTCAACACGTTTACCTAGTAAGTTTTGACGGAAACGACCTTGTTTACCACGAAGAATATCTGATAAAGATTTTAAAGGACGATTCTTTTCTTGTGCAACTTTCTTATTACGTTTTGAGTTATCAATTAACGCATCAACTGCTTCTTGTAAAAGACGCTTTTCATTTTTAGTAATAAGGTCTGGAGCACCAAGTTCAAATAACTTACGAAGACGTGTATTACGGTTAATAATACGACGATATAATTCATTAAGGTCTGTAGTTGCAAATCTTCCACCTTCAAGTAGAACCATTGGTCTTAAATCAGGTGGTATAACTGGAATAACATCCATTACCATCCATTCAGGTTTATTAGTTTTTGATTGAATGAATGCTTCAACAATTTCAAGACGCTTAATTAATTTTTCTTTTCTTTGTTTAGTAGCAGTTTTTAATTCTAAACGAATTTCTGCCATAAGTTGTGGTAAATTAAGATTACTTAATAAGTACTTAATTGTTTCAGCACCAGTAGTTGCTTTATAACGACCATAGAAACGACGTTTATACATTGCATGTTCTTGTTCAGTTAAAATTTGTCCTACTGATAATTCAGTAATATCATCATTAACTTCTACTACTAAATAAGATGCTAAATATACAATTTCTTCTACTTCTTTAGTTTTCATTTCTAATAAAATAGCAATTTTACTAGGTGAATTTCTTAAATACCAAGTATGAACAACTGGAGCAGCTAAAGCGATATACCCCATACGTTCACGACGAACTTTTGAAGAAGTAATTTCAACACCACATTTTTCACAAATACGATGTTCACCAACAATCTTACGTGCAGTTTTACCACAAGCACATTGATTATCTTTTGTTGGACCGAAAATAACTTCACAGAATAACCCATCACGTTCTGGCTTTTGAGTACGATAATTTAGGGTTTCATGTTTCTTAACTTCACCTCTTAAGATAAGTTCTTTTGTTTCACCATTATCATCAACATAAGTAACTTTATCTTTTTTCTTAGGATCGTATTTAAATTCTTTTCCTTGAAGTTCGGGATTTGCCCAAGAAATAATTTCTTCAGGCGATGCAATCCCAATTTTCATATATTTATATTTTCTCAAAAGGAATTCCTCCTATTTTATATTTCTATAGGCCGCGCTTACTAGCTTGTGCCTCTGTAAATTGATCTACTAAACTTTCGTTAACAACATCATTTCCATCTTGGTCAATTAATTTAACACTTAAACCTAGACCTTGAAGTTCCTTAACCATTGCACGGAATGCTTCTGGAACTCCTGCTTCAGGAATTGGATCACCATCAACGATAGCTTTATAAACTTTATTACGTCCAATAATATCATCTGACTTAATAGTCATCATTTCTTGTAATGTATGTGCAGCACCATATGCTTCTAGAGCCCAAACTTCCATTTCACCAAATCTTTGGCCCCCGTTTTGCGCCTTACCACCCATTGGTTGTTGTGTAACAAGTGTATAAGGACCTTCACTACGAGCATGTAGTTTGTCATCAACCATGTGTGCAAGTTTAATCATGTACATTACACCAACTGAAATCTTATGGTCAAATTGACGACCTGTTCTACCATCATAAAGATATGTTTTACCATTTTCATCAATGATAGCACGTTTATTACGTGAATCAAGCATACCATCATGGATATCTTTTTCACGAGCTTCATTCATAATTTCAACTAAATCTTTCTTAGTAACACCATCAAATACTGGACTTGCTACTTTAACACCTAGTTTTTTAGCAGCCATACCTAAATGGATTTCAAGAACTTGCCCAATGTTCATACGTGAAGGAACCCCTTGTGGATTTAACATAATATCTACTGGAGTACCATCTGACATAAATGGCATATCTTCAATTGGAACAATATTAGAGATAACCCCTTTGTTACCATGACGACCTGACATCTTGTCACCTTCAGAAATCTTACGCTTTTGAACAATATAAACACGAACAACTTCATTTACTCCTGGTGGTAATTCTGCACCAGATTTACGATTGAAACGTTCAATTTTATTAACAATACCGCTACCGCCATGAGGAACTTTTAACGAAGAAATTCTAACTTCTTTAGAATTATCAGCAAATAATGCTTGACTAAGACGTTCTTCAGGGCTTGGTTCAGTTAATCCTTTAGGAGTTAGTTTACCAACTAAAGTATCTCCTTCTTTAACTTCAGAACCTAAAATAACAATACCATTTTCATCTAGATTTTGAACTGATGAATGAGCTTCACCTTCTAAGTCACGAGTGATTACTTCTTTACCAAGTTTAGTATCACGTGCTTCACAAGTATATTCTTCAATATGAATTGAAGTATAAACATCATCTTGAACCATTCTTTCACTCATGATAACAGCATCTTCAAAGTTATAACCATGCCATGTCATAAATGCAATAACAACATTACGACCAAGAGCAAGTTCACCTTGTTCCATTGATTGACCATCAGCTAAAATGTCTCCAACTTTTACCTTTTCACCAGGTTCTACAATTGGACGTTGGTTAGCACAAGTAGAGTTATTAGAACGTTCATATTTTAATAAATCATATGTATGATTTACACCATTATTATCTTGAACTACAATTTTTAAACCATCAACTGATACAACAGTACCATCACAATCACAGATTAATGCAACACCTGAATCATGAGCAACTTTGTATTCAATACCAGTACCAACAAATGGTGCTTCAGGTTTAAGTAGAGGGATTGCTTGACGTTGCATGTTCGCACCCATTAGTGCACGAGTTGTATCATCGTGTTCTAGGAATGGAATACAAGCAGTACCAACCGCAACAACTTGTTTAGGTGAAACGTCAACTAAATCAACATCCATCTTAGTAAGTTCTGTAAATTCCCCACCACGTCTTGCGATAACTTTATCATCAACAATTAAAATTTCATTTGTTTTAGGATCAGTCATCATACCAACGTTAGCTTGGGCAATTGTATATTTTTCTTCATCATATGCATTTAGATAAACAACTTCATCTGTAATCCATACTTTAGCAGGAACTTTACCTGCCTTATAATCTTCATCATTTTTGTTATTCTTAACAACTAAGTAAGGAGTTTCAATAAAACCAAACTTATTCGCACGTGAATATGATGCTAGTGAGTTAATTAACCCGATGTTTTGACCTTCCGGTGTTTCTACCGGACAAATACGACCATAATGTGATGGATGTACGTCACGTACTTCGAAACCAGCTCTATCACGTGAAATACCACCTTTACCAAGGGCAGAAATACGACGTTTATGAGTTAATTCTGCAAGTGGATTGATTTGGTCCATGAATTGTGATAATTGGCTTGTACCAAAGAATTCTTGAATTGTCGCAACAAGCGGACGATTGTTAATTAAGTTTTGAGGAGAAACACTCTTAACTTCAACAGCAGTACTCATCTTATCACGAATATTCTTTTCTAGTTTAATAAAACCAGTTCTAAATTCATTTTGTAATAATTCACCAATTAAACGAAGACGTCTATTACCTAAGTGGTCAATATCATCTGTTCTACCAACACCTACATGTAAATTAAAGAAGTATGAAATAGATGCAAAAATATCAGAAAGAACAACGTGACATGCATCTTCTCTTTGATCATTACCAATTAGTCTAACTTTAACTTCACCTTCCATAGATTTTACAATAACGTCTAATACTTCAAGTGTAACACCACTACCTTCAAGCATTAATTCATATTCAAATGTCTTACGGAAATGTTCACGATTATTGTTTAAGATTTCAACAGTATCAATAACTTGTTCTACACCATTTACTTCAACAATAGCCTTACGACTAATTTCAGTACCAGCTTCTAAAATCACTTCACCAGTTTCAAGATTAATTAAATCATCTGCAAGTCTATTACCAATTGCACGTTTAACAACATCTAACTTATCGTTAATTTTATAACGCCCAACGTTTGCAAGGTCATATCTACGAACTTCAAATAAGCGGCTTGCAATAAACTTTCTTGCTGCATCTGGAGAAGTTTTTTCACCTTGTCTTAAATTGTCATAAACAACTTTAATAGCTCCATCTTCACCAAATGAATCATCTTTTTCAGCAGAATTCATAAAGAATCTTAATAAACTTTGAGGAATTGGATATTTATCAGAATCTTCACCGAAGAATAAACTAATCATATCTGAGTTTCCAGGAACACCTAATGCACGAATAAATGTTACTAGAGGTATTTTCTTTGTACGGTCAATTTTTGCATACCAAATATCTTTGCTACCCATTTCAAATTCAATCCAAATACCACGAGTTGGGATGATTTGACCAGCAAATAATGCTTGACCAGATTTTTTATCTACTTCTTTAGAAAAGAATACACCAGCAGAACGAACAATTTGAGTAACAATTACACGTTCTGAACCATGAATAATAAAAGTACCAGTAGGAGTCATCACAGGGAAATCACCCATAAACACCTTATCTTCTTTTAACTCACCAGTTTCTTTATTTTCTAAAGCAACTTTACAATATAATTGACGTGAATAGTTAACATTGTGCATTTTAGCTTCCGCAATACTATATTTAGGTTCGCTAAATTCATGTTCTAAAAAGCTTAGCTCAAATTTTTCACCATCACCATGATCTTTAATTGGTGATAGTTCTCTAAATAATGTCGCAAGTCCTTCACCTAATAACCATTTGAAAGATTCAGTTTGGACTTCAATTAAATTAGGTAACTCAATGTTAGTTTGAACACGTGCATAATTTCTTCTAACATTTTTTCTACCATACTGAACATTTTTGTAACTCAAAATTCTCCACCTCTTTTTCAAATTCTAAGTACAAAGGGGTAATATTTTTAAAACGAAATTACCTCATTGTATCATATCTTACTTATTTTACCAAAGAACTGATTTTTTGTCAAGTAAAATATACTTTTTTTAGTAATTTTTATAGGAATTTTTTATCTAAAAAACAAAAATAAGAGAAAACCTAAAGTTTTTTCTCTTATTTAGTAGCTTTTATAATCTCATAACCCTTATCTTTTTCTACAACTTCAACACTTTTATATAGTTCTTTTAAAGCTTTTTTAGCAGAGTCTGCACCTTGTTTCTTTTGAATAACACACCACATAGAACCATCTTCAACCAAATGATCATATGCACCTAATATAATGTTATGTACCACGCTTTTACCTGCCCTAATCGGTGGATTTGAAACAATAACATCATACTTTTCAACAACGTTTTCATAAACATTACTTTCAAAAACTAAAGCATTTTTTAACCCATTTTTTTCAATAGCAAGTTTACATAGTCCAATCGCACGCAAATTCACATCAACCATGGTAACATTGATATCACTATTTATTTTAGCAAGCGTTACTCCAATCGTTCCATAGCCACAACCCACATCAAGAATATTCTTAGCACCATCAAGACTAATTGTTTTCAAAAGTAGATTGCTACCAAAGTCAATCCCACTTTTAGAAAAAACACCATTATCTGCAAAGAATGATATTTTAACCCCTTTAAAATAATATGAAATTTCTCTAATTTCACTACTTAATTTTTCATTATTTTCAAAATATTGATTTGCCATTTTTTCCTCTTTTTTAACTTTTTTTCTATATATATTTTATCACATTTCAACCAATTTGTAAAACAATATAAAAGAAAAAATCTCTACAACTTAATGTAGAGATTTTATTAGTTATGATAAAGTTTTAAGTTAATTATTTAACTTCAACTTCAGCGCCAGCTTCTGTTAATTTGTCAGCGATAGCTTTAGCTTCTTCTGGATCAATCTTTTCTTTAACAGCTTTTGGAGCGTTGTCTACTAAGTCTTTAGCTTCTTTTAAGCCTAAGCCAGTAATTTCACGAACTAATTTGATAACTGCTAATTTGTTAGCACCAGCTGATTTTAATACAACATCAACTTCACTTGGTCCTTGTTCTTCAGCAGCAGCAACACCTGCAACAGCAACTGGAGCAGCAGCACTTACACCAAATTCTTCTTCGATTGCTTTTACTAATTCGTTTAATTCTAATACGCTCATTTCTTTAATAGCACTGATAAATTCTTCAACACTAAACTTTGCCATTTCGTTTTTCCTCCTAAAATTAAATTTTAAAAATTAATGATTTACTTTTGTTCTGAAACTGCATTAAGAGCAACTGCAAGTCCACGAACTGGAGCTTGTAGTACAGATAATAACATTGAAACCATACCAAGTTTGTTTGGTAGTTTTGCAAGAGCAGCCATTTGAGCTTCAGTCATATAAGCACCGTTAACGATACCAGCTTTAACGCTTAATTTGTCATGATCTTTCGCAAATTCATAAACAAGTTTTGCAGCTGTAACTTCATCAGGTGCAGTAACGTAAGCACATGGACCAACTAAGTGTTCTTCAACACCTGTGCATCCAATTTCTTGAACCGCACGTCTTAAAATGTTATTTTTTGTTACTTTCATTTCACAGTTTTCAGCATGTAACTTAACACGAAGTTGTGAAACTTCTGCTACAGTTAATCCTAGGTAATCAACGAATAATGTGGAACTAGCGCCATTGATTTTATTAACAACAGCTAGAACCTCTTCTTGTTTCTTAGCGATAGTCGCTTCATTCATTGTTTTCACCTCCTGAAAATTTCTTCCTAAAAGACACTTGCCATTTAGGAAACATTTTTATCCTCGGTAGGATGTACCTTTTAAGTAATTGAAACTGTCTTATTTTCAATCACTCCTACTGTCTACGGCAGAGACATTATATAATACTTATGAATTTTACTTTGATTAATTTTATTAAATAATGTTACGCAATTGTACTTGAGTCAACTTTAACGCCTGGACCCATAGTAGAAGTAACATTAGCACTTAGTACGTAAACACCTTTAACAGTTGAAGGTTTAATACGTAATAATTGACGGTAAATAGCTTGAATATTTTCTTTTAAAGCTTCATCACTGAATGAAACTTTACCAACTGGAACTTGGATATTACCAACTTTGTCAGTACGATATTCAACTTTACCAGCCTTGAATTCTTTAACAGTTTGTTCGATATTCATTGTAACTGTACCAGTTTTAGGGTTTGGCATTAAACCTTTAGGACCTAATACACGTCCAAGTTTACCAAGTTCACCCATCATATCTGGAGTTGCGATAATCATATCAAATTCGAACCAACCCATTTTGATTTTTTCAAGGTATTCTGCATCACCTGCATAATCAGCACCAGCATCTAGAGCTTCTTTAGCTTTAGCACCACGAGCGATTACTAATACTCTAACAGTTTTACCTGTTCCGTGAGGTAGTGATACAGCACCACGTAAGTTTTGTTCTGCCTTACGAGGGTCAATATTTAATCTGAATGCAGCTTCAACAGTTGCATCAAATTTAACAATGCTAGTCTTTTTTACTAGTTCTACAGCTTCATCTAATGAATATTTCTTGTTACTATCCACTAATTTAGCTGCTTCTAGGTATTTTTTACCTCTTTTAGCCATTTTTCATTTCCTCCTTAATGTGGTTATAACGGAGTCTCCTCCCACAACAAGAGATTTTTACAAAGAAGAATAATTCTTCTTAACTCAAATCGATCTTGTACAGAAATTGATTATAAAAGAATTAGTCTTCTACAACGATTCCCATTTGTCTTGCAGTACCTTCAATAATTCTAGCAGCACTTTCTACATCATATGCATTTAAATCAGGTAGCTTAGTTTGTGCAATTTCTAATAATTTTGCTCTAGTAATAGTAGCAACCTTAGTTTTCTTAGAGTTTGCAGAACCTTTTTGAACATTAGCAGCCTTCTTTAAAAGGTCTGATGCAGGTGGAGTTTTAGTAATAAATGTGAAACTTCTGTCATCATAAACATAGATTTCAACAGGTACTACGTAACCAGCCATGCTTGCAGTCTTATCATTGAATTGACTACAGAATTGTTGGATGTTTACACCTGCTTGCCCAAGAGCTGGACCAACTGGTGGAGCCGGATTGGCTTTTCCTGCAGCGATTTGAAGTTTAACAACTTTTTTAATTTGTTTAACTTTAGCCACGCGACACACCTCCTTTTAATTGTCCGTGATGTGGTTTATGAACACTATGATGTTCTCCCACACATATAAAAATTAATTCATAGTATATATGCGTCAAAGCACGCGAATATATTTTACACTATTTTCCTATTAAAGTCAAATATAATGTTCTTTTTTCGTGCAAAATAAACACTAAAATAACAACTTATTAAATTATATTTTTTATAACCAACTCTAATTATATCGTCAATATTTCATCAAAACTTGATTTCAATAATTCATAATAAACTGTAGTTTGATCAATGTTATTAACAAATATAAATTCATTATTATTGTAAATATATAGTTCTCCAATTTCAGTAACGATTTTATACTTACATTCATTAATACTATAATCTTTTTTACCAAGAGACTCGCTAAATTTCAAGTCACTTAACATATCAGTTTCTGCAACAATTTCATTATTAAAATAAACATTATAAACTTCTTGTGTTAAGCATAACGAATAAAAATCAAGAATTTGTTCACTAAAATAAGGTAAAAGAGTTGGAATAGCGCTTACTTCATAGTAATCATTATTGATTTCTATATACTTATTATTAATAAATTTTATCCTATATGTAGAATCATCATTTAGCAAAAACGTAACAACAGTTGAATTAATATATTCATCGATCAACTCTGTCTCTATTTTTTTGATATTAATATTTTGATAGTCATTTAAAATAGAATTAATAATTGTTATATCTTTTGTTAACTGGTTCTTTATTAAATATTCAAACGTAGAAATGTTTTCATTAAAATTCTTAGCATAATTTATTTCTAAAGATTTTATATTATTTACACTGATAACATTTAACCAATCACAATAATCTTTTAATTTCGGTTCTTTTTCATCTTGATTTTCATCTTCTATTTCTATATCAATAACTGCTTTCTTATTTGGCATTATAAATTTATAAAATAATATACCATTTTCGCATAAATAGCTGTCTAATATTTCTCCATTCAAAAGTACTTTATATTTAAACTCATCAACACATTTTGTAGAAAAATACATTTCTTTACCCGGCAATGATTCACTTTGTAAAACATCCACAAACAAATCTTTATAATAATTATCATAGATGATAGAATAACTTCTATACTTATATACGTAATCTAAATAATTTTGTTCTACCGTTAATTCAGTATTATAAAAATATTCCTTGTTACCAACAACTAGTGTAGAATCTCCAACATATTTTAAATAAATCACATAACTATCAAGGAAACCTTCAGAAGTAATTTCTGAATTACTATAAATAAATTTAAAATCATTATTATCAAACAAAAACTTTTGATAATTACCATTATCTGTTATAAATTCATAAACATCTTTTTGTTCTATTGCATCTAAAAAATCGCCTTGAGTACCAAGATGTTTAAATTTTTGATTTTTAAGATAATTATAAATATTTAGTGCATAAGCATGATATTGGTTACCATCTAAATACATCAGCATCTTATCACTGTTAACATTAATACACTTGGTATCTTGAGGTTTTGGTAATTGTGAAACCAAGCAATCCGATAATGTACTTTCATCAAACCACCTTTGTTTTTCCCACTTTTCATTTCGATTATTAGAAACTATTACAACTAAAACAATAGTTATAGTCAATACAATAATTAAAGTGCCACCTATAAAAATAATTTTTTTAATTATTTTTTGATTATCAAATAATCGTTTACAAAATTCTTTACGTTTAATTTTAAATATCATTTTAAAAACGACATAAGTTAATAATGGCAATAAAGTAGACAAGCTAACTATCAAGCATACAACATAATTATCAATTCCCCAAAATATTCCTTGAACAATAAATAATAAAACACTTAAGCTAAGAATACATACACACAATATCGCTCCATCTTTTTTTAAAAATATCAATAATATTCCGAAAATTATTACAAACACTCCTATTAATAGTAACAATGGAATAAAAATGCCAATCATCGTGACTAAACCACCTAATGACAAAAAAATTAATCCAATTATTTCAAATATCGGGAGTTTTTTTTCGACAAAAATAATTTTTTCAGTTTGATTTTCACCATTCGCAAGATACTCAACACTTACATTAAATACTTTAGCTAGCTTAATTAAATTTCCAGTATCAGGTTCTGTTTGATCAGTTTCCCATTTACTTACAGCTTGTCTTGAAACTTCAAGTAATTCTGCTATATATTCTTGGGAATAATTTTTTTCTTTTCTGCATTTTGCAATTCGTTTACCTATCGTCATTTCAGTTTCCTCCTTTATTTTATAAAATTATCGATTTCTAAATGAAAATACACTTTAATCAATAATCTAATGTCAACATTTTATCAATTTAATCAGCAAAATGCAACCAACTATTTGACAATTATTGGTTGCATTTGCATTTTTAATATAACATATCATTATTTAGTAACAATTTCACTACAAAAAAATAGCACCTATTTATAAGTTGGTGCTATTTTAATTGTTTTAAATTTTATAAAATTATCGAATTATTTTAAATCTTTTTTCATATCCGCAAAGCTTTGTGCAACTTGAAATCCAGCTCCTAAATAAATGAATCTAGCAGGATTATCAAGACCAGTAAAGAATGTCATATAACTTGCACCCATTTCTTTTAAATGTTTACATAAATTACAGAATAATCCTTTACCAAGACCAGCTTTTCTTTCATTAGGATCTACAACGATACCATCTAGATGTCCACGACCTGTTGGTTCAACATACATAGCACCTGTCCAACCTACTACTTTACCATTATTAGATGCAACTAAGAAAGGATATGGATTTTCACGTTTTAAATTATTTTTAATTGATGCTGCAAAACCAGGATTATTAATAACTTCACAGAATTCATCAATTCCATAATGTTTAGCTGGATCATAAATTTCAACAGTTAACCCTCGTTTAGCATTTTCTTCCATTTTTTCTACCACACTTTTAGGCATTTCATATTCTGCAAGTGGTAAATGGAATCCTTCATGAATGCTATTAACATAATAGCCATGATGATATAAGAAGATATAGAAATCACTATTAATTCTAACACATGGCATACCAGGATGCATATGATGATCAGTATTTGGAATATACCAAGGCCAATTGATTTGTCCAACAAATACAAATCTTACACTGCTTCTTCCTTTTTCTTTAGCAAATTCTTCAACTTTATTTAATAAAGCACTACCAATACCTTGACGTCTATTTTCTTTTCTTACAAAGAAAGTATGTAAATAAGCTGATGCTTTTTCATTTCCATCATCCATAGGTCTTACCATACTACTTGCAAAACCAACTACTTCATCACCAACTAACGCAACAAAGCTTCCATCTTCATTAAACGCAGCACTCTTAAATAAATGGGCACAAAATCCTTCATAAGAAAATTCTTTAAAAAAATCTTCTTCATCTCTAACATTTACGAATAAATCATAAATTTGTTTAGAGAATTTTTCTTCATATTTAACAATTACAGCCATATTTTTTCTCCTTTTTATTTTTTTCTACTTGGTGCATATTTAACATATTTCTTTTTATAATATGTAATAACACTACCTAAAACTAATTTCGCAGTTTTATCTTCTTCTTCCGCAACATATCCATCTATAAATTTTAAATAATTAGCAAGACGTTTTAAATAGTCAAATGCTTTTTGAGAGTATGTTGGACTTATTACTTCTAACATTGCATCAGTTTTTTTATCACATAAAACAGATAATTTAACAAATTCGGGAACTACATTTAAAACCTCATTGCATTGATTTATATATTCTTTTTTCTTCTCATCACTTAAATTTCTTAAATGTGTAATTTCATTATCCTTAAACATATCATCTTTTTCAACGATATCTTTAATAAAATTAAGTTCAATATCTAATAAACTATCATCAGCAAGTGCTACTCTAAATAAAATCGCTTGAATAAAATGATCTAACTCACCTAACACTTGTTCTTTTGAAACATTATATTCATCACCCATAAATTCAAACATTTTATTCGTAAATTTAATAACTTTATCATATAAGTTCTTAGCTATATCATATATTTGTGGAATACTTTGCATAAACATCCTCCTTAAAAATCACTAATAGTATAACATATTTAATAAACTTTTAAAAGTAATTAAGTAGATAAAAATAAAAAGTAAGCTCATCGCTTACTTTATTACTTCAATTTCATCAAATCTTAACTCTTGTGGAGTTTGACGCCCAAAGAAATCTACTAAAACAGTAACCATTTGTTTTTCAACGTCTAACGACTCAACTGTAGCTTCTTGACCTGCAAATGTTCCAGATACAACATTTACAACATCACCAACTTTGAAATCAACTTGTATTTCAAGTTTAAGGCCACATTGTTTTAAGATTGGAATAATTTCATCATTTGGAAGTGGAACAGGTTTTGCACCACCACCACTAGAACCTAAGAACCCAGAAACCATCGGTGTATTTCTAACAACCCACCAAGAATCATCAGTTACGATCATATCAACAAATAAATAACCAGGATAAATTCTTTCAACGATTTCTTTTAATTCTCCGTTCTTTTTCTTTTCATAACGTTTTTCTTCAGGAATTAATACTTGGAAAATATAATTTTCCATATTCATAGAAACAATACGACGATCAAGATTTCTCTTAGCCGCATATTCCATACCAGAATATGTTTGAACTACATACCAAGCACGCATATTTTCAAAATCTGCAGCCATAACCCATTTTTCCTATTTAAATGCTTTTTCTACTAATGTAATCACTGATTCGTATGCGAAAATTAAGCCAGCAATAACTAAAATGAAAACAAAAACAGTAATAACATTTACTAAGAATTCTTTTCTCTTTAAACCTGTTACGTGTTTAATTTCAGCAAGAGATGGACGATAGAATGAAGCTACTGCAAGTAATAACGCAATAACACCTAACCCAACTAAAATCCAAGCAAATACCTTCCAATATTCACCAATTAAGAATGCATTAGCTGAGATAGTTAAATCACCAGTTAATAATAATACACCTAATTCTAAAGCAAATAATGCTAAAACAACTAAAATTAGATTTTCATATTTCCATTCATGATAAATTGCTTGAAGGACACGATTCTTTTTTTCTTCTTTAACAGCCATTGTATTTTTTCTCCTTTATTTTGTTTCTTTATGTATTGTGTGCTTATTACAACGAGGACAGAACTTTTTAATTTCCATACGTTCAGTAGTGTTAAGTTTATTTTTCTTCGTTGTATAATTACGGGATAAGCAAATTTCACATACTAAAATTACTTTTTCTCTCATAGACACCACCTATCTATAAATTTTATCAAAAAATTAACTTTTTGTCAAATGATATAATTATTTATTAATTTCTTTTTTTATTTTCTTAAGTGTTCTTTGCTTTGCATTAGATAAACTTTTTGGATTTAACCCCAACTCTTTAGCAACTTTCTCTACTTTTTCATTACACATAATAAGTCTTTCATATGCTATTTTTTCCATTTCAGAAAGATCAGATAAAACAGATTCAAACAAATAATTAACATTTTTTTCTTCAATCAAATTAGGATATTCATCAAAATCTTCAAATTTCTCTATTTCACATTCTCTTAAATCTTTTCTAAGAAGTGTAAGAATTCTTCTATTTAACAAAAGTTCAAAAAACTTAGTAAAACTTTTTTTGCTATTTTCATCATAAATTTTAATCGCTTTATGAAGCATCAAGCACCCCTCTTGATAGTAATCATCCCAATAAATTCTAGGAACACCTAAACGATTAATTCTTGATCTAATTAAAAAACTATATTTCCAAAACAAAATTTCTCTCGCTTCTTCAACATTAGTTCTAACTAAATAAAGCAGTTCATAATCATTATATTTATAAAAATCCCCTTTTTCCACTTTTTTAACCCCTATTTCTTAATATTTCATAAAATAAGATACTTGCAGAAACACTTGCATTTAAAGAATTCACATGACCAACCATTGGAATAAACACTTTAAAATCACAATTTTCTTTAACAAGTCTTGATATACCTTTACCCTCTGATCCAATAACAACAGCTATTTTTCCACGATAATCTTGTTTACGATAATCAATGCTACCATCAAGTTCAAGCCCTATAATCCAATATCCAGCTTTTTTTAAATCATTCATTGCATTAACTAAATTAGTTACTTGACAACAATCAACATGTTCAATCGCACCTGTTGATACTTTTGCAACCGTAGAATTTAAACTCACACTTCTATTTTTAGGAATAATTACCCCATTTATTCCTGTTGCATCAGCAGTTCTCAAAATAGCACCTAAATTGTGTGGATCTTCAAGCCCATCTAAAATAACAAGCGCAACATCTTCTTTATCCTCATTTTTTTTGATAATATAGTCAAGCGATACATAAGAATATTCACATATTTCACACGCTATTCCTTGATGATTTCCATCAAACACTTTATCAAATTCTCTTGGATTTAATACAACAACTTCAAGCTTTTTATTAGTTGTATATTTTTTAACTAAATCTAAATTATTAGAAGTAACATAAAGTTTAACAATATCTTTATTATTTTTAAGTGCTTCTAATACTGTATTTTTACCATATATAATCATTTTTTATTTTCCACTATTTCTATTGATTTTTTAATTAAATACTCTAATCTATTATAATCTTCTTTTAAATATAAAAACCCAATAACAGCCTCAAATCCACTTGAAATCGCATGTTCTAATCGATTTACATTCTTACGATGACCTTTAGAAGTAGCATTACGACCTCTTGTAAAAACATTCATTTCTTCTTCTGTTAATTCATCTTTTATATTTTCAAAAATATACGCATGTGCACTTGCACTAACAAATTTAATACTTAAATCAATTAATTCTTTACTTTTAGTAATATTTTTGCCAATCAAATATTTCCTAATTTCTAACTCGTAATAAGCATCACCTATATAAGATAAATTAGCTCCATTAAGTAAATTATATTTCATTTTATAATCTAATTCCTAATTCATTAATCTTATTTCTAAGCTCATCAGCTTTTTCAAAGTCCTTATTTTTACGAGCATTTTGCCAATCAATTACAAGTGTTTTTTCTTCATTTGATAAAGGATTAATATCAACATTTATACCTAAAACATATAACATATCTTTAAATGTTTTAAACTCACTTTGTAGAATATCAACACCTAAATCATTTCTTCTAACATCAGCATTCATCTTTTTCATAAGTGAATACATATGAGTAATCGCATTTGCAGTATTAAAATCATATGCCATTTCTGTTAAAAATTCATTCATCACATCAAGCACATCACCATCATTAAGAGCATCTTGTAACTCTAATTTTCTAAATACTGAAACATACAATTTCTCAATTTTTTCCCATTCACCTTGCATTTGACGCATCATATCATCTTGATAATTAATTACCTGACGATAATGATTAGCAAGAATCGCAAGTCTAAAAGCATTCGGATGATACTCTTTAATAATATCTTTTAACCAAACAACATTACCAAGTGACTTACTCATCTTCTCACCGCGTAAATCAAGTCTTGCATTATGAACCCAATAATTAGCTAAATAATCATTATGCAAACAATAATTTTGAGCAATTTCATTCTCATGATGTGGGAATCTAAGATCTGTTCCACCACCATGAATATCAATTAAACCACCAAAAATTTTACGAATCATTACCACGCATTCAGTATGCCAACCAGGTCTACCACTACCAAAAGCACTATCCCATTTTTTACCTATATCACTAGTTTTCTTCCATAATGTAAAATCACGCGGATCAAGTTTACCTTCATTTACATCAATTCTAGCACCTAGTTCTAGTTCATCTAATTTTTGATTACTTAATACACCATATTTTGGATCACTACTTACTTTAAAATATACATCATCACCAGATACATAAGCATTACCATTATCTACTAACTTCTCAATAAATTCTAAAATAGCAGGAATATTTTCCGTAACTTTTGGACGAATAACATCCATTTCACATCCAACTGCTTCACAAGCATCTAAAAATGCCTTAATATATCTTGTAGTAATAACATCTTCACTTACGCCTTCAGAAAGTGCTGCTTTAATAATCTTATCATCAATATCTGTGAAATTAGACGCATAAGTAACTTTATAACCAATATGCTTAAAGAATCTTTTCACAGTATCAAAAAAGATAACTGGACGTGCATTACCGATATGCATATGATTATATACCGTAGGTCCACATACATACATCGATATTTCATTTTCTTTTAATGGAACAAACTGTTCTAACTGATTAGTAAGTGAATTATAAATTTTAATATTTTTTGAATCAAACATATGTATCTCCTTATCTTTTTTAATAATCGACTTAAAATAACAAAATATTTAAATTAAATAAGACCACAAACATGTGTTTGTGGTCTTAAATAACAATCGCATAAATAGCCAATAATGACTAACGCTTTGAGAATTGTGGTGAACGACGAGCTTTTTTAAGACCGTATTTCTTACGTTCAACAGAACGAGAATCACGAGTTAATAAGCCAGCTTTCTTTAATGGACCACGGAAATCAGGATTTACTAGTAATAATGCACGAGCAATACCTAAACGGATTGCACCAGCTTGTCCAGACACACCACCACCGTTAACGTTAACATAAACATCATATTGACTGCCAGTGTCAGTAAGTGTTAATGGTTGTAAAACGTCTAAACGGATAGCTGCAGAAGTAATGTATTCAGCAAAATTACGACCATTAATAACGAATTTACCGTTACCAGGAACTAAACGTACTCTTGCAACTGAGCTTTTACGACGACCAGTTGCTGCATATTGTGTTACTGCCATGTTCTACTCTCCTCCTACTTTACTTCTAATGGGAATGCTTCAGGCTTTTGAGCAGCTTGTTCATGATTAGGACCAGCATACACATAAAGACGACGGTACATATCTGCACCTAATTTACCTTTTGGTAACATTCCTTTAACTGCAAATTCAATAACTTTTTCAGGATATTGATCAAGTGTTTCTTGAGCAGTTCTTTCTTTTAAACCACCAGCGTAGTGGCTATGACGATAGTATTTTTTGTCTTGTAATTTATTGCCTGTTAAAGCAACCTTTTCAGCATTAATAACGATAACATAATCGCCACCATCAATATGTGGAGTAAATGTTGGTTTGTGTTTTCCTCTTAATACTGTTGCAACCGCTGTTGATAAACGGCCTAAAACTAAATCAGTCGCATCGATAACATACCATTTACGATCTGCTCTAGCTTGTTCTGTTGTGTTCATAAATGTAGAACGCATTGTTTTATTCCTCCATAAAAATTAATTTTCTTCATTTGAAGGGCATTTTGTGGGATTTAAAGTCTCATCGACTAATGTATCGTATATATTATACTCTTATATAAAAGAAAAGTCAAAGAAATGGCACTATTATTTTACAGTAAAAAGTAGCCCCAACCTAGGGACTACTTCAATATTAGTTTATTGTTTTTTGAACATAATTTCCTTTAATCATCAATGTTTTTGTAACAGAAATAAATGCTTTAGGATCAACTTCTTTTACTGCCTCAACATATAGAGGAGTTTCAAAACTAGAAGCATAAACAACGATTGTAGCTTTTTGGCTATTAGTAAAACCACCTACACATTGATATATTGTAAGACCATGTCCAAGATAAGTAAGAAGTGCTACACGTAACTCTTCTGGCTTAGATGTTACAATTTCAATACGATTAGTTTTATATGTTTTATATACTCTATCAATAGTCGTCATATAAACAACAAGTCTAACAAGCGTAAATAATACATTTTCAACACTAACAATAACTGATGATAAAATAATAACAGTATCTACAGTACTTTGAATTTTCGTAAATGGTAATTGTTTTTTTACTTGTAAATAGTTAGCAACAATATCCATACCACCAGTAGAACCACCAGATTTTAGACATATAGCAGCACCAAGTCCACATACAAATCCACCAATAACTGCCAGTAACAATCTTGTACCAGTTGACATATGAGCACTAAAGAAACTTTGTGCTTGATAAGCTAAATCACTTTTATAAATATTAAAATGACCGCTTCTAATAATATCAATCAAATCAGTACTATCAACTTTTAAAAACTCCATAATTTCCCTTGTAACACCATAGGTTTCTAATGTCGTTTCATTATAACCATTAACAAGACCTTGAATAGCACCATCTTGAACTAAAAGTACAAACGGACTAATTGTATACATTGATAAAAGGTTCATAATAACAGTTTGTAATATAATCGATACAGCAGTTAAAATAACAAAATGTTTACTAACACCACGCCATCCTAGCAAAAACAAAGGTATATTAATTAGCAAAATAAACGTCCCTAAATTATTAGACATAAATTTTGTAATATTAGCACCTGGATTAAACTTTTCAAATAGTCCAACAATTAATTGTGAAGCACCTGTTGCTCCACCAGAGAAAAATCCACCAAGACGAAGAATCCATACAACTCCGACACTATAAATAATAGTTCCTAAAATAACACCAATATAGGCCTTTATTTTCTTCTTTAATTGTACTTTTTCTTGTTCAACTTGTGATAATTCTTTAAAATGAATTTCATTTTTTAAATCTTTATTAATATTTTGACCCATATTAAATCCTTTAATTTTATTTAACGAACAATACTTCCGCTTTCTGCTTCTTTAATTTCAATAAGTTCTAACTTTTCACCATCAGCAGCACATAAAACCATACCATTAGATTCGACACCTCTAATTTTAACAGGTAATAAATTAGTTACAACAATAACTTTTCTTCCAACTAAAGTTGCAGGATCATAATGTTTTGCAATACCTGAAACAATTTGTCTTACTTCATCACCAATCTTAATTTTAGAAACAAGTAACTTTTCAGCATTTTCATGACGTTTAGATTCTAATATTTCTCCTACTTTAAGTTCTACCTTAGCAAAATCATCAATTGTAATTAATTCTTTCTTAGGTTCTTCTTTTTTAACCTTATTTAGTGCCTCAAGTGCAGCCTTTTGTTTTTCTTCATAGAATTTAAGTTCAGCCTTAATATCTAAACGTTTAAACAATGCTTCTCCCTTACATACTTTAACACCACCAAGATTAGCACCAAATTTAAGATTTTCAAGACAAAGTTCTTCTTTAACGCCTAATTGTTCCAAAATCTTAGGAGCAGTTTCTACTAAGTATGGAGCAACTAAATGAGCAGCAACACGAATACTTTCAGCTAAATGATACATTACAGATGCAAGTAAATCCTTGTTTGCAGGATCTTTTGCTAAAGTCCAAGGAGCAGTTTCATCAACATACTTATTAGCACGATTAATCAACTCCCAAGTTGCATTCATCGCATTTTGAAGTTCAAATTTATCAAACTCTTGCTTAGTTACTTCAATAGCCTTTTTAGCACAATCTTGTAAGGATGCATCAAATTCAGTATTTTTATAAGTACTTGGAATAACACCATCAAAATACTTTTCAATCATACTAACAGTACGACTAACAAGATTTCCTAAATCATTAGCAAGATCAGTATTATAACGTTCCATGAAACGATCATAACTAAATAATCCATCATTACCAAGTGGCATTTCTTTAGCTAAATAATAACGAACACAGTCACTTCCATAACGACTATATAAATCTTCAGGATAAACAGCATTACCACGAGATTTACTCATCTTACCATCACGATTTAAAATCCAACCATGAACAATAAGTTGAAAATTAATTGGAATATCTAAAGCCATTAACATAATTGGCCAATATATAGCATGGAATCTTAAAATATCTTTACCTATAACATGATAAATATTATTATTTTCTAACCAATATTTTTTATAATTAGTATCATCATCTGATCCATATCCAAGTGCTGTAATATAGTTTGCAAGAGCATCAATCCAAACATATACAACATGTTTAGGATTAGAAACAACAGGTACACCCCATTTAAACGTTGTTCTACTAACACATAAATCCTCTAACCCAGATTCAATAAATGAAACAACTTCATTTTTTCTTGTTTCAGGAACAATAAAATTAGGATTATCTGCAATATATTTTAATAAACGATCCGAATACTTCTTTAAATTTAAAAAATAACTTTCTTCAGATACAAGTTTAGTTTCCTTACCACAATCTGGACAAGTATCCCCTTCAGCAAGCTGACTCTTAGTAAAGAAAGTTTCACAAGATACACAATAATTACCTGTATATGAACCTAAATAAATATCTTTATTAGCAAGTAATTTTTCAAAAATCATTTGAACTGCTTTTACATGATTATCATCAGTTGTACGAATAAAATAATCATATGAAATATTTAAATTCTTCCAAACCTCTTTAGTCCCTTCTGCAATCTTATCAGTAAAAGATTGAGGATCCATTTTTGCTTTAGCTGCAACTTCTTCTATTTTTTGACCATGTTCATCCATACCTGTTAAATAGAATGTATCACGGTTCATAAGTCTATTAAATCTAGCAAATACATCACAAGCAACAGTTGAATAACTATTACCTAATTGTGGTGTTCCACTTGCATAATAAATTGGAGTTGTTACATAACATTTTCTACACATATTATTACCTCATTTTCTAATTATACGTAGATATATTATACCACTTATACCAATTATTTTAAAGCAAATTGATAAGTAGAAACTACTTTTTTAAATAGACATAAAAAAAGACACATCTAAATTAAAGTAATTAATAATTACTTAATCAAATGTGTCTTAATTAATTAAACTAATCTACAATAACTATTCTTCTATTTCCACATATGGTAGCATTTCTATTGACACAAGATAACACTCTTCATCCACAATAATTAAAGACTTAGGAACACTAATATATAAAATTCCATCAACTAATTTATACTCCACAACAACCTTAAACTCTGGTCTGCAATGGCCTATCTCATAATTAAACTCTTTATTATCCGCAATCAAATCTTGTTCTGTATAGCCTGAATATTCATATAAACATTTATATAATGTATCACGCACTAATCCTGACATATTAGAATGTTCCATACTTAGTTCATAATAATCATAACCAAATTGATTAGCTGGATTAACTTTTTCTTGACCATATTCTGTTATAATAGCAGGAACTAATTTATAATAAGACTGGTTATTTTTGCAAAATTCTGTATATAACCTATTATTAGATTTAATATCAATTATAGAATCGCCATTTGAAGTTAACGCACCATTTTCTACTAGTGTTTTATTTCTTTCGAAATATTCATCCATTTTTTCTTTAGAAATATATTTTGGAAAGTAACTATAGTCTATTCCTCGTTTAGCCATTAAATATGATACTATTAACTTTGTTTCATTACCTAATTCATCTTTTTCTAAATATATAGAATAATTTGGTGTTACTTTATCATAATAAATATTTCTATCACTTACAGACTCATCATAATTTGAAAAAGAATATATTCTATCAGGATTATTAATAATTTGATAATTTAGCTCCATTATAGTTTTTTCACGACTTGAATTAATAATTTTTATTACATTTCCATTATTATCTTTTTTAACAAGATTAAATGTAGTAGTTAAATAATCAAAATAAAATTCTATAACATCACCTTTTTCATTAATAGAAGAAAAGAGTGGTGTGTCATAATAATCATTTTCTAAATCCCTATAATTTGAATTATCATAATCAATAATATTTTCTAAATTTGCAAAACATTCTTCTGTATAAGCATCACTATTACAATACACAATAACATCACTTAAAGATAGTTCACTATTATAAATCGTTACATCACCTTTTTCAACAGTTATTTCGTAATTGGAATTTGGAGTATACTCTAAATCAACAGCATCATAAAATGTTGCGACAAAACCAGGCATTCCCCTTTTTGTAAATGCAATATTAATATTTAATTTACCAAGATCACTTTCTACAAAGCTACCTTCAATAAATTTATATTCATCATCTTTAGGTTCTTCACCATATTTAATATAAATATCATTAACTCTTACCTTAACTATTCTTTTATCAATTGATAAGTTAGCAGTTAAAACTTTTAAAACTTCTTGTGTTTCTTTTTCTTTAATTGTAGCAGTTGCAGAAGTAGAACCCACATTAGTTAATTTATTATTTTCATATTCAACCTCTAACCCTTCAGGTAATTCACCACTCAATAAAACACTATGTTCTTCTCCATCATAAATAACATTTACATCACTAAATGAAATATTAGTTAAATCATATTCTTTTACACCTGTATTTTTACCGCATCCTTTATTACGACATCCAACAACTAAAAAAGCAATAAAAAACATAACAAATATAATAGCTATTCTTCTCACAATTTCACCTCTTTAATATCATTATATCATAAATAATATAGTAATGGTTTAATTTTAATAATATTTAATTTTACTCACTTTCTTTATTCATAGTCTTTAATCGACAGTTAAAACGATATTTTAAAAGCACAATTACAATTGATAAAATAATTACAACAATAATAATTATACTACTATGTAATTTAATATTTCCATCTATTAAATTACCTACAAAACTTTTATTACTAACAATAAAATTATATTCTTCAGTTATTTTGTTACCAGATTCATCCATTGCTTCTACAAATAATATATGGCTTCCTTCTTCTACTTTTCCACCATTATAAACTTCTCCATCAAGTAATATTGTTATATTTAAATTACTACTTATATTATCCACTATTTCATAAATTATTTCATCTAAACTTTTATAAATTCCATCATTTTCAACATTAACACTAATCACAGGTGCAAGTGTATCTTTAACCATTACCTTAATAATACAACTATTATAATTTAAACTATAATCATAAACATAATATTTTATATAACACTTTTTACCTTGGACTAAATAACTCCTAAATTCACCTACATCTCCAATTACTACATCATCTACTATATAATCACAACTAATACTACATTTTCTTTCATCGTTATCAATAACTTTAATTAAATTATTAAAATCAAAATTATTAACTTCATAATCATTAACAAAAGATTCTTCAACATATTCCAACTTAGGAGGTGTCGTATCAATTAAGCTAATCTTTACTCTTTTTTTATCACTAATATTATTAAAACTATCTACTCCATACACATCCATATAACAACATTCATTAATAGTTAAATAATCTTTATAATTATCCACTAGTTCTAAACTAGCATTATAAAAAGTTAATATCACATTAGGACTTTTATCTAAATTGTCAGTAACACTAATATATTCTAAAACATCAAAAGAATCAAGAGTTGTATCAATAATATTAATATCACTTACATTTATGATAGGACTTACAGTATCAATCAAATCAAACATCACTATTTTCTCATCACTTTTATTCATTGATCCATCAACCGCCACAAAACCAATATAAATCATTAAATTATTTTTTAAATACATTAACGCATCATTATATGAGCTAATACTTTCATATTCCTTATTATAATAATTAACTAATATACTCACATTTTGATCATAATTATCACTTACATTAATATAATCTACAAAATTAATACTATCTATTATTTCATCATTAATATAAAAATGATCTTCACTTTCTATAATGGGAGATTCCTTATCTAAAACATTAATAATCGTACTATAAGTCAAATACTTTCCAGTAACTTTATCAAATACACCAAGTTGAAGAATTTGACTACCTAACGTGCTATAATCAATTTTCTTTTCCTCTAATATAATAAATTCATCACTATTTCTATTATTTACATAAAATATATCATCAAGCAATACTTCTTCCCCATAAACTTCCACATCATAACTAGTATGATTAAACCCTGCATCAAGTAATTTAATTTGTTTTATATCATAATCAATTAACGAATGATTTATATCAAACAAAAATACTTGAATATTATCACTATTAAAATAATCTTTAATATTATCAATATGAGAAAGGGCATTAAACTCTAAAATACATAAATTATTCTTATAACTAGAATAATACCCATCACTTGCATCACTCTTCATAAGTTCAGCATAAAGCGTATTTTCATTAATTTTCTTATTTACAACAAACTCTTCAAATATCGAATGATTATTTAATTTAAAGTATTCATTGTTATATATAATTGGTTTAAAAACAAATTCGTTATAATTTACTCTAATAATCACTTCAAATAGATTAGAAAATTTCGGTAAATCAAAAGATAAACTAACCAAATCGCCTTTTTCATACGATTCTTTTTCATATACCACACATAAGTCTATTTTTGAACTTGCATCTACTTTTATATTAGAAAAACTAATCATTATTATAAATAAAATAATATAAACTATTTTTTTCATATTACACCTCACTATACGTAAGTAAAAGTATAACTTATATTATATGAAAAATGACACGAAAAAAGACTAAAAAAAATTCATCTTTTAGTCTCGCATTTTACATTTTTATAACCGGACAAGAAGCGAAATCTTGGTATCCCAGTTGTCGAAAGAAGTCAAAAAAACAACAAATTGCATTTTTTTCCTTATCCTGCCTCAATTGCGCAACAATTTACAATATTTATGTTTCGTTTGCTAAATAATTTTTAATTATTGAAGATTTTTACAATACATATTAAAAGAATCTATTCTTTTAACTTCTTCCTCTATTAGTTTAATATTATTTTTAATAATAAAAAAATTTAAAAAATATCGTTTATACGAGTCCATTTTTTAATTTATTCTTGCTGCTCCTCCATAATTATTTTACCATAAAAAATACCCTGTAAAACATAATGTTTACAGGGCAAAACTAGCTTTTTATACGTGTCCGAATTACAGGCTATAATTTATCATAATGTTAACTAGCCTTAATTTGATATTTTATAATAATATTATTCAATTATTAATGTTATATATAATCTTACTCTTGAATTTAAATTATATGTTCCTACTATTAGAACAGTACATGTACCAGTAGAAGATATTTGTCCCCAATAATTCATGGTAACTGTTTCTTCACTTTCATTTAGTATATTCCATGAGTAATATTGAATCATTGGATATGGACAATTAGTATTAATGTTTTCTAAAAATAAAATAGTAAAAATTGAAATTATTGAGCAAATTAGTAAACAAAATTTTAAAATTATTTTTCTTATAATAAACATCATATATAATTAATTTTTAAATATAGTATATTTCTCATAGAATTCTATTATACACTTTGATGAAATATCGTTTTTATTAAATTCTATAATTAATGGTTTAACAAATGTATCATCATTTAAAGAATCTCCATATTGTTCAGCATTCATTTGGATTTTAATAAGATTATTATATTTTGATACTTCATTTATATACCTTTTAATATTACTACTTTGACCATGGTAAAAGTAAACTAAAATAGTTTTATCTTTAAAAAAATCAGATGTATAATTATCAATAATGAATTGTTTATTATCATCACCAAAAATATTTATATTACTAAATAATTCTATAAGTTCATTATAATTATCAATAATATGAATTTGTTTATATTCACCTTCCAATGCATATCCATTAAAAATTACTTCTTTAATATCTAAAACATTAAATTTATCAGTACATTTATTTATTTCATGTATTTTTCTGATAGTTTCTTCATATATTTTATCAATTTGATTATTTTCATTACATAACACAATTTTTGACTTACCTTCTTTAATATAATTAGTTACCAAATCCCAGTTATTTAAACTATATTCTTTATAATCTAATTCTTCATATACTTCATCAAGTTGTGTACATTTTTGTTCTTTTAAATTATTATTTGTTTTATCACACCCAACTAAACACATTATAAACATTAAACTCATAAAAACTAAAAATATCTTTTTCATTTCACATCACTCCTCGTAACTGTCGTATTTATTACTTAATAATTCATTTTCAAAGATAATCACCATATTCATTAAATAAATCTTAATCATGTGTAACATCTCCCATTACTCACATTATTTATATTATATGTTATAAATACAAAAAACTCCCTTATTTCTAAGAGAGTCTAATAATTTCTTTTTTATTTGATTCTAAATACTTTAAGGTAATTATTACAACTATCTTAGAGTATGAGTTTTCCCACACATGTATTATACCAATTTTTACCATTTCTAGTCAAGTATTTAATATCAACTATTTATAAAATATTAATAAACTAAGTCTTTATCTTTTAGTCTATTTTAATTCAATATATATAATTATCTTACACTATTGTTTGTATCAATAGCGTATTTTCTGAAAATATTCTTTTTCATTTCTAATGCTTCTGGAATTGGTGTACAAACAATTTCATTATTAAAGACACCAATACATACACCAGATTCGCCTTCCATTAGTTTATCAACTGCAGCATCACCTAAACGAGTAGCAAGCACTCTATCAAACGGTGATGGGTTACCACCTCTTTGGATATGTCCAAGAATTGTTGCACGAGAGTCAAAACCTGTTTCAGTTTTAATACGATTAGCAAGTGCTGAAACATTTGTAACCTTTTCAGTAATAACAATTAATAAACGATGTTTTTCTTCTTCTTGAGCTTTTTCAATAAACTTCATTACTTCTTCTTCATCGTAACCAGTTTCTGATGTGATAATTAAATCAGCTCCACTAGCAACACCAGCAGCATAAGCGATATCACCACAATAGCGTCCCATAACTTCAATAACAGAACATCTATGATGCGAGTTACAAGTATCACGTAACTTATCAATAGCATCAACAGCAGTATTAACAGCTGTATCAAAACCAATTGTAAATTCAGTAGACGCAATATCGTTATCAATTGTACCAGGAATACCGATACAGTTTATTCCAAAATTATGAAGTTTTAAAACACCACGATAAGTACCATCGCCACCAATCGCAACTAAACAATCAATACCAAGTTTTTTTAGGTTTTCAACACCTTTCATTGCTACTTCATCATCTGCAAATTCAGGAAGTCTAGCAGTTCCTAAAATTGTACCACCGCGATTAATAATATTTGAAACAGATGAACGATCCATCTTATGGATATTGTTTGCAATAAGTCCAGCATATCCTTCGTATACAGCATATACTTCTAACCCATGTGATAAAGCAGAACGTACAACTGCACGAATTGCTGCATTCATCCCAGGAGCATCGCCACCTGATGTTAAAATTGCTATTTTATTTACCTTTGCCATAATTTTAGTCCTCCACTTAAGTCACTAGTTTTGATAAATTCTCAAGATATTATACACTAATTTAGGTGTTTAGTCAAATTTTTTAACACTAATTTCTATTTTAATTTCTTTAAATGCCAAATATCTCTTGCGTAATCTTCAATACTTCTATCAGCTGCAAATCTACCTGCTTCAGAAATATTAACAAGTGACATTTTTTGGAATTGAAGTTTGTTTTTATAAACTTTATCCATTTGTTTATAAACTTCAAAATAATTTTCATAATCTGCAAGACACATATATTGGTCTGCAATACCGCCTGATGTTAAAAGATAAGTTGCAATATTTTCGAAACTCTTTCCTGCAAAGCCTTTCTTTAAGCGGTCAATAATTTTACGAAGTTCCATACTATTATTATAATAATATGTTGAATTATATCCTCTAGCCCATAAATCATCAACTTCTTTAGTGCTCATACCAAAGATAAAGATATTATCGTTTCCTACTGAATCGCAAATTTCAACATTTGCTCCATCCATTGTACCAAATGTAACAGCACCATTAATCATAAATTTCATGTTACCAGTACCACTAGCTTCTTTACCAGCAAGTGAAATTTGTTCACTAATTTCAGATGCAGGCATTAAGCATTCTGCAGTAGATACACAATAATCTTCAATAAATGCTACATTTAATTTTGCTTTAATTTCTGGATGCATTGAAATATCTTTTGCAATATAGTTAATAAGTTCAATTACTTCTTTAGCATGATAATATCCAGGAGCTGCTTTTGCACCAAAGATATAAGTTTGTGGTGTAATATCAGCATTTGGATTTTCTACTAAAATATTATATAAGTTAATAATCTTAAGAACATTTAAAAGTTGTCTCTTATACGCATGAAGACGTTTAACTTGTACATCAAATCTTGTCTTAGGATCAATTAAAACACCTTGTTTTTTGTATAAACGATTAGCAAAATCAACCTTATTTTGATATTTAATTTCTGCAAGTTCATTTAATACTTTTTCATCATTTTCATAAACTCTGAATTTCTTTAAATCACTTGCGTCGCTATACCAACCATGTCCAATTGTTTCATCAAGTAATGCTGATAATCTTGGATTTGATTGATGTAACCATCTTCTATGTGCTATACCGTTAGTAACATTAGTAAACTTTTCAGGTGTTAGCGTATGGAATTCTTTAAAAATACTGCGTTTAATAATATCACTATGAAGTGCTGATACACCATTAACAGTATGACTTGCATGAACACTTAAATTAGCCATTCTTACATGGTTATCACCAATTAGTGATAATTTATTAATTCTTTCCCATTGACCTGGATATAAATTCCAAACATCAGCCATAAAACGTCTATTTATTTCAAGAATAATTTGATAAATTCTAGGTAAGATTCGATGAAGTAAATCTTCATTCCAAGTTTCAAGTGCTTCAGCCATTACAGTATGGTTAGTATACGCAACAGTTCTTGTTACAATATCCCAAGCTTCATCCCAACCAAGATATAAATCATCCATTAAAATACGCATAAGTTCTGGAACACAAAGTGCAGGGTGCGTATCATTAATATGAATTGCAGCCTTTTCTGGAAGTGTTCTAATGTCTTTAAAACGTTTTAAATGGTCATTAATAATATTTTGAATAGATGCACTTACTAAGAAGTATTGTTGTTTAAGTCTTAATGTTTTACCTTGTGTATGATCATCAGAAGGATACAATACTTTAGTAATAACTTCCGCATCATTATTCTTTTCCATTGCTTTTGTATAATCACCTTGGCTAAATGATTTCATATCAAATGTATTAACACTACGTGCTTTCCATAAACGAAGTGTTGACACAATCTTACTACCACCACCAGAGATTAATAGATCATATGGCATTGCCTCAATAACAGTATCATCATGATAATCAGTTACTAAATGCCCATTTTCTTCACGTTGACTAATCCAACCACCAAAACGAACCTTTAGTACTCTATCGCTTCTTGGTGTAAGCCAAACTTCTCCACCTGGTAGCCAAACATCAGGCATTTCAGTTTGCCATCCATCAACTATTTTTTGTTTAAATAAACCATATTCATATCTTAATGAAAATCCCATTGCAGGATAATTAAGTGCAGCTAAACTATCCATAAAACAAGCAGCAAGACGACCTAAACCACCATTACCAAGTCCTGCATCAGGTTCCATTTCATATAATTCATTTAAATCAACATTATATTCATTTAAGACACTTCTATAATCTTCTACAAGTCCTAAATTATATAAGTTTGTTTTTAAGCTTCTACCAACTAAGAACTCCATACAAAGATAATAAACACGTTTTAAATTTTGTTCTTTCATCTTAGCATTAAACTGTCTTTTTTGTTCTAATAACATATCAACAACAGTCATACTAACAGCTTTGTATAATTGATCTTGCGTTGCATCAGCTGGTACTACCCCGAAATAACGAGATAGTTTTTCTTCGATATTTTGTTTAATTATATTGACACTATTCTTAGACGCCACATTTTCCTCCTCAAATAAACATAAATATGTATCAAGTAATTATGTTTATCTATTATAAAACTTTTTTATACATTTTAACGTATGATTTAGCAGATACTTTCCAACTAAAATCAACGTCCATTACTTTTTCAACTAACTCGTTCCATTTTTCACTATTAAAGTCACTTACAGCACGTGCTACCATTTCAACTAAAGCGTAAGCTTCAAGTCCTGCAAATGTATAACCATTTCCACCTTTTTCATTAAAGTTCTTAATACTGTCTTTTAATCCACCAGTTTCTCTAATCATTGGAATTGCACCATAACGAGATGCAATCATTTGAGATAAACCACATGGTTCAGATTTAGAAGGCATTAAGAATAAATCACTAGATGCATAAATCTTACGTGCTAAATCTTGATTAAATGCTAAAATAACTTTAACTTTATTTGCATACTTACTTTCCATATCTTTTAAGAAACCTTCATAGTATGCATCACCTGTACCAATTACAACAAGTTGTACATCTAATTGCATTAAATCATTAAACGCATTCTTTAAGATATCTAACCCTTTATGAGCTACAAGTCTTGAAACCATACCAATAATAGGTACATTAACAACAGGTAAACCTAACATTTTTTGAAGTTCAACTTTATTTTCCTTTTTACCATCAAGATTAGCTTTATCAAAAGTCTTAAATAAAGCTTTATCACGTTTAGGATTATAGAAAGTAGTATCAATACCATTTAAGATACCACAAAGTTTTCCTTCTTCTGCAGCACGAATAATCTCACCTTCTAGTCCATGTGCATATTCAGGTGTTTTAATTTCTTCTGCATAACTAGGACTAACAGTAGAAACGATATTAGAACATTCAATCGCACCTTTCATAATATTTAGACATCCATTATACTCTAGTAAATAAGCATCATTTGAATTAATGCCAAATACATCTTCAATAATGTCTGAATCATTTGAATATTTGCCTTGATATTCAATATTATGAATTGTAAAAATACGTTTTACATTTTTAAATGCTTCATGATGATAATATAATGTTCTTAAATAAACTGGAAGTAATCCTGTTTGCCAATCATGACAATGAATAATATCAGGTACTTCATTAATATGTAACATTACATCAATAACTGCTTTACTAAAGAACGCAAATCTTTCTGCATCATCAAAGTATCCATAGAATTTTTCACGTTTATAGTAATATTCATTATCAATGAAATAATAAGTTACACCTGCTTCTTCGTATT
Source organism: Bacilli bacterium (assembly GCA_017398545.1). Taxonomy (GTDB): domain Bacteria; phylum Bacillota_I; class Bacilli_A; order ML615J-28; family CAG-313; genus UBA1737. The sequence goes on along the minus strand of JAFQFT010000004.1, from coordinate 58,744 downwards.
TATAAATACCACAATATTGTTTACGCCAAGAAAGACTTACATACAATTGCCCATAGTATACAAGTTTATTTGCGTAAGCTTTAGAAATATTACTATAAAGTGGTAAAAATACAGTTACTTCCCACATTCCTTTATCAAGTTTTGCAATTTTCTTAGGAAGACTACCAATAACATCTCCTAAACCACCTGATGTAAAGAATGGTTGACATTCAGAAGCAACAAAAGCAATTTTTTTATTTTCAATCATAAGATTCCTCCACTAAATATATTATAACCAATAACTATTATTTTAAACAGTTGCGTATTTACCTAAATAATAAGGTACTTTTTCACAACCCATTAAATTATTACGATCACGAATTGAAACGTTTTTATCTGTAATTACATGGTCAATATTACAATTTGCACCTACAGATGTATCTTGCATTAGAATAGAGTTTTTAACAACAGTTCCTTTTGCAATTTTAACACCACGGAATAAAATACAGTTAATAACAGTTCCTTCAATTTCACAACCATCTGCAATAAAACTATTTTGAACAATTGCAGAATCACCATAACGAGTAGGTGCAGAGTCACGAACTTTAGTATAAATACGTTTATCAGTATTACCAAATAATTCATTACGAACACTATCATTTAGTAATAACATATTACCTTTATAATAGTTTTCCATAGAGTTCATATGCATATAAATACCTTGGTAATGATATCCATAAATCTTAAGTGATTTAATATTTGCAAATAAAACATCACGATGGAAACTCTTTGCACCAGTTGTAGCAGCATCTACAAGTAATCCGTGTAAAAGTCTTCTATTAATAACCCATACATTCACAGCAACGTTAGCCACTTCACCAACTTTAGCTCTTAATGTAGCTTTTACAACACGACCTTCATCATTACATTCAATAGTCATATGATCAGATAAATCACTTGTAACTTCTTGGTTACGATAAACAATTGTAATATCAGCACCACTATTTTCATGTTGTTTTAAGACATCTTGATAATCAATTACATTAACATTATCACAGTCAGTTAAAATTACATAATCTTCATGACGTCTTTCAATATAACCATTAACACTCATTAAAGCTTCAAATCTATTTTCATATAAGAAATCACTTCTATGAGAACTATATGGAGGGAATATAATTAAACCACCATTTTTACGTGATAAATCCCAGTCTTTACCTGATCCTAAATGGTCCATTAATGATTGATAATTCTTTTGTGTTAAAACACCAACACTTGTAACATCAGCATTAACAAAGTTAGATAAAGCGAAATCAATTAATCTATAACGTCCACCAAATGGAATAGACGCACTAGTTCTTTTTCTAGTTAATTCATCAATTGTTTCATTATGAATATTTGAGAAAATAATACCTACAGCACTCATAATTATTTATCCTCCTTTTCAATGTTTGCACCTGCAGCTACAACACTCTTACTTGTAACAACACAACCACGTCCAACAACAGCAATTTCAACACCATCACCTTTAGGACTACCAACAACACATTCTTCACCAATTACAACTTCTTCATCTAAAATGCTATAATTAACAGTTGCACCTGAAGAAATTACACTATCAGCAAAAATAACACTATCTTTAACAACAGCACCCTTTTCAACTACAACACTAGCGCCAATTACACTATTGATAACCGTACCATAAATCTTAGCCCCACTTGTAATTAAACTATTAGAAACAACTGCACCATCTGCAATAAATTGAGGTTCGATCCCCATATTTCTTGAATAAATCTTCCAAGCAGAATCATAAATATCAAATTCAGGTGCTTCACCTAATAAATCTTGATTAGCTTCCCATAAAGATGAAATAGTACCAACATCTTTCCAATAACCTTTAAAAGGATATGCCATCATCTTTTCACCAGCATTAAGCATATTAGGAATAATGTTTTTACCAAAGTCATTGCTAGACGCAGGATCTAACGCATCACTTCTTAAATAACTAAATAATTTTTCACGTTTAAAAATATAAATACCCATTGATGCTTTTGTACTCTTTGGTTTAGCAGGTTTTTCTTCAAATTCAACGATACGATTGTTCTCATCAGTATTCATAATACCAAAACGACTTGCTTCTTCAAGCGATACTTCTAAAACAGCAATTGTACAGTCAGCATCATTTTTAATATGATCTTCTAACATTTTTTGATAATCCATTTTATAAATATGGTCACCAGATAAAATTAAAACGTGATCTGGATGATAGTTTTCAATAAAATTAATATTTTGGTAAATTGCATTAGCAGTACCTTTATACCATTCCATAGAGTTTTTAGCTTGATATGGAGGTAGTACATGAACACCACCAAAAGTACGGTCTAAATCCCATGGTTGACCATTACCGATATATTCATTTAGAATAAGTGGTTGATATTGAGTAAGTACACCAACAGTATCAATACCTGAATTAACACAGTTTGATAAAGTAAAGTCAATGATACGATATTTTGCGCCAAAAGACACAGCAGGTTTTGCAACCTTTGTAGTAAGTGCTTTTAATCTACTTCCTTGACCACCAGCAAGTAGCATAGCAACACATTTTTTATGATTATACATATTATCTTCCCTTTCTTAAAATAATTCCCGAATTATATGGTAAATCTATTGTAAGTTTACCATCCGAATGATAAGTCTTCCCTTCTAAATTTTTAGAACCAGAATACTTAAGATCCTCACTGCATAATATAACTTCATAATCACCATTTTCAACATCAAATGTATAATTATTCCATTCACTATATGCAAAGTTTAAGATAACTAAAAGTGTTTCATCCTGTGATTTTCTCTTGTACGCAAATACACTGTGTTCATTATCATTAACAACTACCCATTCAAATCCATCCCAATATCTCGTATCATCATATAAAGATGAATGATTTAGATATAGTTGTTGTAAAACCTTAATATAATTTTGTAAAGTTTGGTGACGTTCATACTCAAGAACGCTCCAATCTAATTCCCTATTTTCATCCCATTCTCTAAATTGACCGATTTCATTACCCATAAAATTTAGTTTCTTACCAGGATGAGTCATCATATAAGTAAAATAAGCTTTTAATCCTGCAAATTTTTGATCATATAGACCCGGAACTTTATCGATCATAGCTTTTTTTAGATGAACCACTTCATCATGCGATAAAGCTAAAATATAACGTTCGCTAAATATATAAGTAAGCTGGAACGTAATTAAATTACTATTATCTCCTCTAAAATATGGATCTAATTTTAAGTATCTAAGTGTATCATTCATCCAACCCATATTCCATTTATAATCAAATCCAAGTCCGTCATACTGTGTTGGTGCTGTAATTTTAGGATAAGCTGTTGATTCTTCCGCAATTGATAAAATAGAAGGATCAAACTTCTTTAAAGAATCATTAAACTTCTTTATAAACGCAACAGCTTCTAAATTAATATTAGTACCAAAACTATTTTTCTCCCACTCACCATCTTTACGACAGTAATCTAAATATAACATTGATGATACCGCATCAGTTCTAAGTCCATCAATATGATATTTATCACACCAATATACAGCGTTAGAAACTAAGAAACTTTGTATTTCACATCTTCCATAATCAAAATGTCTAGTACCCCAAGAAGGATTTTCTTTTCTAAACTTATTTGATGGTTCATATAAACACTCTCCATCAAATTCAATAAGTCCATGTTCATCCTTTGTAAAATGTCCAGGTACCCAGTCAAGTATTACACCAATTCCATGTTGATGCATAATATCAACAAACTTCATAAAGTCTTTAGGTGTACCATATCTAGATGTAACAGAATAATATCCAGTAACTTGATACCCCCATGATGGGTCATATGGATATTCAGAAATAGGCATAACTTCAACATGTGTATACCCCATTTCTTTAGCATATACAGCTAGTTCTTCCGCAATACTTGCATAATTAAATACATTGCCATCTTTATATCTTTTCCAAGAACCAAGATGTACTTCATAAATATTTAAAGGTCTATTATAACCTTGATTAATACTTCTATTTTTCATCCACTCTTCATCATTAAACTTATACCCATTTAAATCATAAACTTTAGATGCTTTATAAGGTCTAAGTTCACTATGATAAGCATACGGATCACTCTTATAAATTATATTCCCCTTTTTTGTTTTTATGGCATATTGATAACATGAAAACTCTTTAACATTTTTAATAATAGTTTCATATAAGCCTTCATTAGTAATTTTATGCATTGGATTTTTATTAACATCCCAATTATTAAACTCTCCTACAACACTAACACTTACTGCATTAGGTGCCCAAACACAAAATCTTGTTTCTTTTTTTGTATAATGAGCTCCAAGCAGTTCATAAGCTTTAATTGTAGTCCCCTGATGAAAATAATACAGAGCTAAATCATTCATAAATTTTACCCTCCATTCCATTATTTATTATACCATATAATTAAAAATATTGCAAAGTTTTCAAAAAGAAAAATTATAAACGCTTATATATTTCTTTTTTTACTTTTTAAATTTTTCCTACCAATCAATAAAAAAAAGTTTATACATTTGTATAAACTCTTAATTTTTATTGAACTTGTTCAACAACTTCTTCAACAACATCTTCAGGTTGTTCTGGACTTTGTTCATCATCTACTTCATTAGGGACATTAGATTCTTCTTCTAACTCAATAACTTCTTCATGAGAAGTTTCAGTAGTTTCTAAAACTTTATATCCTTTTAATAGTAATAATCCTAAGCATACACAAATAGCAGCAAATAATACTCTTGAAATAAATGCAAACCATCCTAGACCACCAGCAGCCATTGAAACAGTAGTAATACCATTATTAATCATCATTTCACATAATTTATCAAGTACACCAAGCGCACCAAATAAACCAAGAACAACATTTAAAAATGCAGTAATAAATAAAATAATAGCTAAAAATTTAAGATCTTTCCAAAAATGAGTTCCTTTTTCATTATATTTTGCAAGAGCATCAACAGGTGCCATAACAGCTTTATAATAAACTAAAGTAAATACTGTAAACGCAATATAAACAACTACATATCCTAAATAGCTCCAGAATACTTTTGCTCTAGCAGCTTTAGCAAGAGCGATAGCTTCAGATGAAGTTTGAGCTTGTGCTTTAACTAATTCTTGTTTTGCAACGTTACCAGCTTCAGTCCAAGAGAAAATAATAAAAATTAACCCTAATACTAAGAAAATAAATACGATTAAATATTTAACTGCATGAGCAATTAAATATAATTTAGAACCTTTAAGATTAAGTTTTTCATCAGTATTTTCATTATTTGCTTTTCTAAATACCCATAAACTTGCACAAATAGAACCATGAACTAAAATATTAATAACAGCCATTAAATAACCACCATCAATAAATGATAAAGCAGCATTAATAACAGCATATGCAGTATAAGCTATTAATAAATAGTATAAATATTTACATTTTAATAAACCTTTAAAAGTTGAATAATCTTCTACAACTATTACTTTACTAGTTTCTTCTACATCATTATATAATCTCATTTTTCATTTCTCCTTAATGATTTTAACAATCAAATAATTCTATTCTTATTATAACAAATTATTTAAATATTTGCAAATAATTCGTATAAGCTATTTAATAAACATCGCATCACCAAAGCTAAAAAAACGATATTTTTCTGAAACTGCAACCTTATATGCATTCATAATATTATTAGTTCCAGCTAAACTAGACACTAACATTATTAAAGTAGATTTAGGTAAGTGAAAATTAGTAATTAATGCATTAACAGCTTTCCACTCATACCCAGGGTAAATAAAGATATTTGTATCTTCATAGCATTCTCTAAACTCACCATATTTTGAATAAATACTTTCTAACGTTCTTGTACTAGTAGTTCCAACTGAAATAATACGTTTACCAAGTTTTTTAGCTTCATTTAATCTATCAGCAACATCTTTAGTCATACGATATTTCTCAGTATGCATATGATGATCTTCAATTTTTTCAACCGCAACAGGTCTAAAAGTACCAAGACCAACATTTAAAGTAACATATTCTATTTGAACACCTTTATCTTTAATCTTTTGTAATAACTCAGTAGTAAAATGAAGGCCAGCAGTAGGTGCAGCAGCACTACCATATTCTTTCGCATAAACAGTTTGATAACGATTTCCATCTTCTAACTTCTCATGAATATAAGGTGGAAGTGGCATTGTTCCAATGTTTTCAAGAATTTCTAAAAAAATCCCATCGTAAATCATTTTAAATTCACGCATTCCATCAACACCTTCACTTACACATTCTGCCTTTAACTCTCCATTATTAAAACTAACCATCGTTCCAACATGAACTCTTCTTGCAGGTCTAACAAGTGCTTCCCATACATTTTCACTTTTTTCTTTTAATAATAATAACTCAATATAAGCATTAGTATCAACTTTATTTCCATAAATCCTAGAAGGTAACACTTTAGTATCATTTAATACTAAAACATCATTTTCATCTAAATAATCAATAATATTAGCAAACTTAACATGATTAATATCACCAGTTTTTTTATCTAATACTAAAAGTCTTGAAGATGTTCTATCTTTAAGTGGAGTTTGAGCAATTAACTCCTCTGGTAAATCATAATTAAAATCTTCTACTCTCAAAATAAACCTCCTCGGTTAATACCTAAATGTTGATAAGCTTTATCAGTTGCAACACGACCTCTATGAGTTCTTATAATAAATCCCTCTTGTAATAAAAATGGTTCATTCACATCTTCAAGGGTAACTGTTTCTTCAGAAATAGATGCAGCAAGAGCTTCTAATCCAACAGGTCCACCTTTAAATCGATTAATTAACCCTTCTAAATACTTTCTGTCAGTAATATCAAGACCAGCTGAATCAATATTTAACTTATCAAGTGCATAAGTAGTAACACTTTTATCGATAATATTTTTATTTTCATATTGGGCAAAGTCACGAATTCTTCTAAATAATCTATTAGCAATACGAGGAGTTCCTCTACTTCTTTTAGCAAGTTCTAGTGTTGCGTTATCATCAATAGGATAATCAAATATCCTAGATGTTCTTTTAATAATATCACTTAATTCATCTGCATTATAATAATGAAGAGCATGAACAATACCAAAGCGATCACGCATTGGAGCAGTTAAATCACCAAAACGAGTTGTTGCACCAACTAAAGTAAAAGGTGGCAAATTCATACGAAGAGTTGATGCCCCTGAATCTTTTCCCATTACAATATCAATAACAAAGTCTTCCATTGCAGAATACAACATTTCTTCCATAACTTTAGGAAGTCTATGAATTTCATCAATAAATAATATATCACCAGGTTCAAGTTCATTTAATATTGCCGCAAGATCTCCTGGACGCGTTAACGCAGGCCCAGTTGTCACCTTAATACCACTTCCCATTTCATTTGCAATAATATGCGCAAGTGTAGTTTTACCAAGCCCTGGAGGACCAAATAATAAAACATGATCAAGTGGTTCCTCACGTAGTTTTGCAGTAGTAATATAAATCTTTAACATTTCTTTAATTTCAGGTTGACCAACGTATTCTACAAGTTTAAGTGGTCTAAGCGATGATTCGATTTCATCACCTTCAATCATTTTTTTATCAACAATATTACTCATGAAAGACTCCTTTCTTTTACTTTTTTTAGTTGAATAATCAAATAATTTATGATATAATCATATTAATAAATTATTTAGGAGGCACATTATGTATAGTTACATTAAAGGGGAAATCACAGAAATTAAAGCAACCAATATAACAATAGAATCCTATGGCATTGGTTATTTTGTGAAAGTGCCAAACCCTTATTCATTTACAATAAATTCAAAAACTATTATTTACATTCATCACCATGTACGTGAAGATGCAATTGAACTTTATGGTTTTGCAACTAGTTTAGAAAAAGAAACATTTGAAAAACTAATCAGTGTTAAAGGATTAGGTCCAAAAGGTGCTTTAGCAATTCTAGCAAGTGCATCACCACAAGATATTTATACTGCATCCAAAAATTCAGACGCAAAATTCTTCATTAAATTCCCAGGTATAGGACAAAAACTAAGTCAACAAATCATTCTTGATTTAAAAGGAAAACTAAATTTTGAAGAAGAAGCAACTATTCAAGATGAAAGAATTGAACAAGTAGGACTTGCACTTAAATCACTTGGATATAGTTCAACAGAAATAAAAAATATCTTAAAACGTCTTAAATTAGAACCAGATACAACACTTTCTGATGCTGTAAAAATGGCTCTAAAAATGTTACGCTCTTAAAACTATATGTTCTAAAAAAACAAGAGGTTTCCTAGAAACGGAAACCTCCTTTATTTTTTCCCTTTCCTTTTTTAGCTTTAGGAGCTTTCATTGGAACACCACCTCTACGTGCAGCACGTTCCATATCTTCTTCACTCATTCCAGCAAATGCAAGCATTTGTTTTTTCATTTCCGCAAAACGCTTAGTCAAGTTATTAATTTCTTGATAAGGACGTCCTGAACCTTTAGCAATACGCATTTTTCTAGAATAACTTGTTGCAATAAGGTCAGGATTTTTTCTTTCCTCTTTAGTCATTGAACCAATTGCAACTTCAATATACATAAACTGTTTATCATCAATATCTATACCTTTTAACTTAGATCCAAGTCCTGGAATCATTCCAAGAATACCTTTTAATGATCCCATTTTTTTAATCATCTTAATTTGATCTAAGAAATCATTATATGTAAAAATTCCTTTTTGTAAACGTTCAGCCATTTTCATAGCATCATCTTCATCAATATTAGCAGTAGCTTTTTCAATTAAACCAATTACATCACCCATCCCAAGAATACGTTTAGCCATACGATCTGGATGGAATACTTCTAATTGATCTAATTTTTCACCAACACCAATAAATTTAATTGGAATTTGAGTCATATAACGAATTGAAAGTGCAGCACCACCACGAGTATCTGAATCAAGTTTAGTTAATAAACAACCAGTAACACCAAGTTTTTCATGGAAACTACTAGCAACATTAACAGCATCTTGACCAGTCATTGCATCAATTGTTAATAAGATTTCATCTGGTTTTGCAATATCTTTAATATCAACAAGTTCTTGCATTAAAACTTCATCAATTTGAAGACGACCAGCAGTATCAATAATAACTAGATTTTTACTAGTATCTTTTGCATATGCAATCCCTTTTCTAACAATTTCTTGTGGTTTAACAATTGTACCTAGTTCAAACACTTCAATATCAAGTTGTTTACCAAGTTGAACAAGTTGATTAATCGCAGCAGGACGATACACATCGGCTGCAATCAATAATGGTCTTAAATTATTATTCTTTCTTAAATAATTAGCAATTTTAGCAGTATGAGTAGTTTTACCAGAACCTTGTAAACCACACATTAACACTACACTTAAACCACTAGGTTTTAAGTTAATTGGAACTGCTTCTTCACCCATTAAAGCTACTAAATGTTCATATACAATTTTAACAACTTGATCCCCTGGAGTAAGAGATTTCATAACTCTCTCACCAAGTGCTTCTTCTTTTATTTCTGCAATAAACTTTTTAACAATACGGTAATTAACGTCAGCTTCAAGTAAAGCTACTCTAATTTCCCTCATTGCATCATCGATATCTTTTTCATTAAGTTTACCACGTCCAGTAAGACGTCTTAAACTCATCTGTAATTTGTCAGATAAAGTTTCTAAAGGCATTCTTTACTCCATTTCTTCAATGCTTCTAATAATATTTTCACCTTCAGCATCGACATGTTTTTTTAAATCATCTAAGTAATTTTTTAATAATTGATCTTTACTATAAAGTTTCAACTTATCTTCATAATATTTTAATAAACTTACTACTTTTTTAAGAGTATCCCATACAGCATTACGACTAATACTAAACTCTTCCGCAATTTCTGCTAAACTATAATCTTCATTATAGTAACAAATAAATGTTTCAACTTGTTTTTCTGTTAATAAATCTTTATAATACTCAAACAAAATTGCATAATAAGCTTTTTTATCAATATTCTCACTCATCTTCTTCCTCATCGAATAGACCCATAATATAGTCTTCTAAATCAAAATATTCTAGATCATCTAACTTTTCACCAAGACCAACCATCTTAATTGGTAGATTATATTTATCTCTTATTGCAAGAACAATTCCACCTTTAGATGTTCCATCTAGTTTAGTTAAAATAACACCAGTAACATTAGTTACTTCATTAAATGCTTCAGCTTGACTTAAACCGTTTTGTCCTGTTGTTGCATCAATAACAAGTAATGTTTCATGAGGTGCACCTGGAATTTCACGTTCAATTACTTTATTCATCTTAGCAAGTTCAGCCATAAGACCTGCTTTATTTTGAAGTCGTCCTGCTGTATCACATAAAAGAACATCATAATTTCCTTCTTTAGCCCTTTTTACAGCATCAAAAATTACACTTGAAGGATCTGTTGCTCCTTTTTTAATTACAATGTCAACATTAACACGTTTTGCCCATTCTTCTAATTGATCAACAGCACCAGCTCTAAATGTATCTCCAGCTGCAAGCAAAACTTTCTTACCTTCATTTTTTAAACGATATGCAATTTTAGCAATCGTAGTTGTTTTACCAACACCATTTACACCAACAAATAAAAACACACTTAATCCATCTTTTTGAACATTCAAGTTATTGTTTACAATTTCCCCTTTTAAATATAGATCAAACATTTTATCTACAATAATAGGTTGTAACTCTTCTGCACTTTCACATTCTTCAACACGCTCATCTTCTCTTAATGCATCAATAAAATTAAGTGTTGTTTCAACACCAATATCTGCCATAATAAATACATCAGTTAAATCATCAAATAAATCTTCAGTGATTTGACTATATCCTGATAATACTGCTTTTAATTTACCTAAAAAGCCAGTTCTAGTCTTTTTCATCCCTAACTGATATTTTTTTGCTTTTTCATCTTTCTTTTTATTTCTTCCAAATAACCATCCAAAAGCCATATTAAACCTCTTATTTATATATTTTTACTTAGTATATATTATACAACATATCATCATTTTTTTCAAGGGAAATAAAATCAAAAAAATTGACTAGCGGGGGGGACCACTAGTCAGGAAGGGTATGTGTGCGCACACATAAAATATAGGGGATATGTTACAAATCGCAAATACGATTTGCAATTACAATATACCACAATAAAATACATATTGCAAGAAAAAACACTTATTTTTTTATTTTTTCTACATTTTTTTACTTTTCATCATTATTTTTCTTTTCTAACAATGCCTTTTTAAGAGCAATAACAGTCTTACACTTCTCATTACCACATCTAACACCATCACTTGTAGTAATCATTACACCACCACATACTTCACACTTTTCACCATTTGGAATACCAGAATATGTAGTACGACACTTAGGATACCTGTCACATGCATAGAACAATGCACCTTTACTTCTACCTCTACCACTTGTTCTTTCAACAATTTCACCTTCACCACATACAGGACAAATAACTCCAGTTTTAACTGGTTCAGGTTTAGGTGTCTTTTTAATATATTTACAACTAGGATAATCAGAACAAGCTGTAAATTCACCAAAAGGACCACGTCTAATTACTAATGGACATCCACACTCAGGACAAAACTCATCAGTTTTCTTTGGATAAATTTTAACCATATTATCTCTTGCTATTTCAATAAGCGGGGCAAACATATTATAGAAATCACCAATTTCCTTATACCAAACGAGTTTACCTTCAGCAATTTCATCAAGTGCACTTTCCATCTTAGCAGTATATTTAACATTAATAATTGAACTAAAGAATAATTCTAATTGATCAGATGTTAAAATACCTTGACTAGTTGGAACAAATGCTTTCTTTTCCATTGTAACATAAGCTCTTGCACGTAGTGTTTCCATAGTAAGTGCATAAGTAGAAGGACGACCAATTCCAAGTTCTTCCATTTTTCTAATAAGTCTTGCTTCAGAATAACGATATGGAGGAAGTGTAAACTTTTGTTCAGTTTCAACATTCTCACGAATTAGAGTCTCACCAACTGTCATATCAGGTAAAACATCTAATGCTTCAGGATCACTTGCTTCAATACTCATTTCTTCATAAACACGTAAGAATCCATCATATGTAGTAATTTCACCATTTAAACCAAAAACATAATCATTATTTACTACTTCTACTTTAGTATCTTCTAATACCGCATCACTCATCAAAGATGCAAGTGCACGATTATAAATCAAAGAATAAATCTTAAACTCTTCAAGGGACAAATACTTTTTAACACTTTCAGGAGTTCTATAAATACTAGTAGGACGAATAGCTTCATGCGCATCTTGAATATTCTTTGCTTTAGAACTAGATTTTTTTACACCTTTATAATACTCTTTACCATATTTTTCAGTAATAAACTCTTTAGCAGAATCTACAAATTCATCACTTAAACGAATTGAGTCAGTTCTCATATAAGTAATTAAACCAACACGTTCATCAGCAAGTTCAATACCTTCATATAACTTTTGAGCTATCCCCATTACTCTTTTCGCATTATAATTAAACTTAACACCAGCATCTTGTTGAAGAGTTGATGTAATAAACGGAGGTTTAGATGAACGATTACGTCGTTTCTTTTGAATATCTTTAACAATAAAATTATCATCTAATGAATCAACAATTCTTTTAGCATCTTCAGCATTAACAACTTCAATCTTATCACCTTTATAACCAATTAACTTAGCCTTAAGATGATAACTATTACTTTCAGTTTCTTTTAATAAATAAGCAGTAATATCCCAATACTCTTCAGTCTTAAAAGCTTCAATTTCTTTTTCACGATCAACTACTAACTTTAACGCAACACTTTGAACACGCCCAGCACTCTTAGAACCAATCTTTTGTTGAAGCAAACTTGACAATCTAAAACCTATAATTCTATCTAAAATACGACGTGTTTCTTGAGAATGAACAAGATTCATATCAATATCACGATCATTCGCAATAGCCTTCAAAATAGCACTCTTAGTAATTTCATTAAACACAATACGTGAAACACGTTTTTTTGGTTGTTCTAAAACTTCACTTAAGTGCCAACTAATAGCTTCTCCTTCTCTATCGGGGTCGGTTGCCAGATAAATATGATCAGCTTTACTTGCTAAATCTTTTAACTTATCAACAATTTCAACCTTATCTTTTAATACTACATATTCAGGTGCAAAATTATTATTAATATCTACACCGAATCCACCCTTACCCTTAATACTTAAATCTCGAATATGACCAATACTAGATTCAACAACATAATCACTACCTAAATAGTTTCCAATTGTTTTACACTTAGCTGGTGATTCAACTATTACTAAATTCATAATATACCTTCCTATCTTAATCTCGCTTAAAGATTATACAAATATTTTTTTTACTTGTCAAATAAAATAAATAATTTTTTATATATAATAAGGAAGAGAAATACTTTATTTATTCAACTTTTTCCTCAAATTTTATTCATATAAACAACCTAATAACTATTTTTCTCAGTTTTGTTTAGTTGAACTAATCAAATAGTTTGTGGTAAAATAAACATAATTATAGTATATTGTTATTGTAAAATTAACAAGGAGGAATATATGAATCTAGGAAACAAAATAAAAACACTTAGAAAACAAAACAATCTAACACAAGAAAACTTAGCAGAAATGCTTGGTGTATCTTATCAAGCAATTTCAAGATGGGAAAACAATATAACATCTCCTGATATAAGCACTCTTCCAATTTTAGCTAACATTTTTGATGTAACAGTTGACTACTTATTAGATGTTAATATTCTAAAAAATGAAGAAACTATCAATAAAATCTATGATGAATACTACAATTTAAGTATAGATAATAAATTAGATGAATGTGAAACACTTCTAGAAAATACAATTAAACAGTATCCATATGCATTCAAACTAAAAAATGAATTATTACACATATATTACATAAAATTATTTGATAATGAAGAAAAAAACTACTATCAAAATAAAATTATTAATCTAGCAAATAATATCATTGAAAAATGTTTTATAGATGATTATCGATATTCCGCAATGCAAAGTTTAATCTTAGTATATGAATCAATGAAAGAATATGAAAAAGGAAAAAACATTTTAAATAAACTACCTGATATTAGTTTTTCTAAAGATATTCTTAAAGAACATACCTTAACAGGAGAATCTAAAATAATTGCACAACAAGAAAACATATATAATATTATTTCAATGTTTGAACATCTTATCTACCAATCAGTTACTTATAAAGAAACAGGCCACTGGGATGAGATTCTTTTAAAATATAAAAATTTACTTGATTTAATCTATGACGATAACGACTTTGGTTTATACCATTATAATTTAATGAACATTTACTTATTTTGTGCAATAGATAAAGCACGAATTAAAGATAACACACTAACCATTTACTATCTTAACCAAGCAATAAATCATGCAACAATTTGTAATAATCTAAAAAAAGAAAATAAGTTAATTTTAAATACAAGTTTTTTAGTTAATCGCCTTAAAGATGATCCTAATACTTGGCCTATTAATAACAACCTATTATTTAATATTATTTTATCTGAACTAGAAAAATCAGAATATGATTTTATTAAAGAAACAAATACTTTTAAGGATATTTTAAATTTATTATCTAATCATTAAAAAATAAGCACTCTTAAGTGCTTATTTTTTTTCATTTTTATTAAAATTTCCTTTTAAAGCTTCTTCTTGAACTGGTGAATAACTCTTACGATGATGTAAATCTAAAATACCATATTCTTTAATTGCTTCTAAATGTTGTTTAGTAGGATAACCTTTATGTTTTGCAAAACCATATTCTGGATATAACTTATCAAGTTCTACCATATATTCATCTCTTGCAACTTTTGCAAGAATACTAGCACATCCAATTGTAAAAGATTTTTCATCACCTTTAATAATGCTTTCCGATTTTATATCTATAAAAAGTGGCATTGCATCTGCTAAAACATAATCAGGTTTAACATCTAAAGTATTAATTGCAGTAGTCATAGCAAGACGACTTGCTTCATAAATATTTATTTCATCAATTTTTTTAGGATCAATAAACACTACTTTATAACTAATTGCTTTTTCTTTAATAATACCTTCTAATATTTTACGATTTTTTTCACTAATCTTTTTGGAATCAGTTACACCTTCAATATAACAATCTTTAGGCATAATTACACATGCTGCAACAACTGGTCCCGCAAGTGGACCACGACCTACTTCATCAGTTCCTGCAATTAAACTATATCCTTCAACATACAGTCTGTTTTCTATTTCATGATTATCATAATGTTTCATATTATAACCTATCAAGAGTCATCTTTCCTAGGTAATCATTTCTATATTCTTGTAAAATATAAAGAGCAGTTTTATCAATATCAATATCTTTATTACCTAAATAGAAATGTAGTGATTCACCAATTTTAATAAGCGTTTCGTTTAAATCATCTAAAATTTCTACATTATATCTATTTTTAATTGCATCAGGATAATAAGATTTTAGAAGCCCAAGAAAATATATACAAATATCATCATTACGAAGAATATCAGCCTTAATTGCGCCTGTAATCGCAAGATTGAAACCAACTTTTTCATCATCAAACTTAGGCCATAAAACTCCAGGAGTATCAAGTAGTTCTAATGTTTGATTAATTCTTGTCCATTGCTGACTTTTTGTAACACCAGGTTTATCTCCAACAACAGCAACTTTTTTACCACATAAAGTATTAATTAAAGTACTTTTACCAACATTTGGAATACCTACAATCATCGTTCTAATCGGGCGAGGTTTTAAACCTTTCAAAGCATCCTTAGCACGTTTTTCTTTTAATAGTTCTAATGCTTCACGTTCGACAATTTTAACAGTCTTTTTATCTCTTGCATCAACTGCAATTGCTTTATTACCATTAACAGAGTAATAATTAATCCATTTTTCAGTTAAAGATTTATCTGCCTTATCTGCTTTAGTAAATATGTATAAGATTTTTTTATTATTAAACATTGATTTAAGTTTAGGATTAAGCGACGATAATGGAATTCGTGAATCAAGTAAAACCATTACTAAGTCAACAAGTTTTACTTTTTCTTCCATTTCTCGTAAAGCTTTAGCCATATGACCAGGATACCATTGTACCATTATTTTACCCTCTCAATCCCAGAATTTGTAAATTCATATTTAACAACACCTTCAATATTATATGAAGGAACTAATCCAATTTGACGAGAATCATTGCTGACGGTTCTGTTATCACCCATTAAAAAATAGTATCCATCAGGTATAACTTTACATTTTTCAATTACACCGTCAACTTTATATTCAAAATCTCCTACAAATTGTTTACCAGATTTACCATCTTCCTTAAAAAATTCTTTAGTTTCTTGATCTAAATATTCCTCATCAATAATAATTCCATTAATAGTTAGAACTCCATTAATCCAAGTAATTCTATCACCAGGAACACCAATTACTCTTTTTATATAATATTCATTTGAACTAATAAGGTTAGCTTCAGGTGTAATATATGCAACAACAATATCAAATTGTTCAACTGGTTCTAAATAAGAAACAAAAACAGTAGATTCATTATAAATAGTTGGATACATACTATCACCCTCTACTTGTGCAAATGTAAATATAAACGCAAAACAAAAACTTGCAACAGTAGCACAAATAGGTAAAATTACTAACCAATCTAAAATAATAAATAACATTCTTTTTAATTTATATCTCACTTTATCAAATGATTCTTTAAAACTTTTTACACTAATATATAATACATAAAAAACAATAAAGAAAAATGAAATTATATACGCAACAGTCATTATGTAATTAACAAAAGTATTTAAAAATTGAGTTTGAATATCATGTAATCCAGTATATTTACTAATTTGAAAAATAATAAAATAAATAATTGAACTAATTAAAAAACCTAATAGTCTAGTACAAATACGCTTATTAACATTTAAACTAGCAATAACACTACTATGTTCTTCATTATATCTTTCTAAATAGCTTTTATTACTCATAATAACTCCTTTTATATATTATAAATTATTTAAAATTTCTTCAAGTTCTAGTTCAGTAACTAAAACCTTACGTTTAGTGCCTTGTTGTGTTCCTGATACAATACCAAGTACTTGCATATCTCTAAACATATTATCCATACGATTAAAACTTGTTGAGAAAATTTTTTGAAGTTGGTTTACTGAAGCATTTTGATTTCTAACAACAAAATAACATACTTCAATAAATAATTCATCATTTCTACCTAAACTAGGATCAACACTTCCATTACCAGCTCCACGAGATGCGCTTGATTGTTGTAATTCTTCAAGTGTTACAATATAATCTACTTCATAATTTTCTCTTAAATATTCAACAACATTCTTAATTTCTTTATTAGTAACAAGTGCACCTTGTAATCTAATATCTCCTTTACCAGGATAACGTAAGATCATATCACCTTTACCTTCAAGTTTTTCAGCAGCAGATTGGCCCAAAATTACACTTGAATCAGCAAAACTTGATACTTTAAACGCAAGACGAGTAGGGATATTCGCTTTAATAGCACCTTTAATAACATCAGCACTTGGACGTTGTGTAGCAAGAATAATATGAATACCAGCAGCACGAGCTTTTTGCATCAGTTTAGTAATGCAATCATCAACTGTACTAGATGCATCCATGAACCAGTCATTAAACTCGTCCATAATCATAACAATATATGGTTCTTTAGGTAGCCCTTGAGAAACTAATTCTTCATTTAATTCAGATAGTTCAACTGCACCATATTTATTAAGTTTCTTGTAACGTCTTTCCATTTCATCTGTTAACCAAATAACAGCAGGCTCAAAATATTCTTTGTCAATAATTACAGGCATCGCAAGATGTGGAATATCAGAATATTTACTAAATTCCACTGTCTTTGGGTCTAATAACATAATTCTAACATCATCAGCTGAATAATGATAAATTAAACTAAGAATAATTGTATTTAAACATACACTCTTACCAGATTTTGTTTCCCCAGCACATAGTCCGTGTGGCATATCACCAATATCTGCATAAATCTTTTCACCAAAGCTATTCATACCAACAGCAACAGGTAATGCATATTTACTATTAATAAATTCTTTTGTTGAAATTAAATCTCTTAAATACACAATAGAACGACTATCTTTTGGTTTTGGTATTTCAATACCTGCATATTTCATATTTGGAATTGGTGTTAAAATACGAATATTACTACATGCAAGATACATCGCAAGATTATCTTCAATTTTACGAATTGACTTAACATCTTCACTAAGACTTTCAAGTTCAATTAAATACATAATAACAGTAGGACCAAAAATGTATTTAGCAACATGTGCTTTAATACCATATTTTTCTAAAATTTCATTAATTTTAGCTTTTTGTTCTTCTGCAAGTTTTACATCTTTGTCAGAAGTTTCAGTACCACGATTTAATAAGTCTAAACTAGGAGCAATATATTTCTTCTTTCTAACTACTTTTGATTTTTGAACAGGTTGACTAGGGATACTAGGCTTAACAACTTCTTTAGGTGCAACAGGTTCTTTTGTTTCAACAACAACTTCTTCAATAACTGGTTCTTCAATTTCATCTTCACCAATTACATCATTAATAATAGTTTCATCATCACCATATTCAATATATTCATCAGCCATTGCAGAATAATAATCATCTTCTGGATTATTAACAATTACTGGTTCAACTACATCTTCAATTACTTCTTCAACAATTTCCTTTTTAGGTTTATGTGTTCTAAGAGAATCATATCTTTTTGGATCTAAATGATACCCAACATTTTCTGCATATGACGGAACATTCTTAACATTAGTTACAACTGTTGGTTTACCATTAGACTCAATTTGTTCGGTTTGGTTATCCCTCACAATTTGGTGAATATAATATTCTTTTTTACGATTATTTTTATTTTTCATTTTTCGATTCTCCCTTCTTCTATATTTTTTTTACTCTTATTTATCTTACCACAAATCTTAAAAAAAATCAATCATTTATCTTAACTTTTTTAAGAAACCAAAATACCTTAACCAAAATTATAGTTAAGGTATAAAATATTTACAGTTCATAAAACACTTGTTTGATTTTATAAAATACATTTAAAATATCTTTGTTTTCAAGAAAATCTTTTTTATTAAAGACATATGTATTATGAATATATTTCAGTGAATTATTAAATTTTTCGCTAAAATAAAAACTTTGATCATTCAAATATCCAAAATTACATATAGATAATTTGTTGGAAATTCCTCCATTACGTTCAGTTTTCTCTAGGCGTTTTAAATTAACTAAATAAACTAAATTATCTCTATCGTTAAATAATTGTTCGATATCATCTAGTTTATACATAATTGTTACATCGTATATATGTTTGCAAAATTCAATAATCATCTCTCTTTGATAATAAAACTCAGCTGCAAATATTTTATCAACAAATATTCTTTGCATAGATACAGTTCCAATGTTAAATGGTTTTACATCATAAATTAATTCTAATTTTTCTTTTTCTTCCTTTGTTGAAAGTTCATACAAATGTGGAGCAATTTCCAACATCATGATAGGTTCACTGATTGTAAAACTTGTTGCTTCAATCTTTACATTGTCAACTCTTTGCAGTGTATCCTCTCTTTGTAATTGAAATAATGAATCATATTTATAAATTACTTCAATACAACCTTTTCTATCAATCAATTTTTCTTTAAATTCAAGCGATTGATATCCTAAAACTGCTTGCCTTAACCTTTTTCTCTTCTGTGAATTATTATTTAAATCATTAACATATACTGTTAAATCAATATCCTCACTAAATCTCCTTACTGATTTTAGGGCCTTGTATAATGCAGTTCCGCCTTTAAAATATGTATAATTTTGATTTTCTTTATTTGATAACTCTTCTAAAACTAAAGTTACATAATAATCTTTTCCCAAAACATCTCTTCTAATTTTTGTTCGTTCACTAATATTTGAAATTAAAGCTTCCATAGCTTTTTTATCTTTATGTAATTTCATATTTTATCCCCCTATATTTATTATTTACATCTTCTAATTAGCTTTCCCCTTTAGCTAATAATGCTATTTTTTTATAAATGTCACTATCTCTATAATAATTAGCATAATATAATAGTTTTTCAAAATCTAAATTATAATCATCAATAATTCTTCTAATATAAAAATTATAATCATTAATTTCAATTGGCACCTTAAATCTATTTGAAATAATATCTAATATTTGTAAATATTTATAATTTTTATTTGTAATTTTAATTACAGGTTTTACTAATTTAATTGTATCATCAACCTTATCTACTTGTAATTTATTTGTTGCAATAAAGGTATATTTTGACATTTGAGTGGTCAACCCTAAATTATTAAATAACGACGGTCCTGTCTCATATCCAAAAACTTCATTATTATCTTTTATATATAACCTAGTAATCAGTTCTGAGTAATTAATTTTAGTTTTACCAAAACAAGTATCTGATGTTTTATAATAAATTCCTTTTTTAAATCGTATAAAATTTTCATGTTTTTTTTCATATCTATTTATATATTCATTAATAACTAATGGGTTAGCATTAATTATATCATTAATAACATGTTTATGAATATCACTTGAAAAAATAGGCACACCAACATCTATTTTATCAATATATGTAGATATTAAATTCATTATTTCAACCATTATATCACTCCATCTTTGTTATAATCAAACGTTTATTTTATTTATTTTTCTTCTTATAATTATAACACAAAATAAATAATTAATCAATTATTTATCTTAACTTTTTTAGAAGATAAAATACCTTAACTAAGGCACTAGTTAAGGTATTTATTATTAAATTAATTAACAGTTTCTACTTCTTTACCATCTTTAAAGGTAACGATAAAAGCTTCTTTTTGTGGATTACCATTACTATAAGTAAATGGACTACTTGAAGTAACTAATCCAGAAAATGTACCAGTATTCAATGCTTCTATAACTGCATTATATTCTACAGAACCTGCAGATTCAATAGCTTGTTTTGCAATATAAACAGCATCATAACCAAGTGTAGCAAATGTTGTAGGATTGTCACCATATTTAGCTTTATATTTTTCTACAAACGCTTTGACTGTAGAATTTTGAGATCCTGAAAAATAGTGACTTGTATAAAAACAATTTTCTAAGAATGAACTATCATCATTTGGTCCAATTTGTGTGATAAGTCCATCCCAACCATCACCACCATAACATACACTAGTATAACCTTTTGCATAACCAGTCTTTAAAATATTATAAGCATTCTCATAATAATCAGGAACATAAACACAGTCATAACCACCTTCAATAATTGGAGCCCAAAAAGCATTAAAATCACGATCATTATTATCATAAGCACCTGTAACAACTTCTATATTAAGAGATTGTGCAGTTTCAACAAATGCATCTTTTAAACCTTTAGAGTAATCATCATCATTATTATATAGCACATAAGCTTTCCTATTACCTGCTTTTGCAGCATATTTAGCCATATATTCACCTTGATATGAGTCATTAAAACAAGCACGGAATAGATTGTATCGGATGTCTCTTTCATCACAATTATCACCAACTGTAAGTTTATCAGCAGGAGCAGTAGGAGTAATAGTAGGAATACCATACTTAGAAGTATTAGTAATAAATAATTCAGTAGTACTACTTGTCACTGGACCAATAACAAAATCAATCGTTTCATTTTGTGAAATCATATTTGCTAACATATTTGAAGCAGTAACTAAATCACCTTTATCATCAATATATTGACTAATTTCTAATTTAACCATTTCACCATTAATATTGACTCCACCATTTGCATTAATTTCTTCAACAGCAAGTTCTATACCATTTTTAACAGCTTGACCATACATACTAAGATAACTACTTAAAGGACTTATTGCAACTATTTTAATGTTATCTTTTTTCCATATTGCAGTAATTGTTAAATCTTGTGCAGGCATAGTCATAGGAATTTCCTTATCCCAACCAACAAATTCATACCCTTCGCGAACAGGATCAGATGGACTATCAATCAAACTATTATATTCTTTTGTAATGGATGAAACAATACTTCCTCCACCAGTTTCAAAAGTAATAGTATATTTATTAATTTCAAATTTAGCAACTACTGTCATATCTGCACAAACTTCATAATTAACATAGTTCCATTTTTCCTCACCATTAAACCATCCTATAAACGTATACCCTTCTTTAATAGGATCAACAGGCTTAGTGAACCCTTGCTTATGTTGTACAACAACTGTTGTATAAACACTTCCATCTTCATTTAAACAAGTTATCGTATACTCTTTATCACATGAAACTAAGCCTAAAATAAACATCATTAATAATAATATTAGATTATATTTAATTATTTTTTTCATAAAAACAATCTCACTTTCTGCTTCTTTAATAAAAAATTTTAAATAAAAAAGGTTATAAAAGTAAACCTTTATGACTTTTTATAAATACCACTTTTAAGATTAAAATGTTGAAAATATCTTAAATTCATGATAAAATTTAGTTAAAATATTAAATGTCATAAAAGTTTACATATCTAAACTTTTAAAATAAATTGCTAATTTTTAAAGAACAGCTCATAATCTTATGAACTGTTCTTTTTATATTTTAGAAAAAATATTATAACATTTAATTAAAATCTTTTTTTATTAATTTAGTTAAACTTTCTTTAGGTTTATTAATAGCATCATCAATTGTTGCAACAGTAGGTACTATTGCATGAACTGTATATGCAACATCTTCTAATGCACAAGATCCTACAACAAATTCTAATTGTTTAGGGTTATAACTCATAAAACCAAAGATTAGATTTTCTTTTTAACTCTTAAATATTTTCCCATTTTGCATACAATTTATTTATATAAAATTTTAAAGTTTTCTTATCATCAGAATAAGTAATTTCATTTAAATTATCTATTTCATTATTCCATTTATTAACACACTCGATTTCTTTATACCATCCCATAAATTTATAACCTTCTCGAATTGGATTTTTAGGAAAGTTTTCAATTTTACCATTATCAGTAAAATCAATATAGTAAACAGTTTCTATATCAATATAATATATAATATTTGCATAGCTATAAAGAATATTTTGTTCATCCTCTATATAATCTTTTGATGGAAAAACATATACTGGCAATCGTTTTCTCTCTTCATTATTTTTGTTATGATTATTTATTATATATTGTGGATTATAATCATAACATTCATTTACTTTATCTTCAAATTCTAAACATATAATTTTTTTTAGTTTAGGGCAATCTTTAAAAAAATATGTGTGTGCAAATTCTAAATATTTCTCTATATAAATTATTTCTAAATTATTGCTAGAAATGCATCCTACAGGAGTTTTAGAACGAAGAAAACCAATTTTTTTAACTTTTAATTCATTAACAATATTCGGAATAGTAATAACACTTTTTTGTTTTCCTTCTTCACTTAATCCAACAACACAATAATATTCATCAGTATTTGTTTTTATATGTTTATACACTAAGTCTCCAACTGTAATTTCCCCTCGTTCTCCATATAATAAACAACCTTCTAACATTAATAATGAAAAAGAAACCATTAAAATTATTAAAAATTTTTTCAATTTAACAACTTTCCTCCTTTGATAATTATCTAAAAGTAAAAACTTAATATGCGTGTTAACAGTAAAATAGTTAAGGTACTAATATAATAGTACAATTTAAATACATTAATTTAATTAAAATCTTTTTTTATTAATTTAGTTAAACTTTCTTTAGGTTTATTAATAGCATCATCAAGTGTTGCAACAGTAGGTACTATTGCATGAACAGTATATGCAACATCTTCTAATGCACAAGATCCTACAACAAATTCTAATTGTTTAGGGCTATAACTCATAATACCAGAAATAACTTTACCATTTAAACTTTGTTCATCAAGTTTTCCTTCACCAGTAAGAACAATATCATATTTTTCTACTAGTTCATCAAAATGATAACTTTTTAATAAAACGTCAATACCAAGTGATAGTTTAGCTTTCATAAATGCTACAAAAGCAAATCCAACTCCACCTGCAGCACCAGTACCAGGTACCTTATTAAAATCATTATTGAAGTGATTTTTAACAATCTCATTATATTTACACATATTAGCTTCTAAAATAGGTAAATCTTCTTTTTTTGCACCTTTTTGTGGTGAGAAGACATACGTTGCACCTTTTTCACCAAGTAATGGATTAGATACGTCTGTTAAAACTTCAAATTCAATATTACCTATTAGTTTATTAAAAGTTTCAGTTCCGATTGCGTAAATATCTTTTAACTTGCCATTGCACATTCCGTATATTACATTACCTTCTTTATCACAGAACTTAACACCCATAGCCTCAAGCATACCTACACCACCATCATTAGATGCAGATCCACCAATACCTACAATAATCTTAGAAGGCTGATGTTTAATAATCGCTTCTTTAATTGCAATACCTAGCCCATAAGTAGATGCAAGATATGGATTTAGTTCTTCTTTAGATAAATCTTTAATACCTACACATTCAGCAAGTTCAAAATATAATGTTTTAGTTTCTTTATCAAATAGATATTTAGATGAATTAACTCTTCTAAATGCATCACAACTCATAACATAATATTCTTTTAAATTTTTATTCCACATTAGTAATGCATCTAAGAATCCTTCTCCACCATCACTAATTGGTAAGTATTCTGCAATATACTTATTTTTATTAACATTATTTACTACGATTTCTCCAACTTCTTTTGAAGAAAGTGTTCCTTTAAATGAATCACAAATAACTAGAATTCGTTTTTTACCAGCTGCAAAGAAATCTTTTTTAAAGATATTTGAAATCCTTTTATAAACAAAGAAAGTAATAATACTTACAATAATAGATAAAATTAAATTAAATGGAATTACCGCAAATTTAGTATAATATTCTAAAAAGTTTTCACTATTAATTCCCTTAATTACTGGTTTACATATCGCAACAAGCCCATTAATATCTCCACCACAATAAGCTTTTACAAAGAAAGGGACATTAATATAGTAATTAACAAATACACTAGATATTACCCAAACTATAACAGAACATATTAACGCCAGAATTCCACCACGTTTATTCTTATTATATTTATATATTAAACTTGATGTTAATACTACACAAATACCAAGTAATAAATCTGCAGTTTCACCAACTCCTGCTGTAGAAGATAAGCCAAATACTAATTTTAAGACAAATCTTACCACAACAATTAAACATCCACCAAGAGGTCCTAAAACAAATCCACCTAAAATAGCAGGAAGATTAGAAAATTGTACTTCTAAAAATGATGGAAAAAACGGAAGTGGAAACTTTGGAAATAGATACAAAATAAAGCTAAGTGCAGAAAAGATTGCAACTTTTGAAATATAATCAATTAATTTTTTATTTTTCATACGTCCTCCAATATAAAAAAGTCACCTATATCTTTAGGCGACTTAAAAAATCTAAAAGCAAATACTTTTACTTCTTTCATCTAGACTTTACTATCGGTTTTGGAATTTCACCAAATCATGCAATAAGCTTGTGGACTATAACCACCGGTCGGGAATTTCACCCTGCCTTGAAGATATATTATTATTATACACTAATACATTTAAAAATACCAACATATGGTTTATTTTTTTGGCTTTGTTGGTTTGATTTCTTTAGCAATTTCAATTTTAATATTTTGTTCAACATTTCTTTCATTAACTATTAAAGAACTGTCTCTTAAACCTTGTGGTTTTCTTTTTGGTTTCAAGTTATCACTCCCACAAAAGAATATGAGAAAAAAAGGTAATTTATGATTCTAAATCACTAATTACCTTTTTAATATCACTATAATTATATCCTTTAGTAAGCAATTTTTGAATAATTTTGTTACTATCAATTTCTTTTTCTTTAATTTTTAAATAATCTTTTTCTAACTTTTTAAAGTCAAGACTTGAATATTCTAACATACTTAAGACTTGATTTATGATACTATAATCATATCCCATTCTATAAAGCCTTGTATATACAGATTCTTTTTGTTTACTAACAGGTAATCCAACAACTGTTTTAAGTGTTTTTCTTCCCATATCAAGAGCATTATCAAATAGTAATTCATCACTATATTCACTTAAATATTTAATAATTATATCCTCTTGAATGCCTTTAGTTAATAACACATGTTTAATTGCGTTAGGACCTTTCTCGTGACGAATCTCTTCTTCAATAAAAATACGAGCATATCTATCATCATCAATAAAATTAATCTCTTTTAATTTTTTTAAAATATTTTTAATATTTGTTGGTGTAGCGTTATGTTCTTCTAAATAATCTATTACTTCTTTTTCAGTTCTTGGTTTATAATCTATATATTTTAGCGCTTTATCAAGTAATATTCCTTCATCTAAAGACTTAATAATCTTTTTCCAATCTTTTTCATAAAAAGATGTCCCTTTTATTATACGATTATTAACAAGTTGATCTTCAGTAAAAGTAATAGCTTCTTCTTCATCGTTAATATATACTAAATACTTTTTACCTTTTGAAACAACCTTTTTTATCCAAACTAATTTTTCACTTTTTTCCACTATATCTACCTTTCCTTAGTAAAACCTATCCCACTTACTTCTGAAGTTTGTGATATATACATAAAAGCATTATCATCAAGATTTTTAATATTACCTCTTACTAAACTTACTTCACTACTTGTCATAACACAAATAATCATTTTTAAATCTTTACCAGTATAACCACCTTCTGCTTCAACTATAGTTAAACCACGATTTACATTTTCTAAAATAAAAGTTTTAATTATATCTGGTTTAGATGTGATAATAGACACACTATAACTTCTAAAACCACCAAATACCACAGAATCAATTAATTTACCCATTAGCCACATATAAATAGCACCATAACATATAGGTAATAAATTAGTTGATAGAATACTTGCGGTAACAATAGTAATACCATCACATACAAATAAAGTTACAGAATAAGGAACATTAAAATACTTTAACATAATCTTTTCAATTATATCAATACCACCAGTTGAAGCACCATATTTTATTGCAATACCAATACTAACACCACTAAGAAGTGCTGAAAATAAAACAATTATAAGCATTCCACCAATATCAGATGCATTAATCGGTAATAGTTCAGTAAACTTTACAAGTGTTGCAAGTTCACCAAATAAAAATGTATAAATTGGATATGCAATAGCACAATAAAGAGTTTTAAAGAAAAATTCTTTTCCTATTAAAAATAGTGAAAGAAATAGTAAAAGTATATTAATTCCCATCATAATAATTGATTCAATTATTGTATGATAAGCTTCACTAATTTCAATATTAAATCTTTCTAAAATATTAATTACATTTATCGCAATACCACCTATTCCACCGGTAACAAGACCAAATGGTGATAAAAAGAAACTAAATGAAAGCGCAAGTCCCATTACCCCAATATTTATAAAAATAAAATTTTTAAGTTTTTTATTCATATTTTTAAACATTTTCATCACCTTTTTTCAGCCATTGTAAATAAGTAATTAAAAACTCATCTAAATCACCATCTAATACTACTTGTGGTTGATTACTTTCAACATTTGTTCTATGATCTTTTACCAATGAATATGGATGTAAAATATAACTTCTAATTTGACTACCCCAACCATTTTCCATCATTTCACCAGCAGCTTCTTTTTTCTTTTGTTCAAGTGATTCATGTTCTTTTTGATAAAGTCTAGATTTTAATACTTGCATAGCCTTTTCACGGTTTTGAATTTGACTTCTTTGACTTTGAGAACAAACAACAATACCAGTAGGTAAATGTGTAATACGAACTGCGGAATCAGTTTTATTTATATGTTGTCCACCAGCACCACTTGCACGATAAGTATCAATTCTTAAATCTTCATCTTTAATGTCAATTTCAATAGCTTCATCAATATCTGGAATAACAGTACAAGAAACAAACGATGTATGTCGACGTGACGCCGAATCAAATGGAGAAATCCTAACCAATCTATGTACTCCACTTTCTCCTTTTAACATTCCGTACGCATGACGACCATTCATACTAAAAGTAACACTCTTAATACCTGCTTCATTACCTTCTTGATAATCAATTAATTCAAACTTAAAGTTATGACGTTCAGCATATCGTTTATACATACGATACAGCATTAAAGCCCAATCCTGGCTCTCTGTTCCACCAGCACCAGGATGAAGTTCAATAATAGCATTTTTCTTATCGAATTCACCATCTAATAATAGCTCATTTTCAAAAGTTTTTAAAGCTTTTTCTAAATTATTAATATTTTCTTCAACTAATAAATATAATTCTTCATCATCAAGATCTAAAACTAATGCAATTTCTTCTAAATTATTAACTAATTTTTCATAAGTATTTAAATTATCTTTTAATTCATTACACTCATTAATAATTTTAGAAGCATTTGCTTGATCACTTCAGAAATCATCTGCAAGCATTTTACCTTCTAATTCTTTAATCTTTACCTTTAAATTATCATAGTCAATTACTTTTTTTATCGCGTTTAGTCTTTTAGTAAAATCATCTTTTGCTTTAACAATTTCAAATTTTTCCATATCAAAACCTCTTTTATTAAAGTATAATTTAAACAAGCTTAAGTTTCCTTAAGCTTGTTTTATTTTTATTATTTACGTCCACAACAATGCTTATATTTACGACCTGAACCACATGGACAAGGTTCATTAGGACCTATTTTTTTAGTTTTATTAACAACTGGCTTTCTCTTACCATCATCATCACTAGATCCACCAGATGTACCTACAATTTTAGCAACTCTTTCACGTTCACCCATTGTAACAGGAATAAATCTACAGTTAATAAGTGCAACAGTTTCAGATTCAATTGATTCAATCATCTTACTAAACATTTCAAAACCAATTTCTTGATATTCACGAAGTGGATTTACTTGACCATATGATTGAAGAGAAACGCTTTGACGAAGTGTACTCATTTGATCAATATGATCCATCCAATGTTTATCTACAACACTTAATAAATTACGTTTTAAGAATTCTTTATAGTTGTTAGGATCTGCATCAGCTTTTTTAGAATCAAGATTTGTTTTTAATACATTATAAATGTATTCTTGAACCTCTACTAAAGTCTTTCCTTCGATTTCATCAATTGAAATAGTATTTTTAATTGCTTTTTGTGCTTCAGTATCTCTACGTCTTGTTACTGTAAATTCTAAACGACATTCAGGATTTGTACAACGAGATGGAATACCATCATGAACACGTTGAACTTTTTGACATTTTGGACATGGCACCATAATATAACCTTGATCAAAATATCTAATAACAAACTCTTTCATAAAACGAATTGCATCAATTTTTGAAGGATCATTAAAGTCTGCATATTTTGCAACTTCACGATAAGCAACATTTTCAATCATTTTTAAAACTGTTGGTTCAATATCATCTAAGAATAAAATATCTTTTCTTTGACCATAAATAACTTCACGTTGTTTTCTTAAAACTTCATCATATTCAACAACACTCTTACGTCTATCATAGTTTTGACCTTCAATTTTCTTTTGAGCACTTTCAACTACACCAGAGAATGGTTTATATTCAATCGGAGCCATTTCACCAGATGCATCTTTATCAGTAATCATTAATAACATTCTTTCTAGTCTATCTCCACCAAAACGAATTAACAATTCATCTTTTGTTGATAAATAGAATCTACTATATCCTGGGTCACCTTGACGACCAGAACGACCTCTTAACTGATTATCAATACGACGTGATTCATGACGTTCTGTACCAAGCACTGCAAGACCACCAAGTTCACGAACACCTTCACCAAGTTTAATATCCGTACCACGCCCAGCCATATTTGTTGCAATAGTAACAGCACCTTTTTCACCTGCATGAGAAATAATATCTGCTTCTCTTGCGTGTTGTTTAGCATTTAAAACATTATGAGGAATACCTTTTCTCTTTAAAATAGAAGATAACAATTCAGATGTTTCAATTGAAATAGTACCTACTAGAATTGGTTGACCAAGTTCATGACGACGTTTAATTTCTTCAGAAATTGCTTCATACTTAGCCTTTTCAGAAAAATAAATTAAATCAGGATCATCAACTCTAATAACAGGAACGTTAGTAGGAATTTCAACAACTAGCATGTTATAAATATCTCTAAATTCTTCTTCTTCAGTTTTAGCAGTACCTGTCATACCAGCAAGTTTAGCATACATTCTAAAGTAATTTTGGAATGTAATAGTAGCAAGAGTTCTAGTTTCTTTCTTAATTTCAACGCCTTCTTTTGCTTCAATAGCTTGATGAAGACCTTCACTCCATTGACGACCATGCATTAAACGTCCAGTAAATGGGTCAACAATTATAATTTGACCATCTTGAACAACATAGTCTACTTGATTTTTCATAATGAAATTAGCTCTTAATGCATTATTAATACGATGCAATAATTCTACATTACTAATATCATATAAGTTATCTAAATGGAAATGTTCTTCAGCCTTAACAATCCCTTCAGGAGTTAAAGACGCATGTTTAGATTTTTCATCAATTTCAAAATCAACATCTTCAGTCAGTCTTTTACAGAATGTATTAGCTTGTTCATATAAATTATATCCTTGTTTAGCACCACCAGAAATAATTAATGGTGTTCTTGCTTCATCGACTAAGATTGAGTCAACTTCATCGACAATAGCAAAGAATAATTCAGGACGTTGAACCATATCTTCTTTATAAACTACCATATGGTCTCTTAAATAGTCAAATCCAAGTTCATTATTTGTAGAATATGTAATATCACATGCATATTGAGCACGTTTTTCTTCACTACTATATTCTCTTAAGTTTAAGCCTACTGTAAGTCCTAAATATTTATGAACTTCACCCATTTCAGTAGCATCACGTGTTGCTAAGTATTCATTAACTGTAACAATGTGAACACCACGACCAGTTAATGCATTTAAATATGCAACCATAACTGAAGTAAGTGTTTTACCTTCACCTGTTTTCATTTCCGCAATATTACCAAAATGCATTGCAGCAGCACCAATGATTTGCACTCTAAAAGGAGTCATCCCAAGTACTCTTGTAGATGCTTCTCTTGCAGTAGCAAAAGCTTCAACCATAATATCATCTAAAGATTCTCCATTTGCAAGACGTTCTTTAAAAATATTAGTTTGATTTTTAAGTTCTTCTTCACTCATTGCTTTATAAGTATCAGCAAGAGCAATAACGTTATCAGCAATCTTTTCACATCTTGTTAATTCTTTATATGATGGGTCAAATAATTTTTTTAATCCTTTAAACATAAAGTCACCTCATTTTTTATCTTTATTTATTTTACCATAAATTAACTTATTTTTCAAGTAATAATGTTTAAATAAACCATTTTGATTTAATTTAAGTATTTTGTGGTGCTCTATTAAAAGGATTTGTGGTATTTTATTAAAAAGATTTGCGGTTATATTTAAAAAATAAGCGATTTTTATTCGCTTATTTTATTATTTATTCTTTCTTCGTGCTCTTTTAATGAAAATTCGCATCCACACCAGTCTTGTCTATATAAATCATATAGTTTAGATAATTTAATAGATTCTTTATATCCATTTTCTTTTTTATAATTAGAATATAAAAACAATGCTTTATCTTGATAAATAATTCCTAATTCATTAATCCATTTACTACTTTTATATGGGCTAACACTCATAACTGTAGAATAATAATCAAACCCTTTCATTGAGGCATATTCACTTAATTTCTTAATTCTAAATTCATAACACCTATAGCATCTCATACTACCTTCTTTTAAATCACTATATCCCTTTACTGCATCTAAATACACACTATAATCTTCATCAATCATGATAACATCAATGTTAAGATTCATTTTTTTAATTAAATCAACTTGAACATTATATCTTTTTATAAATTCTTCATGTGGATAAATATTAGGATTATAATAAAAAATTGTAATCTTAAAATACTCTTTTAACATGTTAAGGACATAACTAGAACATGGTCCACAACAAGAATGAAGTAATAAAGTAGGTTTTTTACCACTTTGTTTAATGCTCTCTAATAACGTTTTAAACTCTAAATATTCATTATTCATCTTTATCAAACTCTTCTATTAATTTTAAGTAATTACTTATCTCTAAATATCCATCATGCTTAACATCTTTATTACTAATATGAACTGCCTTCATTCCTAGTTTTACAGGAGTCGTAATATCAAAATATGGATCATTACCAATATAACAAACGTCAGCTACTTTATACCCCATCATATCAAATTTCTTTAAATAAAGTTTAAAAAATTCTTTACTTGGTTTTCTAACTAAGTGATCACCAGATGAAATTACTTGTAAAAAATATTTTCTAATGCCAACTTCTTCTAATTCTTTTTCAACACAATTAGTGGAATACATACTATTACTAAGTACATAAAGCGGGATTTTTTTATTATTTAAATATTCAAGAAGTTCAATCACATTATCATTTAACATTGGACTATAAAATTTTCTCGCAAAAGTATATTCAATTTCTTCAAAAGATTTATTTGTTTTTAGCCCATATAAATCTTTTAAATAATTAAAAAAAGATTTAAAATTAAATTCTAAGTCACAAGTATCACGCTCTTTAATTATATAAAACATTCCCTTAACAAAATCTAAATAATCATAAAGCGATTCTTTTACATCTAATACTTCATCATATAAATATGTATATCCTAAAATACTATCTTGCCAAGTTCCTTTTATTAATGTACCACCAACATCAAATATTATAATTTTAGGTAATTTCATAATTTTCACCTCATTAATATTTTTTTCTTAAATATATTTTACCATATTCAAATTTTTTTTACAATATAATTAAAAGAAAAAAGAACCAATTCTTTAAAGAACTGGTTCAAATAATTTTATTCTAATGATTCTAAAAGACCATAGCCTCCATTATCACGTTTATAAACAACCGCGACATTATTATTTTCTTCATTCTTGAATAAATAGAATTTATGATCTAATAATTCCATTTGTGTAATAGCTTCATCAACACTCATAAGTGTTAAGTCAACTTTCTTAACACGAACAGTTTCTTGTTTTTCTTCAAGTTGATCTTTTTCTTCAAGTTTTTCTTGGAAATATTCAGAAATACCTTCACGTTTTTTAATAAAGGCATTAACTTTTTTCTTATAACGGATAAGTTGTTGTTCAATTTTATCCACTGCTTGATTAATTGCAGCATATAAAGTATCACCTTTACATTCAGCACGTAAGATCACTTGTTTCAAAACAATTGTGATTTCGGTTGAATTTTTTCCACCCTTTTCCGCACATAAAACATTAACGTTTATATGCTCGCTTTCATTAAATAGTTTGTCAAGTTCCATGACCTGTTTAGTGATGTGCTCTTTTACATTATCACTCATTTTAACAGAGCCTTTAGTTCTAATATTAATTCTCATAGAAAGCCTCCTTCTGTAAGAAAAATAGTATTATTCTTACATATATATTTTACCATATATAAAAATACTTGTAAAGTAATTATTTAATTTTTTTAACCAATAACAATAAAAATATATCTATCTTCATTAAATTCTAAATAATCCATATTATTTTCAAATTCATTATAACTTCTAAACCAATAAAAATCAATATTATTATTAACTAATGTATCAATTATTTTACTGAATATAATACTTTTATCATCAATAAATTCAATTACTAAATAACTAACATTCCCCACTATAAATGAATTAAATCTACTTTTTGTAGTATTATCTAATCCAATAAACTTCATTATTTTATTTAACATATCCATCATAACTATATTTTAATATTTTATTATTAACTAAATATAAATTAGGAAACACTAAAATAAGTGTTTCCTAATATTTATACTTTTATAATACAATACTTACTAATTTTTTAGGTACAACAATTACCTTCTTAGGAGTATTACCATTTAATAATTCTTTAATCTTATCAGTTGAAAGTGCAAGTTTTTCTAGTTCTTCTTTAGAGATAGCAGCATCTACTTCTACTTTATCTCTAATTTTACCATTAACTTGAATAACAACTGTTATTACATTTTCAACACATTTAGCTTCATCATAAGTAGGCCAAGGTTCATAAGCAATCGTATTTGTATGACCTAGTAAACTCCATAATTCTTCACCTAAATGTGGAGTAATACAACTTATCATCTTAATAAATCCTTCTGCATAAGACTTAGGTAATTTATTAACTTTATATACTTCATTAATAAAAATCATCATTTGAGAAATTGCAGTATTAAATGCAAGATTTTCATAGTCAGTCGTAACTTTCTTAACTGTTTGATGATATACTTTTTCAAGTTCTTTTACATCTTCATCACAAATAATACCAGCTTCTACAATAATTCTGTATACTCGATTAATAAATTTATAAGCCCCTTCAACGCCTTGATTAGACCATGGTTTTGATTGTTCTAGTGGTCCCATAAACATTTCATAAAGCCTAAGTGTATCAGCACCAAAATCTCTTACAATATCACTAGGATTTACAACAAATTCAGGGAATCTCTTACCCATTTTAATACCATTAGAACCAAGAATCATCCCTTGATGAACTAATTTTTTAAATGGTTCATCAACACTTACATAACCTTTTTGATATAAATACTTTGTCCAAATTCTTGAATACATTAAGTGTCCTACAGTATGTTCAGGTCCACCAATATATAAGTCAACTGGTAACCAGTGATCAAGAAGTCTTTTATCAGCAAATACTTCATCATTATTTGGATCAATATATCTCATAAAATACCAACTAGAACCAGCTGACCCTGGCATTGTTGAAGTTTCACGTTTACCTACCACACCATTATGATTATATTGTTTCCACTCTTCAGCATTTTCAAGTGGAGCTTTACCATTTTTAGATTTATAATCAGTTAAAACTGGTAATACTAAAGGTAATTCTTCATCTGCAAGAACGTGGATTTTACCATCTTCTAAATGAACAACTGGAACTGGTTCACCCCAATATCTTTGACGTGCAAAAATCCATTCTCTAAATTTAAAATTAACTTTCTTTTTACCAATATTCTTTTCTTCTAAATAAGCAATCATTTTATTAATTGCATCTTCTTTATTAAGACCATCTAAGAATCCTGAATTAATATGAATACCATCTTCAGTATAAGCTTCTTCTAAAATATTTCCACCTTCTAATACAGGAATTATTTCAATACCAAATTTTTTAGCAAATTCATAGTCTCTTGAATCATGAGCAGGAACAGCCATAATAGCACCAGTACCATAAGTTGATAGTACATAATCAGAAATGTAAATCGGTATTAATTTACCATTAGCAGGGTTTACTGCATAACTACCAGTAAAACATCCTGTTTTATCTTTATTTAAAGAAGTTCTTTCAAGTTCTGACTTTTTACTAGCTTCTTCTACATATTTATTAATAGCTTCTTTTTGTTCAGGTGTTGTAATATTCTTAATTAATTCATGTTCAGGAGAAAGTACACAATATGTTGCACCAAATAAAGTATCAGCTCTTGTAGTAAATACAGTGAATTTGTAATCTGTACCTGAAACATTAAAATCAATTAATGCACCTTCACTTCTACCAATCCAGTTTCTTTGCATTTCTTTAGTAGATTCAGGCCAATCAATTCTATCTAATCCTTCTAATAATAAATCCCCAAATGCAGCTTGGTCAATAACCCATTGTTTCATGTTTTTTCTAATTACAGGGTATCCACCACGTTCTGATTTACCATCAATTACTTCATCATTAGAAAGTACTGTTCCTAGTTCTTCACACCAGTTAACTGGCATATCAACATATTTTGCATATCCATCTAAATAAAGATTTTTAAAAATCCATTGTGTCCACTTATAAAAAGACACATCAGATGTTGCAATTACTTTATTCCAATCATAATCAAATCCCAATTCTTTTAATTGCTTTGAAAATGTTTGAATATTTTTTTGTGTAAATCCATCAGGATGATTACCAGTAGAAATAGCATATTGTTCAGCAGGTAAACCAAATGAATCATATCCCATTGGATGTAAAACATTATATCCTTGCATTCTTTTCATTCTTGATACAATATCAGTTGCTGTATAACCTTCAGGGTGCCCCGCATGAAGACCTACACCAGATGGGTAAGGGAACATATCTAACGCATAAAACTTAGGTTTAGAAAAATCCCAAATATCAGTTTTAAATGTATTATTTTCCTCCCAATATTTTTGCCATTTTTTTTCTATTTCTTGATGATTATAACTCATCATCTCCACTTCCTTTCTCCTCATCATCTTTTTTATCATTCATCATATTTTGCATATATCTTGGTAGTGGAACACCACCATCATATTTAATTTTATAAGTCATAAGTGCTTTTGTTGTATAAGCAATCATTATAAATTGACCTACTATTTCTAATAAACTTATACTAAACAGTAAACCTAGTAAACTACATACAACATATAGCGTTGATGATAAAATTACTGTTTTAAATACAATTCCAAAATCAACTTGTAAATAGCGATATAAAAACTTAGTCAATACAGTTATTAATAATACAGAGAAGAAATATGATCCCACTGCCATAGAAATTATAATAATTATTATTAGTGGTAAAAATTTCATCTTCAAATTATTGTAAATAGCAGATACAAATGTTGCGATATCATTTCTAAAATTAATTGTATTACTATCTTTATTACCTGCAAAATTAATATTATTTACTTCAATTTCTTCATAAGTTAAACTAATATATTTATTTAAATCACTATTATCACTAGCATTCATAAAGTTAACTACAACACCAGAACCATTGTTATTTTCTTGTTTTTTATTAGAAACTTCCATACTACATATACTAAATTCAGTCTCTGTTAATAAAAATAACACATAAAAACCATCTTCAACATCTAATATAGTTTCAAAACTATCTCCTGTTAAATCAAAAATATATAAAGCATTTAATTTCCTTGTTGAAAGAATTACCTCTGTTTTAATATATTGTGGGATAACATTATCAGTAGTAGATTTTAATTTTCCATCTTCAATAACATAATTAATTTCATTAGCACTAATTAAATCTTCAGATACACTAGATGAAATAGTTGTAACACTAGAATTAGATAATAAAGAAATTAAAACAAATGGAATTATATAGATTACTAATAAAACTATTGTATATAAAACAGTTTGTTTTTTAGGTTCTTTAATATAATCCGCAATATTGCGTGGTTTTAAAATACAATTTTTAAATTTTTGATACATATTTTAACCTCTTTCTTGTTATATATTATAACACATTATGACCATATTATAAAGTTTTTTGATTAATTGAATATTAATTTTAAGATATTTTTTTAAAGTTATGTTATAATGAATATGAAACAAGGAGGACTAAATGAAAAAAACAATTATAAAATCTTTTTTAACAGTCTCATTCGGACTAACTCTTTTTATTTTAGCAATGGGGTTTTATTCGCAAAAACTTTCTGCTAACACTGACTCAATATCCTTTATTACCACTAGTGTAGGTGAAAATGAAACTAGTGTAGGTATTAACTATCATAGTTCTAGTGCTGAATCATACATTCAATACAGTACTACATCTAATTTTACAGAAGAAACAACACTTACACAAACTGCAACATCAACTTTATGGGGTGCAGACCAAGTTGGTACTGATACTAATACAGGATTTTCAGAAAGATATGTATGTAAAGTTAATTTAACTAACCTTTCAGAAAATACACAATATTACTACCGTGTATATGCAGGAACAGCTGTATCTCAAGTATATAAATTTAAAACTGCATCAGCAGATTCAACAAATATTAACTTCTTATTTGGAACAGATATTCATGCAGCAGGTGGTAGTTACACTCCTACAAGAGCAAATACAATGATTAACAATGTTAGATCAAATGTTAGAAACTTAAATTTATTAGTACTAACAGGTGACCAAGTTGACCGTGGTGGATATGAAGCTCATTGGAATTCATACTATACAGGTATGCAAATTTATAAAGATATTATGGTTGCAGCAATTCCTGGTAACCATGAATATTATCATTCTCTTGATAGTGCTTATGTATCACCATTATACTTTAATCAATTTCATAACAATCCACAAAATGGACCAGAATCTAAAGTAAATTCTTCATATTATTTTAATTATGGTAATATTTTATTTATTATGATCGATGTAATTGATAAAAAGAATGCATCTGAACATAAAGAATGGATTAAAAATGTTATTGAATCAAACCCTACACAATGGATTATTGTAGGTACACATGCAAACGCAATCACAGGTGGTAGTTACTCTTCAGATTCAAAATGGATGATGAATAATTTTGGTAAATTATTCGAAGAATACCAAGTAGATTTAGTTATTGGCGGACATGAACACCTATATATACGTAAAGATACCTTATATAATAATGAAAAAAATGCGGATTTAGGTGTTACTTATTATGTTAGTCCTGCTACACAACATAAACTTTATGGTATAAAAGAAGATTACAAAGATAAAGTTGATGATTATGAAAATACAAATTATAAAATTAACACAATCTCTGTAACAAATTCTAAATTAACTTTAACTGTTTATAATGAAGCAGGTGAAAAAGCAACTAAATACAATTCTGGTGAACTTTTAACTTTTGACCTATTACCAAAACGTAGTGCAACAACTACTACACAAAAAGATTCTACATTACTTAAAGGTTTAAAACTAAACTACGATAAAGAAAATGAAGATGCTACTATTTCTTGGACTAAAGTTTATTACGGAAACGTAAAAACAGTTAAAATCGAACGTATTTATAATGATAACGTTACTGAATTTTCAACTTATGTTGCATCAGAAAAATTACTTTCACAAAATATCGGACCAGTCTTTAATGACCGTAACTATAAAATTAAAGTAACTCTAATTAAATATGATGGTTCAATAATTGAAAAAGAATTTGATATTACCAATTTAATCCCTTATAATTTAAATCTCGAACTAGATGGCGGTATACTTACATCACCAGAAGAATGGGTAACATACTTATCAGGTAAAGCTACAAAACTTCCTACTCCAATTAAAGATGGACATGTATTTAAAGGATGGTTTGAAAACCAATTATTTGAAGGAACTGCTGTTACTAAAATCACAAGTGATGTATCAGGAGATAAAACATATTACGCAAAATGGGCAAAAGAATATTCAATAACTTATAATACATTTGGTGGTGAAATAAGTTCTTCTGCAAAAACTTCATACATAGAAGGAGATTCATTCTCACTACAAACACCATACAGAAATGAAGATATGTTCCTAGGATGGTATGATAACCCTGAATTTACAGGTGAACCAATTGAATCTGTTACAGAAACTACTAAAGGTGATCTTACATTATATGCTAAATGGAGACAAAAATTCACTATTTCTTATAATACATTAGATGGAGAATTAACTACTACTGAACCTTCAACATACTTTGAAGGATATAGTTACTCCCTACCAACACCTAAACGTGATGGTTATCAGTTTATGGGATGGTATTTAAATTCTGAATATACAGGAGAAAAAATTGAATCTATTACAGAATCAACTAAAGGTAATCTTGAATTGTATGCTAAATGGGCACAAGAATTCTCTATTGATTATAATACATCAGGAGGAACACTTGAATCAAAGATTCAATCATACCTTGAAGGAGAAGAATTAACTCTACCAATCCCTACTCGTGATAATTATGAATTCAAAGGATGGTATTTAAATTCTGAATATACAGGTGAAAAGATTGAAACAATAACAAAAGATACTAAGGGTGATCTTGAATTATATGCTAAATGGGCTAAAATATCTACTATTTCTTATGATCCAAGAGGTGGTAAATTAAGCGAAGATGCACAAACTTCATATGTTGAAGGTGAATCTATACTACTTCCTACACCTACTCGTGAAAATGATACATTTGTAGGTTGGTATGATAATAAAGAGTTAAGTGGCAATCCTATCACTGAAATTTCAGATGATACTACAGGTGATATAGAATTATTTGCAAAATGGAATAGCGATGTTATTGCAGAAAATCAAGCAAATACTAAGAAAAAATGTGGTAAGAAAAACGCATTATTAGTAATCAATTTATTGTCTTCTATTGCAATTGCATATGTAGTTTTAAAAAAGAAAAAATAATAAATAAAAAAATACTATTGGGATAATTCTCAATAGTATTTTTATTTTAATTATTTTGCAAGAGCTTTTTTAGCAGCATCACAAAGACTGTTAAACATAGCGATATCATTTACAGCTAAGTCAGCTAACATCTTTCTATTAATATCAATATTAGCAACTTTTAAACCGTGCATTAATACACTATATGTTAATCCTTGCATACGTGCAGCAGCATTGATACGAACGATCCATAATTTGCGGAAGTTACGTTTATTGTTTTTACGGTCTCTAAATGCATATTGACGACCTTTCATTACTTGTTGATTAGCAACTTTAAATAAACAATGTTTTGAACCCCAGAAACCTTTAGCTGCTTTTAGAACTCGATTACGTCTTCTTCTTGCGACTACTCCGCCTTTAGTACGTGGCATATTCTCTTAGTCCTCCTTACTTAATTTGATCCAATTGTTGTCTAATTCTCTTAACATCACTAGTAGTAACTAGAGAGAATTTTCTCAATTGTCTTGTTTGTTTTTGTGTTTTTCCTGGTGCAAGATGTTGATTACCTGCACGACTACGTTTGAATTTGCCAGAACCAGTAACTTTAATACGTTTCTTTGTTCCTGCATGAGTTTTCATTTTTGGCATGATTCTTTTCTCCTTTTTTTATTTTTTCTTTTTTTGCATTTTTGGACTCAATACCATGAACATATTTCGTCCATCAAGTGTTGGTTGTTGATCTACTTGCGCAATATCAGATAGCTTTTCCGCAAATTTTAAGAATAAATCTTTTGTATTATTAGCTTGCTCAATCATACGACCACGGAAACGACAACTAACTTTAACTTTATCGCCACCTTCAATAAATTTACGTGCAGCACGAGCTTTAGTTTCATAGTCGCCCACATCAATAGTAGGACTAAGTCTAACTTCTTTAACACTAATAATTTTTTGATTTTTCTTTGCTTCTTTAGCACGCTTGTTTTGTTCATAACGGTATTTTGAATAATCCATTAATTTACAAACAGGCACTTCCGCATTAGGTGCTACACAAACAAGATCTAATCCCTTGTCATACGCAATACTTAATGCTTCTTCAATTGGTAATTTACCAAGTTGATTTCCGCTTTCGTCAATAACTAATACATAACTAACTTCAATTTGTTCATTAATTAGGTTTTCACCTTTTTTATCTGTTGGCTTAATACTGTCC
Organism: Bacilli bacterium; assembly: GCA_017398545.1. Taxonomy (GTDB): domain Bacteria; phylum Bacillota_I; class Bacilli_A; order ML615J-28; family CAG-313; genus UBA1737. The sequence continues at coordinate 17,063 of JAFQFT010000004.1, read as the reverse complement.
ACCTCCAAAAATATTTGAAATAAATTGTATTTTGAAAAGAATAAAAAGTGAGCATAATATGCCCACTTCAGTTGTTCCAATATATTAGGAATAATGACTCTTTTACCCACCAAAATCATTGGTCAGGTGAGAAGTGGGACTTCTACTTTTCATAAACACTATTTAATTCGTAGATATTATACCATAATTTTCTACTTCACGCAAATAATATACCCTTATTTTTTGTATATATAAACTAAAACAACCAAAAAAACATAAATTATAGAAATAAAAAATAAATGAATCAAACCAAAACATAAATCATAATTTAATGAAAGTCCTGGAAAGAACACATAGAATAGTTTTATATCATTAAAACTATCACTAATTAACTCACACAAAACAAAGATTCCACTAGAAAAAAAACACGCATATTGATTATTTATTAAAATACTAAAGAATGATGACAATAATCCATAAATTATACAAATTAATACAACATTTATACATAATTCTAAAATTATCTTATCAACTCTTACAAAATTACAACAAACTACACCAATTAAAGACATTAAATAAAAACTTATGAATATTAAAGAAACAGTAATTATAATTAACATTAATAACTTAGATAAAATATATTTAAGTTTTAACCTCTCATATCCAGTTACTAATAAATGGTAACTATTTGAATTTTTAGTAAATGAGTTTCCCCATATAAAACAAGTTAAATTGATCACAACTAATTTATAATACATTAAGTTAGTTTCTAAATATGATGTACATGCAATTTTTCCTTCAAACCAATTATATTCTAATTTTAAACGATTTATACTTAAAAAACATATCAAAATTTCCACAAAAATAATAAATATAAACAATAAAACATTAACTTTGTTAATTAAATATTTCCTATGTATTTTGATTATTTTCATCAATTTCGATCACTTTTTTATTATCAAAAGAATAATCATTATAATAATGAGTTGCAATAACAACAATCTTACCTTCTTCTTGTAATGCTTTTAACCTCATCATAAAAGTTATTCTACTCTTATAATCTAATCCTGCTAATGGTTCATCAAGTAAATAAACATCAGCTTTTGATAATAATGTTTTAATTATTAATACTTTTTGTTTTGTTCCTTTTGATAGTTCATGCATAAACCGATATTTGTATTTTAAGATATCAAATAATCTTAAATATTCATTAATTTTATTAACATCAACCTCTTTATAATCAATTCTTAAATACATAATTAGAAACTCAAATACCGATACATATGATGGTATTTTTACCTTATCTGGAAGATAAGAATAAATAATATTTTTATCATCTATGATACCATTAAAACTTGTTTCTCTTAATAAACACTTAAAAAAAGTAGTTTTTCCACTTCCATTAGCAGATATTAAAAAATATACAAAACTGCTGTTTAAGCTTAAATTTAAATTCTTTAAAATGATATTTTTGCCATATGATTTACATAAATTAATAATCTTAACCAACTTCATAAACCACTTTTACCATTTCTCTTTTTACATTATTTGTCTTGTAAAACATAAATGGTGTAATTACTTTTTCATTCATTTCTTCATTATTTAAATATTTCAAAACAAAACCTTGAATCGGAATTTGTACATAATCTTTATATTTTAAAGATATAAACAAATAATCTCCTGACTTAATAACAATATCATTATTACTGTTACCACTACCTATTATATTATAGTTTTCATTAATTAAATCTTTTAAATCATTAGTTTCACACTCATCTAAAACATACGATTTTTCTAAATCAATTGAAACATTACTATTCATAGATTTTATTTCTACAATGTTTAAATCATTAATAGTTTCTAATTTAACTAATACCCCAACTAACATTTCATTGTTTTCATAGTTATTAGTTATTCCTTTTAAACTTGTATAATAAACTTGATCATTCAAACTATAATTATATAAACTAATATTACCAATTAATATTTTAACAAATTCCATTGAATGATATGATATTTTCAAATAAACATCATCTAATATTGTTAAATTATTAATAATAAAATCAATTTCAAGTTTTAAATCATATTGATAAAATGTCTTATTATCATAATCAACTTCCTTTAAAAACGATAGTTCTACAATAGATACTGGAATAATTTCTGATTCAATATCATTAACTAAACAAATATTACTGATTTCTTCTTTATCTATTAAAATAGAATCTTTTACGCTTACATATAGAGGTACATTAATATAATTATTTTTATCAGAGTTTACTACATAATAATCATTTTTAAATGTAATAATTTCACACTTTTCAGATTTCTTATTAAACAAAATTAGACAACCCCCAACAATAAATAAAAGTATTAGACTTATATAGATAATTATTTTATAATTTTTCTTCAAAAAATTCATAATACTCTGTTACAAAATCAATATACTCCCAAGTTCCTTTAGAAAATGGAATCCCAAAAACATAATATTTACCTACACCATTAGATACAATACAATCTCCTCTTACCATTAAAGTAAGCTTAGTATATGGCATTAAATCTACAGAAAAATTAGCTTTCTCTTCAAAATATTCTTCTGTTGAATTTTTAATTTCTCCCTCACCATTTATACTTCCAGACAAAGTTACGGATTTAATTTTACCTGAAACTTTTGTCGCAATAGAACCACTTGCGCTAAGTTCTACTTCTTTTTTTGATGTATGTTTATTTGTATAAGTAAAAGTATATACTTGTTCACTTCTATTACTTTTACTAAAGATAATTTTTGAAATATACCATGCATCTACATTATTATTAATTTCTTTTACACTCCAGCCAAAAGCTTTTGACTTTACTTTTTTATACGCGTTTTTAATTTCATCATTAGACATTTCACTTAGTAATTTATAGCCTAAATGATAATCATAAAAACCAAGCTCAATAATGTCAGAATGCCCTGTATTTTTAGTACTAGATGCTGCATGTACTTTTAATACAGTTGTTAATGAACATAGCGTAATTAAACATAAAAAACATTTTTTAAACATATCGTTTACCTTCCTTTCACTTATATAATTAAAAAAAATTAAGAAATTGCTCTTTTTTTTTAGCAATTTCTTAAAAAATTTTTTCTATTTAAAGAAGTCTGCGAAAGGATTATTCTTTGGAATCTCTTTTTCTTGTTTATCCAAGAATTTTCTAACTTCTTTTTTATTCATTCCTTGTTTACTTTCCTGTAAGTGTTTAAAGAAAGATGAACATTTTTCTTTAAAACCACATTCACATTGAAAGAACCCTGTTTCTTTATCTCCTATTTGTTTTAACTTCTTATGACAAGTAGGACATCTAAGATTTGATATCTTATAAACATGTTTTTTATAACCACATTCTTTATCACGACATACTAAACTCTTACCAAAATTATTAGTCACATCTAAAAGTAACTTACCACACTGTGGACATTTATGAGATGTTGCATTGTCATGATGATATTTAGAATTAGATAATAAAACACTACTTGTTAGTTCTTTCGTAAAAATAATTATTTCATCAATAAAATTATGATAATTTAGTTTTCCTCTACTTATCTTATCAAGAGATAATTCTTGTTTTGCTGTTAAAGAAACACTCCTTAAATCACTTGGTACAAGATCGATTAACTGAATTCCTTTTTCTGTTGGATGAATACTTCTTCCAACTAATTTTACATATCCAGCGCTAAATATACGGTCTATAATTTCTGCACGAGTTGCAGGAGTACCAATTCCTGATGATTCTGCTAATGCTTCTTTTTCTTTTAAATCATTTGTAAATTTTCCCGCATGTTCCATAGCATAAAGTAAAGTTGCTTCAGTATACCTTTCAGCTGCTTTTGTAATTGATTCTACAAAAGAAAGTTCTCCATTTATTTCAACTCCTTTTGTAAAATTATTTTTATGAACACTACTAACATTTGCATCATATAATACTTTCCAACCTAAATCTTTAGTTTCACTTACACTTGTTCTAAATTCAAACTCATCATTTCCAATAACAATAGAATATGTAACATATTCATAATCCTTCATAAATGCTGCTAAGAAACGTTTAAGAACTAAATTATAAACACGCGCTTCATCACTATCAAGCATTCCAATAATACACTTTTCTTCAGTTGGAATAATCGCATGATGATCACTAACTAGTTGATTATTAAATATTCTTTTACTGTTAGTAATACCATTATCAATAATCATCCTAGCATACTTAGCATATTCACCATATGTTGCGTTAAGAAGACGTTCTTTAATTGTAGAGTACATATCAGTTGTTAAATATTTAGAATCAGTTCTAGGATATGTTAAATATTTATAGTTTTCATATAACTTTTGAACAATATTTAAAGTATCTTTTGCGGTAAATGCATATAACTTATTTGCATCTTGTTGAAGAGTCGTTAAATCGTATAATAGTGGTGGTGCTTCATGTTTAAGATTAGATACAACATTTTTACAAATAAACTTTTCACTCTTTAATTTATTAAGAAGTTTTACAACCTCTTCTTTATCATAAATAGAATAAGGATTACCATTTTTATATAAAACAAAATCATTTCCAAATGCTTTTAAATGAACTTGATAATACTTTTTAGGAACAAAACTCTTAATTTCTTTTTCTCTATCAACTATTAATCCAAGTGTAGGTGTTTGAACACGACCAGCAGAAAGTGATGCATTATATTTTACAGTTAAAGCACGTGAAACATTTAACCCTACTAACCAGTCAGCACAAGCACGTGCTACAGCGGCATCATATAAACGATTATAATTATTTGCATCAACAAGTGTTTTGAACCCTTCTTTAATTGCTTTATCCGTCATAGACGATATCCAAAGTCTTTTCATAGGTTTCTGAAAACCAACTTTATCAATAATCCATCTAGCAACAAGTTCCCCTTCACGACCAGCATCTGTTGCAATAACTAAGTCACTTACTTCATCACTCTTTAAAAAACTCTTTACACAGTTAAATTGTTTACTAGTGCTAGCAATTACTCTTGTTTCAAACTTCTTAGGAATCATCGGAAGGGTTGACTCATCCCATGTTTTCCATTCAGGTTTTAACTCTTCAGGCATAGCAAGTGTCACTAAATGACCAAGCGCCCATGTAACAATATATTTAGATCCAATAATTCCACCATTTTTATTTGTTGTACACCCAAGTACTCTAGCTATCTCACGTGCTACACTTGGCTTTTCTGTTAATACTAAAGTCTTCATATAAATCACCTTTTTTCACTTTAATTATTATACCTATTTTTAACAAATTAAGCAATTCAAAAGATAGTTTAATTTACATTTTTAATCATTTTTTGCAAATTAAATAACAAAATCATATTTTTAATTTGTACATTTACATTACAACTTACAAATTATATTTATATACTTTATTCGGATTTTTATTTTATTACTTATATATAATACACAATTTTAATTAATTGCACATTTTGGTATGTTTTTTTGTTAATTAATTGCACATTTTTACATATAATTATAAATACTTATATATAATGAGAAATTAACCAGTTAGTAAAACTGGTTAATTTATTTCTTTAAATCTCTTTACACCTTTAGTTAAAAGATATTTTATTAGTAATACATCAATAATTATCATTACAACACAAGCTAAACTTAAATAAATTAATGGATTTAAAATATTCATTAATCCTGCAAAATAAGCAATCACTAAAATCACTCCTGGTACAACAGCTAACCCCATTGCAATAAGCACTGCCATACCTTGTTTAACAATCTCTTGTTCATCTTTCCAATCAAGTTTATAATGTTTTAAATTACTAATTAAACCAATCATTGATGCATATAAACAATTTGTAAGTGTCAAAATTAATAAGAATGGTAAATAACTAAAACCAATAGAAAAACTCACAATTATAGATGCAATAATAGATGGTATACCACCAAGTAACATGTTTAAAAATATTTTAGATGCAAATACTGTCTTTTCATCCACAGGATGAACCTTTAATATCCATAAATGTTTTCCTTCTATTGAAACACTTGCACTTGTTGTAATAACAGTTCCTGATACTAACATTAATACAAGCACTATGATTACATTTAAATTATTGATAAAATCTTCAGCATTAGGCATAAATGTTACAATCATACTTTCAAGTCTTTCTTTACCAAAACCAACTAAAAGACCCGCAGTAAGTAAAATAAAGAATGATCCAATAATTGTATTTAATACATAAATTGTAGATCTAAAATATCTAGATGATTCATTTTTAAACAAACTGAAAAATACATTTTTATTTTTAAATACTAATTCTTTATTATTATTTGTATGACTCTTGTTTTGATGATTAAAATCATACACTTCAAGCATTACAGCTAAACCAAATGGAACTAAACATATTGCAAATAAAATTAAATAACTTATAAAGTTAGTATTTGCGATAACATCTACAACTAATTGTATTGGATAAAGATTAACAAATATATCTACAAAATCAGGACTATTTGTAAGTGATACATTAAATATAAAATAAAACACAATAAATATTAAAGTAATAAATACTGATACAAGTGTTTGAATAATTTCTGCATTTTTTAATTTTCTAGTAAATTTTGCGATAATAAAATTCATAAGAATTGCGACAGCATTAGATAAAAAAGTTAATAAAATAATAACAATTAAACCATTAATAACAACTAAAAATGTTGCTTCTTCTACTAAATAATAATAACACACATAACCAGGCATCATTATTAATAATAAAGCTATTAAATCAAATAAATAATCTTTTAATATTTTAGATAAAACAATTGTTGTTTTACTTAATGGAAGTGATAATAATAAATCATGGTCATTTGATTTTTTAAAATTAGTTCCTTTTAATACAACAATTAATAACATAAAGATTATTCCAGTTGATGTAAGAACATATAATGCATAAATAGGTTCTGGTGGATCAAGTTCTAAAAATTGTTCTATCGTAGTTATTGACATTGATGTAAACATCACCATAAATACTAAACCAATAACTAAAACAATAGTTCCACCAGAAATTGTTTCTTTTTTATTACCTCTTCTTGCGATAGATCCTAAATAAATCTTACCATATGTTTTAAGTAATAAAAGCAGTTTATTCATGATTTGCAAGCTCCAAGAAAACATCTTCTAAACTAGCATTTTTAGTAATTTCATCCATTGAGCCACTTACAATAAGTTTTCCTTCTTTAATTATAGCAATCTTATTACATAGCTTTTCTGCTACTTCTAATACATGTGTTGAAAAGAAAATAGCACCACCATTTGCACAAAACTCACGCATCATTTCTTTAACAGAATATGCTGCAAGTGGATCAAGTCCTACAAATGGTTCATCAAGAATTAAAAGTTTAGGTTCATGTACTAAAGCACTAACAATTGCAAGTTTTTGTCTCATACCATGTGAATATGTTCCAATATAATTATTAAGAACATCTTTAATACCAAAAAGCTTAGCATATTTTTCTATAATAGCTTTTCTTTTCTCTACACTTACATCATAAATATCACTAATAAAATTTAAATAATCAATCCCTGTAAGTGATTCATAAAGGTCTGGATTATCAGGAATATATGCAATCATTTTTTTACATTTAACAGGATCTTTAACGATTGATACTCCATCAATTAATATTTCACCTTCATCAAAAGGAAGAATTCCTGCTATTGATTTAATAGTTGTTGATTTACCAGCACCATTATGTCCAATAAATGCAAATAAATCTCCTTTTTCAACAGTTAAAGAAAGATTGTTTACTGCAATCTTTCTTTCATCATATTTTTTAGTGTAATTAGTAATCTTTAACATAATTAATAATTTCCTCGTTTGTCTAATAATTTTTCTAACTTTTCTGCATTCATTAAAAAGTTATTAAATGCATTATTATTAATATCTTTTTCAATAAATAAAACATATTCAAAAATACGTTTTTCTAATTTTTTTAATTCAACATTTTCTTCATCTTTTACTTGAAATGATGCTTTTTCAATTAATTTACTTAAAACAGTTTTAACATTAGCATCTCTTGATTTATTTTGTAAATTAATTAAAAACTCAATTAATCCATTCATATCAATAACTTTAGTTACTTTTACTTCAAGATTATCTAAATGATTTTGATAAACAACTCCAGTAATAAATCCAACTGCAATAATTCCAACAAAAATAATATATGGAATTAATACAATTGCAAGTTTTAATTTTGCTACAAAGAAAAATAAAATAATTCCAAGTATAATACCTAATAAAGAAACAGGTAATACAAGTGTTGAAAATAAATTTTGTCCTTTTATATTCTTATTTGTAAATACACCTAATAATAACAACGCAGCAAACATAACCATAACACTTGCATAAAGTGCCCAGAATGAAGCAAGTTCAAAAAGTTCATCTTTCCAAGTAGCAACACTTAAAAATAATACAGCATTAAAAGCTAAAATAATAACACTACTAATTACTAAAAAATATTTACTAGCTAAAAATTTTTTCATTTACTAATCCTCCATTTCTAGTTATATATAGTATACCACATTAAAATAAAAATTAAAAGAGTTTAAAAAAATAATATTATTTTTTTAAATTTATCATAAAAATTTACATTCATTATGAATGATTATTTTACAAAGATTTATCAATAATATTTTCAAAAATAATAATCAAACAAAAACAGTAAAATTTTGTCGATTTCAGACTGACAAAAACAGAAAAAGTCTAATTTTGTCAGTCCAAAGGCTGACAAAATGTTTGACTTATTAAATAATTAATGATATAATAATAATACGAAATGTTAAGGAGGTACAAACAATGATTTTAAGAAAGCAATACTTAAATAAAATTATTCCGTTAATAGATAAAAAACTCATAAAAGTTTTAACTGGTGTTAGACGTTCTGGTAAAACAGTACTTCTTTCACAAATTCAAGACTATCTTATTGAAAATAATATAAATAAATCAAATATCATAAACATTAGTCTAGAATCTAAAAAAAATCAAAAATATAAAGATGGTGATGTTTTATACGAATATTTACTTAAGCTTGGAGAATCATTAAAATCAAAAGTTTATATTTTTCTTGATGAAATTCAAGTTGTGAACAAATGGGAAGAAGTAGTTTCCTCTTTATTAATAGATATTGATTGTGATATCTATATAACTGGATCAAATTCAAAGCTTTTATCTGGTGAACTTGCTACATTAATTGCAGGACGATATATACAAATTCATGTACTACCATTTACATTATCTGAAGCAAAAGCAATTTTACAACAAAAGAACAAATACACAACTGATGAAAGTCTTTTTGAAAACTACTTAACATATGGTGGTTTACCAATGCGATTTTCTCTTGATGAGGTTTCGCTTGAACCATATTTATCAGACACTTACGATTCCATTGTTCTAAAAGATATTATTCAAAGAAATAATATTAAGGATACTAGTTTATTAAACACAATAATTACATTTTTAATGGATAATATTGCAAATCCTTTTTCTGCACGTTCAATAGTTTCAACATTGCAAACAATTGGTATAAAAACATCAATTGATACAGTTTTATTATATATAGAATATATTAAAAAAGCCATGATATTATATAGTGTTCAGCGATATGACATAAAAGGGAAAAAATTACTTACTTCTAATGAAAAATACTATACAGTAGATTTAGGATTGCGTAACTGTACCAAAACAAGTGCAGCAATTGATTACAATAAACTATATGAAAATATTGTATACCTTGAACTCTTATATCGTGGATATGATGTTAAAATAGGAAAAGCAGACGAATATGAAATTGATTTTGTTGCATATAAAGGAAAAGATATTAAATACATTCAAGTATGTTATCTTCTTGCAACAGAAGAAACAATAAAACGTGAATTTGGTAATCTAGAAAAAATAAATGATAATTTTCCTAAAATTGTAATTTCTGGTGATACTCATAATTTTTCAAGAAACGGAATAAAACATTTAAATATTATAAACTTTTTATTGAATAATGATAACATCTAAAATTAATTATATTAAAACTTTAAGCCCCTCCATTTAATGGAGGAGCTTTTTTAATTTTTATTCTTTAATCATTTTTTACATCTTTCATTAAAATATCAGTATCCATATCGTTTGATAAATCATTAGATTTTTTATCTTGAAATTCTTCATAAGTTTCTACTTCTTCAAAATTCTTATTATAATTAGGTTCAAAAGTAGATTTATTATTATATTTAATTGAATCAATAATAATTATATCATCTTCTATTTTTATTACAATTGATGTTACTGAATCGTTATATATTGAGACTTGACAATATGCTTTTTGATATAATTCTTTCATATCTGAAGGTAAAATAGTTGGATCAACTCCAAAATCTTCAAGTAGTTTTAATAAATCGATATTTCCATCAATCCAAATATTATTTCCTTCTGTAGTATATAATTTATTATATAAATAATCAGATATTTTAATATTTAGACTATTATCATATTCATTTTTAACTTTACCTGACCATGAAGTTCCATCATAATATTCATAACCATTAGCTAAATCATAGATTGTTGTATAATTAAATATTTCTAACATTTCTAAATACACAAAATCATTTTCTTTATATGCATATTTTAGAAGTGTCATTGTTGAATCTTCCCAGCCAAAATTAACTGTGAATTCTAACGCATTTGCATTTTCAAATGCTTTTAGTACTTTTAATCCTTTAGGTGTATCAACAGGTTTAGTACCACCAAAGATATTTAATAAATCTTCACTTACCTTTGATTGATATTCTTCATATGTTGATACTTCTTCATATTCTTTATCAAAATCAGGAGTAAATGTTACATCTTCATTATACTTAATTGAATTAATAATAATAGAATCTTTTTCTACTTTAATAGTAATTGATATTACTTTATCCTCCTCAACGATAACTTTACATGTTGCAGAAGAATATAATTCTTTATCTATTGCTGCATAATCATCAAGATTAACATCAAATAATTCCAAGAAGTTAATTAAATCAAAATTAGCATCAATAAATGATCTTGTATCATATTCTGAATATGTTAAATCAGTCATATAATCTAAAAATTTAACTTCTTTAACTTCAGTCTCAGATAATTGTACTTTACCATCCCACATAAAGCCATCATAATATTGATAATTATTTTCAAGATTAGTAATATAACTTACATTAATATCTTGTAAAACTTCTAAATATATAAATTCATTTTCTTTATATCCATACTTAAATAGTTCTATTTCACCGCTACCCATTCCTAAACTTAAAGTAAATTCAGAAGAATTTGCTTTATCAAATTCACGCATTTTCATAAGTGCAAGTGGAGTTTCTTCAGTACATCCAGTAATCAACATTAAAACAAACATAAAACAAATAATAAATATTTTCTTCATATTATTACATCCTCCTCATATATAAAACAATTTTTTTACAAAAAAGTGACATATATTTTATATTATTATAATAAAAATGAACTTTTTATGCAACTTTAATGTTATTATTTTATTCACCTTCTAAAATATTAGCAGCATTTCTTGTTCCAAAATAAACATAATTTGCATATGTCCAACAACCAGCACTACTTATCTCCCATCCTAAATCACTACATACTTCATCAAAATATTCATCCCAAAGAATATCCATAAGTTCATTTCTATAATCTATACAATTTTTATAAGATTCCATTTGATAAACTGTAATAATATCTTTAGATGAAGAATTAGTTGCGATAATCAGTTTGCGACAACCATATTCTATATATTCATCATCATGTTCACTTACATCACTAATAGTTACATCATAACCATTACTTTTTAAACGATTTTCAATTGTATCAAGAGGGACTTCTAACTCTACTTTTGTTAATAATGTATTGCTTTCACCTTCAAAATATGAAACAAAATCTTTAGATCCAGCGTATATCCATAAATCATTAGTATATATCTTAACTGAACCTTTCTCTTGTTCAAATTCATAATAAAGAGCTTCTTCTATTTCTTCTACTATTTTATCATAGCCATTATTAAGTGATTGTTCATCGAGAAATCTTATTCCTACAAAGAAATCATCTATAGTTGTTCCAATTAATGACATTTGAACACCTTCTGGAATATCTTCACCGTATTCATCACTATCTATTTCTTCTATTTCATAATAACAATTAGGTACCTCTTTTATTAAAACTTCTACTTCTTCAACTGTTTTAGGTAAAACTAAATTCTTATTACTATTTAAATCACAACTTGTAATAATTAATAATACAAATGTAATAATCAATATTAAACTATATCTTCTCATCATCATCAACTCTCTTTCTAATTTAACTTTATTTTCATCACAGCCTTATATTCACAATATGCTATATTTTTAGAATCAACATATGATGCATGCCAATATACTGTATCACAATAGTTACCTTCATGAGTTGCGGTACGTAAGAAAATCTTATCATCAGCTGCACCTAAAGCTAAAAAGTAATCACTTGCTTTTAAATCATCTTTAAGTGTTTCAAGTCCAATATTTAACACTTCTTCTTTACTTAATAAATAAAGGTAATCTTCTAAATTATCAAATTTAGATAAACCTATATACTTTCTTTCTTCATCAGTAAACGCAAAACTATAAAATCCCTTTTCTTGATAATTTTCTACTTCATAACTAGTTCCATCATAACTATTAAGCCAAGCACGAACTGTAGAATACTCATAATTATTAGGAGCTATTCTTTTACCTTCAATTTCTCTATAATGCATATTAAATTGATTTTCCCAAACATGATCATAGTACCAACCATATCCAATTAATCCATCACTTAAAACAAGATAGGAATCGTCTGTTTTACTTATAACTTTCCATTTAATTGGTTCTACCTTAAAATAATAAGTTTCTCCAACATATAAAGTAGTATAAAAATCTATTTGTACATTTTCTCTTGTTTCAATTACTAATTTCTTATATTGTTCTTTATTATATTCTATGTATCCTAATTCATTTTCTTCATTAATTTTATCTAATTTAGATATTAAATTTGCATCTTCTACTAAAGAATTAGGTAATGAACCCATATATAAATACTCAACATTACCTTCTGTAATAATTTCTGGTTTAAATGATTTATTATTATCACATGATGTCATAATCAATACTCCAACAACCATTAAAACTATTAAAATAAACTTTTTCATTTTTCTCTCCTATAAATAATTCTTAATAGTATAAATTTTTATTCAAAAACTTTATTACCATTTAAATCAAAGATAATTGATTCTCTAAAAGTAAAATATCCATCACTATAGAATCTTATACTGCCACCAGATGAAATATTATATAAGACATTATTATTAATATCTTTAATTGTATATTTATTTGAGATGTAGTCTTGATAGATAAATAAGTTATTAAACACAATTGTCGTAGGATCTACACTTAATCTTACACCTTTTTTATCTATTATTTCTTCAATATAATATTTATACCCATTATCATAATATTCACATTTTAAATAACATTTATTTGTATATCTACATCTAAATAACTGTTTATTTACTAGTGGATTTAAATCAGTATTTTCATATATTAAATTTCCATCATAATCAAAAAATAAATTTTCTTCAACTTTATAATCAATAAAATCTTTATAATTTATACATTCAATATACTTGTAATCTTCATTTACTGATATAGAATGAAATGGCCTATTAATAAGTAAATTGCCATTAAAATCATAGATATAATGTTCAACATCCAGTCTACAAATTAGGAATTGATCGATTTCTCTTACATTATCAAATATCTTATCAACAACTTGGTTACCTTCATAATCAATAAAAATATTTGTTGCGTTTGTATTATTATACCAAACATGAATAAAATTATCACTATAATATATTGGATTTCTATAATTATCTAAAAGAATTTTATTACCCATTCTATTTACATAAGTTCTTTCATAATTTATTGATTTAATAAATACATTACTTGATAAAGAAAAAATGTAATCAGTATTATGTTCTTTTTTAAGTTCCATAATTATATTATCTTTTTTATCAATAACAAGTGCTCTTCCATCAACAGTCTCTACATCAGCAAGACCATCACTAAAAATAAACTCATCAGTGTATTTAGGTTCTATTACCCAATTACCAAGTTTATTGATTGCACCATACAAACCATCATATCTAACATATAAAAGACCTTCTAAATCAATCTTCGCTTCATTTACCTCAGTAAATGACACGGTTTCAAATTCAGTATCACAAATTTCTTTACATTCTAAGTTTAATACAGTCCAACTTCCATTTAAAGAACATACATATAAATCAAGTTGTTTAAATACTTTAATATAATTATATGGACCAATTAAATATTTACCAGTATTATCAATAATATAATACTCATTATAATCTTTTAATACAATAGCTTTATTTTTATAAAAAGATTCACAAGAATAATAATTATCATCAATTACAACTTCATAATTTTTATTAATGTATTTATTATTAACAACAGCAAGACCATCATAAAATAGTTTTCCATCTTCATATGTTTCTTTTGGTTCATTATCTTTATCAGGTTCATTATTATCACCTATATAAATACATCCACTTAATATAGAAAATATTACTAAAAATATAATCAAAAAAATTTTTTTCACTTTCTTACTCCTTTTAAAAAAATTACTCCCACCATCTATCATAACCTAAACAAACATTATGCCATATATCCCATTCATCATTCCAAGAAAATGGTATATAATCTCCCTCATAATATAATACTAACTTAGGACAATTTTCAAAAACATGATATCCAATATGTTTAACACTTAATGGAATAAATACTTTTTCTAAATAAATACAATTAATAAAAGCATACTTAGGGATGTCTGTTTCCTTAGTTATAATAAATTCTTTTAAGCTTTTAGGTATCATAGTTGAATTTGAATTTGATGATGTGCCACCAAAAATTGCAGAAGCAAATTTATCATTTATGTAATCACCATTAACATTATTAGTTCTACCTACTAAAAATGGAATAACAAGTCTTTCAATACAATGACATCCTTTTAATACCCCTTCACCAATTGATATACAAGAATCAGGAACAATAAATTCTCTTAGATTATAACATCCAGAAAAAGCATATGGATAAATTGCTTCAATATTTTCATTAAATTTAACATCTACTAAACCACCACATTCTGCAAACGCATAAAACTCTATAATATTTAAATTATATGGTAAATCAATTGTCGATAATCTATCACAATTATAAAATGCATAAGGTTCAATAAATGTAAGTGATTCAGGAAGATATAAAGTACTTAATGAAGTATTCGCAAAAGCTTTTGCACCAATTCTTCTAAAAGTTATTGTATTTTTAAATTCAATGCTTTCAAGGCCACTAAAACCAACAAATTGATAATCTTGTATTTCATAAATTCTATCAGGTATTACAATATTTCTAACTTCGTAATACTCTCCATCTTCTAAAACTAAAAAACGATTATAGTCATTCTTTAAAAAATCATCTACACCTTTGTTTTCAATATCATAATCAAAAGGATTACTAAAAGCTCCCATAAAAGTTATATTTAACCATCTCTCTACTCCAGGTGCATAATATAAATCATCAATATCTGTATTTAAAAATGCATTTTCATCAATACATGATAAAATTGAATTAGGTAAAATCTTTAAAGTTTTTAACCCTATACAACCTTCAAAAGCATTTTTCCCAATATCTGCAGTTCTACTACCAATTGTAAATGTTTCAATATACTTGCATCCTTTAAACTGATTATCCTCAATTTTATCTTCATTTAAAATACTAACACTTTTTAAACTCTTAGGTACAAGTTCATTTGATAATACTCCACCTGTACTAAATAAATATCCAAAACAAAAAACTTGATCATTCCATAGCGCTTCACCAACAAATGGTATCTCTAAATTTCTTATTCGATTACAATTACTAATAATTCCAAGTCCAATACGTCTTATACTTGATGGTAAATATAACTCTTCTAATACTATACAATCACTAAACGCATAATCTTCTATTATTTCAATTGAATTAGGTACTTTAATTTTTTTAACATTATTTAATCCTTTAAATGCTGAATGTAAAATTTTCTTTACTTGTTTACCATTTAATTCACTAGGTATTACAACTTCTTCAACATTCTTATCATTAATTGATTTAATACTATATGCATCTTCACTTTTATCATATATAAATTCATATTGATTATTTAGATTTAATAAATCAATTAACTCTTTAATAATTTTAGAGTCTTTACTATTATCAATATAATAAATTGTATTATTTATACTAATATATGATTCATTAATGACAATTTCATTTATTCCTCTTAAACAAATAGAATAATTCTTATCAAAACACTTATTTGCTTTATCATGATATTTAATACTAGATAAATCATCAATAATACGTTTGTGTATATCATTCAATACATCTTTATCAAAAGAGAATAAATAGTCATCATCATTATCAAGAATAATAATATCATAATTTTTGCCAATATTATTAATATCATTACTTAAATTATAAGTCTTATCTTTATTAGTTAAAATAATACAAGCAACAATACAAACAATTATAAAAACAAACACACTACTTAAACAAATAATTATTTTCTTTAAATTACTAATTGATTTACTTTTATTAACAATAACAGTTTCTGTTTTATAATTATCAATTAATTCTTCTTTTTTTATATCAAAATATTTAGCAAGTTCACATAAATACTCATCATTAGGAAGTGCTATACCTGTTTCCCATTTCGCAATAACACTTCTAGAAATATGCAGTTCATCTGCAAGCTGTTGTTGAGAAATATTTTTTTTACTTCTTAAGCTTTTAAGTCGATCTTTAAATTCCATGACGCCACTTTTCCTTTCATCACTACCATTATACACTAAAATCATTATTTTTTAAAGTTCTTTAAATTGTTCTTTTGTTCTTTAATAAAATATAATTATATTTAATTTTTTAATTTA
>JAFQFT010000013.1 GCA_017398545.1 Bacilli bacterium | reverse complement strand
TCGACAACAGTGTCGAACGTGTCGGCCGCGCTCGCAGACATGGGATACAAGGTCATGCAGATAGGCTGCGACCCTAAAGCAGACTCTACATCGAGCCTCCACGGGGAAGGTGAAATGACTACCGTACGTATGGATGATTGTTAGTGACAATAATTCATATATTTTAAAGAGATCAACTGAAAATGAAATAAGTAATTATAAGGTTTTATTAAATATTCCAATTCCTAAGTATTATGGCAATCTAAAATATTATAATAAATTATATATTTTAATAGAATACCTAGATGGTGATAATTTAATGAATGGTAATTTAGATAAATGTACAAAAGCAATAGATACTATTATTGAGATTAATAAAAAATATTTAAATAATGAAGTTGAATTGTCTGATACATTTGATAAAGAATTAATTAGAATTAATAAAAGATTAGAGTATTTAAATGATGAACTATTAGAAAGAAAGTATTTAGAATTTATTGATGTATATAAAAAAACAATTAAAACTGTTTGTCATAATGATTTATTACCATTTAATATGATAATAGTTAATAATATTGCTTATTTAATTGATTTAGAGAATATTGGTTATTTACCATATTTATTAATGTTTGCAAGATTTATTGCACATTATAAAGATATAAAAGGGTATTTATTTTATTTAGAAGATAGTGTAAAAGAGTATTTAATAAAATATTATTATGATAACTTTGTAAGTTTATTAAATAAAAGTTATGAAGAATATCTTTATGAGTTAGATTTATTTTTATTTTTTGAGTATACAGAATGGGTATATGTTTACAATAGGTATAATATAAAGAAAGATGAAAGATTTAATTATTATTTAAGTAAGTGTTATGAAATAATTAAATAGAAAAATAAAAAGCTCCCGTTGGGAGCTTTTATGCGTTATTAATAAATCTTTTTAAGAATTCTTTTGTTCTTTGTTCTTTTGGATTATCAAATAATGATGATCCAATACCTTCTTCAACAATAATTCCATCAGCCATAAAGATAACTCTATCGCTTATTGATTTTGCGAAGGCCATTTCATGGGTTACTATTACAAGTGTCATACCAAGTGATTTTAAACTTTTGATAATGTCTAATACTTCTCCTACCATTTCAGGATCTAGTGCACTAGTTGGTTCATCAAATAGAATTACTTTAGGATTCATACAAAGTGCTCTAGCTATAGCAACACGTTGTTTTTGCCCACCTGACAAACTTCTTGTATCTGAATAGATAAAATTTGATAATCCTACTTGTTCTAAATAATTTTTAGCTACTTTTTCTGCTTCTGCTTTTGGTCTTTTTAATACTTTTATTTGTGCAATAGTACAGTTATCTAAAATATTCATGTTTTCAAATAGATTAAATGATTGAAATACCATAACTATTTCTTTTCTTATTTCATCAATGTTTGTTTTTTTATCAATAATATCAATATCTTCAAAATAGATATTACCACTTGTAGGATATTCTAGTAAATTTAAACATCTAAGCAGTGTTGATTTTCCACTACCAGAAGAACCTATTATAGACAATACTTCACCTTCATAAATATCAAGGTCTACACCTTTTAAAACTTTTAATTTTCCAAAGTGTTTATATAAATTTTTAATTTGAATTATTTTATTTTTCATAATAATCACCTAATTTGAACTTGGAAGTGGTTTTGATACTAGATTCATTTTCTTTTCTAGTAGACCTAGTAATTTTGAGATACCAAATGTTAAACATAAATAAATGATTGCTGCGATAAATATTGCGTCATTACTTGCATTTTTACCATTAATTGAGTCAATTACAAAGAATAAATCCATTACACTTATTACACTTAATACTGATGTATCTTTGATATTGATAATAAATTCATTACAAATAGATGGGAGTGAGTTTTTAATACCTTGAGGAAGAATAATATGAATCATTGCTTGAGCACGAGTCATACCAAGACTTCTAGCTGCTTCCATTTGGCCTTTATTAAGTGCTTCAATACCACCACGAAGAACTTCAGTTAAATATGCTGTTGTATTTAAAGTTACTGTAATGAATCCTGAAATACCAACCGATAATATTTGATTTAATATTACTTGATCAATACCAAAGATACCAGCTAATGTACCAGGTAAAAAGTAATATATAATGATAGCTTGAACCATCATTGGTGTTCCTCTAAATACTGTAACATATGTTTGAACAAAAAGACTTGAAGTTTTCTTTAAGAATGCTATGAATTCATTATCTTTTGGAGTTACTTCTAGTGTTCTAAGTGTTATAAATAATAAACCTAAGATTAAACCAACAACAGTTCCAGCCATACTTAGCCAAAGTGTTGTCCAAACACCTTTTAAAATAGATGAATAATTTTTTATACAAATATATGCAAGTCTTACACCTAAGGGATCGAGTGTAGAAGGTCTTTTAGTAAGATTAGATGCTGTAATAAAATTTCTAATCATGCCAAATATAAATATATCAGCGACAACTAAACAAAATATGACAATACTAATAGAATAAAATATTCTTTTTAGTAATTGATTTTTATAAACTGTAATGAAAACTGTTTCTAGAATAAGAAGTATGATACTAATACTTATTAATAAATAAGAAGTAATATTATTATTAAATATTCTAATACCATCTAGAGAAGTAGAAGTTGCGGTAATAATTCCATAAATTAATGAAATACTAGCAAATAGGTAAAAGAAACAATTTTCAAATTTTCCTTTACGAGTGTAAAATTTCATATTATTCCACATTACGAGCTATTGCTTGATTCATTAAATTATCTCTTGTAGTTTCGTTAATTGTAGTTAAAACGTTATTAATTTGATTTTGAAGGTTAGAATTTCCTTTTTTAACAGCAATTGCAACGCATACATCTTCTTCAGATACATTAAACCCTGATGTAAGAGTTATATATGTTAAATCTGGGTTAGTTTCAATAACTCCTTTTGCAACAGGTTCTTCTAAAATTGTAATATCAGCTCTTTTTGATTTAATACTAGTAATAATTGTTGGAACATCTGCAAGTGGAGTTAAATGATTTACTCCAATTAGTTGATCAATTAAACTATCGTATAGTGTTTCAATTTGACCTACAACATTAGCACCTGCAAAATCGTTTAATGTTGTACCATTTACATATTTAGAATTTTTTTCCATTACTAAAACATGTGTTGATCTATAATATGCAGTTGTAAAATCCACATTTATACGTCTTTCTTCAGTATCACTCATCCCAGCAATGATTGCGTCAATTTGACCAGCTTGTAGAGCAGGGATTAAGCCATCCCATTCAATTGCTTTAATAACTAAACGATAGTCTAGTGCATCAGCGATTTTCTTAGCCATTTGAACATCATATCCTTCTGCATAAAAACTTGTTCCTTCGATTGGATAGTTTGTATCAGATTTAACATTTTCTGTCCAGTTAAATGGTGCATAAGCACATTCCATTCCAACTGTAAATGTAGGACGATTATCAATCTCATTGTTTTTACAACTTGTAATAGTTATAAGTAATACTCCTATTACGATAAAAGATAATAATTTAGTAATTTGTTTCATAAATAAAATCTCCTTTTATAATGTTATTAAAAAACAAAAAAAGCGTTCTAGACGCTTTTTAAATACAATATAAATACTTACTTTGTATTAGCGCCTCTACTTACGTAGGAGTGTTATAGATGTTTTCTATAACCCCATAAATTAAGTATGCCTACTTAATTTATTCGGCGATGATTACCTTTCTCATTAGTTCATAGCATGCCTGCTCCCTATGATACTCATTTGCATCGCAACCTCTAATCTATATAAACTTTTTTTGTTATTATTAGTATACTCTTTTTATTATAAAATTAGTATAAATATGCAATAAAATTAATATTTTTTCATATAATGAGAATAGATAGAAATATATAGATGATTTAACTTTCTCTTTGTCACACTCAAGATTAATTTAGAATATATTATAATAAGGAGGGATGAAGAGTGAATGATATTCGTGAAATTGTAACACGTGCAGTCTTAGCTAAAGGTAGAAAGAAATTTAAGTTAAAAGAAACTGTATTAGTAAATAGTGATGTTAGCAGTGTTCTTGGATGTTGGATTATTAATCATCAGTTTACTACTGAATTAAATAATAAAGAAGTAATACTTACGGGACAATTTGAAAATAATATTTGGTATTCAGCTGATAACAATTCTAGAACAGATGTTGCAAGATCCACTACTGAATATAATGGAACTGTTAAAGTAAAAGAAGTATTAAATGATAATATTAGTGATCATTGTGATGTTGTTGCAAGAATTTTACAACAACCTACATGTACTAATGCGTTAATTACAAATGATGGAATTGAAATCGATATTACTTTTGAAGTATTAGTAGAAGTAATTGGTGAAACTAAGATGATGGTTAATGTTGTAAGTTGTAATCATCAAGAAGATGACTTAGATATGTTAGAAAATGAAATTAACGAAGATTTCTTAGAAAGTAGGTAATAATTAATGACTTTTCATATAGTTAGAATGGATGAGAAAATTGAAAAGATAGCTCTTAATTATCAATTGGATATTGAAGAAATTAAATCTTATAATAAGTATATTAAAGATTGGAATCATTTAATTCCAGGTACTAAACTTAGACTTCCTGAAATATCTAATACATTAAATGAAGAATTAGATAATTATGAACCATTTATTGAAGAGTATTATCCAAAACTTTCAAATAATTATTCTAATTATTCTGAATCAAGTGATAATGTAGAGATGGTTAATAATGAAATTAATGAGAAAAATGAAAATAGTGATAAAACAGTTAAAAAAGTTGAACAAACATTAGTTTTACCAAAAAGTAATAGTTATTATCCGTATCAAAATTATTATTTTGGTACACCATATAACTCATATTATTATCAAACAAGAAATCGTAATAAAAGAAAATAGTGCTAGTTTTAGCACTTTTTTGTTCGTTTATTTTATAATATAATATAGTGATGAGGTATTTATGAAAAAAGGATTATTTATAGTATTAAATCTAATTAGTGTAATAATTGAATATCTATTAATTTATTTATTTTTTAGATTTATATTAAAAAGAGTATTTTTAGTTAGTGTTATTATGACATTAGTTATTCTTTTAGTAATGGTGTTTATTGTTGTTTTTGCTAATGTGATATTAAGAAAATCTAAAATAGAAGATAAGAATAGGCCATGCGAAGAAGAAATATTAAAAATTATTGATAAATGTAGTTTAGTATATAATAAAAAATTTTATCTACATTATGTATCGGCACCACAACCTAATCCTGCATGGTGTATAAGTAATCATATTTATATTAATAATCAATATAGGTGTAGTAATATTTATTTACCTGGTGTAGTAGCACATGAGTTAGGTCATGCAATAAGTGGTATTTCAAATTATACATTTATTCCTAGTTTAAAAATGTCTAGCTTTATTTCACGTGTATTTTATTTAACGATAGTAGCACTTGTTAATGTTGATAAGAAAGTAACTAATATAATTGCAAATATATTTTTTATACCATATTATATTGTAAACTTAAATAATTTAATTTTTACATATCATTTTTTAAAAGAAGATGAAATTGCTGCAAATAGTGTTGCTGCAAAACTAGGATATGGTGAATACTTAAGATGTTATTATGGGGAAGTATTAAAGTATGATGATAATAAGTTATTTAGAAAAGCAGATTTAATGCATCCTAGCATTGAACTAATGATTAATAAATTAAATTTTGAATTAGGTATTAAGAATGAGTTATTAGATATTTATTATATAGATAATATATTATTATTGGCTAATGTTAAAACCAAAACATTTAATATACCTAAGTTTATTACTGAGATTTATCCTAACGCAATAAATGGTTCTAATTTAGTTAAAATAACATCAGATTATGTTGAAAAGATTCATTATAATGCATTTAAAGGTTGTAATAACATTGAAGTCTTAAGTTTTAAAAATGTTAAAGAATTTCCTATTAGTGTAATTAATAATTTAAATAAATTAGAAACTATTAAAATTGATGATTTAAATATTCTAAATAATATTTATATAAAATACCCTAATCGTCTATTCTCTAAAAAACTATATAATAGTTTGGTAAAAAATGGGATTATTAAAGAAGATGAATAAAACTATTTACAAATAAGTTAAAATAGTATATAATTGTTATAGAAATAATAAGGAGTTAATAAAATGAAAAAAATATTATTTATAATGTTGATATGTTTATTATTTAGTGTTTCATCATGTAAATTTAGAGGTAATAATCATGAACATAAATTTATTGAAGGAAAGTGTGAATGTGGTGAAACTGATCCAAACTATATAGCTCATACACATAATTATGTAGATGGAAAATGTGAGTGTGGTGCAACTGATCCTAATAATTCTGGACATACACATGAGTTTATAGAAGGTAAGTGTGAGTGTGGTGCAACTGATCCGAATTATAATAATACAGAAGTTGAATATACATTCATAAGTAAAGAAGAAATTGAAAAAGCATTTGATGTTTATTATTCTAAAGTTAATTTAAATAATACTGATGGAAGTAGTAATACATTTGTAATATGTGAAAATAGTAATTATTTTTATTATAATTTTAAAAGTAGTGAAATTATATTAGATAAAGCTAATAATGACATTTATTTAATTGATAATGAATTAAAAGTTAAAACATTAGATATACAATTAACATTTGATAAAGATGCTAATAAAAATGTATTAATTGATCTGTTATCAGAACATATTGAAAAAGTTGATGGAAAATATACTAAAGTTGAAAATCAACAAGTAGGTAATTATGAATGTGATTTGTATGAAAAGTTAATTACAGTAGATACTAAAAATTATGCTAAATATCAATATTATGTTGATAAAGTTACTGGATATTGTGTTAAAGCTCATTTAGAAACAGTTATTTCTGGAACAAAATCAGTTTCTGCATGGGAGTTTGTTGAGTTATCATTTGAAGAAAGTTCTGCAAATCAAGTAATTAATCCTATTTTAGAATATGAAACAGAAATTGCTCCATTAGAATTTAATAAGTGGCCTGATATGGGACTTGCATTACTTATACCTGAATATCCAAGTGGCGATTTTTCTTTTGCCATTGATTATGGTGATAATGCACTAATTAGTATTGAAAATACTAGATTAAATCATGTTAAAGATTATGCAAATAGTTTACAAAACTATGGATTTGCTGAAGGTAAAGGAGCTACTAATGAAGCTTCACAATATGTATTTATCACATACAATAGTGATAATATAATGGTTAAGATTGTTTTTACTTCTACTGTTTCAAATTTATCAATTCAAATTATAAAGAGTACACCAGAAGAGATTAATAAAGAATTAAATCGACTTTAAAAAATAAAATGACTGTTAAGCCTAGATTTTAGGTAATTAACAGTCATTTATTTATTATATAAATGTATTTTTGTCACTTTTTGATAGTTTAAATTGTTTTATATGTGACAGTATAATTTTTTTTAAATATATTATTTATTTTAGTAAATACAAAGAAAATAATATAAGAAATTAATACAAAACCAATTGTATAAAGTAATAAAAATACAATATATGGTACTTTTGGATAGATGCTACTTAATATTGGTAATGTTGATGGGAAATATGGACCTACATAAAACATATTAAATGTTTCATCGATTGATAGTTTTTGGAATATGTTATATACTATAATATTAGATGTAACAGCAATTGTTAATAGAATAAGAAAGACTAAAATTCCTTTAGTATAGTATTTAAAATTTAATCTTTTTCGTTCATGTATTAAACAAAATATTCCCATTACTACTTGAGAACCATGATGAATCATTGTTTGTAAGTTTATTCCAATGGTTTCAATAAAAACATCTCCTGGATATATCATTACGGCAATACCACCAAATAGGGCGAAGGTTGCTGTATATGCTATAGCAGATTGATGTATTTTACCATCTTTCGAAAGAAAGATAATAGGTAAAATATATATAGGTGTAGAACATAATTGAAATGGAAAGGCATACCATTGATAGTCCCACGTAATACTTTGGTTATCGTAATTAAATGAAAATATGACTTGTTTGTAAACTTCTAATATAAATATAATTATCCAAGTAATAAAGATAATTCTTTTAAAAGTAGATTCATTACAATCTTTAAAGTATTTACATAATAAGAATGTTACAGTTATAACGATTAATAAAAAGATAATATGGAATATCCCATAACTTGTAGGTGTTGTCATTTTTGAATCTAAAAATAACATAAAATTTTCTAATAAATTCATAATATACTCCGATTTTACTTTGCAAGTATATCATATTATCTTTTTTTATTCAATGGTGATTTGGCCAAAATGCATATTTATATTATTAGAATGCATATGAAAAAATTAGAGATTTTTTATGCAAAAATTTCCACGTTAAAAAAGGCTCTATTTTCGTTAATTACTTGAAAAATATATTTAAAAATAGTAAAATATAGTATAATATGATTTTATTTAGGTGAAAGAATATGAAAGTACGTAAATTAATATTTGAAAGAATTCTTCCTATTTTATTAGTCTTAGTATTAATTGCAAGAGTTTTTTCATATAATAATGATATTTATAATTATATAGGATTAGAGACATCGCCATATTCTACAATAGTTACAATAATAACTTTGCTTGCAATATGGTTTCAATTAAGTTCTACTTTAATTGTAGGATGTAGACCTTTTTTTGATATTAAAAGTGTAAGATTAATTACTAGATTTATTGTACCAATTGTGTATGTAATTAATTTATTATATTTAAATGCAAGTACAGTTTTATTAACTGGTGTTTTAGATTTTAATCCTTTTAAAACTCTATTATTAATTGAGTGTATTATAGGTTTAATTGTTTGGTGCTATTATTTTATAATTGATTTAAAAGAAAAAGTGAATGTTAAATCAATTTTTGTTATGTTAGGTATTTGGTTATTATTACTAATTCCTACAATGCCAACTTATTTTTTACAATTTACATTTGGACTGGCAAATCCTTTAATTAAAGTAATTGATATTTCGCTTGCTCATAGAATTTTCTTATATATTGGTATTATTGTACCTGTAGTTATGTATTTCTTATTAAGAGATAAAGATGAACTTATAAGAAGATTTGTTTTAATATATGTTAGTTGTGGTGTATTGATTGGCTTTATGATTGGATATGATTTTGCTAGTCTTAAAGAACCATGGAGTTGGCCAATTCATTTATGTAATACAGCATTATTTATTATTCCTATTTGTTTAATATTTAGATTAAAGAAATTATTCTATTTTACTTATTTTATTAATGTACTAGGTGCACTACTTGCAATGTTAATGCCTAATTATGATAGTGCAACAAATTTATTTGATCCAGGTTTAGTTAGATTTTGGTATAATCACTGGGTTGCATTCTTTATGCCTTTATTAATTGTAGCTTTAAAGGTCTTTAATCGTCCTAAATTAAAAGAGTTTTATTATTCAATGTGTGGTTTCTTAGTATACTTTTTATTTGCACTTGTTTGTAATGTTCTTTTTACTGCAATGGGACATGATGTTGACTATTTCTTTATTAATTCAGATTTTATTGCGGATAAATTAGGTAAATGGGCAGAACACTTATTTGAATTTAGTGTTAGTGTGAATGTTAGTGGTTATCAGTTAGTATTTAGACCTATATATCAAATTTTATTCTTTATTGTATATATTTTGTTAGGTTTTGCAGAATGGTTTGTTTATACTGAATTCTTTAGAATTGCTGATAAACATTATGATTTACATGTTCGTTTAAAAATTAATAAACAACTTAAATTAGAATATTTAGAAAAATTATCTTCTGAACAGAAGGAGGAAATGATGAATAATAATAATGAAATTAAATTAGAGTTAAAACATTTCTCGAAAAAGTATGGAACAAATAAACACTATTCAGTTAAAGATGCATCTTTTGAAGTATTTGGTGGTGAAATATTTGGATTCCTTGGACCTAATGGGGCTGGTAAATCTACAATTATTAAATCTATTGTAGGTATTCAACCGCTTAGTGAAGGTGCGATTGAAGTTTGTGGTTATGATGTTTCAAATGAACCTACAAAAGCTAAATATAATATTGGGTATGTTCCTGACCATTATGCGTTATATGAAAAGTTAACTGGTCGTGAATATATTAATTATATTGCAGATATTTTTGATGTTACAGAAGAAGAAAGAAATGAAAGATTAAATAAATATATTAAAATATTCCAATTAGAACATGCGATAGATAGTAAAATTGCTACATATTCACATGGTATGAAACAAAAAATCACTATTATGGCAGCTTTAGTTCATAATCCTAAAGTTTGGATTCTAGATGAACCATTAACTGGTCTTGATCCTAATAGTATTTTCCAAGTTAAAGAATGTATGAGAATACATGCTGCTGAAGGTAATATTGTATTCTTTAGTTCTCACTTAATTGATATTGTTGAAAAGTTATGTCAAAGAATTGCTATTATTAGAAAAGGAGAAATTCTTTGTGTTAAAACTTTAGAAGAAATTGAATCATCTGGATTATCATTAGAAGAATTTTATATGCAAACTATTGAAAGTATTGATGCAGTTAAAGAGGAAGTGGTTTCATGAAACACTTAAAAACTCTTGTAATGATGCAACTAAGAAATAAGATTGATTTTAGTTGGGCTAATACTAAAATGAATATCTTTAGAACATTTCTTTTTTGTTTTCTTAAGTTTGCTATTATTACTGCAATTACTTATGTAATTTTATATTTGTGTCAATATATTGGTATTTTCTATTATAGTGAATCACCAAGAATAATGATATTAGTAGTTACATTTTCTTTATTTCTTTCATTAATAACATGTACAAAAGATTTGATGTTGAATTTGTATTTTGCAGAAGATAATAAAGTATTGATTACTTTTCCTGTTAATAGTAATGTACTATTTTTATCAAAATTAATTGTATTTTATTTATATGAAATTAAAAGAAGTTTAAGTTTTTTAATACCTATTACTCTAGGTAGTGTAATATTATTAGTATCTAAAGGTTGTGCTAGCCCATTTGCTTTTTTATGGATGTGGTTACCATTATTAATGATAATTGCGATTCCTGTTTTATTAGGTGCAATTTTATCAATACCAGTTATGTATGTATATAAATTCTTAAAAAGATACTCAATTTTACAAGTGATTTTATTTGGTGTTATTTTATCTTTTGTTATTATAGTTATTATTCAATTAATTAATTTAATTCCTGAGAAGATTGATTTAATAAATCAATGGCCTACGATAAAAAAATGGTTATATCAATTTTTAGTAAATATAGAACAAAAACTTCCACCGATGAGATTCTTAATAAGAATTATTGTTGGTGAACAAGCTAGTATCGATTCCGATTGTGTAATTAATATTATGACTGTATTAAAGTTTGGTTTATTAATTGTAGTTAATTCTTCATTATTAGTATTTGTATATTTACTTGCAAGACCTTTATTCTTTAGTATTATGGCTAAAAACTTTGAAACTAATAAGTCTCGTCAAGTTACTCATAAAAATGTAAGACATTCAAAATATTTTGCGTTTGTTAATAAGGAATTAAAAATAAATCTAAGAACTATCTCAATTTCTATTAATTATTTAATGGTATATATTGTAGTTCCGATTCTTATTTTGTTACTTAATGCTTTATATGGAGCAATGGATTTAAAATATTTAGGTGAAATTTTAATTTTTACATTTAATATTTTAATTATTTGTTTGCCACTACTTGCCTCTAATGCGTTAGTTGCAACATATTATAGTCGTGAGGGAAAAGCTGGTTATCTTAAAAAAGTTAAACCGATATATGCTTTGTATCCTTTATTTACTAAATTATTTTTTAATTTAGTCTTATCAATTCCAACTGTATTTGTAACAGTTGTTATATTTGGAAAGTCGGTTGGATTTAATGCTTTATATATTGTTATATTAGGATTTGCAATCTTATTCTTACATTATGGTCATATGATTTATAGTGCTTTACTTGATGTAATGAATCCACAAAATGAACAATATGATTCTACAGGTGTAGTAAGCGATAATCCAAATGAAAATAAATCTACTATTTTGGCGTTTATTTTATCGTTTGTTTATGCGATTATAGCGTTTATTCTATTTAATGAATCAGGTATTCAATATGGTAATTATTTATCAGCATGTTGTAGATTATTATTAATATCGCTTTTATATTGTGTAAGTTGTACAATATTGTTTATTAAAAAAATAAAAGCTTATTATTATGAGGGGCAGTAGAATATATGAAAAAGTCAGTCGTTTTAACTATTAGTATAATTTATATTCTTGCGATTGTTGTAGTAGGATTTTTGGGGATTGCGTTAAAAGTTTATAATGAAAAAGTATATGTAGAAAGTATTGTTTGTGTTACAGAAGGATATGAAGAAATTGTAAATGATGAACATTGTGATGGTCAAATTATAGCAAAAAAGAATCAAGAAATTGTTATTAAATGTCAAGTTAAACCAGACAACGCAACAAATCCTATGCTTAGATTTGATTATGATCATGATGAAGTTGGAAGGTTGTTTGAAATTGTTGAAAATGGTGATGGTACTTGTACGATAAAAATGCTAGATGCAGGTGCTGCATATATTACAATTGTTCCAACTGATAGAAATTCTAATATATCTTTAACGATAAAAGTTTACTGTAAACCTGATATAGGCGGTATAATTTAAAAAGGAGTGAAAATATGAAATTATTTAAGAAATTAATGGTTTTAGTTTTAGTTTTATTAGCATTTGTTATAACTGGATGTGTAGATGATGCTTCATCTTATAGAATTACATTTAGAACAGATGGTGGAACTAAGATTGAACAAATGGATGTTATTAAAGGTACAATACCTACTAAACCTGCTGATCCTGAAAAAGAAGGATTTGAATTTGGTGGTTGGTATACTGATGCTGGATTAACTGAAGAGTATTTATTTAATGAGCCAATAACAAAAAATATTGTTGTATATGCTAAATGGATTGGATGTTATACAATAACATTTGTAACTAATTGTGAGGTAATTTTAGAACCAGTTGAAGTTAAAGAAGGTGAACTTATCGAAAGTCCACAATTGACTAATGAGGGGTTAACTTTAGTTGGTTGGTATCTTGATAGTGAATTTGAAAATAAATATGATTTTAAACAAAAAGTTACAAGTGATTTAACTTTATATGCAAAATGGGTTGATACTTCTGAAGTATTTACTGTTACATTTGTTGCAGGTGAAGGATATGAAGTAGAATCACAAAATGTTGTATATTCAAATACAGTTGTTGAACCAGAGGAATTAAAGAGTACTGCTCATAAAGTTACTGGTTGGTATACTGATAAAGAATTAACTAATAAATATGATTTTGATTCTTTAGTATATGAAGATTTAACTTTATATGCTAAATGGGAACAATATGTATATATCTTATCAACATCATCAAATAGAAACTGGGTTGCATATAATAATAATATTAAAGAACAAACTAATAAAGAAATTGAATATATTGATAGAACTCAAGCTTATATGGTTGGTGATGATAATGGTTGGAAAGTATTACCTATTTATGAATTAGGTGTTTTAAATGCTGCTGGTGATGATTTTGATGATTATACTGGTGTTTGGCATTTTACTTATAAATTATATGAACTTACTGGTGAAGAATATGTTGAAGTGTTAGATGATAGTGCTTTAGTTGATTCATTTGATAAAGAAAATGGTTTAATTGATTTTAGTGAAGCTGCAATTGGTAAATCATTAAAAGTAGAAATTATTCCAGAATATTTAACTGTAAAACAATCAGCAAGTGATCAAATTAGTAAATATGTTGTAACTTATTATTGTGGGGTTGTTGATGGATTTAATGCATATACTGCACTTGATTTAGCTTATCTTGATAATAGACCTGCTGATGAAGAAGGTTATGATGCATGGGTAGAATTTAAAACTTTAAATAATTTAGATGTAAATTATCATCCTACAAACGTAATTTTACATACGAATATTAAAGTAACAAAAGATGACTTACCACAAAAATTCTTCTATAATGAAGGTGACGCTGATTTACTTCCTAGTGATTCTGATTATGAAAGAACACTTGGATCACTTAGAGACTATGTAAATCTTTATCAATATAATGCTGTTGGTAATGAATTTGGTTTATATGGTAACTACTTTAATTTAGATACATCTACAGTTCCTGTTGTTACAAGAGCATTTGATGAAATTACACCAGAAGGTATGTCAATTGGTCACTCAGTTGTTTTACACTTTAGTGGTGATGATACAGGTAAAGTTAATGTTAAAAATATTAGTTTATTAGGTAATGCTCCTAAAGTTGAAAATACACAAAAAGCAGGTGGATTAATTTTAATTCAAGTTCAAGGTCCTGAAACACTTATTAAGAATACTTTATCTAATAGTTTCTTTATTGCGTTTATGGCAGAAGATACAAAAGCTCCAATGTATTTAGAAGATTCTAAATCATATGATTCATTTAACTCATTCTTATATAACTGGGGATCTCCTACTTTTGTTGTTAAAAACTGTACATTTGAAGGAGCTGGTGGTCCTGTCTTAATTCAAGACCATGTAAGACCTGGTGAAGAAGATGAAAGTATTGCGCATACTGAATTTATTGATTGTACTATTGATTCATATGTAGCAGGTAGTGAAGGTTGGTTCTCAGTAGTTAATGCAACAGCACTTGTTCCAACTATTAAAGCTTTAGACCAAGTTTTAAATGCTTATGGAAAAACTTTCTTAACTACAAATGAAGGTGATTCAAGTATTACTTACTTTAACTTTGTTGGTATTATTAAATCAGGTAATGCTCAATCATTTACTAGTGAAAAAGTAGAAGGTTCTATTAAAATAGGTGATGCAGAGTTTAATTATGGTGAAGGAAATCCATATTTATCTGGAATGTTAGATCAAACATTTGCACTTGGTGCACCTTCATTCCAAGGTGATACAGTTGAAGGTATGAATGGATTTGCTTACTTTAATGGTAGTGCATTAATAGGTGTAGATGGTAATCCAATACTTGATCCTACTAATAATCTTTTTACTGGTGATTATATTAGTATTTACTATAATGGTATGTGTATTATATTTAAATTATACGATTTAAAAAAATAAATAAAAATAAAAATGGTTCTGTAAAATCTTTTGAGATTTTGAGATAAAATAAGAACCTATCTTAAAAGATTCTGAAAAATATCTCAAATGATTTTATTATCTATCTCAAAATTAAAGGGAATGGATTTATGATCCGTTCCCTATTTTTAATTGTATTATTTTAATTCATTACCTTAATTATAATTATTTTATGTAAAATCTGATATTTTATTTTTAATCTTGAAAATTGCTCTATTTTAGTTTATAATTATATTTGTTCATATTTAATTTTTTATAATACTGGTGCGACAAATACATTATAGAAAATAAAGAACAAAAATAAAAGAGGTTTGTATTATAAATACAAATCTCTTTTTCATCTCAAAAGATTTTACAAATAATCTCAAAATAATTTATTAATTATCTCAAAATCTTAAAATCTCAAAATCTCAAAAGATTTTATTGAACCATAAAAATAACGGTGTCAAAAGACATCGTTATTTTATCTTTCTTGTAAAGTTTTGAACAATAGGAACTCCTGAGTAAGGATATTGATATTGATACGGATAAGGGTATGGATTATAGTTTACCGGGTAAACTGGATATGGATATGGTGCAGGGTAATATGAATTATTACAACATTTATTATTATTATTTAACCAAAATGGAGCAGATAAGATTGCAGCTCCTGCAAGTAGTGGTATCCATAATCTTTCACCTTTTTCATTAATAACTTGTTGGTATTGCATTAAATCACCTCTATTATAAAATATGAAGACAATTTTAATTTGTGATTATAAAATAATATATTGATAAAAATATTCTTCTAGTGTT
Organism: Bacilli bacterium; assembly: GCA_017398545.1. Classification (GTDB taxonomy): domain Bacteria; phylum Bacillota_I; class Bacilli_A; order ML615J-28; family CAG-313; genus UBA1737. The sequence continues at coordinate 59,977 of JAFQFT010000013.1, read as the reverse complement.
AAGTTGTTGTTATAAATAATTTCTGCAACTTCTACCCCTACATATCTATAATGCCATGATTCATGAGGATATCCTGTTATATGTTCTTTATCTTTAGGATATCTTTTGATAAAACCATATTTATGAGCATTATTTGTTAACCATATACATTCAGGAGTATTATCAAAGTACTCAGTTAAACCAGTATCTTTTGTTGATATATCAATTGCTAGTCCTGTTTGATGTTCTGATGCACCTGGTGCTGCAATAAAGTTATTTTCTTCCTTATTATATATAGATTCTTGATATTCATAACTTCGATAACTTGAAAATACTATTAGGTTTAAATTATTTAGAAGTGATTCGTTAAAAAGAAGAGTGTATGCATTTAGTGTATTTTGATCAATCATCATTATCACGTTTGTTCTTTTAATATAATCAACATTAGTAATTTCTACAAGTGTTTTAGGGATATAATTTTTTGATAGTTTATAGTTTGTATTAACTAGTTGAATGTTATTTATTTTGAAAGATAAATAATTTGAAGAATTAGGTGTTAAGAAATTTGGATAGTTAACCTTATTTATAGCATATACAATATTATTAGTTTCATTGTATATTTTTTCATATTCATTTAATAAACTACTATTATGAGGATATTCTTTAATGATATCATAAAATGGATTTGTTGATAGTTGTTTACAACTTGTTAGTATTAATAGGAATAATAAAATATAAATTAATTTTTTCATAAATTTCCTCCACTGTTATTATTGTCATTTTTTATTGTTTAATAATGTGATTTTTCTTGAATTTTGTGGTAAAATATATATAAGTAAATATTTGGAGGACTTGTATGAAAAAAATGATTGTTTTAGATGGAAATAGTATTATGTTTAGAGCATATTATGCAACTGCATATACTGGTAATTTAATGCAAGCTAGAAGTGGTTTATATACTAATGCAATATATGGATTTGTTAATATGATTCAACATATCCTTCAAACTCCAGGTATGACAAATATTTTTGTTGCGTTTGACAAGGGTAAAAAGACACTTCGTCATCAAACATATTCTGATTATAAAGGTGGTAGAAAACCAACACCTGAGGAATTTTTGATGCAAATTCCTTATATTAAAGAGTATTTAGATGTTCTTGGTATTAAGCATTTAGAACTTGATGATTATGAAGCTGATGATATTGTTGGTAGTATGGCAATGCTGGCTAGAAATGAATTTGATGAAGTAATGGTTATATCAGGTGATAAGGACTTACTTCAACTTGCTAAAGGTAATGTTCATGTTTATTTAACAAAAAAAGGGCTTACTGATTTAGAGTGTTATACTGAAGAAAACTTTAAAAGTTTAATGGGGATAGAATCATATCAAATGACTGATTATAAAGGGTTAATTGGGGATTCTAGCGATAATTTACCAGGGGTTAGTGGAATAGGTCCTAAGACTGCTGCAAAGTTATTAGAAGAATATGGTACGCTTGAAAAGATAATTGAAAATATTCCTTCATTAAAGGGCAAAACTCAAGTATCTCTTATAAACGATCAAGAACAAGCCTTAAGATGTAAGAAACTTGCAACACTTTATTTGGATGTAGAATTACCATATAATATAAATGATACTTTATATGTTGAACCTAAAAAGGAAGTTTTAAGAGAGTTCTATGAAAAAGTTGAATTTAAATCTTTTATAAAAAAACTAGGTGATATTACAGAAGAAAAAACTATTGTTAAATCTGAAAAACTAGAATTAGAATATTATTATAATGAAGTAGATAGTTTAATAAGTGAGTTAAAAAAGAGTGTTAAATGTTTATTTGATGTAGAAATATCTAAAGAAAATTATCATAAAGAAGAAATACTTGGTATTAGTGTAGTTATAAATAATAAGGGTTATTTTATTGAAAAAAATCTTTTAAATAATAATGAATTAATTAGTGAGTTAAGTAATAAAGAACTATATACAATTGATGCTAAAAAAGTTTATGTTTCTTTGAAAAAACTTGGTATTACACTAAATAAATTTAGTTTTGATTTAGGACTTGCTGCATATATTGTTAATCCAAGTTATTCATCAGTTGATGCTAAAAGTATGTATGAAAAGTTTATTGAAACTAATATTCCATATTTAGAAGAAGTTTATGGTAAGAATGCTAAACATGAAGTACCTAGTGTTGATGTATATGGTAAATATAGTATTGATAAGGTAAGTTATTTAGAAACTGTAAAATCAGAGATTGATGCTATATTAACTAGTGAACAAAAGAAATTATTATATGAAGTAGAAATACCTCTTGCAGTTGTGCTTGGAGATATGGAATTAAATGGTTTTAGAATTAGTAAAGAAAGATTAAATGAAATTGGTGAATTTGTATTAAATGAGATTAATCGTTTAGAAAAAGAAATATATGAACTTTGTGGGTTTGAATTTAATATTGCATCCCCTAAACAACTTGGTGAAGTTTTATTTGAAAAACTTGCTATAGCAAAAGGTAAGAAGAATAAAACTGGATATGTAACTAATGCGGAAACATTAGAAAAACTAGCTGAAATTCATCCAGTTCCTATGAAGGTATTAGAGTACCGTAAATATAGTAAACTATATTCTACATATGTAGTAGGTTTGCTTGATATGATGTTTGATGATGGTAAAGTTCATACAATATTTAAACAATCACTTACACTTACAGGTCGTTTGTCTTCAGTTGAACCTAATATTCAAAATATTCCAATTAGAACTGAAGATGGTAGACTTATACGTTCGGCGTTTATTCCAAGTGATGATTCACTTCTTATTAGTGCTGACTATTCACAAATTGAACTTCGTATTTTAGCACATGTTTCTAAATGTAAAAATATGATTGATGCATTTAACAGTGGAGAAGATTTACATTCATCTACTGCTGCTAAAATATATAATGTAGATATTTCTAATGTAACTAAAGATCAAAGAAGAATGGCTAAGGCAGTTAACTTTGGTATTGTATATGGTATGAGTCCTTGGGGACTTGCGGAAGAGTTGAAAATTTCAACATTTGAAGCTAATGATTTTATAAATCGTTATTTTAGCATTTATCCTGAAGTTAAAGATTATTTAGATAAAACTGTAAGTAATACTAAAACTACAGGTTATACTGAAACTATTTTCGGTAGAAGAAGATATATGCCTGAGATTAATTCATCAAATGGTGCTCTTCGTCAATTTGCAGAACGTACTGCTAAGAATGCTCCTATTCAAGGTGCTGCTGCAGATGTTATTAAAATAGCAATGATAGCAGTTGATAAGAAGTTTAAAGAATTAAATTTAGAGAGTAAATTAATAGCACAAGTTCACGATGAACTTGTTGTTGATACAAAAATTTCTGAAGTTGAAATTGTTAAAAAGATATTAAAAGAAGTTATGGAAGGTGTTGTAAGTCTTGATGTAGTTTTAGAAGCATCACTTTCATGGGGAGAAAATTGGGACATGAAATAAGGTAGGTGAAGTTTGTGCCAGAATTACCAGAAGTTGAAACAGTAAAAGAAACACTTAAAACTAAAATAATAGGTGAAAAAATAGTAGCAGTTGATGTATTTTATGAATCAATGATTGATGAAGAATCAAGAAATTATTTTAAAGAATTATTAATTGGTGAAAGTGTAACAGATATTTTAAGATATGGTAAATATTTATTCTTTATATTTAATAATGTATCTATTATTTCACATCTTCGAATGGAAGGTAAATATTTTATAAAAGATATATTTGAACCAAGAAATATTCATGAACATATAGTTTTTACATTTGAAAGTGGAAAGACTTTAAGGTATCATGATACGAGAAAGTTTGGCACAATGAAACTTGTTAAAACTACTGATCTATTTGAAATTATGTCTGAACCAGAACTAAAAAAATTAGGTCCTGAAGCAAATTCTCCACTAATAGATATAAATGATTTTCATAGTAAAATATCTAAAATGCGAATTAAGTTAAAAACCGCATTACTTGATCAAACTTTAATTGCGGGACTTGGTAATATTTATGTTGATGAAGTTTGTTATTTATCTAATCTTCATCCAGAGTACCCTTGTAATTATTTAACTTTACATGACTCTAAAACTATATTAGATAACGCAAAATATGTGCTTGAAGGTGCTATTAAAGCTGGTGGTACTACGATTAGGAGTTATACATCAAGTCTTGGTGTAACAGGACGTTTTCAGTTAAAACTTCATGTTCATACAAAAGTAGGATGTCCTTGTGAGAAATGTTCTTCACCAATTAAAAAAATTGTGGTTGGTGGACGTGGCACATATCTATGTGATAATTGTCAAAAGATGAATAAACCTCTTGTTGTTGGAATTACTGGTGGTATTGGGTGTGGAAAATCTAGTGTATCTAAATATTTAATTAGTTTAGGATATACTGTTATTGATACAGATGTTATTTCTAAAGAGGTTGCAAGTACTAGTGGTTTTATTGAATCAATAAAAATAGTTTTTGGTGATGAATTTATTGAAAATGGAACACTAAACCGTAAGAAAATGGGCGAGCTTATTTTTAATGATAAAGATGCTAATAAAAAACTTAATTCTTTAATTCATCCTATTATTAAAAAGAAAGTTATTGAAGAAATAAATAATTGCAATCAAAAAATAGTCTTTGTAGATGTACCACTTTTATATGAATCTGGTTTTGATGATTTATGTCATAAAGTCATTTGTGTTTATGCTAATATAGATATAAATATTGATAGACTAATGAATCGTGATAATTTAACGTTAGATGAAGCAATGGTAAGAATTAATTCACAAATGGATATAGAAATTAAAAAACAAAAAGCACACTTTATAATTGATAATTCGCTTGATTTATGTTATACTTATAATCAAGTAGATAAAGTAATAAATAAATTACTAGAAATGAGGAAATAAAGATGGGATTAAAAGCGATTTTTTCTAATAGTTTTGAAACTGTAGAATTTGGGGATAATAATAATCTTTTAACACATTATTATCAAGCTGATTATGAAAAGGTTAAGAATACTATAATAGATATTTCTAAAGCAATGCGTTTTAAAGTAAGTAATATTAATGATGATTTTCAAGAAATGCTTATTCTTATGCCAAGGGGAGAATTAATTGTAACTTTATTTAATCAAACTCCAAGTGTAACAAGCGTTGATTTTAAGATTTCAACAATGTATATATTACCGCTTAATCGTGGGGCTAAAGTTATTGGAAGTTATTATGATAGTTTAAATAAACAATTACCTCTTAAGAAAATTGGTGGTGGTGTAAGTTGAGTATTAAGAATTATTCAATTGAAAATACTGCATTTACAATCTATGTTGATAATACGTTAACAGATCTTGACAGAAAAGTATTAACACATTGTTATTTACCTATTATTGGTGATAAGGCGATGAGTATATATCTAACATTATTTACAATGTTAGATCCAGGTTCACAAGAAAGTAGCGTTTTAAATCACTCCCAACTTGTTAAGTTGACAGGGATTCCTAAAACTAAACTTGTTTTAGAAAGAAGAAAACTTGAAGCTGTTGGACTTCTTAGTACGTATTATAAAGATGGACATTTTATATATGTACTAAAAAAAGTATTATCACCTTATGAGTTTTTTAATAATCATGATTTTGTGAGAGTCCTAAGTTCAATTATTGGATTAGATGATTTAAATACTCTAGCATACAACTTTTTACTAAGAAGACTTGATCCAAATAAGTTTGAAAATATTACTGTTAGTTTTGATGATGTTTTTGATTCTATTTTTGAAACAGACGCAACATATCTTGGTGTTGGTGTAGATACAATAAATAATGGTATTGTTATAAATAATGATAAATTTAATTTAGATCACTTTATTATTTTAGTAGATGCAATGGATATACTTGATAAGGCTATTCTACAAGATGATGACTTTTTAAATTTAATTAAACGTTATGCATATTTATATGGATTAAGTGTTGAAATGTTAAAAGATGCAGTTTTATTATCTGTAAATATTGATAAAACAATTAATTATGAAGAATTAGAAAATCAAGTAAAAAGATTATATGATAATCGTAATCAAAAGGTTGTATTTGTTAAAAAACGTGATGTTGTAAAAAGTTCTGATAAATTAGTTAATGCGTTAAATACACTTTCTCCTAATGAACTTGTTAAACATAAATATCAAACTGAACTTACAAGTTCTGAAATTAGTATGTTTGATAAGTTGTTAAAAGAAACTAATGTTTCAATTGGAGTTTTAAATGTATGTATTTTATATGTATTATCAGAAAAAAATGGGGAAATACCATCATATAATTATTTCTTAAAAGTACTTAATACTTGGATTAGAGCTGGTATTGTAAATACTATGGATGCGTTAAATCATATTAATAATAAAACAGAACCTAAAAAAGGTAAAAGTACTAAAACTAAAACTGTTAAACAAGTACCAAATTGGTATGGTAAACAAGAATCAAATGAAAATAACGATAATAATGAAGAAGAATTAGATAGTGATATTACTAATTTCTTTAAACCTAATGAGTAAGGAGGCACATATGAATTTTAGTAGAGAACAAATATTAAAAGCGGCTTTAGAAGACAAAGATGTTAAAACACTTGTAGAACATCATCAAATAAATATAGATGTTCTAGAAAAAGAAATCTTAAATATTTATTCATTTATGATTAATAAAAAGAAATGTGCTGGATGTACTTCAATAAACGGTTGTAATCAAGATTTAATTGGTTCGATGCCAAAACTTTTGTTTAATGGTAATTTTTATACTGAATATGTTCCTTGTCCATACTTACAAAAACAAATGGATAAGAATGATAAAATTGCAAACCTAACTGTTCTTGCGTGTAATTTAGATAATGTTGATGCTAGTAGTTTATTTAGTGATAAACCTGCTCGTAAACTAATTTATTCTAAAATGATGAATATCTTTAATAAAGAAATAAATGGCGAGAAAGTTAAAGGTATTTATTTACATGGGCCATATGGTTGTGGTAAATCATATATTATGGCATGTTTTGCGAATAAGTTTGCGGAAAATGGTAAAAAAGTAGTTTTTGCGTATTATCCTGATTTAATTAGACAAATTAAGTCGTCAATATCTACAGGTGGTTTAGAAGATGCAGTAGAAATTTTAAAAGATGCAGATGTGTTATTCCTTGATGATTTTGGTGGAGAAACAACTACTTCGTTTATTAGGGATGAAGTGCTTGGTGCAGTGTTACAAGAAAGAATGGAAAACTATAAACTTACATTTATGACATCTAACTTAGATCCCGTATCTCTTCATAATCATCTTGCAGAAACTGCTAAAGATATTGATGAACTACGTGCTTCACGTATTGAAGAAAGAATTAGAGTATTGATGGAATTTGTTGAATTAAACGATTCAAATTATCGAAATTAATCACAAAAAATAAGCCTTCTCATATAATAAATGTGAGGAGGCTTTTATTATGAATAATTATGGTTTAAGAGTTGAATATGTTGAGTATTCAGTTAAAAAAGGTGATTCGCTATATGCAATCGCTAAAATGTTTAATACAACAGTATCAGAGTTAATAGATATCAATATGTTAACATCTAATACATTATTTCCTGGACAAGTCCTATTAGTCCCAAAAAAGAATGCAACAGAATCAGGATTTGACTATTATACTTATACAACTGTAGATGGTGATACAATTGAAAGAATTTCTGATAAAGAAAATGTAGATCCTGTTTTATTAGGTTTATATAATGATTTTGGTAAATTAAAACTAGTTCCTGGACAAGAAATGACAATCCCTAAAAGTAATGTTTATACAGTAAGAAGCGATGATACTGTTGATAGTGTACTTGCAGCTACTAATAAAAGTGCAATAGAATTACTTCGTGCTAACGCAAGTTCATGGCTTAAAACTGGAAATAAGATTTATCTATAATAAAATATAAGAGAATCACTTGTAAAAGTGATTTTTCTTTTCTTATTTAATCTATTGACAATTATTATACAATAAGATATACATATGCGATTGATTTAAGCATTGAATGATAATTTTATTTTAGTGATTTATAGCATTAATAATCACAAAAATGTGAAAAATACCGCTAAAAATATATACAAAAATGTGAAATAGTAATTTAATTTTTTTAATTAATTATATATTTTTATAGTAGTAATGAAAATTTAGTTATATATTGAGTTAGCATCTATTTAACTATTTTATATTGTTTGATTATAGTTAATGATTTTTGTGTAAATAAAAAAGCAGTCATTTGACTGCTCAAATTAAGATGGTACTTGAAAAAAGAAAGAAATATAAACTTTTTTTCATAATAGAATTATTAATAATTCAAGATAAATATGCAAAACAAAATAATGGAATGATATCTTTTATGGTATTATTCCATTATTTAAATTTTAAGATATATAAGTTAATTTATTTTAAATATTAATTTATTGTGAACTATTAAGATTTAAATTTATATTTTCCCTTTCCTTTTCCTTTGATAGGTTCGATAAGGTTATTTGCTCGAAGTACTTTTATGTAATTATCTGAAGAACTGCGACTACAATTTATTAATTCTACTATAGATGAAGAACTAAAAGTATCATTTTTAAAATTTTCATAAATTATTACTAGTTTTTCTTTTATATCGCTACGAATATCCAAATTTTCAATTATATGTTTAATCTTTATTTTCTCGTAGGTAATTATTAAACCATCATCTTTAATGTCCAACTTATCGTTACCAATGTCCAACTTATCATTACCAATGTCCAACTTGTCGTTACCAATGTCCAACTTATTTTGAGATTTAAAAACATTGGTTAAATAAATTGTAACTATTGTATAATCAGGATTAAAGAAATCTTGAAAAGTTGGAGTAGAATATCCTTGTTCTTTAGTTGCATTGAAGATTAGTGGGATTCCTGATCCAGTTCTTTCTCCAACATTGATATTATTGAACATGGTTAAAATTAATTTATTTCTCGCATCGGAATTTCCACCATTAAAGGCGATTTCTTTTGGTATTAAAAAAGAACCAGGATTTGAGAATTCTAATTTATCATTGTATTGTTTTATAACTAGTCCTCGCGTACCATTATAATCTGCGTTTGATAAACAATTACATAAAAGTTCACGAACTGCTTTGTGAATTGGAGTTATATCTACTCTAAAAATTCCATCCATTTTGAAGGGTACTTTTACGTTTTCTACTAAATAATTGTTAATTCTAAAAAAGAAGTCAAATAAATTTCCGCTCCAATCTCCTGATGAGGAATAGACTCTATTTACCCAATGTATATTATCATCAACATTTCTTTTATCTTGATAGTCTAAAAAGTAATTTGGATATACATTAATTATGTCATAGTTATAACCGAACATTAATAGTCCTGCTTTAGTAGGTCTTAATATATCATTATTATCTAGTTTTGCGGCATTAATATGTTTTAAAAATAGTTCGATTGGTTCATTACTAAATGGATGTTCTTTACCTTTATGGTTTATGAAATATGTTCTATATTTTTCAATTGTATCTTTACACAAATCATTAATGGTTAATTTTTCAACAATGTATGAATCTTGTGAGTTGACATCGTTATCTCTAATCATATTGATAACTTCGTTTTTAGTACATTTATAATCTCCTTCGTGGCTTCGTCGATAACATAAATATAAATTATTGTTTAAATAAATAGGTTTATCATATCTTGAAGCTTGTGGTACGTTAATAATTAGGATATAATTGTTATTAATATTTTCTATTCTAACGTGATAGTCAGTTAATAAATTAATACTTACTTTATCAGAGTGTATTGTATCCCAAAAATTTTTTAATAGAAGATTTACTTCTGTTTCGTTTAATCCTACTGGAATTAGTTTTTTCTTTTTTGTTTCAATAACACCAAGTAGAATTGTTCCTCCGTAAGAATTTGCAAAAGCTGAGTAAGTTTCCCAAATACTGTTCGGTAATCCTCCTTTAGCATCTTTTACTTCAAGTTGATTATTTTCTTTTTTAGTTAGTAGATCATTTAAATTAATCATAATTTCCTCCTTAATTATTGAATAAGGCGAATGTGGTAAATGATTTTCTTTAAATGTGTTAAGTGTATTTTTGTATAAAATTTAATAAATAAAAGCTTTAAAAAATATTGTATTAATTAGTAATTATATAATATAATTAGTTATACATATTATTTCGTCCTATTAAGAAAATTATACTATGAAAAAATATAATAGTCAATTTAAAAGATAAAAAAATGCCTTATAAATTTTTTAAAATTTTAAATGAATTTCAAATGGAAGTTTTATTTGATAAGAGGAAATAATGGTATTTTTTTAAAAAATAGTGTATAATGTAATAAAGATAATTTATCAACGAGGTTTTTATGAAAGAAGTAATTGTAATTGGAGCTGGTCTTGCAGGAAGTGAAGCAACATATCAGCTAGCTAAAAGAGGAATAAAAGTGCATTTGTATGAAATGAGACCAAAGAAGATGACTCCTGCTCATCAAACATGTGGATTTGCAGAACTTATCTGTAGTAATTCTCTTCGCGCTGCAGGGATCGAAAATGCAGTAGGTTTATTAAAAGAAGAAATGAGAAGAATGGATTCGTTAATTATTCGTGCTGCTGATGCAACAAGAGTTGAAGCTGGTGGTGCTTTGGCTGTTGATAGAGAGTTATTTTCTAAATATATTACTGATGAACTTGTTAATCATCCGAATGTAGAAGTACACTATGAAGAAGTTAAAACTATTCCTGATGCTCCTGTGATTATCGCATCAGGTCCTCTTACAAGTGATGAATTACATGTTGAGATTGGTAAACTTGTTGGACATGATTATATGTACTTTTTTGATGCTGTTGCACCTATTGTAACATATGAATCAATTGATATGAATAAATGTTTTTTAGCATCTAGATATAATAAGGGAGAAGCTGCTTATATTAATTGTCCAATGAATAAAGAAGAATTTGAAGCATTTTATGATTTTTTAATTCACGCAGAAAAGACTGTTAGTCATGAATTTGAAATGAAAGTGTTTGAAGGTTGTATGCCGATTGAAGAAATGGCACTGCGTGGTGCACAAACGTTATTATTTGGACCAATGAAACCTGTAGGACTTGATGATCCTAGAACTGGTAGATGGCCTTATGCGGTAGTACAACTTCGTCAAGATAATAAAGCTAAAAGTTTATATAATTTAGTGGGTTTTCAAACTCATCTTAAATGGGGTGAACAAAAGAAATTATTAGGTCTTATTCCTGGTCTTGAAAATGCAGAAATAGTTAGATATGGAGTAATGCACCGTAATACTTATATTAATTCTACTAAAGTATTAAATAATGGTTTTCAGTTTAAAGATAATAAACAAATATTCTTTGCAGGTCAAATGACTGGAGTTGAAGGATATGTTGAAAGTGCTGCAAGTGGACTTGTTGCGGGGATTAATATGGCCAGATATTTAAGTGGTTTAGATATTTTAAATTTAGATTCTAAGACTGCTATAGGAGCACTTGCTAATTATATTAGTTATTATCATAATGGTGATGAAGGTGTTGAAAAATTCGATCCAATGAATGTTAATTTTGGTATTTTTGAACCATTAAATATAAAAGTAGGAAAGAAAGAACGTAAAGGTGCTTATGCTGCAAGAGCACTTTCTATAATTGATGAATTAGTGAAAGATTTATAAAATATTATATTATATAATAAGGAGGTGATGAAAGTGGCAGTAAAGAAGACGATTAGACCAACCGGTAAAAGAAGTGTTCCAAGTGTTAAAAAGAAAGAAACAGTTACAATTGATAATGAGTCTAAATCAATTGAAGCAATTGAAAAATATCGTGAATATTTAACAGCAGAACGTAATTATTCTGAATATACGATAAATGCTTATATTGATGATATTTGTGAATTTAAAGACTTTTTAAAAGAAGAAGAAATGGGAACACTAATTACTGCAAGAAGTATTCATGCGAGAAATTTTATGACAAGACTTTTTAATAAAGATTTTAAAAAGAAGTCTATCGCAAGAAAATTATCAAGTCTTAAAAATTTTTATCGCTACTTAATCACTGAGAAAATTGTCACTAAAAATCCTTTTGAACTTATTGAAAGTCCTAAGGTTGAGAAGAGTTTACCAAGATTTTTATACAAAGAAGAAATTGAAAAAATATTTTCCTCTATTGATAAAACAACTGCTATTGGTAAAAGAAACCTTGCGATAATGGAGATTTTATATGGTTCAGGACTCCGTGTTTCGGAACTAGTGTCACTTGAAGAAAAGAATTTAGACTTCTCAAATGCAATGATAAAAGTGCTTGGTAAAGGTAGTAAAGAACGTTATGTTCCGATGAATTTAAGAACGATTGAGGCTTTAAATAACTATATTCACGTAGGTAGACCTGAACTTGTTTTAAAGGTTGAGACTGTTCAACCGAGTGTTTTATTTGTAAATCGTAATGGCGGTGCTCTTACAACAAGAGGTGTTAGAGTGATTATAAATAAGATATTAGAAGATGCTGCTGAGTCAATTCATGTGTATCCACATATGCTTAGACATACATTTGCGACGCATCTTTTAGATGGTGGTGCAGATCTTAGAAGTGTTCAAGAAATGCTTGGGCATTCTAATTTATCTACTACACAAATTTATACTCATGTGTCTACTGAACAATTAAAAAAGTCAATGGAGAATCATCCAAGACAAAGAAATGATAGGAAATAATTAAATAGTAAAATAATTTAATTTTTGATATAAAAGGAGAAATTAATGGTAAATTTAGAAAAAGCGTTAGTTAAAGATGCTAAAGTTTTACTTGAAATTCAAAAGAAGTGTTTTGAAAATTATTCTGTTAAGTATGGTGATTTTGATTCTAATCCATATCATATGACTCTGCATAGAATGGAATTTAATTTAAAATATAAGTTTGGTCATTATTATAAAGTTGTCGATTTTAAAACTGAAAGTATTATTGGTGGAATTTTTATATTTGAACTTGATGATCCACATGTGATGCAAATAGCACAATTCTATATATCTGATGAATTTAGACATCAAGGGATTGGGAGACTTGTATTTGAAGCTGTAATGGATAAACATAGTGATGTAAATACTTGGTATGTTGATACAATTTTAGAAGAAGATCATAATGTAAACTTCTATAAACAAGCTGGATTTGTTGAAATAGAAAGAGAAGTTGAACATGAGGGATTATCTTTTATTACTTTAATTAAAAAAAGATAAGTTAAATAATGGCAATATAGTATATTTTTTGGTATAATATATAATGGCAAAAAAATACACATAAGAAACGAGTGCGTCGTCATGTTTATGTTTGATGAAATAAGACAAGATTCAAACTAGGGCGGTCCATGAAGACTTTCTTAGAGGCCAAAAACAAAAGAAAAATGGAGGAAAAAATCATGGCTGTAATTACAATGAAACAATTACTAGAAGCTGGCGTTCATTTCGGTCATCATACTCGCCGTTGGAACCCTAAAATGAAAGAGTATATCTATGGAGAAAGAAATGGTGTTTACATCATTGACCTTCAAAAAACTGCTGATTTAATCGAAGCTGCATATGCTAAGATGGTAGAAGTAGTTCGTAACAACAATTGTAAAGTATTATTTGTTGGTACAAGAAAACAAATTCAAGACATTATCAAAGAAGAAGCAACTCGTGCTGGTCAATATTATGTTGACAAACGTTGGCTTGGTGGTACAATGACTAACATCAAGACTATTCGTAAGAGTATTGCAAAATTATACAAATATGAAGAAATGGAAAAAGATGGAACATTTGATCTTTTACCTAAAAAAGAAGTAATCGAAATCAAAAAAGAAATGGTAAGACTTGAAGCATTCTTTGGTGGTATCAAAGAAATGACTGAACTTCCTGGTGCCATTTTCGTAGTTGACCCTAAAACTGAACACAATGCTGTTTTAGAAGCTCGTAAACTTGGTATTCCTGTTTTCGGTTTAGTAGATACTAACTGTGATCCAGATGATGTTGATTATATCATTCCTGCAAATGATGATGGTGTTAGAGCTGTTCGTTTAATCGTAGGTGTTATGGCTAACGCTGTATTAGAAGCAAATGGTCAAGCTGTTGAACCATATGTTTTACCAGAAGAAGAAAAACAACCTGAAGAACAAGTTCAACGTCCTGCAAAACCTGCTCGTGGTGAAAGAAAACCTCGTCCTGCAAAACCTCGTAAAGCTGAAGCAGAAGCTCCTAAAGCTGAAGAAAAAGCAGAACCTAAAGAAGAAGCTCCACAAGCTGAATAATAAAAATTTAATTTAAGGAGAATATAAAAATGATTAGTGCTGCATTAGTTAAAGAATTAAGAGAAAAAACTGGCGCTGGTATGATGGACTGTAAAAAAGCTCTTACTGAATGTAATGGTGATATTACAGCTGCTGTTGACTGGTTACGTGAAAAAGGTATTGCAAAAGCTGAAAAGAAAGCATCAAGAATTGCTGCTGAAGGTTTAGCAGATGTAGTTGTTAATGGTAATGTTGCTTACCTTTATGAATTAAACTCTGAAACTGACTTCGTTGCTAAAAACCAAAAGTTCATTGATTTACTTGCAACAGTTGGTGAAATCTGTGTTGAAGCAGATGCTAAATGTGAAAAATGTGTTTTAGCAGCTTCTCACAATGGTCAAACAGGTGAAGAAATTATCGTTGCTGCTACTGCAGTAATTGGTGAAAAATTAAGCTTACGTCGTGTTACACGTGTTGAAAAAGCTGATGATGAAGTATTTGGTATTTACAAACACAATGGTGGTAAAATCGTTGTATTATCAGTAATTAAAGGTAGTGATGAATTAGTTGCTAAAGATGTATGTATGCATGTTGCAATGTACAACCCTCGTTACTTAGATTCATCATTAATTGATCAAGAAGTATTAGATAAAGAAGCTGAAATGATCAAAACTGAAATTGCTAATGATCCTAAAAATGCTTCTAAACCAGAAGCAATCATTGAAAAAATGGTTGTTGGTCGTTTAGCTAAATTCAAGAAAGAAATTTGTTTAGTAGATCAACCATTCGTTAAAGATCCAAGTGTAACTGTTGAACAATTCTTAAAATTACACAATAGTTCAGCTGTAGCTTACGTTCGTTATGAAGTAGGTGAAGGTATGGAAAAACGTAATGATGATTTCGCTGCTGAAGTTGCTGCACAAGCAGCTGCTGCTCAAAACAAATAA
The DNA here is from genome assembly GCA_017398545.1 of Bacilli bacterium. GTDB lineage: Bacteria > Bacillota_I > Bacilli_A > ML615J-28 > CAG-313 > UBA1737. Next base: position 44,755 of record JAFQFT010000013.1, on the reverse strand, counting down.
TATCTAAAAATAATCGGAGGCTTATCTATGGAACGTATCATTCTTAAACTAAGTGGTCAAGCGTTATCAGAATCAGGAACTGGTATTTGTGCTAAAAAAATTGAAGCAGTTGTAAAAGAAATTAAAGAACTTGCTTCAACAGATGTTCAAATTGGAATTGTTTGTGGTGCTGGAAATATGTGGCGTGGTAGAGATGCAAAAACTAATAATATGGATCGCTGCTTAGCTGATAGTATTGGAATGCTTGGAACTGTTATGAACAGTTTAGCTGTAGAAAATGGTTTAAGAAATGCAGGACTAAAAGCTGTTACTCTTAGTGCTGTTCCTATGCCTTCACTTGTAAAATCATATACAAGAAGTGATGCTGTAGAATTTTTAGAAAAAGGTTATATAGTAATATTTGCTGGTGGTACTGGTAGTCCATTCTTCTCAACTGATACTACTGCTGCACTTCGTGCTGCTGAGATTGGTGCAAAGAAGATTTTAATGGCTAAAAATGGTACTGATGGTGTTTATGATAGTGACCCTAGAAAAAATCCAAATGCTAAAAGATATACTCATATAACATATCAACAAGTGTTAAATGAACAATTAGAAGTTATGGATTTAACAGCTGCTAGTCTTTGTAGTGATAATGATATTGATGCTGTAGTATTCGATATGAATAAAAGTGGAAATATCAAACAAATTATGATTGATCCATCTATTGGAACAATTGTATCAAATAAATAAAAGGAGAACTAAACATGCCTAAAACAATTATCGCATCTTGCGAAGAAAAAATGTTAAAAACTATTGAATCACTTAAAAAGGATTTTACTAAAATTAGAACTGGTAAAGCTAATCCTGCTATTTTAAATGATGTTATGGTTTCTTATTATGGTGTTCCTACTCCTGTTTCTCAAGTAGGTAGTGTGTCTGCTTCAGATCCACAAACTATTGTTGTTAAACCTTGGGACAAATCTATTTTAAAAGATATTGAAAAAGCAATTCTTACTGCAGGTCTTGGATTAAATCCTCAAAATGATGGTGAAGTTGTTAGAATTCATATTCCACCACTAAATGAACAAACTCGTAAAGACCTTGCAAAACAAGCTAAGAAAGTTGCAGAAGAAAATAAAGTTGCAATTCGTAATGTTCGTCGTGATGCTATTGAATCTTTAAAGAAATTAGAAAAAGATAGTTTAATCACTGAAGATGAATTAAAACGTTATAGTGAACAAGTTCAAAAACTTACTGATAAATATATCTTAAATATTGATAATTTAACAAAAGAAAAAGAAAGCGACATTATGTCTATCTAATATTGAATTTAAATACCCTCTACTACAAAGGTAGAGGGTTTTTATTTTTTTTCAAATAGAATATTTACTTTTTCCTATTTAATTGATATAATAATTCAAAAGAGGTGTTTTTAATGAATCATAATGTAATTTATTATAAAAGAAATTTAATATTTAGTATTGCTATGTCAATACTTATGTTACTATTATTTTCACCATTATTAGTCTTAATTTTTACTGAAGATGGAGATAAAGAATATCTTGGATTATATATTGTTTTAGTTCTTTGTCCATTTTTATGCATGACAATTTATTATTTATATAAATATTGGTACTATAAAAAAGTAGAACTTAAATATATTCAAGAAGTTAAATTAGAAAAACTTACACCCGGATTTAATCATTGCAGTAGCTTTTTAATTAAGATGAATATTAACGGAGAAATGAAAAATGTTGAGACTCTTGCGCTATATCGAAGTGGATGGAATGCTCTTTTATATTTTCAAATTGATGAATATGTCGGAGAAACTGTAAAAGTAGGTTATGATGAAATTAATGAAGTTTGTGTAATTATTGAAAAGATATCTAATAACGATTTTTGTGGAGAATAATATGAATCATAATGCAATTTATTATAAATCACAAGTGAGATTAACAGTAATTAGTAGTATTGCATTAGCAGTAAGTCTTTTAGCAATGCTTGGATGTGTGTTTAGTGAGGGAATGGAATTATGGATTTTCTGGATTTGTTTTTTTGCAATACTATGTCCATTTATTATTATATTTATTTATGCTTTTGTTAAATATAATTATTATAAAAATGTTAATCTAAAATATATTCAAGAGGTTAAAATTGAAAAAACTCATTCTAATGGAGTATCTTATGCTAGTGGTTTAGTGGTTAATTTTATAATAAATGAAGAAATTAAAACTTTTAATACGATTAGTATTTATGGTGGTTATTGCATAAATAAAGAAACTCTATTAGATAATGTAATAGGAGAAACAGTAATTGCAGGACTTGATGAAAAAAATCAAGTTGCTGTTATTATTAAAAAGTTATAAAACGTATCAGTTAAATGATACGTTTGTTTTTTTGTGTTAATAGATGGTAAAAAAAATTTAAAAATAGTATAATATAAGTGAGATTATTCTCCCCCTAAAAATAATTATTAAGAAAAGGAAGAAAAGTATGAAAAAATTATTTACTGTATTAGTTTTAACTATTTGTGCATGCTTTGTTGCTTCATGTACAATTGGTACTCCTGGTTTTGCTAGTGTAGAAAAAGTTGCAGAAAATTTCTTTTGCGATGTTAAATTTGATAAAGTTACTGAAGATTTAGATTTCGTTAATAATGTTGATGGAGTTAAAATTACATATGAATCTTCAAAACCTGAAGTTATTTCTAATGAAGGTGTTGTTGTTAGACAAAGAGAAGATCAAGTAGTAGAAGTTGCTGTTAAGTTTGAACTTAATGGTGCTCAAACTTTAAAAGTATATGAATTTGTTGTTCTTGCAGAAGAATATGATTCTTTAAAAGAAGTAAAAGGATTTGCTGAAGGACAAGAAGTTTATGTAAATGGTGTTGTTGCTTTTGTTGTTTATGGTACTACTAAAAATATTCCTGTTGGTTTCTATTTATATGACAATACTGATGCTATTTATGTATATTCATATGACTATGCAAAAGAAGTAGTTGCTGGTGATGAAGTAATTATTACTGGTCATTTTACTAAATATATTGATGAATCAAGTGCATCTTCAGCTCAATATGCTGGTTATACTGGTGCTAGACAAATTGTTCCTGCAACTTGTGAAGTTGTAAGTAAAGAAAATGAAATTAATACTGATTTTGTTGAAGAAACTTCAATTGCTGATTTATGTATGATTCCAGTTTCTGAAAATATTACATCAAATGTTTATAAAGTTGTTGCAAGAATTAATAGAAGTCAAGGTAATGGATTTGTTAATTATTACTTTAACGATTTAAATGGTGTTGATAGTTATTATGCTTATACAACTGCTAATGGTGCTGATTTAGAATGGTTAAATGAATATGATGGTGAAGTTAGAGAATGTATTATTGCTATTCAAAACTGTAAATTATCTGCAAGTGGAAACTTCTGGAGAATTGTTCCTCTTCAAATTTTAGATGAAGTTGAAGTAAGTGATGAAACTTATGCATTATATGCTCTTGATAGATTAGAAAAACAATTTGCTGAAAAATATACTGCATTATGTGATTTTGATTTAGTAAAAACTGATGAAATTTTAGAAGGGTCTAAGGTTAGTTATATATCTACATCTGAAGGTGTTGTAATTGCTGATAAAGAAGATGTATTTAATATTGCTTTAAACTTCGGTGAAGAAAAAGTAGTTATGAATGTTGTTATTAATGTAGAGTATAAAGGTGTTAATTATGAACGTGAAGTTTCATTTGAATGTGGAATTGAAAAACCTGAAATTGAAACTATTTCTATTGAAGAAGCAAGAAATGTTCCTGTAGGTGAAAAAGCTGTTATCGAAGGTTACATTGTTGGTTTCTTATATATGAAAGGTGCTACTACTCCTGCTGGATTTGAATTAATTGATGAAACTTCCTCAATTGCAGTATTTATTTCTACTGCTGTTGATGCTAATACAGATATAACTAAACTTAAAAAAGGTGAATATGTAATCGTTGAAGGTTTAGGTGATTTATATCAATCAAGAGAAGATTATAATCATACAGGTTCTATTCGTTTAAATAATGCTGAAGTATTATATCAAGATTGGCAAGAAAATGAAATTCCAAGTGAATGGATTGAAGAAATGCCTATGGCTGAATTAGTTAATAATCCATCTGATAATAATATTTCTAATAAAGTTTATAAAACAACAATGTATGTTGAAAAATCAAGTGGAAATTATGTGAATTATTATATTCATGATTTAGAAGATCCATCTTTAAGTATGATCGTTTATTCACAAAACTCAAATAAAACTGGTCCTGGTGAATATGCATGGTTATCAGAATATGCTGGTTTATGTGTAGAAGCTTATGTAACACTTCGTATTGGTGCTAAATCAAGTGGTGAATTCATTTGGAAAGCTGGTGTATTAGAAGTTCTTCAAGTTGTTCCTACTCCTGACCATTTAGTTGCTGGATTTGCAAAAGAAGAATTATTAGGAAAATTCGCTGCTGAATATCCAAGTGCTGCTACTGTTACTTATAATGTGCCAGAAGGTGCGACTTTAACAGTTAAAGAAGTTAGTTCTTCACAAGTTACTGCAAAAGTAGAAAATGGTGTATTTACAGTTGATGTAAAAGAACCAACATCTACTGAAAATGCTAAAGTAGTTGTTAATTTCAAACTTGGTGAATATAATGAAGATATTACTATTGCATTTAATGTTGTTAAAGCTTCAGTTATTTCATTAAAAGACTTTAGAGATCAAGCTGCTAAAGGCGGTCCAACTGTAGTTGTTGAAGGTATCGTATGTGGACTTGTTAAATCAAGTGGTGCAAGTACTTGGAATTTCTATATAACTGATGGTACTGCAACTATCCTATCTTATTCATCTGCTGCTGTTGAAGTTGGTGATAAGGTAAGAATTCAAGGTAATATTGATATTTATTATGGTTTACCTCAAATTTCTAAAGGTACTGTTGAAGTATTATCAAGTGGTAATGTAATTCCTCAAGATGCATTTAAAGTAAATGCAAGTTTAAAAGATGTTGCATCTGATGCATTTGCTGGTGAAGCTGCTAAAAATGGTGGTTTAGTTTATACTAATGTAACTGGTACTTTAAATATCACTACTCAAGGCGAAAAAGTTTCTATTACATCTGGTGATACTGAAATTGTAATGTATAACTATACAAATGCTAAATTCTATCAAGAAAATTATCAACCATTAGAAGCATTAAATGGTAAGCAAGTTAAAGTTACTTTAGTTTCTTATAACTGGTATCAAACTCAATATACTTATATTATTACAAGTTGTGAAGCAATTTAATATATAAAATAAGGATAAACTCAAAAGGGTTTATCCTTTTTATATAGCTATTGGATAATTAAAACAATTTGTATACGTATAAATTTATTAAAATTGTTATATAATAAATTTGTAATTTATTCGCAATTGTGAAATATCATACTTGAAATGTTTTCGCAATTGTGATAAAATATGTGTGTGTAGTCTTCGCAATTGTGAAAAATAACACGCAAAATGTCTTCGCAATTGTGAAATGTTATACTTGAAAATCATTCGCAATTGTGATATAATATGAGTGTAAAGTCTTCGCAATTGTGAGAAAGGAAAAAATATATGGAGTTTAAGAGAAAAGTTTATAATAAAATGATTAAATGGAAAAATGAATATGCTCCTGATTATGCTTTGTTTTTAAAGGGTGCTAGACGTGTTGGTAAATCTACACTTGCATTAAGGTTAGGTAGGGAAGAATATAAATCATATATTGAAATAAGATTTGATAAAGCTCCTGATGAGATAAAAGAATTGTTTATAAATTCATTAGAAGATTTAGATTATTTTTTTAATAAATTACAAATATTTTATAAAACTAGGTTATATGTTAGAGAATCATTAATTATTCTTGATGAAATACAATTATTTCCTGCAGCTAGAAAAGCACTAAAAACTTTACTTGAAGATAAGAGATATGATTATGTTGAAACTGGTTCACTTGCTTCAATAACCAAAAAGAGTAAAGATATATTGATACCATCCGAGGAATATACAATTGAAGTATTACCGATGGATTTTGAAGAATATATGTGGGCAATGAATAATGATATTACAATAGATATTATTAAAGAACATTATACTAATTTAAGACCACTTGGAAAAATAAATAAAGATATCATGAAAAGCTTTAGAGAATATCTTCTTGTTGGAGGAATGCCTCAAGCAGTTGCAGAATATGTAAAATCTAAAGATTTCGGTAAAGTTGATTTTGTAAAACAAAATATATTAAACCTATATGAGAATGATATAGAAACACAAAATGAAGTGAATCCAGTGTATGTAAAAAATATATTTTTACATATTCCTTCTGAACTTTCAAAACATGATAAACAATTTGTTTTATCTCATATTGAAGGAGCTAGACGTCGTGAGTATAAGGAACCAATAAGATGGTTGAATGATGCAATGATAGTTAATATTGCAGAAAATGTAAGTGATCCGAGCGTTGCGTTTAATTTGTCAACTACAGACCCATCATTTAAATGTTATATGGGGGATACAGGATTGCTTGTATCTTTAGCATATAAAAATAAGGATTATTTAGAAAATGAATTTTATGAAGCAATTTTATTTGATAAACTACATATTAATGAAGGAATGATTATCGAAAATATTGTAGCACAAGCTTTAAGAGCAAATGGTCATAATATATATTATTATAAAAAAACTGATAAAGAATCTAAAAATACGGTAATGGAAATTGATTTTCTAATTAGGCATAATAATAAAGTATGTCCAATAGAAGTTAAGTCTACAAATAATTATACTATTTCATCTCTATTAAAATTTAAAAATATTTTTAATAAAAAAATTGGAACATTATATGTTTTACATAATGGAGATATTAAAGTAGAGGATAATATAGTATATTTACCTTATTATATGTCAATTTGTTTATAAAATGGTAATAAAAATTTAAAGGAGAAAAAAATGATTACATTTAAAGAAATAAAAGAAAATAAAGAAATTAATACATATATTGAATCAGCTGATAAGTATTTAGCTGATATTGGATATACTGAACATTCGTTTAAGCATGTTTTAAGATGTGCTGCTGTTGTTGAAGAAATACTTACAAGTTTAGGTTATGATGACAGAATAATTGAACTAGGTAAGATTGCAGCTTATATGCATGATATTGGAAATGTTGTTAATCGTGCAGGTCATGCTAGAAGTGGTGCTTTAATGGCTTTTCATATTTTAGAAAAACTTGGAATGGATACAAGTGAGATTGCGTTAATTGTATCTGCAATTGGTAATCATGATGAATCATCTGCATATCCTGTAAGTATTATTTCTTCTGCACTTATTATTGCAGATAAAACTGATGTTAGAAGAAGTAGAGTTAGAAAAGAAATATTAGAGTTTGATATTCATAATCGTGTTAATTATGCTGCTATTAAAAGTAGAGTTGTTGTAGATAAAGATAATAAGACTTTAAATCTTAATTTAGTAATTGATACAAGTATTTGTTCAATTATGGAATATTTTGAAATATTCTTATCACGTATGAAATTATGTGAAAAAGCTGCTTCATTTTTTGGATTAGAATTTAAACTTGTAATAAATGATCATGAATTAATTTAGAGTTAATATTTGTAATATATAATAGAAACCATAAGTTTAGTGCTTATGGTTTCTTTTTTAGTGGTATTGATTTGATTTTTATTGTGAAATATAGTATAATAGATAAATAGAGATTTATATTTAGAGGTATCTTTATGAAAATTGATGAATTGAAAAATAAGATTTTAAGTAAAAAGATTCCAAATACTATTGCATTTATTTTGGATGGTAATGGTAGATGGGCTAAAAAACGTGGACTTCCTCGTACTTTTGGTCATACTAAAGGGATTGAAACACTTGTAAAAACATCTGAATTATGTAGAGATTTAGGTGTTAAAGCAATGCTTGTATATGCTTTTTCTACGGAGAACTGGTCTAGACCAAGTGATGAAGTAGAGTTTTTAATGAAAGCATTTGTAAAGAATATTGATAAATATACAGAAAAGTTAATTAAAAATAAAACAAGAGTTTCAATTATTGGTGAAAGAACTAATTTACCAAGTGATGTTTTAGAAACTATTAATAAAATTGAGGATTTAACTAAAGAATTTACAAATTATACGCTTGGAATATGTTTTAATTATGGTGGTAGACAAGAAATTGTTCACGCTACAAAAGAAATATGTAAGAAAGTTGTAGATGGTGAAATATCAATTGATGATATAAATGTTGAATTATTTGATGAACATTTATATACTGCTGGTATTGATCCAGTTGATTTAATGATTAGAACTAGTGGTGAAAAGAGACTTAGTAATTTCTTGCCATGGCAACTTGCATATAGTGAGTTTATTTTTACTTCTTGTTACTGGCCTGATTTTAATAAAAGAGAATTATATGAGTGTATAGATGCATTCCAAAGTCGTAATAGAAGATTTGGAGGATTGGAGAATAAGAATGCTGAGTAAAGTTAGAGTTGTTACTGCTATAGCAATGGTAATAATTTTAATTCCATTTATTTTACTTGGTGGGTATTTTATGTATGGTTTATGTGCAGTTTTAGCTTTTATTGGGACATATGAGCTTGTTAAGATGCATAACCGTAAATATAATTTACCTAAAATACTTGATATTGTTATACCTAGTTTTTCAAGTGGTATGGTAATTATTACAATGTTTGCTGATTTAAAGATTAATTTTGATGCGCAAAAATATATTTTATTTGGTTTATTATTAATTGTTATTGTACTATTAATTACATCACTTATATATAGTGAATTAAAGGTAAGTGATAGTTTTTATTATATTGGTGCTATATTATATGGTGGTCTTAGTTTTGGTGTTATGGCAACTATAAGAAATGTTGATTTATATGCTGTTAATAATGTAAAATTAGGTAATATTGATTTAAATTTAAGTGGTTTATTTATTTTTGTTTATATTTATTTTACTACTATATTTACTGATATTGGTGCTTATTCTATAGGTTGTAGAATTGGTAAACATAAGCTTATTCCTAGTATTTCACCAAATAAGAGTGTTGAAGGTGCAATAGGTGGTTCTATTTGTGGGACTATTGTTGGTACTGTTTGTTTAATACTTGCGGAAGAGTTTGTGGGATTTAATTTATTTGGTATTGATAAACTTGGATTTAAAATAGTTATTATTGCGGTTATTTCTTTAATGTTAACTATTATTAGTCAATTAGGTGATTTAATAGCATCTAAATTAAAAAGAGAATATGAAATTAAAGATTATGGTAAAATATTTCCTGGTCATGGTGGTGTAATGGATCGCTTTGATAGTGTTATTTTAACTTGTGCTGTATTTTTTGTAGTACTTACATTATTAGGAGTTATACTATGATAGAGTTATGTTTGCTTGGTGCTACAGGTTCAATTGGTGGACAAGTACTTGATTTAATAAGAGAAAAGCGTGATGTTTATAGACTTGCAGCATTTAGTTTTGGGCATAATATAAATAAAGCATTAGAAATTGTTGAAGAATTTGAACCTGATTTAGTATGCGCAATTGAAGAGTTTGATGCTAATGTTATAAAAGAAAAATTTCCAAAAGTAAAAGTTACTTTTGGAAATAAAGGTTTACAACAAGTTGCTACACATGATTGTTTATGTCCTAAAGTTATTAATTCTTTAGTTGGTGCTGTGGGGCTTTTACCAACATTAAGTGCTATTGAAGTAGGTAGAGATGTATATTTAGCTAATAAAGAAACTCTAGTTATTGGTGGAGAAATTGTTATGGCTAAAGCAAAAGAAATGGGTGTAAAAATTATTCCTATTGATAGTGAACATAGCGCAATATTTCAATTATTAAATGGTAATAATATTGATGATGTTAAACGTATAATCATTACTGCATCTGGTGGATCATTTAGAGACAAAACAAGAGATGAGCTTGAAAACGTTACAAAAGAAGATGCGTTAAATCATCCAAATTGGAGCATGGGATCTAAGATAACAATTGATTCTGCGACAATGATGAATAAAGGTTTTGAACTTATTGAAGCACATTATTTATTTGATTTACCAATGGATAAAATAGATTATATAATGCATAAAGAAAGTATTATTCATTCTTTTGTGGAATTTCTTGACGGAAGTGTATTTGCGCAAATGGCTACTAGTGATATGCGACTTCCAATTAAATATGCGCTTGAATATCCTAGTCATTCATATACTGAACTGGTTGAAAGACTTGATTTAGTAAAAGTTGGGACACTTCATTTTGAAGAGTTATCAGTAAATAGATTTCCAATGTTAGGGTATGCAATAGAGGCTATAAAACGAGGAAATATTTATCCAACAATTTTAAATGCTGCTAATGAAGTTGCAGTAGGTTTATTCTTAAAAGATAAGATTAAATTTTTAGATATTGAGAATATTGTTAAAGAAGCACTTGATAATCCAATATATGAAAAATTTACAAGTGGTGATTTAACTATTCCTAAAATTATGAGTGTAGATGAACTTGTAAGAATTCAAATTCTTACAAAGTATAGATAGAAAGGTTTTGTAGAAATGAAGTTTTTAGGATTTTATAATATAGAATGGTCACAAGTACTATACCTTATTTTAGGTGTTATTGTATTTATTTTAGTACTTGGTATCATTGTGTTAATTCATGAGGCTGGACATTTTATTATTGCTAAAAAGTCAGGTATCTTATGTCATGAATTTTCAATTGGAATGGGGCCATTAATTTGGCAAACAAAAAAAGGAGAAACAATGTTCTCTATTCGTGCTATTCCATTTGGTGGTTACGTTGCAATGGCTGGTGAAGAAGTTGAGTTTGATGCATTAAAAGATGTAAAGCGAGTAAAAGTTATATTAGAAAATAATAGAGTTTGTAAAATTATTATTAATTTAGATAATCCTAAATATAATAATCTTCCTGTATATAACTTAGTAAGTTATGATTTATCAGGAACTATGGAAGGACTTGATGATGAACTTTATTTAGAACTAGAAAGTGAAGATGGTGAAGTAAATAAGTATATTGTTGCTCGTGATGCGATGATGAATGTTGAAAAGAAAGAAGAACTTCAAATTGCACCTAAGAATAGAACATTTGCATATAAACCATTCTGGAATCGTTTCTTTAGTGTTTTAGCAGGTCCTTTAATGAACTTTGTTCTTGCAATAATTGTATTCTTTATTATGGGTGTATGTTATGGTTATGCTGATACATCTTCAACTAAGATTGCAGAAGTTTCTGGTCCAGCACAAGTTGCAGGACTTGAAAACAATGATACAATTTATTCTATTAATGGTGAAGTATTATCGGACTGGGATGATTTATCTGCTGCTATGGCAAAAGCTGCAAAAGGTGAAGGTATTTCACAAGATGGTACTATTGAAGTTGTATATTTAGATGAATCAAATAATAATGAATTAGTAACTGTAATGTTAGAACCACAAGTATTTGTATATTCAGTTGAAATGGTTTTAAAATATGATAAAGAAACTCCGGATAATAAAGTAATCGTTGGTGATTATGGAGATTTAATGAGTGATACTAAAGTTGGTAAAGCAGGGCTATTACCAGGTGATGAAATTTTAAAGATAGATGATACTGATATTAATGGTATAAAAGATCTACTAGTATTTTTTAATAGTTTCACGGAGGCAAAAACAGTTACATTCTATGTAAATAGAACAAAAGAAGATGGAACTATGGAAGCTCTTTCTTTTAATGTTGATACATATTCTGCTGATATGTTAGATACTTCAAGCATTCCTCAAACAAAACTTACAATGGGTGTTTCAACAGGATCTTCTAGAGATTTTGTAAAATCTCTTTATATGCCATGGGTACAAACAGGTGAAGCATCAGTTCAAATCTTTAAAACATTAGGTTTATTCTTTAAAAAAGGATCTGGTGTTAAACTTACTGACCTTTCAGGTCCAGTTGGTATTTTAAGTTTATTTACACAACTAGTAAAAGGAGAAGATTCATTCTATCAAATCCTTTATTGGACAGGACTACTTTCTGTAAATATTGGTCTAATTAACCTTTTACCACTTCCTGCGCTTGATGGTGGACGTCTTGCATTCTTAGCATATGAAGGTGTAACTAAAAAGAAACCTACTCCAAAAGTAGAAAATACAATACATAATATAGGATTTATATTATTAATGGGATTATTTGTAGTAATTTTAATCTCAGATGTAATTAAATGCTTCTAAAAATAAAACAAAAACCCTCTTATAGGATTCTATAAGAGGGAATTTTATTTTATATTGTTAAGTCTATAAAGGTAAACATTTGTGTCTATCTAATTATTCATTTATATTATAACAAATTATACCAAATATTGCAATATTTTATATTTTTTTTAGACTAAAATTCGACTTTTTTTATTTACATAAATGTTTACCTTTTTAAACTTATATTTATTGTTATAAGAGGAATAGTATTATGCTTTTGATAATTTTATATTTGTTCATAATATTTATTTTATGTCCATTAATTTGTGGTTGTGTTATTTCTATGACAAATAAGTTTTTTTATTCAATATGTGGTAATAAATCTAAAAGTATTTGTCTTGCAACATCTATTATTGGTACTCCAATTCATGAATTGGGTCATGCTTTTTTCTGTATAATTTTTGGACATAAAATTGTAGATATGAAGTTATTAAAATGGGATGAAAATACACTTGGATATGTATCACATACATATAATAAAAAAAATATATACCATAATATTGGTAACTATTTCATTGGTATAGGTCCAATTATCTTTGGAGGAGTTATACAATTATTGCTATGTATGTTACTTTGTCCTGATTTGTTTGATAGTTTAAGATTGTCTATTAATACTATTGATTTATATGAATTTAATTTAGTGAATTTCTTTTCATTTAGTATAGATTACTTTGAAAATTTATTTTCTATTTCAAATTTTGCAAATATATGGTGGTGGATTTATATTATAATATGTCTTAATATTGCAATTCATATGGATTTAAGTACTAATGATATTAAGGCTGCAAAATATGGAATTTTATTTTTAATAGGTTGCATAGTTTTAATCAGTTTAATTCTGTATTTTGTGTTTTATAGTTTTCTTGATATAATTACTAGTTATTTTATAATGTTAATTAATTTAATGATAATGTTTTCCATAATATCAATTTTCTTTTCTTTAATAATAGATGTTATAGGTTTATTAATAGTTTTGTTTAGAAAGGTGGCAAAGAAAAATGGTTAAAAAAATTATATTAATTTTTTCACTTTTATTATGTATTACTTTAAATCGATTATATTATTTAAATGTCAGTGCTGATAATGTAGTGAATTTATATTCAAATCAAGAAATATTTGAATATAGAGAGTGTTCTGATGGAGTTGAGTTAATTAAGTATAATGGTAATGAATCATCTGTTACTATCCCTAATAGATATAATGGGATGAAGGTTGTTTCTATTTCAGATTATGCATTTGCCAATAATGATACAATTACTGAAATTATTGTATCTGAAAATGGAGTTAATAAGATTGGTGAAGGTACATTTAGCAATATGAAATCTTTACAATTTGTTTATTACCCAGACACATTAATTAGTATAGGTAAATTTGCATTTTTAGATTGTGAATCATTAGAACGTGTTGTTCCTACTAATCAGATTAATACGACTAGTGGCAGTGTATATATTTCGAAATATATTAATGAAATTGGTGAAGGTGCATTTAGTGGTAATAACAAGATTGATAGTTTTTATGTTCAATCGGGTAATGCTAAGTATGGATATAGTGAAAGAGTATTGTATGAAAAGGATTCTTCAAATTTAAATACAATATTACATTCTTATCCAAATGGAAATTCCGAAACAAATTATTTCATTAAACCATATGTTAATAAAATTAATAATTATGCATTTTATAAAAACAAAAAAATTGAATCTATTATCATTCCTGACAATGTTAATTTAATTGGTGAATATGCTTTTTATGATACTAATCTTCAAACGATAAAGTTAAAAGGTGAAGTTAAGACAATTGAACAATATACATTTGCTAATAATAATTTCTTAAAAGCAGTAGATGTTGGTATGTATGTAGAAACAATAAAGCACCATGCTTTCTATAATTGTCCTAGTCTTGAAAAAGTTGATTTATCTCCTTCTTTAAAACGTGTAGGTCAATATTCATTTAGTTGTACTGGATTGGAATATATTATTTTTGGTGAAAATGTATCGATAGTTGAATCTTATGCTCTGGAAAATTGTCCAAATTTATTAAGTGTAAGGTTAGATGGAGATAAGATTAAATCTTTTAATAATTTATCAATTTTAAATAATACGGCTACAATCTTTGTACATCCTAATTTGTTAGATGATTATAAAAATATATTAAAAGATTATAATATTGTTAGCTATCATGGTGATATAACTGAAGTTTTAATTACTGAAGATACTTTCAAATTGTTTTATTATCAAAAAGAAACATTAAATACTTCGTTATCTAAAGTTATTGGAGTTACAAATAATGGAAATATTGAAATTGAAATAAATGAAAGTATGATACGTGATTTTACAACTGAAAATATAGGTATTTTTACTATGAAAGTTTTAGTTGAAGGATTAATATATGAAGTAAATTATGAGGTGTTACCTCCATATATTGTTGATATTTTTGTAGAAGAATACAATAGTGTTTATGTAGCTGGTGAATATCTTAATTTAGATGATACTATAATGTATGTTGTTTATAATAATGAAGAAATTTTTATGACACCCGTTTTAGATGAATATGTAAGTGATTTTTCAACAGAAAAAATTGGAACTTATGAATTTAACATTATATTTGATGATTTTAAAGTAAGGTTACCTTATGAAGTTACTGAATTTATTCAAACAACTGATATTAAAACGAATATTTCTAAGAATGTTTGCTATGTAGATGAAGTAATTGAATTTGAAACTGTTATTGAACCTAGTAATGCTTCATACAATGATGCTATTTACTCATTAAGTGATGAAAAATTAGCTACATTTGACGGAAATAAATTATTAACACTAGCTAGTGGGGAATTAACTGTATTTGTATCAACTAATCGAAGTGAAATAGTGGAAGAAGTAAAATTAACAATATTAGATGCGAAAATAAAGAATACTACTGTTGTGGAAGATAAAGTGTATAAAAATGGTGATGTTATTGAATTGTCATCTGAAGTTGAAGGTACTAATTATCGATCTTTAGAATATAGAATTTACAATGAATATGGTTCATGTGTTAGAATAATTTCAGGTAATGAAGCAAAAAGTGTAAATTGGCTTATTAATGTTGATGGTGGAAAATATAATATTGATGCAACACTAGTTTTGAATAATGGTGTGACAGTATATGATAGAAAAAGTATTTCTATTGTAGTTGAGGCTGTAAGAATCGAAAGCGAAGTATTATCTAATGAAATTTATACAGGTGATAAAATAGAGTTTATTAACACTATTTATCCATATAACACAACTAACAAAGATGTAAAAATAGAGGTTGAGAACGAAAATATAATTGAATATGTTGATGGTAAGTTCATCGCCAAAAACGTAGGAAGTACATTTGTAAATATTTCATGTGGTAACGTTTCTAATAAGATAGAAGTAAAAATTTTGGAAACAAAAATAATTGCTGCACAAACTGAAAAATATATTTATTTATCGGGAGAAGAAATAGTTATTGATTATCATCTAAGAGGGATTTCATTCGACAATGTAAAAATTGAAATTTATAAGAAAAATACTTTAGTAAATCAATATTATTCTGATGATTCTTTTAAATATGTAATACAAGATTATATTAGTCCTGGAAAATATACAATAAAATTGTTTGTTGATGATAGTGAACTTTTCTATGAGAGTAATAGTATTATAGTCAATTCTTCAATTACAAGTGTCGAATTGTCTTCTAGTGATTTATCATTATATGAATTAGATAATTATAAATTGGAAGTACATGTAAAATCAAAATTTCCAGTAATGGAAGATGTGTTATTCACATCTGCAAATGACTCAATTGTAACTGTTGTTTCTGAAGATGAAAAATATAGTTATACTGAAGGGGATTCATATATAACTATATATAAATGTGATATAAAATGTATTAATGATGGTGAATCGTTTGTTAGAGTATTCTTTACAGAATCATTAATAGAAAAAGATTGTTATTTTGATGTTTTAAATGCACAAGCTGAATTTACATCGGAACAAAATATGGTGTTCGAGTGTGATAAGATTTTTGGTTTTGATTACTTAATTAATGGTACTAATTATGATGAAATACGTTATGATATATCGTTTGGTGATTCAAAAATATTGGAAAATACAATTAAAGATGTAGGTAGAATTAATATTCAAAACTTAACTAAGTCAGGGGTATATACATTAAACATTTATTTGTATTTAAACAATAGCTTTTTATCAAAAAATAGTATTGATTTTTATTTAAGAGGTTTAGTTGAAGATGTTTATTTCGTTACACAAAATGGTCAAATATTAGATGATTATTTGGAATTAGATTATGAGACTGTTTTATGTGATGGTAGACTAGATAATCTACAAATTAAATATTATCCAGAAGATGCAATAAATGCTAATTTTATATTTGAAAGAAAAAAATATAATATATCTTCAAATGGTATTGAAGAATATGAACATATAATTAGTATTAATGATTTTGGAATAATAAATCCAACGTATTATTATGGTTATGACCTTATTGAAATTTATACTATTGATGGGATTTTTAATAAAACGCTTGAAATTAATGTTTTAAGACCAAAAATTGAAATAAAGTTCTATGAAGATAATAATGTAAATCTTGAATTATTCTTTGGAATTAATTTATCGTATTTATCACAATTTACAGGTAATATAGATATTTCTAAACTTCTGCAAATTAATAGTATAATTGATATTGAGGAAAGAAAAATATATTATGTTTTTACTCATGGAATTAGTTATAAAATAGATGCTGATGAAATTGGAGTTAAAAAGAATAAAAGTAAAGAAAAATTAGTATTAATAGAAAAATTAGTTGATAATTTTTATAAAAAACAAGAGAAAAAATTTGAAGATTTTGAAAAACTTATTAAGAATAAAACATGGGATAAGAAAGTTGAAATAGAAACCGAGCTTGAAGCATGTTTTATGTTTGAAAAAAGTTTTGATAATATGGATGAAGCAAAGTTTTTAAGCGGAGGTATTACTCTAGATGTTGGAGTTAATCTATCTATCACAAAACCTCTTTTGATTCCGATTCTAGGAATTCCAGGTTATCTAACATTTGATTTTGGTACTTCTAGGAAGACCATAATAAATTGGGGAACTGATTTTTACGAAGAAAAATTAACAAATATTGTGACTCTTTTGAGTGCGACTGAATATTTAATTGATGCATCTTTAGGAGCAGGAGCTAAAGGACTAGCAAGTATAGGCGTAACTGGTGGTGGCTCTCTAAGTACAATTAAAGAAACAGATATTTATACTAAACAAAATATTTTTGATTTTAATGTTCTTGTTTATTTAGAGGCTCATTTAAAAGGTTTTGCTGAACTGTTATTTGTTAAAGCATCGTTTGATATTTTATCAATTGAAGGATATTACGATTTTGAAAAAAATGAATGGACTGATGTAATGTCTCATAAAGATAAAGAATGGTTTGAAAGGTTAGATATTTCTACTTTTAATAGCTTTATTGAAAATAATTA
This sequence comes from Bacilli bacterium, assembly GCA_017398545.1. Taxonomy (GTDB): domain Bacteria; phylum Bacillota_I; class Bacilli_A; order ML615J-28; family CAG-313; genus UBA1737. The sequence goes on along the minus strand of JAFQFT010000013.1, from coordinate 26,989 downwards.
TGATACTAATTTAATTGAAAGAACTTATTTATATCTTGAAACTAAAGATTTTGATGTTGAAAATTATGTTAAAAGAGTGAATAATAAAATTAATCAATATGCTCAAATGTTAGAAGAAAATGTAATTTCTAATAATCAAGCTAAAATATATAATTTAGGTAATGATGAAAAGATTGTTTTATGGCTTGATGATGATGGTGAAAGTAACACGTATAATTTCCAACATTTGTTTTATAGTTATTTTGATGGAAATAGTTGGTCTATTCCTAAGCAAGTAAAAGCTGATAATACATTAGATTCATCATTTGCAGCATATGTTTATGAGGATAAATTATACTTGATATATGATAATGCTTCAGAAATTGTAGATGAATATTATATTAGTGGTAATCAATATGATCAACTTCAAAAAGTGTATGCGTATATGGAAAATGAAATTTGCTACTTTGATGAGAATAAGCAAGAGTTTATTACGGTGGATAAAATTGGCCCTTACTCTAAATCAGAAGAACTAATATATGATAAAAAATTTACAGTTGTTAATGATAGTTTATATTTGGTTTATTCAAATATGAATAAATTGGATTTATTCGGAACTCAAGAAGATGTGAATTATAGCATTTATGCTAAAAATATATCTAATAATCAAGAGGCAAAAAAATTAATAACTGTTAATAATCAAGTACTTGATTTTGAGTATTTAGATAATAAGTATTGTGCTTATATGGTTAGCGAAGAAACTACTAATAATGGGGAAACTACTAATCAATATGTCGTTTATTTAAATAATCAAAATATTTATGAAAGTTTTAATTATCTTGCATATATTGGAATAAATGAGTATCAAAGTGAAAACAGATTTATAATTTTTGATCAAGGTATATTAAATATCTTTGATTATGAATCAAATAAATTAATTAAACAATTTGATTTTTCTAGATATAACTTAAGTAATATTAACATTTTATCAGATTATGAGCAATTTATTGTATCTGGTTTAAGTGCAGGAAGTATAATTTCATTTATTTATAATGAGGAAAAAGATGATTTTGAAATTCCATTAGAATCATTAACTGAAGAAACTGTAAAAAATTATGATATTATTTTACAAAATGGAAAATTATATTATGTTGCATCTGTTGAAGAAACGGTTTATTATAATTGTGAGGAACTTCAAGTGAACAATATTATTGTAGGATGTCATTCAACTAATGAAAAATCACATTTATATGATGTTAATTACGAAATAGTTGATGATAATTTAGTAATAGATTTAATTATAACAAATCTAGGATATGACGTGCTAAATGAAGTTCAAGTTACAATTTTAGATGAATCTAATACTTATATTTACAGTGAAAGTGTATTAGTTGAATGTTTAAGTGGCGAACTTAAAGGTATTCAAATTATTATACCTAATGAAGAAGGTATGTTTAGTTATTCTATAATTCTTGATGGTGAGGTTTATGAAAATATTATAGAATTGCCTTCAAGAGATTTACAAATAGTTATAGAAGAACAAGTCTATAATGGTCAATATAATACAATTAGAGGTTATGTCATCAATAATGGAATAGATAACACTACGTATACACAGTTATCTATCAAAAGTATGAATAATTTATTTGATAAGGTAATTTTAGAGATTAAACCATTATCTCATAAAGAAAAACAATTTTTTGAATTTATTTATGATTTAAATGTTTTAAAGGAATCTTTAAATGATTCAGTATCATTTTCTGTTTCATCAAACATTCTAGAATTATCTGTTGTGAATAATTTAGTTAATATAGATATTATTAATCGTGATAAAATTGATAATATTGGAGTAACCTTAGAAAATGATGTAATGATTGTTACTAATCAATATAATTTTGATTTTAATATAAATGCCGTTATAATAGTTAACGGAATACAAGATATAATAAATTTTGATCTTTTAAGTAAACAGAGTTCAGAAGTTAGTTTAAAAGATTATATTAATGAATCATCTAAAACCATTTCAATTACATTATTTGAAGAAGAAGTACAAAGAAGTAAAAAATATGATTTTAATGTTAGTTATAATAATTTCATTGTTATAGAAAATGTTGAAATTGTAGTGCCAAAAACAACTATTTTGTTAGGTGAGGAAATTGATTTTAATGTTGTATTTAATCCACTTAATTCAACTATTCAAAGTTATTCACTTAGTACTTCAAATTCTGAAGTAATTAATATTGAAAACGGGAAGATTATAGGTGTTAAAGCAGGTGAAACTACTATAACAGCAACATCTTATGATGGTAAAGAATGTACAATTAAGCTAATTGTTGGTGATGATTCTAACAATAATTCTGATATAAATAGTAATATTAAGTATGAGTTAATAGTTGATACTTCTAATGTAGAGTTAAATGTAGAAGAACTAGAGGATCATAATGTTACTAATTTAAAAGTTTATTTAGTAGGAAATGATGGTAGTAAGCAAGAAATTAAAGATTATCAAGTTGACTTTAGCAATGTAAAAAATAAAGAAGGAGAATACGAAATAATCATTAGTTATCTAGATTATGAGACATGTTATACTTTAAATATACTATCTGGAACAAATAATTTATTATGGTTTATTGTTGGCGGAGTTTGTTGTATAACAATTAGTGTGGGTATTTTGTTAATAGTTTTAAAGAAAGGAAGAAAAAAAGATGAAAAAAACAAACATTAATAATATATTTAAATTTATTGGAGTATTTTTTGTTTTAGGAATGGCTTTATGTTTTGTTAGTGGCTGTTCAAGAAATAAAATAAAAGAAGTAGATGAAAATTCAATAGTATATACTGGTGAATCGATTAAATGGGATGATGTAAAAAATGCAGAAGGTTATGAAGTATCTATAAATGGTGATGTTTATAAAGATACTCATGCTGTATCATATACATATAAAAATGGTGGAAATTTTTCTTTTTCCATTAAGGCATATAAGTATAATGCTAAAGGGGAAAAAATATATTCTGAAGCAGTAACTGTTAGCTTTACAGATTTAGGTTCCGTAACTAATATTAAAATTGAAGATGGTGTTGTTACATGGGATGAAGTACCTGGTGCAAATGCATATAAGTTAAGAGTAAATGGTACTGAATTGCCAGATACTTATAGTGTTAGAGAATATAGTGGATTTAATATTGGAAAAAATACTATTGAAATTAGAGCAATTAACGTAGATAATTCACGTGCTTATTCAGTTTGGACTGCACCTTTACAATTTGAATTATTAGATGTACCTACTAATATTAAGTTTGATGCTGAAAATAAAATTATAACTTGGGATTTAGTAAAGAATGCATATAAATATGAAGTTACTATTAATGGTGTTGAAAAAACAACTGTAGTAAATAATTCATATCAATATGAACCAGGTAAGAAAGATTTTACTGTTTCAGTAAAAGCTGTTGGTGATCATCTAAATTATGTTTTTGATTCAGATAATTCTGAATCAAAAGAATTTGTTTTCTTACCGCAAGTTGAAAATTTAACTATGGTTGACGGTGTATTGGTTTGGAATGGTTCTGAAAAAGCAACTGGTTATAAAATTAAGATTGATAATGATTTACAAAGTACTATTTTAGATAAACCTCAATATACAAATATCGTGCCTGGTGAGTCGTATTCTATTAGTATTCTTCAAGTTTCTGATAAGGCTACATATTATTCAGAATGGTCAGAACCTGTGTTTATTTCTATTTGTGTTGCACCTCAAATTAAATATGAAGATGGTGTTATTAAATGGGATGGAATTTCAAATGCTAGTGGGTATAAAGTAAGTTTATCTCTTAATGGAGAAGATATTAATGTACCTAATTTAAGTAATCAAAATGTTTCATACTTTAATGAATTTGCACAAAGCGGAATTTATAAGGTTAAAGTAGCTACTTTAGCAGATGAGGAAAAAGGTTATTTTGGTTCAAAATACTCTAATGAAATTGAAATTATTAGATTAGAAAAACCTTCAACTGGAAAAGTATTCGATATTAACACACAAATTAATGAAACATTTATTAATTTTGATACAGTGTTATATGCAAAAAATTATCGAGTAAGAATTAATGGAACTGAAAGTAAAGAAGTTGCTGGTTCACCATTCTATTTTAAAGATTCTAAGTATTATACAGACCTTACTGCTGAGTCAACTATAAAAGTAGAAATTTTTGCTGTTGGTGATGGACAAAGTTATTCAACTGATAAGGTAATTTTAGATTCGTTAGCAGGATACGAATTTACAATTACAAAAGTTGCAACACCTACAGAACTATCAATTGAAAATTCAACAATTAAATGGGATGTAATTCCTCATTCAACTGGATATATAGTAGATATTAATGGAAAAGTATACTATCCTACAACTAATATCTTTGAACTTCCTGAAGGTTTAAGTTCAGGAGAACATGATGTGACTGTAAGAGCATTAGGAAACGGTTCCTCATATATTTCTTCAAATAAATCTAAAGTGTTAACATTTGATAAATTAGCTACTCCAACAGGTTTAGAAATAGTTAATGGCGTATTAAAGTGGGATGAAGTTTATGGTGCTGAAAAATATGATATTAAAGTTGGTGAATACACAACACAAGTTGTAACAAATTCATTTACAATAGAAGATCAATATATTTCAACAAATGGAACAGCAATATATGTAAGAGCATTAGGAAATAATTCTACAAAAGTTGATTCAGGAATGAGTAGTACTGATGTTGTAATTAGATTGAAAAAAGTAAATGGACTTTCTATTGTTGAAGATAGTACATCCTTAGCAAGTAGCAAATTAGTATGGAATCCTGTTCAAGCTGGAGAAGGTGTAAGAGTTTCTTATCGTATTAAAGTTGGAACTTCTACAATTGAAACTGTTACAGGTACTTCATATGATGTAAATAATTTAGTGTCTCATTTTGTTGATCCTACAAAGAGTTATGCTGTTACGGTTCAAGCGATTGGTAATGAAAAAACTTATTTTGCTGGTGAAATAAGTGATCCTTTGAATATACAAAAATTATCAACTCCTAATGTAGTTATTAAAGATAAAAATGTTATTTCATGGGAAGGCGTTATCGGTGCGACTAAATATGCTGTATATTTAAACAGTGAATTAGTTTATTCTGGTATAGAGCCTGAATGTACGTTAAATGTGACTCAAGATGCAGTATTAAAAGTAATTGCTTTAGGTGATTTAGGAGTTAATACTATTAATTCTACACCATATGAACAATTAATTACTGTTACTCCACAAGAAAAGCCAGAAATCGCAATTGAATCAGTAAATGGTGATTTAGTAACTATTAAAGTTCTAAATAAATATCATGAAGATACTATATTTGAATTTATTGGAGGAGTTGAAAGAGTTTCAACATCTGAATATACAGCTACAATTAAATTAAATGCTGGAATTACAACTTCTATTACAGTAGTTGCACATGGTGGATTATTTAATGATTCTATCAATAAATATATGTTAGATTCAGTTCCATCAACTGCAAAAGATGTTACTCTATTATCTAATCCTTCAATTAATGATTTTGACGTAAGTATTTCTAACAATACATATATTTTAAGATATTCATCAGTAGCAAAAGCAGTTGCTTATGAATTAGAATTTGAATTTATTTTAAGTGATGGTACTACTCAAACTTTATTTGTCGAAAGACATACAAGTACTACATATGTAATCGCAGACATGCCTGAAAATGCCATTGGATTTAGACTTAAATTGAGAGCATTAGGAAATGGATCAAGTATTATTTCTGCAGTAAATCCAGTTGAATACTCATGGGATAAATAAAGTAGGTATCAATTATGCGTAAATTAATAATTGCGTTAATAGTATTTGCGCTCTTAATAGGAGGCCTTTGTGGATTATACTTTGGTTTAAGTTCAACCACAATAGAACCGATAACAGAAACACAAACTTTATATGTAGGTAATAGTGTTTCTTTAGAAAGTTTAATTAATGTAAAGTCTGTTAAATTTTTTAATAATAAAGATACTCAACAAATTATTGAAGAAAGTGTAATTGTAAAGTTAGAAAATGACACATGTATTAAATATGATTCAGGTTATTTTACAGCTATTGGTAAGGGAACGTCAAAAGCAATTATTCAATTAAAGGAAGGTACTTTTAATAATTCTAAAAAAAGTATAACTATTGAATTTAAAGTTTCTACTGGAATTATTAGTATTAATAAAATTACTAATCCTGAAGATTTACAAAATCTAAAATTAGGTCAATTTTATAAATTTGAAATTGATGCTGAACCTGATCAGTGGTCAGAAACTGATGATTTTGAATTAATTTCTGATTTTAAATGTTTTGAACTAATAAATGATGGTGAAAATAAAGGGTTATATTTAACTACTGGTATTGGTAAGGGAAATATCACGATTAAGTCAACTCAAAACGCTGATGTTTTCCTTGAAAACCAAGCATTTACAGTTAAGTGTAATGATTCTGAAATAGAAGCAGAAATAAGAAAAAAATTAAGTGATGGTCAGTTATACAGAAATGATTTAGCAAGTATTAAGGAATTAAATCTTCAAAAGGAAACATTTAATAGTTATACAGACTTTAATTATCTTCCTAACTTAAAAAAATTAACTATAAATGCTACTAATGGTAATAGTTTAATTCAAGAATTAAATCTTAATAACATGAAGGGGTTAGAAGAACTATTTTTAAGTGGAAACTTTAAATCAGCTAAAGAATTTTCATCATTCATAAATAATGCTTCTGCTAATCTTTCTGTATTAAATTTAAATAATATTAGTTTTACTAATAATAGTGAAAATAAAATTAATATAGAAAACTTAGAAGGATTAAAAACTCTTATACTTTCAAACATTAAAAAAGTGGAATGCTTAGAAATTAATGATGCTATTAATGTAGGTAATGAGTTTAATTCTATTAAAACAATTACCTTAAATAATAATAGTTTTACTAAACTAATATGTAGAAATTTAAGCTATCTAGAGTCTTTAAAAATTACATCAGATAATGAGTCTTTAATTGAAGAAATTGAATTTGACAATGTAAATAGTAAAAGTTACCTTGATGAAAATAATCAATTTAGTGATGATTTAACAAAACTAAAAAAACTTTCAATTACTAGTTTTAGAGGAAGTGAATTAAATCTTGAAAATCTAAGCTTGTTAGAGCATATTACTTTAAAAGGCGATATGTTATTAAATGATTTTGATACAATACGTTTAGCTAATAAATCTTACGAGTCTATTACTATAGAAAATATTCGTTCTAAATTATCAGATAATGAAGCTGTTGTTTCTCTATTTAATGGTATTTTAACTAGACCTAATGATGCTAGTACAACTATTAAAGAATTAAAAATTAAAAAAGCTGAATTAAGTAATACGAATAACAAGGTAATTTCTGCGAGTGCTTCTTATGCAAATAACATAATATTAGAGGAATTAACTATTGATGGAAATAATGAAATTATTTTTGATGAAATTGGTCAACTAGAAAGCTTAGAAATTATAAATGTTGCAAATTTAACTGGATTATCTATAAAGAATGTTCAAGAAACAATTGTATTTTTACCAACGTTAAATATAGATAAATGTGAATCTTTACAACATATTAGTTTAGAAGGATTAGAAATAGGAAAAGCAATAATTACAAATTGTTCATCATTAGATTCAGGGAATAATATTGAATTGAAAAATATAGTTGCTGATAATTTTAAAGTTGTTAAAAATTCTATTTTTAAAGATGTTAAAGATTTACCAAATGGTATTTATATTGACAATAACTTTTTAGGACAATCTGATGGGTTGGGTATTAATATTTCAAATTCTGAAATTGCAAATGTAGATATTTCAGTTAATCGTTTACAAAATGTTAATTTAAATATTTATAACAATGTTACATTCAATATAACTTCTTCATATAGAGAGAATATTAACGTAGGGAATCTTGACTTAAATATTTCAGTATTTGATAATGCTGAAAATAGTAAATTTAATTTAAGTTATTTGGATATTGATTCTAGTAACATTATAATTGATGGTGGAGTATATAGCAGTTCGATTATAAATTCTGTGAATTTCGATAATAGTTCAAGTAGAGCATTTTATAATGATAAAAATCAAACTGAAGTTATTATTCCAAGTAATTCTCTTGTAATATATGATGTAGGAAATTGTATAATCAATGTTACAAATCATACAAAAATATTTGAACTAATTAGAGGAAGTAATATTGATATAAATGCAGTAGGTGTTGATTTTCAATCTCTAAAAATATATTACAATGGAACTTCAACTGAAAGATTTAACTTTACCAACACAAATTTAAGTGATGAAATTATTAATAGTGAATTTAAAGGAATGATTAATGATATAGAATATAGTTTTCAAATCATTAATATTAACAGTTTAAATATTTCAGGTACTGATGTTACAAAATTATCAACAGATATATTTAGAATTAATGAATTAATTATTAATGATTTAACAAATTTTGATCTTATGAATGATGAATCAAATGCAAGACCTACATTAAAATCGCTTCAAGCTTCAAATACTACATTTGTAGATAATATTTTAGATTTAAGTTCATTTGAAAAATTAAATAAGCTTTCTTTAAATGATACTAATATTGATACTATAATTGGAGATTATAGTCAAAAAGAAGAGTTTAAAGAGTTATCAATTTCTTCATCAACATTAAAATCGATAGATTTAAATAGTTTTGTTTTTCCAAGCAAAGTTATGACTTTAAGTTTTAATGGTATTAATCAAAACTCTTGGTATGATAGAATTAATAATATTGATGTAGATTATCTAACATTAAAAAACTGTGATATTTCTGAGACAAAAGTATTAGACAAATTTAATATTGAAAAGACTATTGATTTAACTGGAAATACTATTGTTGAATTTATTTTTACTGACAAATATTTAAATTTACAAGAAATGATCTTAGACAATTGCGATTTATTAGAAACAATTAAAATTGAACTTCTTAATGAAAATAATGTTAGTAGTAATGCAATTAAATCGATACTTGGTTCTAAGTATTCAAATGTTAATACATTATTATTGAAAAATGCAGTTAATGTTTCACTTGATTTAAATAATTTTCCTAATATTAAAAATCTTGAAATAATAAATACTTCATTCTTAAATAATTTATTAAGTATTGATAATGTATTAATTAATAATATAAGTATTAAAAAATGTGATTTTAATAATTTAACAATTAAAAATTCATTTGATAATGATGCAAATAGTTTATTAATTGATGAATGTATGATAGGTAAGTTAAATTTATCTTCATGTCCTGCCTTAAAAGTATTTAATTTAACAAATTGTAATATTGATGATTTAATTATTGAAAAACTTGAAACTGATGATAAATATAACCCTGTTGCTACTATATTTAAAACTAAAGAAAACTTTAATTATTCTAATACTAAAATAAATAAAACGTTATCACTACCATTCAATGGTTTAAATAATCTATATAATGAATCAGAACACATCGAATTCTTAGAAAATATTTTAAAGTTAAATAAAAGTATTACTACGTTAGATATTAGTGGAAATAAATTTTCAGAAATTAAATTTAACAATACTAATTTATTTAATCTTGAAACTATTAACCTTACAGATTCAATATACTTAGCCTCTGTTGAAATTATAGGAGAAAATGGAGGTTTAAGAGAACTAAAATTAAATGGATTACAATCTTTAAAAACTTTAATATTGAAAAATATCGAATTTAGTGATTTAGAAATTCCAGCATTAGAAAAACTTACAACTATAACATTTGAAAATGTGCATGTTATAAATGATGGAAATATAAAAGTTACGATTACAATAAATGAAGAAATTCTATTTAATCCTATTACTTTAAATAATTGTGAAATCAGTGAACTAAAATTTGAGGTTCATAAAAAAGAACAAAGTACAATAAGTAGTGAAGAAATTTTATACAAATTTATAGACAAATTAAGTGTTAATGCTTCAATAATTAAAAAATTGAATTTAGAAAATATTGGTATTACATTAGATGTAAATAGTAAATTTTTAGATGAAGAAACTAATACTAAATATTCATTATATGATGCAATAATTGGAATGCTAGTTCAAAAGATGAATGGATTAGAAACAATAATATTAAATAATAATAATATTAATAATTTTATTTCTTATTATGATGAAAATGGAGTATATAAACCATTACCTTCTACAGTAAAAGATATTCAATTATGTAACAATCCTTTAGAAAATGTAAGAATTGAGGCATATCTTGAAGAAGGTGGGAATAAGAGTATAAGTGTAATTAATCTTGTTGGCACTACAACACTAAAGTCTTTAATAATTAAAAATTTATCGTGCTTAGAAAATCTATCAACTTTTGGTGTGGAATCAATTGATGAACTAAAAATATATGGTAGTGGTAATAATATTAATGTTGATATTTCATTAGAAAATATTAAGAAAATGACTTTGGATGGTATTACTTTATTTAATGAACTTAATATTTCAGATGATATGGAAGAGCTTGTGTTAAATAATACTTTAGGTTGCAAAAAATTAATTATTAATTCACAAATTAAGAATTTAAGTTTAAGCAACACTTCAATTGAAAGTTTAATTATAGATGGAGAATCAAATACAAGTTTAACTAGTAATAAGAAATTAGTAAATTTAACAGTTAATGCTTTGAATTATAAACTTAATATTAGTGGTGAAAATTCATTAAGAATTGTAAAACTAAACGTTTTAAATAAAGAAAATAATGATGCTATCAAAAATCTTGAATCAATGAAAGAATTATATGTAAATTATCCGATTATGGACACATTAACATTAGATGGAACAAAAGCTTTAACGACACTTAAAGTTGGAACAGGGGCATTTGAAAGTCAATTATACGAAAATATTAATAATTTGATAACTTCAATGTCTTTTAAAGGAACTACTTCATTGAAAGATGTGTCACTTATTAATTTTAATGATTTTAATACCATAAAATTAGAAAATAGTACAATTGGTTGGCTTGAAATCACTAAATATAATTTTAAAGATTTATCTATTATTGATTGTAATACTTCAGGTGATAAACTAGAAAATATAAAACTAAACTCTATTGATACTGATTCAATTTTAGTCAAGAATTCGAATGTTGATAGTATAGAAGTTATTAATAGTACAGTAAAAAATATTGTATTAAGTAGTTTAAACAATTTAAGTACGTTAAAATTAGATAAAGTTAACTTAAGTTCTTTAAATGTTTCTTCATTAAATAGCTTAAAAAATTTGAATCTTAGAAATATGGATTTACGAAAAGATTCTCTTTGTATAGGATTAAATAAACTAATGTTACAAAATGTAAATTTACAAGGTTCTTTATTGAGCGAAAACTTTTTAACTGAATTAGGTTTCAACACATCAACAGTGAAAAAGACTCTATATTTACAAAATTCTAAAAATTTTTATTCATATGATAATATGAAATTTATAATAGATTTTTGTGAGAATATAGATATAATTTGTAGTGAGAATACAAAATTTACTAATGATATTGATAGTAAAAATAATTCAATGCAATTAATAATGAATCAAATTGATGAGATTAGTTTTAAATTAGATTACATTGAAAATAATAAAATTTATACTATTGATGAAATTTGGAAATTGATAGCTGAAAACGATGAATATTTAACGTTAAATAGCTTATATAATTTACACGATTTTTCACTAGTATTTAGCATTAATAGTGAATATGGTGATGTTCATAATTTAGTTGATGCTAATGGAAATAATACAGTACTTTTTAATTTAAATTGTAATAATAAAAGTTGTGTAACAGAGGTTAAAGTTTCATTTATGTATTTTGATATAAAGTTTGAAAAAGTAATTGAAAATATTTCATTTGACGTTAAAAGTTTATATGATATCTATTTTGAAGCAAACTATCCAAGTTTTGCTTATACAATTAATTATATAGGCTCAAAGGGTGGAAATATTTCTCCTATGCAAGATTGTGATTATTTTAAGTCATATACTTTAACTAATAATGCATTTTTCATTGAAGGAATGAACTTTAAAGGTTGGTCTTTAAACCCAGATAGTGAAATTTGTTTTACAAATGTTGATGATATATCTGGATTAACTTCTAAAGAGAATATTACTTTATATGCGATTTGGGAAATAAACACACGTGAAATTAGTCAATATGTCACAACTGGGACAATTGTTGAAAACACTCTTAAGACTGATTCGTATATGATATATAATACTATTGATAGCACTCCTTGGAATCCACTTTATAAAAAAACAATAATAGATTGGCGTCATGAATCAGAAATAGATTTAACAAAACACACTAATAGAAGTGTAGTAAACAATAGGTATAACAATATAGATATAGTAGCTGGGTATTCAGAAGAAGTCATATTTATCGGTAATAAAGATAGAACATTTATAAATTTTAGAATGTATTTATGTAGTTATACAAGTTCACAAAATCTTACATTAACGTTTGATAACTTTAATTTTATAACTAATGAAAGTGAAGCAATATCTTTATATAATACTAATGGAATAAATTTAACTATTAATGTTTTAGGTGAAAGTTCAATTTCTCCATCCGTTACCTGTGGTAATATTATAAATTTATCTGGAGCTGAATCTAAGCTTAATTTTATAGGTTCTGGTAAAATGACTATCTATTCAGGAAGCGTTTATGGAAATGCAACAATTCAACTTGTTAAAGCAAATTCGATAAGTTGTAATGATTGCATAATAACTTATGAATATTCAGCAACTTATAAGAGTAGTAATGATCCAAATAATGATTATACGTTTAAAGGTTGGTCTTGTGGTGATCAATTACTAAGTGAAAGTAAAATTTATGTAGCAAAAGTTACTGAATTTGATCAAGTGATTAATAGTGCTTGGTATAACCCTTTAGGTTATAGTACAACTAACTACGAAGATGATGATTTCTCAAGTATAAGTGAAGTAGAAAAAAGAATGGTAACTGTATCTGGTGGTTCTGGTTCGTATAAATATGAATGTGGTTCAGATTCAGGAGCAAAAGCGACATATGACGGTGAGTTTTTAAGAGTTTATAAAGAGGAAGATGATAAAACAGGAAATGCTTGGTTAAAAATAACTGATAATATAACTAAACAAACTATAACTTATACTGTTACTTGGTCTACTAATGGCTGTTTTACTGGTGATACACTTGTTGCTCTTGATGACGGATCTTATGCAAGACTTGATAGTTTGAAACCTGGTGATTTAGTTCTTTCGTGGAATGCATTTACAGGAACTATAGAAGCAATGCCTATTTCATTATTTTGGAATCACGGAGAAGGTTTATATAACGTAATTACGCTTGAATTTTCTAATGGAAAGTCTTTAAATGTTGTAACTGAACATGGTTTCTTTGATGCCACGCTTAATAAATATGTTTTTATCAATCATGAAAATTACGTTGAATATTTAGGACATCATTTTGCTGTGGTAGGAGAAGAAGGAACAATAGAAACTGTAGAATTGGTTTCAGGAATTGCAGAATACAAATGGAGTTCGTGTTATTCTCTAAGAAGTGCTTGCAACGATAATGTTATTGTAGAAGGCTTTTTAACATTAACAATTGAAGATATTCCTGGCTTTTTAACATATTTTGAATTTGGCGATGATTATAAATATGATAAAGAGAAAATGGAATCAGATATAGCACAATATGGATTATATACATATGAAGAATGGCAAGACTATGTTTCATATGAAGAATTTATTGCATTAAATGGCCGATATTTATCAATTGTCGTAGGTAAAGGATATATAACACGTGAAGAAATTCTAATGTTAATAGAAGGTATGCGTTAATAAAATTTGAGTATGAAGAAAAATAGTTTAATTGAATTATATAGATTTATATTATCTTTAATCGTTGTAAAAAGTCATTCAATGTTTATATATGGTGGTCCTTACTTTTCATCTGGTTTTATCTGTGTTGAATTTTTCTTTATTTTAACTGGTTATTTATTTATCGGATTTTTAGAAAAAGTACATGATATGAATTTTAGAGAAGCAATTATTTTATTCTTTAAAAAGAAAGTATTAAAATTAGGCCTACCTTTATTTGTAGGAATATCTTTTAATATAATTTATTGTATAATTAGTCTTATTTTGAATGACGAACTTACTCTTAATTTATGGAGTTACTTATGGTATGTCAAACAAATGATTTATACATGTTTAATTCTTATTATTTTAAAAAAATTTTTTAAAAGAGAAAAACACTTTATTATGTTTTTAATATGTTGGGTATTAATATTTACTGTTTTAAGAAATCTTGGGTGTGAACATGTTGGGTTTGTTAGAGGTGCAGCAGCGTTACCATTAGGAGTATTAATAGGTTATATACCAAAACTAAAAATTAATAAAATTTTAAATTGGGTATTAGTTTTTGTTTTATTTTCTTTAACAATTTTATTTTTGATGTATTCAGGTGATAAACTATTAATACAGCTTGCTTTCATCATTTTATATCCATCATTAATTTATTTCACATTTTTATTGAAATTTAATTTTTCGATATTTAATTTTTTGGGTTCACTTAGTTTTGGACTTTATGCATATCAACTTGTTCCAAGATTATTTATTAAATTTTTTAATTTATCGAATCGAAATGTAATTTTTGTAATTATATTAGGTTTATCGTTGTTGACATTGTTATTGAGATTTATTTTTAAACAAGTTAAAAACGATATAGAAAAACAAGAAAAGTTAACTACTATTAATTACTAAAAACTATGATTAAACATTATATTATTTATTAAATTTTTTTATTTGTATTAATTTATGATTTAATAAAATATCTTAAGAAAAAACCCCTCTAATAGTATCCTATAAGAGAGGTTTTTTTATATATAAATAATTTTTGACTTTTTTAATCATAAAGAGAAAAATAATAAAATATTGTAAAAATATCTTACATAAATACCACAAAATTTTACAATTTTTCTTGACTAATTATTTTCATTGTGATAAAATAATAAAAATATAAAAGGAGTGAAATTATGATTAAGGTTTATTCTAAAAAATTAAATTGTGTATTATGTTTTGGTAACGATTTATCTATTTCAAATAATAATGATCAAAGTTCATATTGGTCAAATAGCACAAGATGGAGCGCAGGTGGAACATATTGGTCAAATAGTACTCCGTGGAGTGCAGGTGGAACATATTGGTCAAATAGTACTAAATGGAGTGCAGGTGGGACATACTGGTCTAATAGTACTAAATGGAGTGCAGGTGGGACATACTGGTCTAATAGTACAAGTTGGAGTGCAGGTGGAAGTAGCAAATAATGTTAAAGAATGCTTTAATTGATTCTTTTAACAATAATAAAAATCTAATTCTTTTTAGTTCTGAAAATATTAATTATTCATATGGTGAATTCTTTTCATTAGTAAGTAAAATATCCAATTACTTTTCTAAATATAATAGATGTTATTTTAACATAATAATTAAGGATAAGATAAATTTTTTTGCTGCATACTTATCGATTATATTTACTGATAATATAGCAGTTTTTGCTGATCAAAATAATTTAATTAATTGTGTTGAAATAATTAATGATATAAAGTTTAATTCCATTTTACAAGAATGTTTTGAAAAAACTGAATTTAAGTTAGAAAAAGAATTAGATGAAGATAACGTTTCAACAATTATTTTTACTTCCGGTACAACTTTAGAAAAAAAAGGTGTTATGCTTTCAAATAATAATTTGTATGCTGCAGTTAATGGGGGTTGGAAAATTTTAAAAAGTAATCAAAAATGTTCATATTTAAGCATTCTTCCAATTCATCATGTATTCGGCTTAATAGCTGATTATTTTTTACCAATTTTTGGTGGTTCAAAAGTATATGTAAATAATGATGTAAATAGAATGTTTGATTCTTTTACTATTGCCAATCCCACATGTATTAATTTAACACCGTTATTATTAGAAAAGTTATTTATTTTTTTAGAAAAATATGGTATTGAAAACTTAAATTTGAAAACAATTCTTGTAGGAGGAGCTCAAATTTCTAAACGACTAGCGAATAAAGTTTTAAAGAAAAATCTCCAACTATTTAACGGTTATGGTTCTACAGAAACAGCAGGCTGCATAGGGATAACTTTAATTGATAATGTTAGTAAATTAAATGTTATTTCGTTAATCGAAGGCGTAAATATAACAATTAATAGAGAAAATGAAATTACGGTTGAAGGTAAAAATGTTATGAAAGGATACTATCCTAACTTTTTAACTCAACCTTTATTTTCATCTAACGATTTAGGAATGTTAACAAATGATAAAAAAATATTGTTACTTGGACGAAGTGATACATTAATTGTTTTACCAAATGGGTTAAAAGTTTTTCCTGAACAAATTGAAAATGTTGTAAATGAGTTTGATGGAGTTAAAGGATCATTATTATTTTTAAAAAACGATAAGCTCTTTTTAAAAATTGATTCGATAAGCAGATTAAATGTTCAACAATTAAGTATGATTCCTAATTTTAATCTTATAACTCAAATTATCTATGGTGATTTAATTTATTCAGATGCACACAAGGTTCAAAGAAATGATGTAAAAAATGAACTATTTACTGAAATTAAAACTTTAATTGAAAAATATATTAATGTTGAAGTACTTTATAACTCCGACCTGAAATATGATTTAAATATTACATCAGTGGATTTCTTTTTAATTATTGTTGAAATAGAAAAAAAGTATAATATTACATTTAGCGATAAAGATTTTGAAAAAATGGATAAAGTGCAGCATATTGTGGAATTAGTTAATAATTATTTGACTAAGGAAACATCTTTGATGTTTAAAAAAGGTATTATTGTTGATTTGAGTGATCGATTTACAGTAATTGATATGTCATTAGATAATATTTCGAAGTTATGTATTGAGTTAATTAATCCACATAATTCATATATTAAAGGTGTTATTTATGGTTCAAGCACTTGTTCTAGATTTATTGATGCTATAAATGCAGAAAAACTTATAAAAAAATATATATCGGCGAAAGAAAAAAATCTTTTAACGTATTTTATTGTGCCAAATGTTAGAGAAGAATATTTTCAAAAGTTTGTACAAGTTATTGATCAATTACTTGAGCGTAAAGTAATTGATTATCTAATTGTTAATGATTATGGAATAATGGAACTTTATTCTAAAAAAGTAAATATTATTTTGGGAAGATTGTTTGACAAAAGAATCCGTGATTTTAGAACAAAAAATATTTTTCTAACAAATGAAGGTATTGGGGTTTTTAGTTCTGAAAATCTTAAGTATTATGAAGAACATAATATACGTAGTGTTACTTTAGAACCTCACATAACAGAACACTTTATATTACCACAAAGTTTAAATAAAATATATATTAATTATCCTTATATTTTAGAGGCATGTGGAAATATTTGTGAATTTTCAGGAATTAATAAAAAGTGTGCTTCTAAGTTTAAAAATGTTAATTGTTCCTTTGAATGTTTAAAATATTGCTCAACTACAAATTATAATCAAATTAAAGTTTATAAATATATGAATGCATTATATTACCAAGGAAAACTTGACAAAAAGGTAATTGATTTACTTAAAAATGATGATTTTGAAATTATATTAAAGTATATTGAGGGTTAAATGTTATTATGAAAATATTTTGTCCAATAAATGAAGATAGTAAAATAGAAGAATTAGTTAAATATGCTGATGAATTTTATTTAAGCTTTAATAATGATGATTGGAAAGATCAAAAAGATAATTTTTTATCTTATCATTCGAGAGGATTTAGTTCTAAAGCATCATTTAAGAATATTGATAATGTAAAAAGAGTAATTGACATTATAAAAAATAATAAAAAAGAAGTCTTTTTGGTTTGTAATGCTCATTCTTATAGTGACGAACAATTGCAAAGTATTGAGAAAATAATGTCACAATTTGAAAGAGAGGGTGGAGATGGATTTATTGTTAGTGATTTGAATATCTTAAAAATTGCTAATAAATTTAATCTTAAAATTTATTTATCAACCATATTTGCTTTATACAATATTTCTGCTGTGAAAGCGTTAATAAAAAGATATAAAGTCGATAGATTAATTTTATCAAGAGACGTTTCTTATGAAGAAATTAAAAAATTTAGAACTGAATTAAATATTGAAATTGAGTGTTTTGTTTTTTTAAGTGGTTGCAGATTTTCAAATGGAAATTGCTTTTGCCTTCATACTGAAAACGGGGGAATGTGTAAGTTTTCTCTAAGTAATAAATGGAATATAAATATGGATGTTGATTTGTATAATGAAAATCATGATGTATATTCTAATTCTTTATTAAATTATGGATGTGGAATTTGTGCTATTTATGATTTTTTAGAAATCGGTGTTAATTCTATTAAAATTACGGGAAGAGAATTTGATGTCGATTTTATATTATATGTTTGTAAAACTATTTTTGAAATAAGAGAATTAGCAGCGAAAAGCCATTCGAAAAATGAATTTATTGCTAATTTAAATAAATTTAAACTAATAAAAAAATTAAATTGCGAGAATGGTTTGGAATGTTTTTATCCCGAACTAGGAAAATGGAAAGATAATAGGTAATCTTATGGTTGTACTAAAAAAAAATAACTTAAATACTATTAAATTATCATCATCAACGATTTATGCTTTAGAAAATGATAGTTTATTTTTGAAATGTTGTAGAAACAATAATGAACTTATTATCAATGGAAATAGATATAAATTGAATTTATTATTAAATTCTTTATTAATTGGGTCACCTATTGATACAATAAAAAAATTAACTGAACATGATGTTTATAACAAATTAGAAGAAGGTGGTTTTCTTGAATAATAAAATAGAAAAATTTAATATAATTTATTCACAAAAATCATGTGATAAAGTATTTATATTATCAAAAAATGGAAATGGTTTAATATTAGAAAAAGTATTGTATGATGATTTAATTGAAGATAAATGTTGTGAGGAATTAAAATATAAACTTTTACTTAATTCTTTTTATAAAACTGATCGCTTTGAAATTCGATCTTTAAAACCAAAAATTTCTTTTTTTATGATTGATTTTTCTACTTGTTGCAATTTAGGATGCTATTATTGTTTAAGAGATTTTATTTCACGTGGTTCAGTTATTAAAGAAAATGAATTATTTGCAATTTTAGATTATATAAAAAATTATGTAAAAAGTAATGGCAACAGACCTATCACGATTCAACCATGGGGTGGAGAGCCCTTTTTAGCATATAAAGAAATACTAAAAATGGATGATTTCTTTAAAGAAAATAATATAAAGGCTGAGATTGTTATTCAAACTAACGGAACTTTAATTACTCAGGAAATAGCTAAAGAGTTGCATGATAGAAAAATTTCTGTTGCAGTAAGTATTGATGGTAACGAAAAAATCCATAATATTCATCGTAAATATTTTGATGGGAAAGACTCATATTTTAAAGTTATTGAGGGGATAAAAAATCTTCAAAAGTATAATGGATATAATGTCCAAACAATTTCTGTAGTTACAAAGATGTCCTTAGATTATTTAGAAGATAGCATTATTTCGTTTGCTAAAGATTTAAAAATTAAAAAAATAAAGTTAAATTTCGTCCATCCTAATTCAGATGTTTTTCCAATGGAATCTGTATTAACAGAAAAAGATATTCCAATGTTTTATGAACGATTAATAAATATTTTATTAAAACTCTATAAAGAAGGTTATACAATTACAGATATGAATATTTATGATCGAATCATAAATTTATTTAAGGGATGGAATAGTGAATTATGTCATTCAAATGGATGTTTAGGTGGATATAAATTTATTACTTTTTCCAGAGATGGTAATATCTATCCTTGTGAATTAGTAGGTAATGAAATTGTTAAAATAGGTAATATTCAAGATGGTGATTTGACTGATATTTTAGAGAAATCAATTCAAAGCAATCCTTTCTTTTTGAAAAAAAATGATTTCAAATGTGATAAATGTCCTTGGTATGTTTATTGCCGTGGTGGATGCACTGCTTCAATAATATCGTATAAAAAATCATTTACAGAAATTGACGAAACGCAATGTAGCATTAATGAATATCTTTACCCTAAATTAATAGAATATGCTTTAACTAATAAAAAAGTTATTGAAATATTATCATTAGGTGAAATCAAAATAGAGGACTAATATGATTTTAGGAAAACATTTATATTTAAATTATATTAAAGATAGAGATGACTATCATTTTATTTATGAAAAATTTTGTTTAGATGATTTATATTTATGGAGTAACAAAAACAGTAAACAAACATATTTTGAGTTTCAAACAGAAATGAATGAAATGCTTAAAAGTCATTATCGCTCGTTTTATGTAATCTATGAAAATAATTCAAACAAGAGAATGGGATTTATATTTGCATATAATATTCGAAATATTGATTCTCACGCTTTTGTAACTATTTACATTTGTGAAGAATATCGTAATAAAATATACTCTGTTGAAGCTGCAGTTCTATATCTAAATCATTTATTCGAAAAACTAAGTCTAAATAAAATATTTTTCGAGGTTTATTCGTATAATCAAAATTCAATTTCTTTAATGCAATTTCCAGGTGTTATAAAGGAAGCTACATTGAAAGATTATCGAAAACATAACGATGAGTATTATGATTTATACATTTATTCGTTGACCAAAAAGTCTTTTATAAATAATCAAGTGTATTTGGAGGCAATAAAATGGTAAATTTATATTTTGCAATAATTTATGGTTGTAATCAAAAGTGTTTAGGTTGTCCATGTGGTAAAAATTCATTTAAAGGACAAAAGTTATCTTTAGATGATATAAAAACCAAAATTAAACCTTTCATTGATAAAAATGAGCGTATTTATGTTACATTAAGTGGTGGAGAACCTCTATTACACGATGAAATCTTTGATATTTTGGATTACTTTAAAGAAAATAATATTTATACAACGATTTTAACAAATGCTGAGAAACTTTACGACATAAAATTTGCATATGAGCTTTCTAAACATATTGACAAAAATCGTTTTCAAATAATAACAACTATTCATAGCAGCGGTGCAGAAACACATGAATCACAGAACCTTAGTAAAGGTAGTTTTAATAAATCAATTAATGGTTTACTTAACATTCATTATTATGGTATTAAAATTGTTATTAAACATTGCATAACTAAAGTAAATTATAAGGATACATCTAACTTTATTAAGTTAATGGATGAATTATTTGATCCTTCTGTAGCATTCGAATTATGGGGAATTGATTATTGTGGTTTAACAAAAGAAAATGCTTTAAGTTTGTATGTTGATTACAAAGAGTTGAAAACATATTTGGAAATCGCTTTGGATTATTATATTGAAACTCAATCATTATATAATCGTAAATTAACATTACATAATATTCCATTATGTTGGGTTGATCCTTATTATTGGAATTTATTTAATTTAGTTAATCAAAATAAAAACTACAACTATTATGGTGATCCTACATTTAATACAAATAATGTCATTGATAATGCTGGTAAGTATTCCACTAGATGTAAAAAATGTGATGTATATGAAATATGTTCTGGCGCATATAAAACTTTATTTGAGTATTTTGGTGATGATGTAGTATCAGAAGTAAAAAAATATATGTAATATCATAATTTGGCTCTCCAAAGTTTTGGTTCTGTAAAATCTTTTGAGATTTTGAGATAAAATAAGAATTTATCTTAAAAGATTTTATTATTTGTCTCAAAGGATTTTATTAGATATCTCAAAAAAATTAAAAGAGAACGGTACAAAAACCGTTCTCTTTTGTCGCACTAATGATTAATTATGTATTTATTTTATATCTTAATTTTTCTTATTGGAATTTATAATTTTGTATCTGAAGACATCAAAATCTGAATAGCCAAAACCTATTCGTTTAATTACTTTACAAAAGTTGTTTTTTCCTTCTATGAAACCATTTGATAGTCTTAAGTGCGTGACTGGATCAATAATGAAAGAATTTACAATTTCTTTTATCCAAGACTTATATGTTAATGCAACTCTTTTAAATTCTATTAAATTGAATTTAGAATTCTCAATTTTATCACACCAATTTAATATATTTTCTCGTGCATTATCAAAAGAAGAATATCTAGCAATTTTGTATAGTTCTTGTAGAAAAATATATGCTTCCTCAAATTCTGGATCCTTATTAACACAGTATTCAATAACTGTTTGATATGTAGTAAATCCATGTTTATTTGTACCTACTTGTTGGTCAAAAAACCAGGATTCTTTTGAATATGTGTTAGCTAATAATAACTTATAGTATCTTTTTAAAATTGTAGCATATTTTAAGTTTTCTTTGTCATTTGTTTTAATATGGTAATTCATAATTGAAATTCTGGTTTTATTAAAGGCTTCAGTAGTTAGTCTTATCCAGTGGAATCTATCTGCAATATGAATACTATTCCAAAATAAATTCTTACAAATTGTTCTATAAGACTCAAAAAGGTCTGTTACTACGTATTCTACACCTAAACGCTCAGATTTATCCATTGTTGAGAAATAATGATAAATATAATCTTGTAGTCTAGAAGGTAATATATCAAGAATTTCACCTGATTCAGGATCACCAATAATAAGAGCATATTTGCCCGCAATAGTAGAAGCTTTAAATTCATCGATACATATGATTCTTGTTAAATGACATCTATAATCGTGAATATTTTTTTTAAACTCGTTAGATACAGTTGTTTGTGACACATTAGTACGTTTAGAAACATCTTTAAAAGATTGTTTCTGTTTTGATTCTTTTAGAATTTGATTTTTTGTTTGTGTAGAAATATAACATCCTTTTATCACTAAAGATGTACTTTGATTAAAAGATTTTTTACAGTAGTTACATTTATATCTAATTTGTGATAATTTTATTAAGCATGGGTAACCATTAATAGGAGTGTGTTTAATAGTTCTAATATAAGTAGTACTTTTAGTAACTGACATTTGGTGTGACGGGCATGATTAATATCTAGAGAGTGAAAGTCTCTTGTGCGAGAGCGGTAGTAAAGCACTAGCTGAACAACAAGGGTGTCTATCGTGAGGTAGAATCTGAAGGAAGTTGCAAGCAAAGTTTCGGCTTGAGGAACACGAATCACATTAGGCGGGTATAGTTGGGATGAGTTAGCTAAACATAACAAAGTCCTACTACCAATGATATGCAAACTATAAACGTATATGTGGCGAGTATATGAAACGAAAGAGATTAATCTTACCCCGTGAGGTCTCATAGAGGAATAACTAGTAACAACGAACTATGAGAAGTCAGCAGAGGCCATAGTAGGTATTGATAGTAATACTGAAGGGCTGAATAATGTGTTTAAATTATAAATGTAAGTTATAGACTTATATGTAAAGTAGAAAACATAATCCACCTAACTTCAATGGTCACGAAATAAAACCTAGAAGCCTTTAGGACATATAGTATAAGTATAGTGAGGAAAGGAGTAATTTAAAACGTAGTATCTTATTAAAGAATACTACTTTTATTTTACCATATATAACTACGCTATTAACACATTAAACCGTCACATACGGAACCGTACGTGTAGTTGGTGTGAGAGGTCGGAAATAAATAAAATAATTTATTTATTCCCTCCTACTCGATTATAAATAAATGTTAGAAATTATTTATAAAATTGTATGAATTTAATTTTTTATGTATATTGTGTTTAATAATTTTTTATTGAAATAGTTTAATTTTTTTTTAAAATATGATATATTAAAAGAAAGTTTGATAAAAAGGAGATAAATGTTGTTATGTTAAAAGAATATAATAGTGATTTTTTATTAACTCCTTGTCCTACTGTTTTAGTAACTTCTAGATTTAATAATTTTGATAATGTAGTTACTATATCATGGACTGGTATAGCTTGTTCTCACCCAGAATATGTGACTATTTCTATTAATCCAAAGCGATATTCTTTTGAAATGATTAAAAAGACAAAAAAATTTTGCATAAATATTCCATCTATTGATCTATTAGATAAGGTTGATTATTGCGGCAGTTTTTCTGGAAATGATGTTGATAAATTTAAAGAATGTAATTTCAATAAAACAATAATAGATGATTATGTTTTAATAGAAGAATGTAGATTTTTTATTTTGTGTGATGTTGAATATGTAATTAATTTAGGAAGTCATTATTTATTTATTGCAAAAGTAATAAAAAAATTTATAAGATGCGAAGAAAAGTATGATGAATCAATTGAAATTCAAGATATATTAAACCCTATAATTTACTATAGACCCTATTATTATAAATTAGATATGGAAAAAAAGGGGGTTTATGGATACACTAAGAAAAATGTAAAGTAAGGAGAATAATTATGATTTGTGGAAAACATTTACTAGTACAATACTATGAAGAGAAAAATCCTCAAAAACCTAGTATTAAAATAGAAATAACAGAGCCAGATGCTCCTCCTTTTAATAAAGATGAACAAATTGGTAGAGACTCAATTGACTTAAGAATAAGTAGTACAGGATATAAAATTAAATGTAACTACGATTTTATAAATACACTTGACTCAAAAATAGATGAATTTTTTTATAAAGAAACTATACCAAGAGAAGGTTACATACTTTATCCAGGAGAAACATTAGTAGTTAATACAGTAGAGAGGATTTTATTAAAGGGAGATTTTACTGGCGAAATTACGGGAAGAACTAGGTATGCACGAATGGGATTATCAATTACAATGGCTAGTAAGTTTCAAAATTATTCGAATTCTGTTGCTGTTTTGCAATTAACTAATAATAATTTAGTACCTTTAAAGATTTTTCCATATCAAAAACTTGCTCAATTAATAATTTATGAAGTGGCTGGAATGCCAAAATCTGTTAGAGGAAGTTTTAAAGATGAATTAGAACTAAAAAAGCCTATGATTGATGATGGAGAGTTTAAAGGAATTGCATTGGATAAAAATATTTTAGAACAAACAAAAAACTTTATTCAAAGACAAAAACCTACCCTTTCCTCGTATAAAAATATTGATGGTCACGAGATCTTTTTAAGTGAAACTGAGCTAGAAAAAAAGGATAAAACACGTAAAGCTATGCATTATACTTCTAAAATATGTGGTTTATTATCAACTTTATTTGGCATTTTAATCAGTGTAATATGTGTTTTCGCTGATTTTAATATGACGTTAATAATTGTTTTTGCGATTTCTTCTGCTCTTTGTACGATCTTTTCAATGATACTTGAAGCATATAGAGAAAATTTATAGTTATTGGAGTAATTTATGATTAGAACTTTAAGAATTCAATTAACAGATATTTGTAATTTTAGTTGTGTGTATTGCTGTCATGAAGGAACGATGAATGAATATTCTATTTTAAAAAATAGAAACTTAATTTCGTTTATTAGAGCATGTCATGATGTATTAGGAATATGTCGTGTGAAATTTACAGGTGGAGAACCTTTGGAATACGACGAAGATATTTGCGATATTATAAAAAAAGTTGATAGACCCAACATTGATTACTCAATAGTGACCAATGGAACTAATGCAGAAGTGTTAAAAAAACTAGTTGAAGAATTTCCTAATCTTGAGACAACCATTTCATTGCCTATACCATTGAATGAAATGTATTTACCAATTTTCCATAATATTACAGGTTCTTTAAATTTTAAATATGATTTTAAAAAGATTAAAAACGTAATTGATTACATGATGCTTAATGGAAAATCAATTAAAATTAATTATGTGTTATGCAATGGAATGAATACTAAAAGTAAATATATTAAGGAAATTATTGATTTTGCAAAACAAAATCCGACTGTTAAATTACGTTTTTTAGAGACAGCTGTTAATAATACAAATAATCGTAATGGTTGTATGGAAAGATTTGTTTTCAGACAAAATGACTTTGAAAAAATATTAATTCAAATAGGATATGAGAAGTCAGTGATTAATAAATATAATGATATAAGATCTTCTTGTATGTATGATATAGATGGCACTACAATCAAGTTAATAAAGTTTTTTTGCGGAATAAATTGTACAGAATGTCCTTCTGATAAATCTTCTTTATGGTTAACTTCTACAGGCCATTTGAAAATATGTTCTTATGGGGATTGCCATATTAAAATTGAAAACTGGCAATATAGTCAAATTGCCAAGCAATTAGAAAAATTAATTGATATGTAATTTTTTAGGTGAATTTGCTTTAACAGGGCTGTATAAGTACTACGAACATAATATAGATAAAGAATGCATTTTTATTAATTTTTTTAAATCCTTATTTTATATTATAAAATTAGTACAATGCATTTATATAGAAAATGTAATCTTATATAATAAGTAATTAGCAATTATTTTTACTAAAATGTTTATGGTTATAAAATAATAATATATATTTATAGAAAGTAATTTAAATATTTGGTAAACTATGTATGAGTAGATAATTTTAATAATATTTAAAGTGCTATAATGATTAATTAAGGGGTATATGATGAATAATAATATGTTTGAAAAGTTGTATATTGCTTATTTGATTGATATAGGTGTAATTAAGTTAAATACTGTGGTGATAAATAAAAAACTTTTCTTTGAAAATATAGATATAATATCTAATTTATCAGGGATTGAGAAAGAAGATTTTAATAAGTTGCTTTGCTTTGAACTATATTTATGTAAATCGATAGAAGATAATTCTTCATCTTATAAAATAATTTCTAAAACTGAATATTATAGTTTATTATCTAATAATTCATTTGAATTGTTTGATGGATTTGAGGCCATAAAATATATAATTGATAAAATAGGTGATTCTAAGTTTAATAATATTTTAATATATGATGTAAAGATTTCAAAGAAAATATCTATAGAAATTTATAAAAAAATAGTTTTTA
>JAFQFT010000012.1 GCA_017398545.1 Bacilli bacterium | reverse complement strand
TGCTTGTGGTGTATTACCTGAAGATGCTCCAACTACTTATGTTGAAGGTGAAATTCTTACTTTAGTTAATCCAACAAAAGAACATAAGACATTCCTTGGTTGGTCTAAAGAAGCTGGTTCAACAGAATATATTACTGAAATAAGCGCAGAAGAAATTGCTGATGTTACTTTATATGCAAACTATGCAGATATTACTCATGATATCGTATATGAATTAAATGAAGGTGCAAATGAAGAAAATGCTCCAACTAAATATGTAGAAGGTGTTGGTTGTACACTTCCTGTTCCAACTCGTGATGGTTATGCATTCTTAGGATGGACAAAAGAAGCTGAATCTACAGAATATATTACTGAAATTGGGCCTGATGCAAAAGGTGAATTCAAAGTATACGCACAATGGGAAAAGATTTTAGTTTACTCAAATATTGTATATGTATTAAATGGTGGAACAAATCCTGCGGATGCACCAAAAAAATATTTAGAAGAAACTGGATGTAAACTTCCAACTCCTTCAAGAGATGGTTATACATTCTTAGGATGGACAAAAGAAGAAGTGTCTTCTACATATATAACTGAAATAGGGCCTGATGCAAAAGGTGAATTCAAAGTATACGCACAATGGGAAAAGATTTTAGTTTATTCAAATATCGTATATGAATTAAATGGTGGTGTATTACCTGCAGACGCTCCAGAAAAATATTTAGAAGAAACTGGATGTAAACTTCCAACTCCTTCAAGAGATGGTTATACATTCTTAGGATGGACAAAAGAAGAGGTGTCTTCTACATATATAACTGAAATAGGGCCTGATGCAAAGGGTGAATTTAAAGTATATGCACAATGGAAATTAGTACCTGTTTTATCAAATATCGTATATGAATTAAATGGTGGTTTAAATCCTGATACTGCTCTAGATGAATACGAAGAAGGATTAGGATATACATTACCTACTCCAACTCGTGATGGTTATACATTCTTAGGATGGACAAAAGAAGCTGAATCTACAGAATATATTACTGAAATTGGGCCTGACGCAAAAGGTGAATTCAAAGTATATGCACAATGGGAAAAATCAATTATTAAACATACAATTACTTATGAATTAGATGGTGGCGAAAATGAAGCAGGTGCTGTAACTGAATTTGAAGAAGGCGTTGGTTGCACACTTCCTACTCCTACAAAAGATGGTTATAGATTCTTAGGTTGGGTTAAAGATGTTAATTCCGTAGAATACATTAAAGAAATTACAGCCACTGAAACTAGTGATGTTACAGTATATGCACAATGGATCGAATTAGTTGAAGGTGCATTATATGTTGGTGCTAATTTAGATTATGCTGATTTAGATGCTGCTATCGCTGCTGCAACTGAAGGTGCTGTTATTATAGTAGCTCCAGGAAATTACAATCTTACTGCTGTTATTAATAAGAGTGTCGAAATTATTGGTCCTAATGCAAATTTAGAAGTTGCTAATTATGGTAAGAAAGAAGCAGTTATTAATGTAGCTAAAGATGTAGCTGGTAATATTGCTGCTAAAAATATTGTGTTTAATGGTGTTCACTTAAAAGGTACTGGTGGTGGCGCTGGAATTCCAGGTGTATTCTTCCAAGATGGTGGTAATGTTGAAACATTAACATTTAAGAGCTGTGTTATTTCTGATATGAATACATTTATCAAATTCTATAATGGTACATCTAAAGTAGAAATAACAATTGAAGATTGTAATATTTACACTATTGGACAATTTATAGTTTGGATACAAGGCGCACAAACTGAGAAAGTAGTTCTTACTGATACCATTGTTGATGGTGCAAGTTGTGGTGCAGTTACTAATAGTGCTGCTGCTTTATTTAGAGTAAGAAGTGGTTCATTTGAAGCATACAACAACTATTTCAAAGGTTCTTCACAAAATGATCCTGGTTACTTTGAAAGTATTGCAGTTGAATCTTATGTTAAATATAATACATTTGAAAATGTTACTAAATTTGCTAATAACGCTGCTGCTAACTTATTAGTATTTGATGAAAACTTATATTTAGATGCTAAAGGTAAAGTATTAACAGAAGTTCCTAGCCAAGTAGCTGTTAAAGGTGTAACAGCTGATGATACTATTGCTGCTAACGAAGCTGATCGAGCAAGTAGATATATGAAATATTTAACTAATATTGAACCTGATCGTTATTTCTTAGTTACATTTGATTTAGATGGTGGTGAATTCTTAGGAACTTATCCATTTGCATACGATAAAGAAGTTGGTATTGAAAGTTTACCATTTGTTAATCGTGAAGGTTATTTATTTAGTGGATGGTATTTAAATGGCAATTTAATTGAAAATGTTCCTGCTGGTACAACTGGTGCATTAACAATTGTTGCAAAATGGAGAGAACCTTATTTAATCGTTGACGGTACTACAGAACTTGGACATTATGAAACTTTAACTCAAGCATTAGCAGCTGCTCAAGAATTTGATATTATTAAACTTGTTGCAGGTACTTATGCTGAAAATGTAACGATTAGTGTTGCTAATTTAACTATTCAAGGTCCAAATGTAGGTGTTGCTGGTAATGATGCAAATCGTGCTAATGAAGCAGTGATAACAGGTGTATTTACAGTTAATGCTTCTGCAAAGAATTTAAAAATTGATGGTTTGAAATTTACTGGTGCTGCTCAAGTAACTGGTAAGACTGGTGATTATGATGGATTTATTTTCCAAAATAACTTAGTGGTTGATTCTAAACTTGTACCTGCAACTTATGCTGCATCTACTAACTATTTAAATTCAGGTTTTATTAACTTTGCTTATAGTGCAGTAAATTCTGCTAGTAATTTCGCATTTAACTATAATAAGTTTGAAAATGTACCTGCAGAAAATATTCACTTATGTAGAAATATTAATCTTACTGTTGAAGGAAATGAGTTTATTAACTTTACACGTGATGCTGTAAGAATTGATGGTGGTTATGTTTATGGTGTTCTATCATTTACAAATAATAAATTTGAAAATCCTGCAGTTGGTACTGGTCAAAATGGCGTTTATTTCAAGAGCTATAGTGGTAAAGCAAATACATCAACAACTATTATTTTCAAAGGTAATGAATTTATTAAGTGTGGTGGTTTAGATAAAAATCAACCTAATAGTGGTGCAATTGGTGCTTGGAGTTATCAAGAAAATGGCGGACATGTAACTATTGAAGAAAATATTTTTGATCATTGTTATAATTATATTTACTTTAGAAATAATGGTTGTAAAGCTGATTCTTGGTCATGTACAATTAAGAATAATATCTTCTTAGGTGTTCCAAATGATTTCTATTATCAATCATATAATGGTTCTAGTGATACTGAATCTACAAATCCACATATTGCTGTATTTGAATCTAACTATTATGAAGATAATTCGGGTAAAGTAATTACTGATTTATCTGCTTATGCTCAATACTTCAAACATTGTAAGACATCGGGTACTGCTCTTTCTGCAAAACCAAATATTGGTGAAGCTGAACCTTTAAGATATTATAGTGTTACTTATGTATTAGATGGTGGAGTTTATAATGCTCCTAATTTAATAATGGCAGGTTATGATTTTGAATTAGGTATTCCTGTTCGTGACGGTTGGACTTTCTTAGGCTGGAGTTTAAAACCTAACTCAACTGACTATATAGAAATTATTGAAAGCACAAATATTGATGATATGATTTTATATGCTAATTGGCAAAGAATTAATGCCTTTGTTGTTACTTATGATTTAGATGGTGGTGTATCGACTGAATCTTATCTAAAAGGTGCAACTCCTTCTGCAACACTTCAAGTTAATAACTATAACTATAATGAAGGTGCATTCTGGAGTGGAACTAACTATACAAATAATGTATTCTTAGGTCAAGCTTCATGTGACCCTGGTGCTACTTTCTCTGACCGTATTTATATTGGTAAAGACAAAGTAACAGGTTTATGGGTAGTTTTAAATATTATTCAATCTGGTCCTTCTTCATGGGCTGAAGGTGCTGAATATGTATTAACTATTTCAAATTCACATTCTAATAAAGGCACATTACATGCTATTGTTGTTAACTCAATTAGAGTAGGTCAAGTTGTTGCATTTAGTTGTAATCCTCTTGACATGAATCACACTACTCCAGGTAATGTTTATTTCTATGATGAAGCTCCAACAGAATCAGTAATTACAATTGATGTTACAACAAATGATGAATTAATTATTCCTTCTAAACTTGGTTCAAGATTTGAAGGTTGGTTTGATGAAAATGGTAATAAGTATGAAACAGTATTTGATTTAACAGGTGATGTTACATTAAAAGCTAAATGGTTTGAACTTACTCCTGTAACTGATATTAAAGTTGATAACATGATTGAAGAAATGATTACCGGTGATACATTCCAAATTGTTGCAAACGTTCTTCCAACTGATGCATATTTCCAAGATGTAATATACGAAACTAGTGATCCAGATATTATTAGTGTTACTGATGAAGGATTAATGACTGCTAATAATGCTGGTACTTGTACAATTACAATTAAAGATTATATGGGATATGCAGTTAAAACTTATACAGTTACTGTTTATTCTATTGCTTCAATTGATGTAGACTTTGAAGACGAATTTGATGGTATACTAAATGTTGGTGAAAAAGTACAAATTCATGCTCACCCATTAGGCAAAAATGTTGAAAATGTAGTAATCTCTTATGCATCAAATAATACATCTATTGCAACAGTAGATGCAGATGGTTATGTAACTGCTGTAAAAGAAGGTGAAGTAACTATTACTGTAAGTGATAACTCTGGTTCTAATTATCAAGTTAAGATTCAATTAATTATTGCGAACCTTACTATGGAAACAAAAGTAGATCAAGTTATGAAACTAATTGCTGAATATAACTTTGCTATGGTTGATGCTGGTAATGTATGCTTATATAATGATGGCACTCAAAGATATTATGATTCAATGTACGGTAGTGTTAACTATTTCTTATTTACTCCTTATGTTGTAAATGAACAATATTATGCTAATTCTGATGCAATCACTGATACATCTAATCATAAAGAACGTCGTGCTGAAGATACAATTGAATTCGTTACAGTTCATGATACTGCAACTCTAACAGGTACAGTTCATTCAATTGCTTCCTCAATGTCAACAGGCGGAACATCAATTCACTATACAACTGGTAATGGTGAAATCCTTGGTGTTGTTCGTGAAAAATTCCGTGCATACCACGCAGGCGATGGTACTGGTTACTCATTCTCATGGCTATCAACTGGTATTAAAGTTGGTGAAAAAGCTCCTGAATTTGATATGGTTAAGAACGGTAGTACATGGTACTTAACTATTGATGGTCAAACTACTTCAATTGCACTTCCTATTTCAAATGGAACTAAGACAATTGCTAATCCATCAAAAGCTCACTTTACAACACTTGGACCTTCTTATAAGATTGTAGATGGATATTATTATGTAGCTCCATTTAGAGTAGACTTCTCACAAGTAGCTGCTGGTTCAATTGGTAACCAAGGTGGTAATAATAACTCTGTTGGTATTGAAATGTGTGTTAATGTATCTAGTGATATATATGACACATGGCAAAGAACTGGTCAACTAGTTGCTGATATTCTTATTAGAAATGGTCTTACACTTGATAGAGTTAAAGAACATAATACTTGGAGTGGAAAGAACTGTCCTCAATCAATTAGAGCAGGTTCTTACTGGGATGAATTTATGAAGATGGTTGAAGTTAACTATATTATCATGAAAGATTATAAAGATGCTGAAATCACATTCAAATCAAACAATCCTGAAATTGTTAATGAAATTGGTCGTGTTGTAAATCCTCCAAAAACTACTACAACTGTTTCTTATGATGTTACAGTTACAATTGGTGGTGTATCTAAGACAATGACACTTTATAGTGTAATTCCTGGTACAACTTCATGGACTCAATGGGATGGTGCTTATTCTGCTAAATTAATTTGGAATAACGGTGTCTTTGGTAAAGTTTTCTAAAAACTAAATAAAAAAAGGGTTAGTAGATATATATCTACTAACCCTTTTGTTTTCTATAATTTAGAAATAAATGCTTTATACGCACAGTATGCTTCATATACATCTGCTTTAGAAACAATTTCCATAGGAGCGTGCATATTTAAAAC
Organism: Bacilli bacterium; assembly: GCA_017398545.1. Taxonomy (GTDB): domain Bacteria; phylum Bacillota_I; class Bacilli_A; order ML615J-28; family CAG-313; genus UBA1737. Next base: position 17,613 of record JAFQFT010000012.1, on the reverse strand, counting down.
AGCAATACCAGCATCAATAACATTCATATTATAATTACCAAGAATATATGCAATAGTACCACCGCCACCTTGGTCTACACGACCAAGTTCTGCAGTTTGGTAGTTAATATTATTTTCATCCATAACTTTTCTAATCTCTGCCATATATTCAGGCATTGCATCATTACAACCGCTCTTACCACGAGAACCTGTATATTTATTATAACAAATACCATTACCTAAGTAAGCAGCATTTTTAGGATCATTAACACCAGCATAAAGTGGATCAAATCCTGCAGATACATCACTTGATAACATCTTTGTATTTTCCATTGCATGACGAACTTTTAATTCTGAATAAGTAGTAGTTAAATTAATAAGTTCTGCAATAGTATTTTCAAAGAATTTTGATTGAGCACCTGTTGCACCAATTGAACCAACTTCCTCTTTATCAACTAAAATTGCACAAGTAGTATATTCACAAACACCAGCATCTAATACTGCTCTTAAAGATGTATAAGCACAAACTCTATCATCATGACCATAACCTGCAACCATACTTCTGTCAAGTCCATAGTCTCTTGCAGGACCAGCAGGAACAATTTCAAGTTCTGCACTAATGAAATCTTCTTCTTCAAAGTCATATTTTTCTTTTAATAGTTTTAATACATTTGCTTTAACAGCATCTTTTTCTGCACCTTCTAATGGCATATTACCTATAGTTAAATCTAAATCTTCGCCTTCGATAACTTTAGCACCACTTTTTTGAAGTTGATCACTAGATAAATGAATTAATAAATCAGTAATACCTAAAACTGGATCGGCTATATCTTCACCAATACATACATCAACTACAGTTCCATCTTTTTTACATACAACACCATGTAATGCAAGAGGAATAGTTACCCATTGATATTTTTTAATTCCACCATAATAGTGAGCATCTAGTAATGCAAAACCATTTTTTTCATATAAAGGATTTTGTTTAATATCAATTCTAGGTGAATCAATATGAGCTCCAAGAACTCTTAAACCTTCTTCAATAGGTTTTTTACCAATTACAAAGCAAGCAATATTTTTACCTTTATTTGTTACGTAAACTTTGTCTCCTTCAGTTAATTTATCAAAGCTAGTTAGTGGTTTAAATCCATAACTTTCCGCAAGTTTAACAGCTTCATCAACACATTTACGTTCAGTTTTACCCTTTGTAATGTAATCTTTATATTCTTCATTAAATTTAAATACTAATTCTAAATCACTTGAAGAATATTTCTTCCATGCGCATTTAGCATACATATATAACACCTCCAATAAAAATTCTATTATTAGTATAACATATATTTTTAAAATAATTAGTATTATTGATAATAACAAAAATTAATATTATTACTTAATATGTGAAAAATTATCCCCTTGCTAAATTGTAACACACTTTGACAAGGGGATAATGATATACTTAACTGAAAGGTTTTTAAAGTTAATTATAAGGGATATGTCTCTTCTCGTTTAAAACCGAGGAGGTGATGTATATGGAACTTATTCTTTTAATAATCACACTTCCTATAGTAATATAAGGAGTAAAAATGATTATAGTTATTATAAATCTAATTATAGTTTTATTAAAATTAGCACTAGTAATAATTGATATTATTAGATCTAAAAAGAAATAATTTTGTCTAAAAGAAAAAAGTCCCAACCCAACCTTTATTAAAACGGGACTTTTTTAGCAAAAACGAGAAGAGTTCTCTTTAAAAACCCTTTGTCACTTATATTATACCACAATTATTTTTATTTGTAAATAGTAAATTATGGATTACCATAATTTTTTTTATGAATTTTTAAAAGCTTCAACAATTAATTTAACACAAGTATCTTCACCTAAAACACCGCTATCTAAAACTAAATGATAGTTTTTAGCATCACCCCAAGTTTGACCAGTATAAAAATAATAATGTTTAGAACGTTCTTTATCACGTTTTGCAAGAATAGTTTTAGCTTCTTTATTAGTTAAATCATGTTTTTCTTTAGAAATCATAACTTTATATTCCATAGAAGCTTTAATAAAGATGTTTAATACATCATCTCTGTTTCTTAAAACATAATCTGCACCACGTCCTACAATTACACAAGAAGAGTTTTCTGCTAAACTATTTATGATATCTACTTGTGTAGAATTAATTTGATCTTGTAAAGATGGTGATGAATAAGGAAAACTTATTTTACCATATCCATAATAAGATTGATACATTGAGTTAGTTAATAACTCTCCTACTTTTTCAGCATACTCTTTAGAGACCATACATTTATCAGCTACCATGGAAATAATTTCTTTATCGTAACATGGAATCCCTAAAGCTTCCGCAACTTTTAACGCAATAGTGTGTCCTCCGCTACCACATTCACGTCCGATTGTAATAATTTTTTTCATAGTAAAAACCTCCTTGTATATATATTTTATAACATTAAAAAAGATATTTCAAGTAGTTTTAGAAAAAATATCAAATTATTTTACTTATACTATATTTTAGTGTATAATATAAATATGAGAATGAGTCTCAATTTCAATTTGGAGTAATATATGGAAGTTAAAGTATATAATACAAGACAAAAAACAATAATTTTAGAAATGTTAAAAAATAACAAAAATAAACATCTAACTGCCGATGATATGTTATTTATTCTATCAGCCCAAAAGGTGAGTGTTTCTCGCGCAACACTTTACAGATATTTAGATGTACTAGTTTCTACAGGAGATGTAAAAAAATATATTTTATCTGAATCAGATAAAGCATGTTATCAATATGTAGATTCGGGAAAGTCTTGTAAAGAACACTTCCATTTAATGTGTATAGACTGTGGAACACTTCAACATTTAGAGTGTATTCATATTAACGAAATAATTAATCATGTCGAAAAAGATCACAAGTTTAAAGTAGATCCAGGACGAGTAGTGTTTTATGGACTTTGTGAAGAATGTATGAGAAACAAACAGGAGGAGTAAAATGATACTAACATTACATAATGAACATAATTCAGAAGTTTTACATATTGTTTTACATTCTTTAGAAGAAAGTGTAAAAGTATTTGCTGTTGCGTTAGTATTATATTTTATTATAAGTTTTGTTGAAGAACGTATCGCAAGAGGACTTGGAAAAAAGAATCGTTTTTCACCTTTAATTGCATCAGCTTTAGGGCTTGTTCCACAATGTGGATTCAGTGTTGTTGCATCAGATTTATATGTTAAAAAACATATCACAATGGGAACTCTTATTGCATTATTTTTGGCATGTAGTGATGAAGCTTTACCGATTCTTTTATCTCAAGCAGATAAAGAAAATATATTAAGTATTATTATAATTATTGTTTTAAAATTTGTGATTGGTTTTGTAACTGGCTTTGTTGTTGATTTATTATTAACAAGACATAAACATGAAGTACATGATCACTTAGAACATTGTCATAAAAGTTTTGAAGAAGAAGTTCATATTGGTTGTTGTAGTCACCCAATTGAAGGTGGTGATGAACACTCTAAAGTATATAAACACATACTTCATCCGTTAATTCATTCTTTAAAGATATTTGCATATGTTCTTGGTATTACTCTTTTATTCAATACATTAATTCATTATCTTGGTGAAGAAAATATTAATGAATTTTTACAAACAAATAAATACTTAGCGCCACTTATTTCTTCATTAATTGGTGTAATTCCTAACTGTGCAGCAAGTGTTGCAATAACAAATGTATATCTTTTAGGAGGATTAAGCTTTGGTGCTTGTATTTCAGGCCTTTGTATGAACGCGGGACTTGGATTAGTATTCCTATTTAAGAAAAAAACAAACATTAAAAATAGTTTTACAATTCTAGGCATTATGTTTGGAGTAAGTTTATTTGTTGGATATTTAATTTGTTTTATATCAGGATTTTAAAAAATAATAGCAGTACTTTTTTTAGTACTGCTATTTTATATATATAATTTTACCTGCTTTTTTTATTAAACCATCATGCTCCATATTTGTAAGTTCTCTTGAAACTGATGGTCTAGGAATTGAAAGTATATTTGAAAGTGTTGTAACCGATTCAATATATATAATTTTATCTTTTTGATTCATCATAAAGTAATGCATAATTCTATCTCTAATATTTTTATGTGCAAATAGTTTTGCTTGCTGTTTAATATTAATAGCTTCTTTACAAAGAATTTCCATATAAGCTTCTAGGAAGGCCTTATTCGAAGAAAGAAGTTTTATTAAATTAGATTTAGGTATATATGCTACTTTTGTTTTTCTTGAGGTAATACCTATTCCAAGATATGTATCTTGTTCAGAAAAAACTAAAAATTGTCCAAAAAGATTATTTTCTTTAATTACTGTTATTATTTCTTCTTTAGTATTATAAGTATAAGTCTTAATTAGAATTTCACCTTCTAATACAATTCCTATACCAAAACACTTTGCTCCTTCATCAAATACCACTTGATTAGAATCATAAAATTTAAATCTTATATATTCTTTTATTTCTTTTTCTGTTAATAAATTAATAATGTTCATAAATTTTCTCCAATGTGTAACATTTGTTACAACATATTTATTTTAACAAATGTATAATAAATATGCAAATAATTAGAAATAATAAATATAGAAAATAATAAGGAGATAAATATTATGAGAAAAATTATTATAAGTTTATTTATATTTATGTTAGGACTTGTTGTAACAAGTTGTTCAGTTACATTTGTTGATGGAGAGCAAAAGGAAGTATCAGTTATTATGCCAACTGGAACACCAGCATTAGCTCTAGCAGAATTTGCAATGACTAACGATTATGTTAAAGCTGAAGTTGTTGCAGGAAGTGATCCACTTGTTGCTGCATTTACTTCAAAAAGTCATGATGTAATTGTTGCTCCAGTAAATTTAGGTGCTAAAATGTATTCTGTATATCAAGAATATGTATTATATAAAACATTTGTATGGGGTAATTTATATCTTGCAAGTAAAGGTGAATTAAATTCATTCGAAGACATAGATGGCAAAAAGGTAGTAGCATTTGGTAAAAACTCTACACCTGATATCGTAATGCAAGCATTATTAAAATATTATTCTGACATTAATGTAACAGTTGAATATGTATCTGATGTGTCTGAAGCTAATACTCTTCTTGCAAGTGGTAAAGCTGAAATCATTGTTACAGCTGAACCTTCTATTTCAAAATTAAAATCAAAACTTAATTTATCTGTTTTAGACCTTCAAGAAGAATGGGCAAAAATGACTGGAAATGAATCATATCCTCAAGCTGGAATATTTGTGAAAAAAAGTGTGATGAATAAAAAATATGTTAAAGATGCATTAAATGATATGAAAGAAGCAGTAATAAACGCTAATGCTAATCCAAGTAATTGTGCAGAACATGCAGTAGGGCTTCATGCATCTTTTGAATCATTAGGAAAAGAAGTATTGACAAATGCCATTCCTAATTGTCATTATCAAATCTTAGAAAGTGATAAAGAAGCTGTTAATTACTATTTACAAATGATGATTGATTTAGGATTTTCAAAACAAATGGGAGGAAGTCTACCAGTAGATGAATTCTACTATTAAAAAATATTCTTTAGGAATTATATCAATTGTATCAATATTTCTTCTATGGCAAGTTATTGTTATAATTAAAAATGATGCATTTATCTTTCCTGGAGTACTTGAGATCTTAAAAAGTTCTTTTAAGATTATTACAAATAAATCTGATTTAATTGTTCTTAGTAATACACTTTTTAAATTAATTATTGTAATTATAATATCATTATTACTTGCGGGGATTGTTGCTTTTATATATATTATTTTTCCTTCTTCAATTTATTTTTTCAGACCAATTATTAATATTTTGAAAGCTGCTCCTTTTGCGGTAATATCAATTTATATCTTCTATGCGTTTTATCAAACAAAAGAAATTGCTCCTGGTATTGTAACTTTTTTAGTAGTATTACCTCTTTCATTTGAAGGTTTAATTGGTGCAATTGATAACATTGATAAAAACTTAATTGATGATATGAAAATGTTAGAAATAAGCACATTTAAAAAATTCATCTATGTTTATATTCCGATATGTGTTCCATTTATTGTAACTACACTTCTTCAATCATTTGGTCTTGGACTTAAAGTTATGATAATGAGTGAATTTATGTCTCAAGTAGATAAAACAATTGGTGGTGCTTTATTTAACATTAAGTATAATTATGATTATGCATATCTTTTAGGTTGGTTAGTTATTATCATAACAATTGTATCTATAATTGATATGTTAATTAGAATAATTAGTAAACGCTCTAAAATTCTTTCTATAAAAAAATAACATCTTACTTCTATATGAAGTAGGATGTTTTTTCTTAAAGAAATAAAGTTTATGCTTAATGGTGGTAATTTATTAAGTTAAGTGTTAAACTATATAAATAGTTGAGGTGGTAATCATGAATAAGTTAAGATAATTTATTAGAAAGTAAAGAAAATAATAAAAAGGAGACATTATATGAAAAAATTACTTAAATGGGCAAAGCCTTTTATTTTTCTTCTTCTTGTAATATGTTTACTTACAATCATTGTTCCTGTTACATATTCTTATGTCCCACAGTTTATTAAATATGTATTTGATAATGTATTAGAACAAAAAGATGCTGTTAATACTTTACCAGCTTTTTTAATTAACTTTTTTAATAGTTTTGATCCAATTAAATGCGTTATAGTGGTCGGAATTTCATTAGTTATTTTCCAAGTATTACGTGGTGGATTAATGTTACTGAATGGTTATTTAAAAGGTTATTATGCTGAAGGTATTGCACAAAACATGCGTAATAAGTTATTTAGACATATTGGTAACTTATCATTTAGTTATCATAATAATGTAGATAGTGGCGATTTAATTCAAAGATGTACATCTGATATTGAAACGATTAAAGGATTTTTAAGCAATCAATTACCACAAATATTATATATATTTGCATCTTTAATTTCAGGTGCTATTCAAATGGCATCAATTAATGTAGGTATTATGCTTATCACATTTTGTGTAATCCCAATTAACTTTATTGCAAGTGCTATTTATTTTAAATATGTAAGTCGTAAGTTTGATGAAATAGAAAAAGTAGAAGCTAACATGACAACATGTATTGAAGAGAATGTTAATGGTGCTCGTGTCGTTAAAGCTTTCGCAAGAGAAAAAGAAGAAATTGAAAAATTTGATAAGAAGAATACAACATACAAAGATGAAGTAGAAAAAATGAATCGTGCTATGGCGTACTTCTGGGGATTTAGTGATGGAATAACTATTTTACAATATGCTGTTACGATTGGTTATTGTATTTTTTTAGCAGAAAAAAATCTAGTTGGTGTTGGTGATATTGTTGTATGTATAAGTTATATATCTATGCTTGTTTATCCAATTAGATCACTTGGACGTATTATTGGTGACTTTGGTAAATCTATTGTTGCTGCTAAACGTGTAGATGAAATTTTATCTAAAGATGATGAGTACGTTATTAATGGAACACTTAAACCAGAAATTAAAGGTAACATATCTTTCAAAAATGTTAGTTTTAAATTTGATGATGCTGAAAGTGAACTTTTAAATAATATTAGTTTTGATATTAAAGCCGGTGAAACGATTGCGATAGTTGGTAAAACAGGTTGTGGAAAATCTACGATTGTTCATATTTTAGAAAGAATGCTTGAATATACAAGTGGTAGTATTTTAATAGATGGTGTAGAATTAAAAGATATCGATAAGAAATGGTTAAGAAAGCATATTGGTATTGTTTTACAAGATCCGTTCCTTTATAACAAAACAATTATGGAAAATGTAAGAATATCTTCACCAAATAAATCAGTTGATGATGTATATAGGGCTTCGCAAATGGCACATGTTCATAATGATATTTTAAACTTTGATAAAAAGTATGAGACACTTGTTGGTGAAAAAGGTGTAACACTTTCTGGTGGACAAAAACAACGTTTAGCTATCGCAAGAATGTTAATCCTAAATAAACCAGTATTAATATTTGACGATTCACTAAGTGCTGTTGATACAGAAACTGACCAATCAATTAGAAACTCAATAAAAAAATATAGTAAAGAAACTACAACAATTATTATCACTCATCGTATCACTACCGCAAAAGAAGCTGATAAGATAATTGTCTTAGAAAATGGATGTATTTCAGATATGGGCACACACGCTGATCTTGCAAATCGTGATGGATTATATGCTTCCCTTTGGAAGATTCAAGGAGCTTTAGAAGAAGAGTTCTTAAATCTTGTAGAAAAGGAGGTTAAGTAAAATGGATGAAGAATTAGAATATGAAGAACTAGATGATAAACCACAGAAGTTATCATCTTCAGTTTGGAAAAAGATTATTAAACTAGTACTAAAAAGAAAACGTCATATTATTATTATGATAATATCTGTTATAATGCTAGCAGCACTTGATGTTTTAACTCCCCTTCTTAATTCAGAAGTTATTAAAGTATTTTTTAGTGAAAATCCTGATTTTTCTAAAAAGTGGTTTTTTATTGGTTTATATGTACTTGGTGCTTTATTATATATGATTACAATATATCTATTCTTACGTCAAGCAGGTCATGTTGAAGTAGAAGTAGGTTATGAAATTAGAAAAGAAGCATTTGAAAAATTACAAGAACTTCCGTTTTCTTATTATGATAAAACTCCATCAGGATGGATTATGGCGCGCCTTACAAGTGACTCAAGAAAACTATCAGAAATTATATCTTGGGGAATGGTTGATTTATTCTGGAGTATTTTTACAATGCTTGGTGTACTTGTAATGATATATATTACAAACTGGCGTTTAGCGCTTATTATTACTTTTATAACTCCAATTATGTTTATTGTATGTGTATATTTTACTAAAACTATTCTTATTGCATATCGAAGTGTAAGAAAAACAAATTCTAAAATTACTGGTAGTTTTAATGAATCAATCCTAGGTGCTAAAACAACTAAGACACTTTGTTTAGAAGATTCAAGATATAATGAATTTAAGACACTTACTCATACAATGAAAAATGAATCTTTAAAAGCAATATTCAGATCAAGTTTGTTCTGGCCAATTGTTCTTGTAATGGGGTATATTGGTGTAGCACTTACACTTGGAATTGGTAGTGGTGGAATCCTAGGTTATATTGGTGGTATTGCAGTAACTGTTGAAGTATTATATTTATTTATTAACTACACAACATTATTCTTTGATCCTGTTATGGCTATAGCGAGAGTCTTATCAGATTTACAACAAGCACAAGCAAGTGCAGAAAGAATTATTGATTTAATTGAAACAAAAGTAGATATTTATGACACTGATGAAGTAAAAGCGATTTATGGTACGTTTTTGAACCCTAAACGCGAAAATTGGGAACCATTAGAAGGTTATGTCGAATTTAGAAATGTTACATTCTCATACACTCAAAAAGAAGTAGTATTAAAGAACTTTAATCTAACCGTTAAAAAAGGAGAAACTGTAGCACTTGTTGGAACAACAGGTGCAGGTAAATCAACAATTATTAACCTTTTATGTAGATTTTATGAACCAACTAGTGGTGAGATTTATATAGACTCTAAAAATTACAAAGAAAGAAGTATTAACCATCTACATGAAAACTTAGGTTACGTTCTTCAAACTCCACATTTATTTAATGGAACAATTAAAGAAAATATTGCTTATGGTAAAATAGATGCTAGTATGGATGAAATTATTGAAGCTGCTAAAAAAGCACAAGCACATGAGTTTATAATATCTTTAAAAGATGGATATGATACTTTAGTTGGTGAGGGAGGATCAAAATTATCTTTAGGTCAAAGACAATTAATAAGTTTTGCAAGAGCTATTATTAAAGATCCAAAAATACTTATCCTAGACGAAGCAACATCTTCAATTGATACTGAAACAGAAAAACTAATCCAAGGTGTTATGAATAACTTTATGAAAGGCAGAACGACATTTATAGTTGCACATAGATTATCTACAATTATTGATGCAGATAAAATACTTGTAATAAAAGATGGAGAAATTAAAGAATCAGGTACTCATAAAGAACTTTTAAAACAAGAAGGAATCTATTATAATCTTTATAAAAAACAATTTATTAAAGAACAAATGGATAATTCAATTAAGTAATTAGAGGTTTCTCTAATTACTTTTTTTCAAAAAAACGCTTGACAAAACACTCAATGAGTGATATAATGTTAATGGAGGATAGATATATGTCATCTATATTAAAACAAGTTCGATTAAATTTAAATCTTACTCAAAAAGAAGCCAGCTCATATTTAGGTATCCCCTTAAGAACATTTCAGAATTGGGAAGAAGGCGCAAGGGTTCCAGCTGAATGGACAATTGATTTGGTTGTAGATGAACTGTTAAATTATTATAAAGAACAAGAAATTAAAGACAAGGGCGGGGTTTATTCATTTACAATGATTAAAAAAAAATTAGGAGGTGTTGTTAATAAATATGATATATCAAAAATTATTTTATTCGGTTCTTACGCAAAAGGATGTGCTAAACCAACAAGTGATATCGATTTAGTTGTTACAACTTCACTTAAGGGGTTAGCGTTTTATGGACTTGCTCAAGATTTAGAAGAATTATTTAATAGAGAAATTGATTTAATTAGAGATACATCAATTATCAAAGACTCCAAAGTAGATTTAGAAATAAGAAAAACGGGGATAGTAATTTATGAAAGACAAAAATTTAACAAAAATAGTTGAATATTGTAATTGGTTAATTGAGAATATAAGTACTGTAAAAAGTTTTGATGAATTTGTAAATAATGAGGCATGAGTTTATTCTAGTTCTTTTCTAATTTTACAAATAGCTGAACATGCAAAAAAACTTTCAAAAGAAATAAAAGAAAAATATAATATTGATTGGAAACGAATAATCGGTATGAGAAATGTAATTGTTCATAATTACGAAGGTATTATTCAAGATACCTTATACGAAACATTAGTCGAAGATATACCGTTGTTGTTAGAAGAGTTATTAAAATAAATAAAAAAGATGTGTAAAATGAATTAATTCACTTTACACATCTTTTGTTTTATTTTTTTCGATACAATGATATATGTTATTAAATGAGCAATAAGTGTTGCAATCCATGAAATAGGATAAGAGATAAATAATAAACTTAAATCTTTATAATTAGTAAAATTAGTATTGGGATTAAAGATGAAATATATCCAAAGTACTCTTATTAAACATACACCAATAATAGAAGTAATCATTGGAACTAAAGAATTTCCCATTCCTCTAATACTACCACTTACAACATCCATCATGCCAAATAAGAAATATGGAAGACATAGATATGTCATTTTTAAGTAACCTACACTTATTTCAAATGGATCAGTAGTATATATCTTTAAAAGAGGTTTACCTAGTAAAAAGAAACCACCCCCAAATATGATACCAATTATAAATACAAGTAATAAAGCATAAAGTAGTACTTTTGTAATATTATCTTTTTTCTTTGCGGCAACATTTTGGCTAGTAAAAGCAATAGATGCATGGTATACAGAGTTCATTGAAGTATATACAAAACCATCAAGTGAGTTAGCGGCTGAATTACCATTCATAACAGCTCCACCAAATTTATTAATTGATGATTGAATTAAGACATTTGAAATAGAGAATAAAGAACTTTGAATACCAGCAGGTAGACCAATTTTTAACATATAAAATAATTCTTTTCTGTGAATCTTTAAATCTTTAAAACTAAAATGATAACTTTCTTTAGTTTTAATTAAACAATACATAATCATAATACATGATACTACCTGTGAGATTACTGTTGCAATAGCAACACCTTCAACACTCATACCACATACAATTACAAAAAATATATTTAAGACTACATTTATAAGCCCTGAGATACCAAGAAAAAATAGCGGTCGTTTAGTATCACCTATTCCTCTTAATATTGCAGAAGTAAAATTGTATAAAAGCATAAAAGGAAGTCCAATAAAATAGATTCTTATATACACAACCGACTTTGGAAGCGGATTACTCATTAAATCTAATAACCATTTAGCAGATATAAAACCAAATATACCTACTACAACACCTATTATTAAACTTAATAATATAGATGTATGAACTACTCTTTTCATACCTTCTTCATCTTTAACAGCATATCGTCTTGCGGCAAGAACATTTGTACCAACAGAAAGGCCCATGAATAAGTTTACAACAAGAGCTGTTAAACTACCTGTAGAACCCACTGCACCAAGCGCATTAGGATCTTCACTAAAGTTACTAACAACGATTAAATCTGCAGCGTTATAAAATAATTGTAAAATTCCTGTAAGCATTAATGGAATACAGTATTTAATCATATTTTTAAACATGTTTCCATTAATCATTTCAACTTCATATCTTTTTTGTTTTATTGTATTTGTCAAAATATCACCTCGTTATTTTAATTATAGCACTTTTTAGCAAATAAAAGAAAAAGATGCAACATAAAAAAATTATTGTTTTTGTAAATAAGTAAAGTATTTGAATAAATTTACAAAAAGTGGTAAAATATATATTGTAAAACCATTTTATAAATTTATAATTAATTAGGAGGAATATAAAAATGGCAAATGTAAAAGTAGCGATTAATGGATTTGGTCGTATTGGTCGTTTAGCATTCAGACAAATGTTTGGTGCAGAAGGTTACGAAATCGTAGCAATCAATGACTTAACTAGTCCTAAAATGCTTGCAAACTTATTAAAGTATGACACTGCACAAGGTGGTTATGCTGGATTTATCGGACAAAACTTACACACAGTTGAATCAAAAGAACCTGTATTTGCTGAAGATGGCAAAACTGTAGTTACTCCTGGTTCTATCACTGTTGATGGAAAAGAAATTACAATCTATGCTGAACCTAAAGCTCAAAATTTACCTTGGGGTGAATTAGATGTAGATGTAGTATTAGAATGTACTGGTTTCTATTGTTCAAAAGAAAAATCACAAGCACACATTGATGCTGGTGCTAAAAAAGTAGTTATCTCTGCTCCTGCTGGAAATGATTTACCAACAGTTGTTTATGGTGTTAACGAAAATATCTTAACTAAAGAAGACAAAATTATCTCAGCTGCTTCTTGTACAACTAACTGTTTAGCTCCTATGGCTAAAGCTTTAAATGATTATGCTGAAATTCAATCAGGTATTATGGCTACTATTCATGCTTATACTGGTGACCAAATGATTCTTGATGGACCACACAGAAAAGGTGATTTAAGAAGAGCTCGTGCTGGTGCTGCTAACATCGTTCCTAACTCAACAGGTGCTGCTAAAGCAATCGGTTTAGTTATTCCAGAACTTAATGGTAAATTAATCGGTGCTGCACAACGTGTTCCAGTTCCTACAGGTTCAACAACTATTTTAACAGCTGTTGTTAAAGGTGAAAATATTACTAAAGAAGCTATCAACGCTGCTATGAAAGCTGCTGCTAGCGAATCTTATGGTTACAATGAAGATCAAATCGTTTCTTCAGACGTAATTGGTATGAGATATGGTTCATTATTTGATGCAACTCAAACTATGGTTGCTAAAGTTGGTGAAGGTTTATATCAAGTTCAAGTTGTTTCTTGGTATGATAACGAAAACTCATACACTAGCCAAATGGTTAGAACAATCAAATACTTTGCAGAAAACTGCTAATTAAAAACTAAACATCTATAGAGAAATCTATAGATGTTTTTTTAAAAAAACTTCTACAGCTATTTACAAATTATTAAATTTATGTTATACTATAGGCGAAGTAATTTGTTTCACTCATATGAAACTCTTCTTCATTGTTGTAGAAAAGTCCCTTTTATTGAAAAAACTGTTGGAAGAGGGACTTTTTATATTCTACTTCTTTTTGTTCTTTTTTATGGAACTAAGAAGTTTAATCGTTGTGCTTATTAAACTGATTACTTCAGTAATAAGCTTGATTATATTAATAAACATTGCTTCTTACCTTTCTTAGGAGAAGCACATTTTTTTATTAATAAGAAATATAATAGTATCATGTGTTATTCTCCTTTCTCATATCCCCTTCAAATGAGATAAAGAAGAAGAGTACACATCCCCTTGTAGTATAAATAATACTGTATACGAGAGAATCAAATCACCTCATATATATATTTAGCAAAACTACCCTAAATTGCTTTTTTTATTTTAAAAAAATTTTCGACAATAATTGAATGTTAATTAATAAATATGTTGATACTTACAATTAAATAGCATATAATATAATCGTCAGTTAGACAGATACATTTCTAGAGTGTATCAACCCGGTATCGAAGTGATACCGGTTTTTTCTTTTTTATAAAAATAAAAAAGGACAAGTTTTGTCCGAATACTTGATTATATTAATAATTTATGATAAAATAACCTTATCCATTCGAAATGGTACTAATACGAAAAAAAATATAGAGAAAACAATTTGTAGTTTTTATGATAATTCAAAAGAATTGTTCAAAAAAATTTTTTATTGAAATGGGTTTGAAGGAGGTATTAGTATGAATGGATTAATTAACCCTATCACGATTGCTGAAAACATTAAAAAATTGAGACTTTTAAAACAACTAACACAAGTAGAAATGGCCGATACATTAGGATATAGTGAAAGAACTATTCGTAGACTAGAAACTAATGGGACATATGACTTATTTGTTGTTAATTTAATTGCTCAAACTTTTAACGTTTCAGTAGTCAGCATCCTATTTAATTAGGGTGCATTTTTTTATTTTCTTGATATAGGACAAAAGACGTCCTAACACCTTTAGACATTTTTGTGATATACTTTTAGTGTGGAAAAATAAAGGTGGTGAAAATATGAACAATAGATTAGAAAAACATCTTGCAAATAAAGGTTTTTTAGTTATTAGACTTAAAGATAATTTAGATATTGAAAATATATCAAGTGAACATAAAGAAGATTTAATTAATCATATGTTAGTTTCATTCTTAAGTTTAGGATTTAAGTTAGAAAAAAGTTCAATAGAATTATTAAAAGGATTAGATTTAAAAAATTTAAAGAAGTTCTATTTAAATACTTTTGATTTACTTAAAAACATAAAAGGTGCTCATGTAAAACATAAAATATTTTATAGTGATTTCCCAAATATGAAATCTTATAAAGATTATGATTATTTTATTAATGCATTACTACATTATAGTACTGCTAGTACTGATGATTATGGATATATGCCATCTAAAAAAAATAATGCTACTAAATATTATTTTGATCAAAATACAAAATTTACAGAAATTAAAATACTACAATATGAAGAAGCTATTAAATATTTAACTACTTATTTTATAACACTTTTAGAAGGAACTAAAGTGATATCATATGAAAATTTAGAATTATTAAAAACTTTTATAAATGATTATCCAGGTAAAGTAAAACCAAGTATTATTCCATTTAAATGTAATATGGCTTCCTTTATAGGTATATATATTGAACGTATGAAAAAGAAGAAACTCGGAGAAGTATTAGAAAATTTAGATTTATCATTTATTAAAACTTCAACTGATGTATTAAGACTTTATGCGGTAATATCAAAACAAAATGTTGAATTACAAGATAAAGTTAAGTTTATAAGTTTAGATAGAAAAGCACGAAAAATAATTCTAAAAATGCTAAATGATATTTCATTAACTAACAAATTTATTATTGATGATTTGGTTAGTCATGAATTTCTTTGGAAAAGAGCATTTGAATATCTACACATAGGAGAGTATAAAACTTTATATCCTGAAATTTATGATGCTGCAAATAAACTAAGAAGTGGTGAGTACCAAACTTATAATTCAGAATTAACTAAATATTTAGAAGAAGGAAATATTAAAGCGCTTAATCTATTAATGATTAAACCTGGAATATTTGCACGTAAACTTGACTATATCTTACGTACAAAAAAATTTTCTCACATTGAAATACTAGAAAACTTTAAAAAATGTTCTAGTAATATATCTACAAATGTTTTATTAAGCTTACTACAACACTTTAAAAATCGCTCAAACACTTCCTTAACTAGAACTGTAATGTACCATAAACCTCATGCTTTTGTTTGTTTAGATCTAGCAGATGAAAGAGATGAAATACCTTGTAATATTTTAGAAGATGTTATTAGTACTTTAGAAGAAATATTACAAGATAAATTTAGCTCTTATCCAAAATTTGATAATGTTTATTTAGATGAATCTATGAATAATTATATGATTCCTATTAATAATAAAAATTCATCAAGTGGTTTTCATACTTTATCATTTGGATCTAAAATTAAACTTAATAGTGATAAAAATATTTTAAGATTCTTTACACATTGGAAAAATAATCATTCAAGAATTGATATAGATATATCAGCAGAGCTATTTAATAGTGATTTTGAATATATTAATTCATTAGCTTGGCATAATATGGGTGGTGGAAAAGGAATAGATGCATATCACTCAGGTGATATAGTAACTGCTCCAAATGGTGCAAGTGAATTTATCGACATAAACCTTGCTAAAGCAAAAAAGAAAAAAATCAAATACATCGTTATAGCTAATTCAGTATATACTAACGATAATTTTAAAGAAGTTCCTGAGTGCTTTACAGGTGTGATGTTTAAAGATAAAATAAATAAAGATGAACAAGTATTTAATGCACAAGATGTTGAAATAAAAATAGATTTAACACAAGATAAAACAAATGAATGCTTAGCCTTTTTAGTTGATATTGAAAATATGGAATTAATTTGGTTAGACATCCCATCATACGAAGAAAATTACTTTGTTGTAGCAGCAAATGATTACTCATATATATCTGCAGTAATTAAAAAAGCTACATCATATAATATATCTATATATGATTTAGTAAAACTTCATGAAAAACACATTACATTTACAGATAATAAAGATGAAGCATTATTAATTATTGATAATAGTGATAAATCATTAATAAATCCATATAATCTGGAATTAATTTCTAAAGACTGGTTATAAGAAAGATATCGGCTTATAATAACTTACTTCTATTAATTGTAACAAGAAAATTATAGTTAGTTATTAACTATCCGATTAAATAAGGCTTATGTTTACTTACTTCTAAAGCTTTTTATTAATATGTGTTTTAGTAAACAACTTCCCTTATTTTCAAAAAAATTTCTTAATTTACTATTTACAAAAAGAAATTAATGTGATATACTATAACCAGAAGTAATCAGTTTCACTCGTATGAAACTCTTCTTCCTTAAGTAGAAAAGTCCCTTTTATTGAAAAAGTTGTTGTTGGAGGGACTTTTTATATTCTACTTCTTTTTGTTCTTTTTTATAGAACTTATAAAAGTTATCATCGCACTTATTAATCTGAATACTTCAGTAATAAACTTGATTATACTAATAAACATAGCTTCTTCCTTTCTTTGGAGAAGCACTTTTTTATTAATAAGAAATATAAAAAGTTTCATGTGCTATTCTCCTTTCTTATACCCCCTCGTATAATATAAATAGTTCATAATTATTTTGATTGACAATGAACTAATATTAATTTATTTCACATAAATTATGTTAAAATATTATTGATAACACTGTAGACTATTTTC
>JAFQFT010000003.1 GCA_017398545.1 Bacilli bacterium | reverse complement strand
ATACACCTAATAGAAATGCTGCTACTATTGAACTTGGTAAAATTGAATATATGCAAGGTAATATTGAAAAGTCCATTGCTTTAATTAAAAGTTTAATTGGTACTTGTTCAGAAGATTATGCTTTACCTTTGTTAATTAATATAAATATTAAACTTGGTAGATATGAAGATGCATTTGATTATATGATGTATTCTAAAAGAAAGAATTATTATTGTGATCCTAAAGCTGAATTAATCATAATGAAAGAATTAAATGTTACTTTTGATAAAGAATATAATAAACCAATGACATATGGTTGTAATCAAATATTAGATTATGATCCTTATTCTGCACTTGAACATATTATTGCTAGACATAAATATGATTTTAGTGATGATATAGATATTTCAATGTTATTTGGTAGTATTGGTTCAAGTTTATCAATGAGTAATTTTACTGGTAAATTTGTTCTTAATGATGTATATGATGTACCATTTGAAAATGTAGGTGGTGGTTCTAATATATTAAGAGTTATTACGTTGCCAGGTACTAAACAAATATTATCTATGTATCCTTTATTTGATATGGATTATATTGATGGTGAAGGAATAAGTTTGCATAGAAAAAAATAGAACATCTTTTATAGATGTTTTTTTTATGAGAAAATGGTAAAATTATATTGAGGGATTATTATGAATGAAATGACTAGAATAGCAAAAGATGCTTTGAAAGATATAAATGGTTTTATTGGTAATAATAATTATAATGTTATTAAAGTTGAAGAAGGATATTGTGAATTAGAGGGAATTATTAGTGAAACTAGTTATAATAATATGAATATAGTTCATGGCGGATATATATTTGGTCTTGCTGATACTGCAGCGGGTATTGCAGCTTTAAGTAGTGTTTTTGGTAGTGATGTTAATATTGTTACTGTGGATGCTAGTATTAATTATTTTAAACCTGCTAAGGGAGAAAAACTTATTGCTAAAGCTAAAACTATAAAACCAGGTAAAACTATTTCTGTTATTGAAGTGGAAATATATAATGATAAAAATGATATGGTTGCTAAAACTTCTATGACATTTTATTATATTACTAAATAGGAGGTTTATTTATGTGTAGTAATGCAGATATATTAAAAGTTGTTTATTTGATTAAAATTGTTGTAACTGCAATTCAAGTAGCTGTACCAATTATTCTAATTGTTACAATTAGTTTGGATTTTGCTAAAGGAATGAAGGATGCTAAAGCACCTAGTGAAATATTACATGGTTGTATATATAGACTTATTGCAGCAGTTGTAATATTTGCAATTCCATTATTAGTTAAAGTTATTTTAACTGTTATGGGTAATTCAACATTTTTTAGTTCGTGTTGGAATAATGCAGATAGTTCAAGTTTAACTATGAAACCAGTTTATGTACAACCGCCTGTTCAAGATGACAGTTCATCGTCATCATCATCTTCGTCAAGTGGTACAAGTAATAAGAATAGTGAATATACTGATGCTAATTCACATAAAAACTCAATTAATGGAATTAGATATATGTTATATAATCAAGCGGATCCAAGATGGGGAAAGGTAAAATATTCTAATGGAAAGACTATTGCAGAGATAGGTTGCTTACTTACCGCAATGTCAGTTGTTTCATCATCAGCTAATTCAAAAGTTACACCGCTTTATGCGTTTGAGACTAAGGCAAATAATTATTATATGACTAATGCCATTCCGAAATTAGCTGGGAGTGGCAATTTTACTTGTAAGGTAGGTAGTATAACTCATGATGGTATTGTTAATCAGTTAAAGAAAGGTAGTGTTGCTATTATAATGGTTAAAGCTGCTAGCTCATTTACTAGTTCTCAACATTACATGGCATTAATAGATGTTACTTCTGATGGAAAACAAATATATGTTGGTAATTCTTATGGAAGTGGTAGTGGTTCTGGAAGAAGTGGATGGTTTAATTCAAAAACTGTTTTGACTGATGTTCATGAATATGTATATTGTGTACCATCACAAGCATTGATAGATAAATTTAATTAGGAGGAATTATGTTAGATAAGATTTTAGATTTTGTTTTAAAAAAGGAAGTTATAGGTCCAGTAATTGTATTACTTGTTTCTTGGATTTTATATAAAATTATTAAGAAAGTTTTAAAGAAATTTTTAGATTTTAGAGGTAAACTTGAAGTTAAAAGAAAGAATACTTTATTCTATTTATTTAAAGGAATTGTTAAAATTGTTGTTATTGCTTTGGATGTATTAATTATTCTTGAAATATATGGATTTGATACTAAAGCAATTATTACTT
>JAFQFT010000011.1 GCA_017398545.1 Bacilli bacterium | reverse complement strand
TAAAAAAAGGAGATTAAAATGAATAAATGGGAAACAAATAGTGCTAATGAAGAATTAGCAAAAACAATTAATAATAATAAAAAATTTGAAGATGGTGATACATTGAAGGCTTCAGATTTAAATAATATTGTAGGAGCGACATTGAAACAAGCAAGTGATATGGAAACTTATAAAAAAATGTATCAATTTTTGGCAGAAAAATTCTTTTCTGAAATGATGGATTTTGATGGAGGATCTAATTGGAATAAGAGTTCAGTTACAACGAACTATCTTTCATTAACATGGAATACAGGAGCAAATAAATTATATGCAAAAGTCAATGTAGATACTGATTTAATTAATTATATTCATGAAGAATATGGATCAACTATTAGTGTGTATTTTGAAGAGACACAGGATTTAAAAGATACATCAGGAACTGCAACTACGAACTATAATTATGAAATTGAATTTTATTTAGACGAAGATATGACTCAATTAGTATTTACATATAAGGGAACAATTAAGTACTATTATGAATCTAATACTTCAAGTGGAGACTAGAGAAAATATGAAATTAGATAGTTTAAAAAGTAAATTAAAAAAAGAAATTCATAATAAGCGTCATCCTTTGAGAAAAATTCAAAAAAAATATGATTTATGTAAAAAAGATGATGACGTAGTGATTATTGGTGTTACAGGTAGTAGAGGGAAGTCTACTACAGCGTATTTAATTCATGAATATTTAAAGTTTATTGGAAAAAAATCAATTTTATATAGTAGTATTTGTGTTGATTCACCAGTAAGTTATATTGATAAAAATCAGGCTTGTGAATTGCCTATTAAAGATACAGAGATGTTATTAGATATTGTTGAACAAGCAGAAAATTATAAAGCAGAGTACTTAGTTTTAGAGGTAAGCGAAAGGGCAATAGAAAAAGGGTATGTTAAAGATGTACCTTTTGATATAAAAATTTTAACTAATTTAAATCCATATCATAATAAAGATTTTTATGATCCAGAAAAGTATGTGGAAATTAAAAAAACTTTTTTTGAGTATTCAGATGAAAATTCTGTTAATGTGTTCGGGTTAACTGATCCAATAATGAAAGATCTATTATCTGATTTTATTACTTCAAGCAAAGGTAAAAATATATTATTTGGTTCAAGATATATTTCTAAAGTTTCTGGATTTGATGAAAATAAAATTGATTATTTATTAACTGAAAAAACTGATTCATTAGAAGGATTAAAGATCGGAATATCATTTAAAAACAAAAATCATCAATATAAAACAAAAATGTTATTGTCTCATAATGCACTAAATATTACATGTGCTATTGCAGTAGTTGCTACTTTAAAATGTTATAATGAGGATTTATTTAAAAAATTTATTGAAAATATTGTCATTCCTGGCAGAGAAGTTTTAGTGAAAACTAATAATAGAAAGATAATTGTTGGAATGTCTTTAATGCCTATGTTAGAGGAATTATATAAATATAAGTTATTAAATGATATAAAAAATATAAAAGTAGTTGTTGGAGCTCCTGGACTAGGATATAAAACATGGTTAAAAGAATTTACTGACGACCAATATATAATGGAACAAACTAATTCAAGGAAGGCAGCAATGGATTATTTAAAAAAATATGCTGACTATGTTTGTATTACTGAAAGCGATTCTGGAGCAACACCTGTAGAAGAAATAACAAATGAATTAAAAGGATATATTGCTGACTATTTAGCGCATGATGTAGTTTTAGATAGAAAAGAAGCCATTGAAAAAGTAATATCTGAATCTAAAGAAGATGATGTGATTTATATTTCTGGAAGGGGTAATAGAAATATTTTATGTAATGGAAGAGATACAGTAAAATTTATTAACGACCTAGATGTAGTTTTAGATATTTTAAAGAAATTAGGATGGGAAATTAACAATGGCTAAGAAAGAAATAAAAG
Source organism: Bacilli bacterium (assembly GCA_017398545.1). Classification (GTDB taxonomy): domain Bacteria; phylum Bacillota_I; class Bacilli_A; order ML615J-28; family CAG-313; genus UBA1737. The sequence goes on along the minus strand of JAFQFT010000011.1, from coordinate 111,703 downwards.
GTTTTAATATAAAATGTTTAAATGAAGCGGGGACAGTGGTGTTAGCTTATGATGCAGTTGGATACTATTATGGAAATAAATATATCTCAATTGATTTAAAGCAAACTTCAATTATTGATTCTATTTCATCTAAAATGAAGATTCTTAATGCAACATTAGAATTAACAGCGAAAAAATGGAATTTAGGACCATCTTTTGAAGGAATGGATGTATATATAAATGATGAATTAATTGATATAGTTGTAAACCCTGGTAAAAATGGTAAAGTATTGGTTAATATTACTAATGAAATTATGAAATTAATTTCTTCGGGTTCATCAAAAAATGTATTAAAAATAATTCCACGAAATACATTAAGTAATGGATATGTAATTTTTTATACTGATCAAGATAATGAAGAATATGAACCTAAAATTATTGTTGATTACATACCTAAACAATTATTTAATGCTCAAGCACCATTTCAAGAATTTGATTGCATGGAAGCAGGAATAGGAAAAGTTAATTTATCAACTGGTGAATTGTATTTTGAACATACAGATATGGATTCAGGAAGCGTATTTTTGCCATTTCCATTAAAACATATTTACAATAGCAATAGATGCAATGAAAGAGGAGAAGTAATTATTGATGTAAAAAAAATCAATGATTTTAATACTGGTGATGGATGGAAACTAAATCTACAACAATATTTATTTAGAAATGAAAAGGCAACTATTGAAAGTGGTTATGATGTTTATAATTATTTAGATGGAGATGGGAATATTCATGAGTTTGTAGAATTTTATTATTATGTATTTAATGATGAAAGAAAATATGTCACAAAGGAACAAGTTGTTATTAACCTCGATGGCTCATTATCATATGATGGTAATGAGATTATCAAAGAATTAAGATCAACAAATGGTTTAATACTTATTACTGATTATTCAACTTACAATAATGAAAATTTAATTGAATTAAGGTCTGAGGAAATTTCATCATTAGAAGACCAACTCGAAGAGCTAAACAATTATGTAGATAACTTGCAATATAATAACAAAATTTTAAATCAAAATAAAGATTTAATGAATATATATAAGGAAATAAAAAATCTAGAATTTGCAATTGAAGAAATATCCCAAAATGCTAATGTTAAAGATGTAATAGTTAAGGAACAACTTTTTAATAAACAAGAATCTTTAAAAAGTCTTAAAAGAATTTTTGAAGAAAAGTTTGCAGAATATTATGATGATGGAACGAATGAATATTCTACATACTTTAAAGCAAAAGAAGAATATTTAAAAAATATTATCGAATTAATTAATGAGCTAGATTCAAAATATAATACTATGATTACAAAAAGAAATAATGCTTATAATAATATGGATGATGAAGGTGATTTTCAAAATGCACAAAAACAATATACTTTTGCATCAAATGCATATCAAGATGCAAGTAGAGAAATTGAATTAGAACAAAGAAGATTTTCTGATATTGAGCAAAACGCAACGATTTCTTATCAAAAAGAAACTGAAAAAATAAATAATGAAATGGAAGATATTTCAAATATTGCTAATAAAGAAATAAATGAATTATTAGAAGAAAAAAATAATTTAAATTCTGAGTTAATTGATTTAAATAAAAATTATAGTTATTTGAGTGAAAAAATCCAATTAGAACAGCTTGATAATGAAATTGAAAAAAATAATAAAGAAATTGCAAAATATAAAAAACAAATTATCAAATTAAATAATGCATTAATTAAACTATATGAATCAACGGAAACTAATTTTATTTTAAATTCTAATAATATTTTGTTAGGTTTTAATAAGTATGGCAATTTAATTAGTATTAGCGATTTTAATTCAAATAAAATTGTAATTAGTTATAAAGATGGAAATATTCATAAATTAATTGAAAATGAAGAAAAAGAATTAGTATTTATTTATGAAGACAATCTATTAGTAGAAATAAAAAATTTTAATAATCAATATGTTAAATTTAAGTATTTGAACAATAAATTAGTTCAAATTATGAATGAGGATGGCGAATCATCTATTTTTGATTATGATGAAAATGGAGCCTTAAATAATATAAGAAATTCATTTGGATATGGATATAAAATTGATTACGATTTAAATAAAATAATAAAATTATCAGAATACACAACAGCAGAATTAATTAGTAACCAAAAAATTGAGTTTTTAGATGATGAATTGTATGGCCAAATTTTGAATATTGATTATATAGATTTACATACTATTACCATTTCAAACAACAATAATATAAAAAGAACTTATTTGATAGATGTGTTTGGTAATTTAAAATCTGCGTTTGAAATTATTAATAATAAAACTTTTTCTATTAGTAATGAATATATAACAAATAAAAGTAGGTTATTAACTTCACCAAAAAAATCTGCTATTAATCTTATTGAGGAAGTAAATTGGATTGGATTAGAAAGGCCGTATAGTGATGGATATGGGTTACTTGGTGGCGCTCCTTTTTCTGAAAGATATGTTTATGCAAATGTAAATATTGATAAAGTAAAAAATAAGAAAAACTTAATTCTATCAGCATATGTAACTGCTAATTCTGCGTTTATGCAGTCGTCAATAATTAATGATTATATTGGTTTGGGTAATTACTATAATAATTATTCGTGTGAAAATAAACAAAATAGAAAATTTGAATGTAGGATTGAAACAACATATAATAGTGGAAGGGTTAATATAATAAAATATAGTTTAGATTGCATGAATAAACAAAAGCAATATATTTCTTTTCCTGTTTCTTTTGAAGAAAAGAAAAATATAAATAAAATTACAATTCCAAATACATTACCATATTGTGTTTTCAGCGATGAGGAAATTATAGATATAAAGATAATTTTTGATTATAGCTATAATATTAATTATTTAATATTTGAAGATGTTCGATTAGAAGAAGGTGAATGGAGTTATACTGAGTTTAATCAAAATAATCAAAAAATATATGAAGCAAGTAGTTCAATTGAAGGAAACAAGTATTATAAATATAATAAAGATAATTTATTAGTAGAAGAAAAACATGTAAAAGATGGAATAGAAGAATTTATAATTTACAAGTATGATGCAAATAATCAATTATTAAGAACAGAGAATAACTTTGGAGAAATAATTGAAAATTTATATAAAAATAAAAAATGTGTTGGTAATGTATCTTATAATATATGTAACCCCACACAAAAATATTATGAAGAATACGAATATTATGAAAATGGTCTTATTAAGAATAAATATGATGAAAGAGGAATAGTTGAATGTGAGTTTGAGTATTTAAATGATAGTAGTGGTTTAGTTAAAAGTATTAAATATGCTAATGGAAGTAAAGTAATTAATGGGTATAATTATAAAAATGATAATTTAGTTGCTATTACACAATCTTCAAACGGATTAAATAATTTAAATGAATTACATTATACAAAAGGATTACTCACTCAAGCTATTTCAAATAAAACATTAATAAATTATGAATATGATGGGTTTGCAAGATTAAAAAAAGTATTCATCAATAATGTATTATATATTGAAAAAGATTATAGTAATAATAATTTATGTGAAACAACTAGGTATATTAATGGAGAAGGATATAAAATTATATACGATATTTATGGTAAAGTTATTGCGACCAAATATTTAGACGTTAATAATGGTGAACATGAGTATTTGCAAAATGAATATGATGAAAGATCAAAATTAGTTAAATTATTGGAAATAGAAAATGATGTATGCTATAATATTAAAGAATATAGTTATGATGAGTTTGATAATATCATTAGTGAAGTGATTAATTATTATGGTGAAAATATTTCTATTGAAAATAGATATAATGATACCAATAATTTGATAAATACCGGTATAATTTATGACAATTTTGAACAAAATTATGAATTTTGTTATGATACAAATTATAAAAATTTATTGCAAAAAATTACTTTACCAAACGGTGTTATTCAGAGTATTGATTATGACAATTTTGATAGAATTATAAAGATAGATTATAACAATTGTATAACAAAAGAGTTTAATTATTTACAAGTGGGTGATCATGCTACATCTTTAATTTCTAATATTATTTTGAAACGAAATAATGATATAATTTCTAAACAAATATATGTATATGATTCTATGAATAATATTTCAGAGATTAGAGAAAATGGTCATATAATTTTAAGATATCAATATGATGAAATTAATAGAATTATTCGAGAAGATAATAAAGAATTAAATTTTACAAAAATATTTGAATATGATTGTAATGGCAATATTTCTTCTATTACAGAATACGAATTTATACTTGGTGTTATTACTGTAGAACCAATAAAAGTTGATTATAATCATTATGATTATAATTGGAGTGATCAAATTTCTTTACATAATAGTGAAAGGTTTGAATATGATTCGTTAGGGAACCCTTATATATATAGGAATAAAAATTTAGAGTTTTCTCATGGAAAACAATTAAAAAAATTTGATGAAATTGAATATACATATAATACAAAAGGGGTACGAACAAGCAAAAAACTAAATAATCAAATTATTAGATTTTATTTATCTGATAATAAGATTTTAAGTCAAAAAAATCTGACAAATAATGATTCAATATATTTTAATTATGGTGCTGAAGGTGTAAATGGCTTCAATTATAATGGAGTAGAATATTTATATTTAAAAACGTTACAAAATGATGTATCTTTTATTACTGATTTAAATGGAAATATAGTTGCTAAATATATTTATGATGCTTGGGGAAATCATAAAGTATTTAATGCTTTAAATGTTGAAGTTAATGATCCTAATTTCATTGGAAATATTAACCCATTTAGATATCGTTCTTATTATTTTGATGTAGAAACTAATTTATATTATTGTAATAATAGGTATTATGATCCTGAATTATGTAGATGGTTAAACGCAGATAATATAGATTATCTAGAGTTTAGTACAATAAATGGTATGAATTTATATTCGTATTGTTTAAATAATCCAGTTATGTTTTATGATGAATCAGGGTGTTCTCCTAAATGGTGGCAATGGCTAATTTCTGGGGTTTCTATAGCTGCTGGTGTGGTTTTTTGTATTATTCCTGGGACACAAGTTCTAGGTGTCTCTCTTTTAGTTAGTGGAGGCTCGTCGTTAATCGCAAACATTCTTGATGCAACGGGAGTAGATGGAAAAACTGCTAATATAATAATTTCTGCATTGGATATTATTGCAGGTACGATATTATGCTTCACGCCATTTGCTGCTGTTGGTGCAGGAATGATTGGTTCAGGAATAGGAGGAATAGCAGGAGGATATATATCTGAGGCTTTAGGTTATTCGTTTGAATTAGGCTCTATCATTGGAAGTGTTGTTGGTGGTATTATTGGTGGGAAAATTCATGAAAAAATTAATCAGCTTAGAACCACTGTAGTAGTAGACGGAAAAAGGGTTCCTGTTTATAGAGGTGGAAATGATTTGAAATTAAGTGATGCTGATATTAAAAATTATAACAAATTCAATAGCAAAAGAGGTGTGTCATTAAATTCTGATCCTACTGATAAATTTGTAATGAAATATGGTGGTCCCTATAAACTTAAAAGTATGCCATTTGGTTTGAAATTAACACATACGGGTAATACACATTATGAAATTATTCCCATTTTTAAGATGAGTATTAAAGCATATGAAAAGTTATTAAAATATGTTAAATTAATAGGAGGATAATATATGAAAGTATCAATGTTTGTTAAATTTAGTACAGAAAAAGATTATTTAGATTTTCAAACAAAAGGTTGGAGAGATGATGTTATTGTATATATTGATAGTAAGGTGTTCAATTTAAATGTTTACCAATTTGATGTGTTTAATTACACTATTAGGACTATGATAAAGGAAAAAAAAGGGATTCTTATGGACTCTAATATCTTAATTGTTGAAGATATGACTTATAAAAATATTTTTTACTCAATTATAAAAAATATTGAAAATGAATATTTTAACTGTATCTCTCCTTGCAACATATACGGAAACAACATAGAGTTGGTATTAAATAAACAAACAAAAAAAACTTATAGAAAAGCTAATATTCCTGTTTCTTTTCGATTTGAAGAATTGACCTGTGTTTTTTCTGCAGTTATTTAGTGTTTTTTATAAATTAAAAATGTTTTCGTTTTTTGTTTATATGGTAAGTAAGTTTAGTAAATTGTTTTAAAAAATTATTTTTAAAATGTTATTATAAGTAATAAACTAGCATTAATTAATAAAATATTTTTTAATAAATAATTATATTATTATTTGTTTATGAATAAAGAATTATTTTTATAATAAAAAAGAAATTTTACTTGCTATTATAAATCTATGTTTAATATTTTAATTTTTATAATTATTTTTAACTTTACAAATCGTTACCTTTATGGGCAAAAAAGATTTTGTACAATGAATGTCATTGCTTAGAAAAAACAGGGAATTGCAACCATGTTTGGGGAGTTCCTACTTGTTGCGAATTAGCAAAATATATTAATTGTTATCAGTATGAATATGAAAATTTAGGATTTTATAAATTTTTAGAAGAGATCAGTTATTGTTATTATGGTTGTATATTTATAAATTTGGATGTTGGATGCATGCATGAGCGAAGGTTTTTACAATGGATTAATGTTAACAAGTGCGTCTATCGCAACTGCAGGAACTTTTGCTTTATTAGCCGGTGTTGGAAAATATGCAACTGCAGCGAACGGGCGGGGCAGTGTTACTAAGAATGGTATATATATTAGCTCTGTTCAAAATATGCGTAGACATTTTATCAAACATGTAATGAAAGAAAAATGTTACACTTTAGGAAAAAATATTTATGAATATTCAAACAATGCTAGATTTTTAAACAGCACAATTAATACCTGGAAAGTAAGTGAAACATCGGGAAATTTAATAAGAAAAGCAATATTAAATGGGAAAAAAGCTAAATTAATTAGTGATGCAGTAACAGAACTAAATTTATTGTTATGTTAGGAGAAAACATGATTAATATAAAAATGAAAATTAAAGCAAAAGAAATAATTAATTTAAAACTAACTGAACATTTTAAATATAATGAAGATAGTGAATTTTTATGTGATATGGAAATTTACGAGGAAGCTTTTGATTATGCATATTTATTAGTTAGAAATCAAAAAAAATTATTTTCTAATTTTAGCGTATACAAAAATCATACTAAAGAAGTATTGAAGTATTTACAAGAACGATTTGATCATGCTGAGTCTGGATACATTTATGAAAAACTATATGAGTTTTTTGATTTAATTAATAATGAAAAAACATAATAGTAATCTAAAAATCAGTTGACACTAAATATTTTTTGTTGAGGTAGGGCAAACTTCTAAATTGATTTCCACATACTTTATTAGAACAACAAAATATGTGCAATATTTGTCAATGCTATAAGATTATATTGTTCGTGTTTTCGATATCGATTTGTTACAATATGGTCATTTAAAATGCCCTAAGTATATTAAAGATATTCTTAAGTAAGTATATAAAGCTACTTAACACTTGTAAAACAAGTGCTTAGGTAGCTTTTTCTTATGGCTTAATGAAATTAAAAAGGGGAGGCACTTTATTTGATTTGTTAGATCCATCCTAAAAAATGAAATAAATCGAGGCACTAGGTGTGGGAGCAGACAAAAGAAAAAAGGAAAGATCTCTCTTTCCTCTATAACGCTATACTTTTCTTCATAAACTCGATAAAGTTTTTATCTAATACAATCTCTACAACATCATTATTGTTTTCTAATATAGCTCGATCCTTCTTATCAAACAATTCATCTACTCTTTTATGTCTATATAAATCTATTATTAAATCAGATATATCATTATCATTATCTAAACCAATAAGCTTATTTAAACTAACACATCTCTTACCCTCATTAAAATATATAAATCCCTCTTTATATAATAACTTATAATCATCTTCATTAACTTTTAACATAATATTATGATAATTAACAAATACATAATACCCACTATAACAAAGAAGATAATCTATTGTAACCTCAAAGAATGTTGCAAACTTCTTCAAAGCATTAGTATTTAAATCCCTTGTTTCATTTTCATAACTACTAATAGTATTATAATGAATATCTATAACAGCACTTAAACTTCTAATAGTATAACCTCTTTCTTCTCTTAATTCTTTTAATTTATTCATACTCCACCTATTATATTAAAATATTCTATAAATATTATAAAACATAGCACAAAAAAGTCAAACAAAAAAACACAAACGGTTTATACTTGTACAATGTTTTTCTTGACAATGTGGTTAATTTAGATTATAATGAAAATATATTGTTTGGAAATTATGATATACAATATGATCCACAGCAATTGAGTTGTTTGTATAGATTTTGATAAACAAAAATTGATAAGGCGCTATCGTTTGTGTTGTTTATTATTGCTATAATTGTTGCTATTGTATTGAGTTTTATATCTCAAAACTGTTGGATTTTAGAATTTTTTTTGATAGAAATTACTGTTGCATCAATAGTTGGATGTACAATCGCAGGTTTTTCTCAATGAATAATGGCGATTCTTTTGTAAGGGTAGTTGAAAATTATATTAATAATGAATTGTCCCAAGCAATTGCTATAGAATCTATTATTATTATAACTTGTGGTGTTCAATTAATAGTAACTTATATCAAAAAATAAAGGCACTAATTTCGACTATTATACAAATGATCATTATAAAAGTTTTTTCAGAGTAATAAAAAAATAGCTATGGAAGGTGTAATAAAGTGAATAAGATTATTAAAATTGCTAATTATGATTTGGACAAATATAAAAAACAATTTAAAGAGGCATACATCGTGGAATTAGATGGTGAAAAAATTAGAAGTTGGAAAGATTATATTAAGTTTGCAACTAAATTATTTAAAATAGAAAATTTAGAATATGGATACAATCAACATATTGATAATATGGAAGATAGAGACTATTTTTTGAATGTAAATTCAATTTTATTGATTGTTCATAATTATAATAAGTTTATGAAATTTAGAAAAAAGGATAAATTGTTATTTGAAGAAGTATATAGAGAAGATATTCTTCCGTGGTATGATAGTGAAATTATTAAATGTAGAGTTGGTGGGAAAAGAATCGATTTTAATGTTTTATTGATAGAAGAATAAATATTAATTTTTAAAATATAATAATTTAATAGTTTTACTGTTATAATTTTAAGCACGCGAATTTGATTTTACGTAGGTACCTCAATTGGTGACTCAGTAATTTTTATTATTGGTATTGTATGAAATGTAAGATAGATTTTATTGAAAGTAGCAGTTGATAAAAAAAAGTAAAAAATATTTTAGATGAAATAATATAGAACAATCAAATTATTAAGTATAAGTACCGCTAGCGTAACATTCGGAAGCATTTTAATGACTAATGTGATAATATTAAATTAAAAATCAAAAGATAAAATTTATAAACAACAAGCATCAATTTTAATATTAAAGGTGAAACTGTATTATATAGTTTCATCTTTTCTTTTTTCTTGTTTAATGATTGAGTTAATAAACTAATCAATTTTTCTTAAAAAAAATTTAATTAATAGTTATTGATAACAACTTATTTCTTTTTAATTTCTTTTTATTAAGGTTGCTATTTGCAATAACAATTAAAATGTGATATAATAAATTATTGGAAATAGTAATTAGTGGAGGTGGGTAGTATGAAAGATGTTATCATTATTGGTGGTGGTGCTGCTGGTATTTTTTGTGCACTTTCAATTATGGAAAATACAAAAGAATCTGTAAATGTAACTATTCTTGAGCGACTTGAAAAGATTGGTAAAAAGATTCTTGCTACAGGAAATGGTAAGTGTAATTTTACTAATAAAAATTTAGCACCTAAAAAATACAATAACCCTAAGTTTGTTACACCTACACTTAGTAAATATGGATATAAAGAAATTGTAAAGTATTTAGAGTCAATTGGATTACTTAGTAAAGAAATAAGTGAAGGTAGAATGTATCCTTATACAGAAAGCGCTACAACTGTTTTAGAAGTAATGCGTATGCATTTACAAAGACTTGGTGTTAATATTAAAACAAATTATGAAGTTAATAAAGTTGTAGAAAGAAATGGACGTTATTTAGTTTATAATAAGAATCAACGAAATTATTATTTAGAATGTGATTATTTAGTTTTTGCATGTGGTGGAGCTTCTGCTCCTGTACTTGGAAGTAATGGAAGTGGCTATTCACTTTTAAAACCATTTAAAGTTAAAGTTACTGATATTTATCCTGGACTTGTTGGAATTAAGAGTGAGATAATGATCTTAAAGGTTTTAAATGGACTTAGATTTAAATGTAATGTTTCAGTTGTTGAAAAGAAAACAAAGAAGAGTGTTTGGACACAATATGGTGAGGTTCAATTTAAAGGTGATGGAATTAGTGGAATTGTTGTAATGGAAGCATCTACTTTTATTGCAAGACATCAAGGTAATTATATTATTAATTTAGATTTAATGCCTGAGGCTTCACTTGATGATACAATTAGGATGTTAAATAAAAGAAAAGAATTATTTGAATCTTCAGAAGTAAGTAGTCTATTAACTGGAATGTTACCTAAAATGTTAGGTAGTGTTGTTGTAAAAAAAGCTTCAATTGATATGAATTCTTATGTTAAGAATTTAACTAATGCTAATATAAATAAAATTGCAGGACTTATTAAAGCATTTCCACTTGAAATAAAAGGTGATTACGGTTTTGAACGTTCACAAGTTACAGTAGGTGGAGTATCTTTATCAGAAGTTGATAGTGAATCATTAGAAATCAAAAAGATGAACAATGCTTATATATGCGGTGAAATGTTAGATGTTGATGGTGAATGTGGTGGATATAATATTCAATGGGCATTTGCATCAGGATATTTAGTAGGAAAAAAAGTTGTAGAGAGTATAAAGAACAATGCTTAAACTAGGGAATATTAAATATCAAATAGAAAAAGATGAACTTATTACTTATGATATGTTAATTGACTATCTTTATAAGTACATTTCTAAAAAATATAAAGTTAAGAATCTTTGTAACGTAGAACTTTTAAAGAAAAGTCTTGATGCTAGAACTAAGGACTTAGCATATGTTTTAACTGCTGTTTTTTCTTGTAGTAACGAAAATAGTTTATTGAAAAATAAAAATATTACTAAATATACAACACCAAAAGAAATTATTGAATTAAATTCTTTAAGGATTAAAAGAAGATTTAAAGTATTAGTTGTAGGAATGGGACCATCAGGGCTTTTTAATGCATATGTCTTAAACAAAGCAGGTTTTGATGTAACATTAATTGATAAAGGAGACTGTGTCGAAGAAAGAGTTAAAAAGGTTAATACTTTCTTTGAATTAGGCATCTTAGATGAATCATCTAATATACAGTTTGGAGAAGGTGGCGCAGGAACCTTTTCTGATGGGAAACTTGGTACTAATGTAGATAGTCCATATATAAGATTTATATTTGAAAAACTTGTTGAGTTTGGTGCAAATAAAGATATTTTATATGAAGCAAAACCACATGTTGGAACTGATATATTAAGAGAAGTTATTGTAAATATTAGAAAACACTTAATTACAAATGGTGTTAAAGTAATGTTTAATACTGAACTTGTTGATTTTGATAATACATCTGCAAAATTATTATATAATAAGGAAGAGAAGATTGAATACTTTGATTACTTAGTACTTGCGGTTGGTCATAGCGCTACATCTATTTATGAGTTGTTAAAGAAAAAAGAAGTTCTTTTAGAACCTAAAAATTTTGCTGTTGGGGTTAGAATAGAACATCTTCAAAACAAAATAAATGAAGTGCAATATCACGGTGTTTATGAAAACTTAGGTGCTGCTGATTATAAACTAGTTGCACATGTAGGTAATAGAAGTCTTTATACATTTTGTATGTGCCCAGGTGGTTATGTAGTTAACGCATCAAGTGAAAATGATTCTTTAGTAATAAATGGAATGAGTAATAATAAACGTGACTCTATGAATGCTAATTCAGCACTATTAGTTAATGTTAATGTCGAAGATTATTACAATGGTGATGTGCTTGATGGAGTAAGGTTTTTGAAGAAATATGAGAGCCTAGCTTATAATAAGTATGGTGGATTTATTGCACCTGTACAACTTGTTGGTGACTTTTTAAATGATACTCCTTCAAATAAATTAGGTAGTGTTATACCTAGTATAAAGCCAGGCTATAAGCTTGGAACCATTAGTGATGTTTTACCTAGTTTTGTTGTAGATACTTTAAAAGAAGGTTTATTAATACTTGATAAAAAGTTATATGGATTTGCATCAAGTGATGCAGTAATGACTGCGATTGAAACAAGATCAAGTGCTCCAGTTAAAATAAAAAGAACTGATGATTTATCAACATCAATTCCTAATGTATATGCTATTGGCGAGGGTTCTGGCTATGCTGGAGGTATTACAACTAGTGCTATAGATGGTATAAAAATAGCTATTCAAATAATAAAAAAAGTTGAGGAAAACTAATGTCAAATAAGATAAATAACGATACAATATTAAAGATTGTTGATACATTTGATGAATGCGCAATGTTGTATTTTGATGGTACAACTGATGAGTTATATGAAAATACTGATGTTACAAATTATAATGTCGAAAAACCTCATACTAACTTTTTTGAGTGTCTTTTAAAATGTGCAGGATACTTTTTAGATGGTGATGAAATAAAAGTCGATGAGGAAAAAATTGAAGAACAAATAAAACAAAAATTAGATGAATTAAAAGAATATTTAGAAAAAACAGGAGTAAACTCTGAAGAAGTAAGGCGTGCATTTTTACTACTTGATATTAAAGGATTTAAGAATGTAAACTTTCCACTTGACTTAATTACACCTGATGCAATAGCAATTATTCTTACAGAACTTGTTAAATATTCATGTGCTAAAGAAAATATAAATTTACTTGATTTTAACTTTGGTGTAGGTAATCTTGCCTTTACAATTGTTAATCATTTAGAACAAGATGTTCGTTTAATTGGTTTTGATAATCATAGTTTAATGGCAAGCGTTGCGACAATGAAAGCTAATATGATGAATACAATGCTAGATATGTATCATGAAGATTGTTTAGATTTCTTACCTAGTGAAATTGATGTTGTTGTAAGTGATATCGCAACTTATAACTATGAAAATGCGTTATATCACTCTCCTTTATATGAAAAAGGGGTAAGATATTTCCCATATCTTGCGATAGAGCATTTCTTAGAATTAAAAGGTGATGTTACATATATTTACTTAATTGATAAAGACTTTTTTAGTCAAAAAGGAAATGATTTATTTAAAGAAATGTTAAGAGAAAAAGGAACAATTAAAAGTTTAATTGCACTTCCTGAAAATTTCTTTCAAAACGATACATTTACTAAATCAATTCTTGTCTTAAGTAACACACCTAGTGTTGACCACGCATCAACTGAGGTATTTGTTTTACCACCTCTTAAAGATACAAATATGTTTTTATCTGTAATGAAAAAAATAGAAGAACACTTAAAAAAATAAGTCCTAAAAAAATTTTAGGATTTTTTTTCATTTTAAAAGAGCAATTTGGCACCCTTTTGCTAATTATATAAGTGAAAGAGGTGAACATATGAAAAAATTATTTAAAGTATTAATTATATTCTTTGTTCTATTAGTTATTGGAACAATAAATTTAATTAATCTAAAAGCAGCATCTACAAATATGCTGAAAAAATTATTTGTAACAATTGGAAGTGTTGATACACTTGAATATCCAGGCTATAAGTTAATAGAGACAAACATTAATTATAATGTAGAAGGAATATACTCTGCAACTTATGTTGAAGATATTACAGATCGAAAATTTACTCGTGAAATAGAGGTTGTATCAACTGATTTTCTTTTAAATAATGGTATTAAAAACATTAATAAACTAGAAGAGTTTAAATATGAAAATACTAATATTCTAAAAAGAGTCATAACTCCTACTTGTGATGTATTTGTGCTTGAAAACGAAGAGGATGTATATTTAAAATATCGTTATAAGGATAATAGTTTTGATGTTTTATTATTTAAGAGTGATTTATTTGGTTTTGTTGATATGATATTTAATGAAGAGAATAATAAATTATATTTAATTGGTAATCTTTTTACAGACTCTTTAGATGTTTATTTAGCAGAATATAGTTTAAATGGTAATTTACTAAAAGAGAGGGTTTTAAAAGGTAATAATGTAGATACAGTCAAAAATATCATTATAAATCATAATAATATCTTTTTAAGTGGATATACAACTTCATCAAGTGATGATTTTAATCATACTAGTTATTTAGAAGATAGTTTTGTTTTTAAAATTGACATTGATACATTTGAAATTAATAAATATTTAAACCTAGGAGAACTAGGAATTGATTATATAAATGTAAGTACATATTTAGATAGTTTATATGTTGTTAAACATTATTATAATATGGGAATACCAGTGGTTATTATTTATAAATTAAATGATGATTTAAACTTAATTAGTTCTAAATATTTAGGTACTATTACATTAGTAAAAGATATAAATATTAAGTCTGATTTAAATAATTTATATTATTTTTGTAGTGTGTATAATGAAGAGTTAAAAAATGATGAAATGGTTCTTTATAAAATTACTAAAGATTTATCACTTAAAAAGCTTGATACATACTATGATCCTTATGCGGTAGGAGTAGATTTAAATGTTATTAATAACGAGATTAGTTTACTTTATACATCTTATAGTAAGAATGAAAATTATCCAACATATATAAGAACTATTAATGATAAAAAACTTAAATTTACACTTGATAATAGAATTTATAGTAGATGTTATTTTAATGAACTTGGTAATTTAGATCTTATATATTATGAAAATTTAAACTCATTTGAATATAGTTTGGTTTATGCAAAAACTTTTGGGAGTGTAAATGGCTTAGAAAATATTAATCCAGTTATTATGTGTAATAATAGTGAAATTACAGAAGATGATTATTTATCTAATCTTTATTTTGATAAAAACCTTCATGGATTATATAACTTAGTTTATTATTATAAGTTTGATTTCTTTGACCTTGTAATGAGAAAAGATATACTAGTCCTAAACGATATAAATATAGATGATGATAATATATATACTAAAGGTGTTATTTTGTCATTTACTGGAATTGGATATTTAAATAATAAGAAAATAGATAATGGTTATGTTATTAATAAACCAGGAAGTTATGAATTAAATGTTGTCGGATATAATAATAATTTAATATATAACTTTGAAGTTGTAGAAAGTCCTATCTCTAAGGAATTAGATAGTTATGTAAATCAAAATATTAATTTAAAAGATGTAGAAACTGAAGAAAAGAGTATAGCTTTAGTTGTTGAAAATCCTGTTACCAATAAAATAATTAAAAGTGATTATCAAAACAATATTTGGTATATTGTCATACCAATTGTTACTTTATTAGTAAGTATCTCTACATTTACATTGTTAGGAAGAAAAGTAAAATGAAGATGTTTTTTTTAATTTTTAATTTTTTAAATGTTTTTAACTTTGGTTGTAATTATAATTATGAAACTGTTGTTAGTAATAATTTGAATGCTAATAATATATGTGCTGTAAATGAATCATCTTATGTAACAAATCAAAATACTGATAGTTATTTGTATTATGAGGAAAAAGAATATTTTATTGAAAACTATGTGATTACTAAAACTTTAGAAACTATAAATAATATATATTTAATTTCTAATAGTGAGAATAATTCTAATATAGTTGTGTTTAATAAATTCAATAAATCATTAAAATATAAATCTTTTGATGGATTATTTATTGAAAATATTTATGAGATAAATAATTCAATTTATGTTATTGGTAATGAATATGAAGATGCAGTTATATATAATTTAAATTATGAACTAGATGAAGATTATAAAAGGTTATTTAATAGTGATGGATACATGAGTGTTAATAACTTAGTTTATGATGGGGAGTTCTTTTATATAACGATTTTTAAAAATGGAATAACTAATAATTCTGAGTTTATTAATCATGGAAACATTAATGAATTTAAAAGTATTTTAGTAAAAATTGATGATGAATTTAATGTTTTAGATGTATATTATTTTGATGAAAATAGTGCTTATGAATGCGTTAAAAATATATATATAAAAGATACGAAAATATATGTTTTATTAAAATTAAATAAAAGTTATTATATTTATAAACTAGAAAAAGATTTTAAAACGGTAAGATATTATCAAATAAATACTACAGATGATGTAGAATTAATAAATCATCATAAGTCTGTTAATAAAGAATTGCTGTTTAATAAAACTAAAAAAGCTTTATTTACAAGTACTCAAACTGAATATAAAGAAGATAAAAAATTAGATGTTTTAGGTAAAGTATATGATTATAAAGTCATAGATGGAAACTTATATTTATACTCTATAGATAATATAGTAAATATAATTAAAGTTTTTGAATATGAAATAATTAAAGAAAGTGATAAAATTTTAAATTACTTTAATTTAAATTATTTAGATACATCAAATGTATTAGTAGAATCTTGGTTTACAGATATATCTATAGAGATAGGAAGTATTAGTCCGTATTTTGATAAAACAATGTGTGGAATGTATGAAATAGAGTATAAGGTTTTAAATAATAATAATCTTATTACAACGCTATATAAAAAATTAATTATTGATGAATATACAAATTTTATTAATAATGGAATATATAATGAATGAAAAGTATTAGAATTTTTTGGTGCTGCAAAACTAAATGGTGAAACAATTTATTATGGAAACAGACTTAATGATCCTGGAGAATATGATATTGAAATAACTAATATTAATGGTAAAGTGAAGAGTTATCATATATATATAGTTCCTAACTATTATAAAGAAGAAAATATTAAATATATAGATGGAGTAACTATTAATAATGATATAGCTTTTATTAATATTGAATTAAATAAACAAGTTGTAAAAGATGTTTTAGTAGATAATAAGAGTTATTCTAATTATGAAATTATTGATGATGTATTAGTTATTAGTTTTCCGTATAGTGAAAAAAGACTTTCTTCTTATATGTTAAATGGGGTAGTTTTTATTGATAGAGAAGAAGAATATTATTATGAATTAGAAAAACAAGTTGTATTTAACTATTTAAAAGAAGTACCAAATATTATTTTAAATAAAACAATTGAAGAAGAAAGATTTAGTATTAATTTAAGTGTAAGTGACTTGGATAAAACTTTTATGTATTTGAAAATAGTTGATAATGATCAAGAACAAATTTGTTCATCTAATCAATTAGTTTCATCAAATAGTTTAAAAGTTTACTTATGTTATGATTTAGGAGATGGAAATATACAAGAGGTATTAGTTTCAGAAGTTGTACAAGATAAAATATTTGATTCTAATATTGAGATTATCTATGAAGATGGAAGGTTAAATTCTATAAATATTGTACATGATGTAACTAAGGATAATTTAAAAGTATTAAATGTACTAAGTAATTCTAATTCCTATCTTGAGTATTATGAAAAAATTAAACCAACTAGTTATTTAAAAAGTATTATTATTATTTGTATATCAATCTTTTCTTTAACAGGGTTAGGTTTTGTTGGCTACTTATTAATTAAAAAAACTAAAAGAAAGTCTTTTTAAAAAAGTATTTAATTAAAATATTCTATTATCGTTTGAAATAAATTTCCAAATATTGTATAATAAGAATGGATTATTATGTAAGGAGAGAGCCAATGGAATTTGTTCCTTTATATGTTCGTAGTGAATATTCAATGTTACAAAGTACATGTGGCATTGATTCTTTAGTAGAAATAGCAAAATTATATGGATATAAAAGCCTTGCGGTAACTGATGAAGGTGTAATGCATGGCACTATAAAGTTCTATAATGCTTGTAAAAAAGCAGGTATAAAACCAATTATTGGATTAAAAGTTCCATATAATTTAAATGGAGTTATAAGTAATATTTTATTATACGCAATGGATATTGCGGGTTATCGTAATTTAATGCGTATATCTAGTCGTTATAAAACATTTCATCAACCAATTGATATTGAAGATTTAAGGAAATGTTCATTAGGTGTACTTTGTGTTACACCTGGACTCGATAGTGTTATTTATAACTATTTAAAAAGTAAAAATATAAGTAAACTAAAAGAGCATTTATCAATACTTGAATCAGTGTTTGTTAATGTATATGTAGGTATTAGTTTAACAACGTTAACCGACCGAAATAATTTCGACAATTATTATCAAATTTTAAATAGTAATGGTGTTAAAATGGTTGCGATACAACCAGTATATTATTTAAGCCCAAGCGATGTTGATGCGTATACACTTCTTAAGTCAATTGGTAATAATGCAAACTTAGTTAATATTACTGAATCTGAATCTAATAGTTATTTATATGAATCATCGGAAATTGAATTCTTATTTGGTAAATATCCTGTCTTATTAGAAAACTCTAAAATTATTAGTGATAAATGTAATGTAGAAATAGAATTTGGTAAATTCCAATTACCTAAATTCAGTGATGATGTTGATGCTGATAAATATCTATATGAATTAAGTGTTATGGGACTTAAGAAAAGATTAAAGTCTCTTCCAAATGTAAATCAGTCTATATATATAGAACGCCTTAAAAAAGAGTATGATACGATTGTTAAAATGGGTTTTTCTGATTATTTCTTGATCGTATGGGATTATGTAAAATTTGCGAAAAAAAGTAATATTTATGTTGGCCCTGGAAGAGGATCAGCAGGGGCTAGTTTAATAGCTTATTGCCTTGGTATTACTGATGTAGATCCGATAAAATATAATTTATTGTTTGAGCGTTTCTTAAATGAAGAACGTGTTACAATGCCTGATATTGATATAGATTTTCCTGATGATGAAAGGGATAAAGTTATTGAATATGTTGGTAAAAGATATGGAGCATCACGTGTTGCACATATTGGTACATTTGGTACATTCCAAGTTAAACTTGCAATTAATGATGCTGCAAGAGTTTATAAAACAAAAGATACACATTTAAAACAAGTATTAAAAATTATAAATCAAGAATTAGAAAACTATAAAATTCATCAACCATCACTTGTTAGTTTAATTGAAAAATCAGATACTCTTAAACAATTAATGGATGAATATGAAGATATAAACAAGTTATTAAGTGTAGCTTGTAAAATACAAGGACTACCTAGAAATGTATCTACTCATGCAGCAGGGATAATTATTACAAAATATCCGTTAGTTAATTATACTGCTCTTGATAATGGATTAGACGGAATTTATCAAACACAATTTGAAGCAAGTGATCTAGAATCATTAGGACTTTTAAAAATGGACTTTTTAGGTTTAAAGAACTTAACTAATGTTAGTAAGACAATTGAACTTATCAAGTTAGATAATCAAGACTTTATGATGCCTAAAGAAGAAAATGACTCTGAAGTATTTAAAATGCTTGCGCAAGGAGATGTAGTGGGTGTGTTCCAATTAGAATCTGCTGGAATGAGCAAAGTTATTAAGGAGTTAAAAACTTCGTCGCTTGATGATATTATTAGTGCGCTTGCACTTTATAGACCTGGTCCAATGGATATTATTCCAACATTTATTAAAAGAAAGTTTGGTGAGGAAATAGTTTCATACCCACACGAAGATCTTCGTTCTATTTTAAAAGAAACATATGGAACAATTGTATATCAAGAGCAAATCATGCAAATAGCGGTAAAATTTGCGGGATACACTCTTGGTCGTGCTGATATTTTAAGACGTGCAGTATCTAAGAAAAAGAAAGATATTTTAGAACAAGAACGTATCTCATTCATTGAATCAAGTATGAAAAAAGGATATGAAAGGCGTGTTGCAGAAGAGATATATGATTATATTGTAAAGTTTGCTGATTATGGATTTAATAAAGCACATAGTGTTGCATATGCTAAACTTGCATATCAAACCGCTTATTTAAAATGTCATTATCCAACATATTATATGTCTACTTTAATGACAACATTCATTGGTAGTAATAGTGATATTGTAAGTTATTATAAAGAAGCATTAAGAAAAAATATTGATGTGCTTGGACCTAATATTAATGAATCACTTAATTATTTTGTATCTGTAAATACTAAAATTTTATTTCCACTTACAATTATCAAAGGTTTAGGTGAAGTTAAAGCAAAAGAAATTATGGAAGAGCGTCTAAAGGGTAAATTTACTTCATTTAAAGATTTCTTAATCAGAACAAAAGATATTATTCCATTTAGTTTAGTTAATAATATAATTTATAGTGGTGCACTTGATTGTTTTAATTTAACTAAAAAATCAATGATAGAATCAGCTGAACTTCATATTAATTTACTTGATTATGAAGGTATTCCAGGTATGAAAGGTGTAACTTATACTGATGAAGAATATTCATATGGTGTCTTACTTGAAAAGGAAAAAGAAGTATTGGGACTTAATATTAAGTATAATTTCTTTAAACAATATGCAAGTATATATGAATCTAAAAAGCTTATATTTATTAAAGATGCTAAAGAAAATATGCAAATTAGAACACTTGGTATTTTAACAAAAATTAGAGAAATTAAAACCAAGAATAATGAATTAATGGCTTTTGCATCACTTGAAGATAATATGAACGAAATAGAATTAACACTATTTCCAAGAATTTATAATCGATTACAAAATCTAACAATTGGTTCAATTGTGATAATTACTGGTATGGTTACAATGCGTAATAAATTACAAATTGTAGTTGATGATATTCAAATAATTTAAGAAGGAGTATGTTATGAAATTATTATGTTTTGATATTGGTGGAACAAATATTAAATATGGAGTAATAGAAAATGGAAATATCCTAGAAAAAAGTATGTTCCCAACAAATTATAAAAGAGGACATAAAGATGTCACTGAAAGGTTAATATCTACTGCAAAGAAAGTTCAAAAGAAACATCCTGATATTGAAGGGGTAGGAATTTCTTGTGCCGGTAGTATAAACTTTGATAAAGGTTGCATGATTACTCCTCCTGATGCCATTCCTCAGTTTGGTGAATGGGATTTTGAAAAGCTATTTATGGAAGAACTAGGACTTCGTATTGTTGCAGATAATGATGTAAATAGTTTTGCAGCATGTGAATGTAAAATGGGAGCTGGTTCTAAATATAATACTTATTTAGTTATGACAGTTGGTACTGGTATTGGTGGTGCTATTGTTGTTAATAATAAAATTTGGCGTGGTAATAACTATAATGCTGGTGAAATTGGTAGAATGCTTGTAGATGGTGTTCATTGGGAAAAAATGGCGTCAATGACAGCACTGCTAAAAAGTGCAAAATTGCGCGGCTTAGAAGTAGAAGAAGGAAAAGATGTATTTGACTTATACGATCAAGGAGATAAAGTTGCTCAACTTGTAGTTGGAGAATTCTATCGTAATCTTGGTAAGGGTATTGCTAACTTAGTTTATATCTTTAATCCTGAAGCAGTTATTATTGGTGGTGGTATTTCTGCAAGAGATGACTTTGGTTTTGAAATCAATAGATACGCAGATTACTACTTAGTAGATGGATTCCAAAGTACATTAGATATAATTCCTGCACATTTTAAAAATGATGGTGGAATATTAGGTGCTTATTGCAATTTCGTTGATCGTTATGGAAAGGAAGAGAATTAGAATATGAATCAAGAAATATTAAAAAAAGTAGAATTATGGAAAGCTCATGTAAAAGAAGAAGAATTAAAACAAATCGAACAAATGGATGAAAAAGAATTAGAAGATGCATTTGGTCTTGATATTGCATTTGGTACAGCAGGTCTAAGAGGAATTGTAGGCATGGGTACAAATAGAATGAATGAATATATTGTTAGAAAAACAACAGTAGGATTCATGAATTTTATGGTTAAAGAGTATGATAACGCAAAAGAAAAAGGATGTGTTATTGCATATGACTGTAGACGTGGATCAGTTGAATTTTCTAAAGCAGCTGCACAAGTTCTTGCAACTAATGGTATGAAAGTATATTTATTTACAGCACTTCGTCCTACTCCTGAACTTAGTTTTGCAGTTAGACACTTAAAATGTGCTGGTGGTATTATGATTACTGCAAGCCACAATCCACCTCAATATAATGGATATAAAGTTTATGATGATGAAGGATGTCAATTAATTCCTCATCTTGCTGATAGTGTAACTAATGAAGTTAATAATGTTACTGACATGTTTAATATTGAAGTAAGACCTTATGATGAACTTGTAAAAGAAGGTAAAATTTTAGAAATTAATGAATTAGTTGATGTTCCTTACTTAGAAGCAGTTAAAACTATCCCTGTAAATAAAGTTAAGAAAGACAATATTAAAATTGTTTATACTCCTCTTCATGGTACAGGTTGTGCTTTTATGGTGGAATTATTAGAAGAACAAGGTTATACAGTTATTCCAGTTAAAGAACAAATGGTTCCAGATGGAGAATTCTCTACTTTAAAATCTCCTAATCCAGAAGAATCAAGTGCATTTGAATATTCACTAAAATTAGGACGTGAAGTTGGTGCTGATATTTTAATTGCAACTGACCCAGATGCAGATAGAATGGGGATTGCTGCACTTAATGATGAAGGTGAATATGTACTTCTTACTGGTAACCAAACTGGTGCAATTCTTCTTAACTATTTAGCACTTAATGTACCACATGATAAGAATGCTTGTGTTTACAATACAATAGTTACATCTAATATTGCAAAAGACATTTGTGATAAACATAACTTAACACTTGTACAAACACTTACAGGATTTAAGTTTATCGGTGAACAAGCAAAACTAATTGAAAATACTGAAAAGTCATTCTTCTTTGGATATGAAGAATCATATGGTTCAGTTATTAAACCATTTGTAAGAGATAAAGATTCATTCCAAGCAACACTTTTACTTGCAGAAGTTGCATCTTATTATAAAGAATTAGGTAAAACACTTGTAAATGTTCTTGATGAAATATATAAAGAATATGGTTATTACCTAGAAGGTGTTCAAAACATTTCTTTAACAGGCCTTGAAGGTCAAGCAAAAATTAAGAAGATTATGTCTTACTTCCAAAATGCAACTATTGCTTCAATGGGTGGAAAACCTATTGTTACAGTAGAAGACTATGATAAGAGTATAAGTGTAACTAATGGTGTTGAAACTCCAATTACTCTTCCTAAGTCTTTAGTACTTAAATATATATATGAAGATGGTGGTTGGTTTGCTCTTAGACCATCTGGTACAGAACCAAAATTAAAGATTTATATTGCTATTAAAGATAAAGATAAAGCTTCAGCTGAGGCTTTTATTGAAAACTTAAAAGCTGAAGTTATGGAAATTATCAATAAGATTGATTAAGAGGTTATATATATGAGCGTAAAAATTAATTATAAAAATATAGCAAACTTTTTACCAAAAGAAGAACTACTTGGTTTAAAAGAAAAAACATATGCTGCAAGAAAAGTATTAGTGGAAAAAACAGGTGCTGGTAATGACTTTTTAGGTTGGATTAACTGGACTGTTGATTATGATAAAGAAGAATATGCAAGAATCAAAAAAGCTGCTGAAAAGATTAGAAAAGATTCAGAAGTATTAGTTGTTATTGGTATTGGTGGATCATATCTTGGTGCTAAAGCTGTTATTGAAGCAATGAAGAATTACTTCCCTACAGAAAAAGAAGTAGAAATAATTTTTGCTGGTCAAACATTATCTTCTACATATGCAGCACAGCTTCTTAAATATTTAGAAAATAAAGAATTCTCAATCAATGTAATTTCAAAATCAGGTACTACTACAGAACCTGCTGTTGCATTTAGATTATTTAAAGAATTACTTGAGAAGAAATATGGAAAAGCTGATGCTGCTAAAAGAATTTATGCTACAACTGATAAAGCAAAAGGTGCATTAAGAGTTCTTGCAACAAACGAAGGTTACGAAACATTTATCGTACCAGATGATATTGGTGGTAGATATTCTTGGTTTACTGCAGTAGGACTTCTTCCTATTGCTGCTAGTGGTATTAATATTGATGATTTAATGAAAGGTGCAGAACAAGCTAGAGTTGATGCTATCAATAATGAATTTGAAGAAAATTCATGCTTACTTTATGCAGCTTCAAGAAACGCTTTATATAATAAAGGATTAGACGTTGAAATTTTAGTAAGTTATGAACCAAAACTTTCATTTATCAGTGAATGGTGGAAACAACTTTATGGTGAATCTGAAGGTAAAGATAATAAAGGTGTATTCCCTGCAAGCTTAGTTTATTCAACAGACCTTCATTCAATGGGACAATATGTTCAAGAAGGTAAACGTATTATGTTTGAAACTGTTTTAAATGTAGAAAGTCCTGAAGAAAATATTATTCTAAAGAAAGAAGAAGTTGACCTTGATCAACTTAACTATCTTGAAGGTAAAGATTTAGATAGTGTTAATAAAATGGCAATGCAAGGAACAATTCTAGCACATGTTGATGGTGGAGTTCCAAACCTTGTACTTTCTATCGTAGAAATTAATGCATATAATATTGGTTATCTTTTATACTTCTTTATGTTTAGCTGTGGTGTATGTTGTTATTTAACTGGTGTTAATCCATTTAATCAACCAGGTGTTGAAAGTTATAAAAAGAATATGTTTGCACTTTTAGAAAAACCTGGTTATGAAGCAATGACAGAAGAACTAAAGAAACGTTTATAAGAAAAATTAAGTAAGTGATTTAAATTAATCACTTACTTTTACTTTTTTTAAATAATTTGGTATAATACATATATGAGGTATTATTAATATGGTTATAAAATATGATTTATTAAAGAAAGATAGTCGTACAATGGCTAGACTTGGTAAAGTAACTACACCACATTCAGTAATTGATACTCCTTGTTTTATGCCTGTAGGTACACAAGCAACTGTTAAATCTTTATCTAAAGAAGAAATTGAAGCAACGGGTGCACAAATTATTCTTGGGAATACTTATCACTTATGGTTACAACCAGGTCATAAGTTGATTGAAGAAGCAGGTGGGCTTCATAAGTTTATGAACTGGGATAAATCTATTCTTACAGATAGTGGTGGATTCCAAGTATTTAGTCTTGCAAAGTTACGTGATATTAAAGAAGAAGGGGTAACTTTTAAACATCATAAAAATGGTAGTAAGTTATTCTTATCTCCTGAACTTGCCATTGAAATCGAAAATAGTTTAGGTAGTGATATTATGATGAGTTTTGATGAATGTCCTCCTTATCCTGCAACACGTCAATATATGGAAAATTCAGTTGAGCGTACTATTAGATGGGCAAAGCGTGGACTTGAAGCTCATAAGAAACGTGATACACAAGGGTTATTCGGTATTATTCAAGGTGGAGAATATGAAGATATTAGAATTCATTGTTGTGAAGAATTAACTAAACTTCCATTTGATGGTTATTCAATTGGTGGTCTTTCAGTTGGTGAACCAAAAGAAGTTGAAAATAGAGTATTAGAGTTTACTACTCCGCACTTACCAGAGAATAAACCACGTTATTTAATGGGAGTAGGAAGTCCAGGGGCTATCTTAGATGGTGTTGAACGTGGTATTGATATGTTTGACTGTGTACTACCAACACGTATTGCACGTCATGGTGCCGCAATGACTTCAAGTGGTAGAAAAGTTTTAAAGAATCGACAATATGAAAAACAGTTTATTCCGCTAGATCCTGAATGTGATTGTTATTGTTGTAAATATTATACTAGAAGTTATTTACATCATTTAGTAAGAGCAGATGAAATGTTAGGTGCAAGACTTCTTAGTATTCATAATGTCCATTTCTTGGAAAATTTAATGAAGAATATTAGAACTGCAATTAAAGAAGATCGTTTCTTAGAGTTTAAGGCAGAATTTTATGAAAAGTATGGGTTAAATAATAATGATAAAGATTTCTAAAATAAGACTGAGTATATTATTATTAGTTGTTGTGTTACTTGTTACATCATCATCTTGTACATCTTGTTTTAATAAATATGTTGAAATGCCTGAAGGTGTAACACTTAATGTATCAAGTGAAATTAAAGGTTATTTAGTTCAAAAAACATTACCTAGTTTACATTTTGATTATAATGGAGTTAGAGTAATGATGGAAGCACATGGATCTGCATGTTTCTTTGTATCTAATGACCAATATGTTTTAAGTGATAAGTTTGGTGAACATTTATCAAAATATTCAAAAGAACAAATATATGTAGTATCAGTAATTGATCAAGAATATGATAAAGAAAAAGCAGTTTTTGATGGTAAGAAACTTACACTTGATGAAAAAGATGAATTTGGTAATGAACAAAAATATTCAAAAGAATATCAACTTGTAATTACGGATAAAGACGGTACAAGATATTCTTATCAATTTAGAACATTTGTAAGTGAATCTAAAAGATATTATATTTATAGATATTCATCAAATATGGGTATTTCAATGGAACAACCACTTATGGTAATTAAAGGTGAAGACAATAAGAATAAATTAGTATTAGTAGCACTTCCATATGAAACTAAATATGAAGTCGGACCTAATAATATTAAATTAGAAGCACTAACAGAAAAAGATACTTATTTAGATGAAAAGTATTATAAATATGCATACCCTGATTCAATCAAAGATTTAGCTGATAATGAAAGACGTACTAAAGTTATGGATTGGTATAAAACATATTGTAATGGTCGTTTAAATGAAAATGATGAATTTGTTTTTGAATATTATGGTGCAAGTTTTAAAGTAGATTTTGGTATTACTGATTGTGGTAATGAACGAAATAAAGATGGATTTAAACTTACATATTTAGGCTAGGTATTTTACCTAGCTTTTTTTCATATAATTTATTGGTGAAAAAATGAAGAAGTTAAAAGTAGATAAAGTATTATTAATTGTAACAATTGTTTTAGTTATATTTGGACTTTTAATGGTTTATTCTGCAAGTAATGTTGTAGCCCTATACAAATATAATG
Organism: Bacilli bacterium; assembly: GCA_017398545.1. Taxonomy (GTDB): domain Bacteria; phylum Bacillota_I; class Bacilli_A; order ML615J-28; family CAG-313; genus UBA1737. The sequence goes on along the minus strand of JAFQFT010000011.1, from coordinate 84,613 downwards.
ATAGTTTTTATTTTATTAAAAGACAACTTATATTTGCGGGGATTGGAATAGTATTAATGATATTAATTATTAATATAGATATTAATAAAATATATAAGTATTCAGCTTTAATATTTTTGATTGCACTTGTATGTTTAATACTAGTTTTAATACCTGGCATTGGAATGGTTAGAGGTGGGGCTAGAAGTTGGATAGGGGTTGGAAGTGTATCGTTTCAACCTTCTGAAGCAATGAAAATAGGTATAGTCTTGTTACTTGCTAGATATTTTAGTAAATATGATAAAGATTTATTAAAGTTTAAAAATTTCTTTTTTGTTCTTTGTATTATAGGGAGTGTTTTTGGACTTATTATGTTACAACCTGATTTTGGGACAGGACTTGTGCTAGTACTTGGATCATTTCTTTTGTTATTTATGACAGGTGCTCCATTTAAATATTTTATGATGTTAATAGTTATTGGTATTGTTGGTGTAGTGGGACTAGTTATTAGTGCACCATATCGAATGGAAAGAATTTTCTCATTTTTAGATCCTTGGAGTGATCCTTTAGGTAGTGGTTTTCAGGCTATTCAGTCTTTATATGCTCTTGCTCCAAGTGGGTTATTTGGACTTGGGTTTAATAAAAGTATTCAAAAGCATTTCTTTTTACCTGAACCTCAAAATGATTTTATTTTTGCGATAGTAGCAGAAGAATTAGGACTTCTTGGAGCAATATTTTTATTAAGTTTATTTTTTGTTTTAATTTATAGAATGATTAAAATTGGACAAAGTGTTACAAATTTATTTATGAAGTATTTATCTTTTGGTATTGGACTTACATTTTTTGTTCAAGTATTTATTAATATTGGTGTAGTAATTGGTTTATTACCAGTTACTGGAATTACACTTCCAATTATAAGTTATGGTGGAACTAGTTTAATGATGAGTTTAATAATGATTGGTTTAGTTTTAAATGTTAGTAGATATAGGGGGGAATAATATTGAAGATAGTTTGTTTTACTGGAGGTACGCTTGGTCATATAATGCCATGTGTAATATTAATAAAAGAAATTAAGAAAAGATATAATGATGTGCAAGTTATTGTTTGTGCAACATCAAAAGATACATCATATGAAGTATTAAAGAGTGAGAAAATAGATAAAGTGTATTATATTGAATGTTCTAAAATGAGTAAAAATATTAAGTCACAAGTTGAAAATTTAAAAGCATATAATAAAATAAAAAAGATTTTAAAAGAAGAAAAAGTAGAAATTGCGTATGGATTTGGTGGATATATTAGTGGAATAGGAATACTTGCAGCAAAGTCTTTAAAGTTAAAAACATATTTACATGAACAAAATAGTGTAATGGGGAAAGCTAATAAATTATTATCTAAAATGGTTAATAAAGTATTTTTATCATATCCAGTAAAGAAGATTAAAAAGAATTATTTATTAGTTGGTAATCCTGTTTATTTAAATGCGTTAAATGTAAAAAAAGATATATATAAAATTAAAAAGAAAATTTTATTTACATCAGGTACTTTGGGTGCAAAAGTTATCAATGATTTAGCTGTTAATTTAATTAACAATGGTTATTTAAAAGAATATGATATATATATTGTTACTGGTAAAAAATATTATGATAATATAAGAAATAAGGTGTCTAGTCGTTTAATTCATATATATCCATTTAGTAATAATTTAATAAATGAAATTGCATCTAGTGATATAGTAGTGTCACGTGCTGGTGCATCAACTTTATTTGAAATTATTGGAACTAGTACTCTTAGTATAATTATTCCATCCATTAATGTAACTAATAATCATCAGTATCATAATGCTGTGTATTTTAAAGAATTAGGTTGTATAGAAATGATTGAAGAAAAAGATCTAACAATGAGTAATTTCATTCATAAATTAAATATGTTAAATTCAGATAAAGATATATATATAAATAATATGAAAAATTATCATTCAAATAAAATATATGAACATATGATTGATGAGGTACTGGCTTGAGTAAAGAGTATTTAGATTTCTATGAATATGTAAAACATAATAAGTTAGGTAGTGTTTTTAAAGATGAATCGTTAAAAAAATATTGTACATTAAAAATTGGTGGTAAGTGTTATATCTTATATAAGCCTAATAGTATTGGTAGTTTAATTAAAGCGTATAAATTTATTTTAACAAATAAACTAGATTATATTGTTATTGGTAATGGATCTAATTTATTAATTAGCGATGAGTATCATTCAAAGATATTTATATGTTTGAAAAATTTAAATAAAATAATGTTAAATGAAACTACTCTTGTCTTGGAAACTGGTGTTATGGGAAATATAATATCTAAAAAGATGTCAGATTTATCTTTAAGTGGATTAGAATTTTTAGCTGGAATTCCTGGTACTATTGGTGGAATGATATATATGAATGCAGGTGCTTGGGGTAAACAAGTTAGTGATGTATTAGAGAGTATTACATATTTAGATGAGTTTGGTAAAGTATGTGAAATGAAAAATATTAAAATCAAAGGGTTCTCTTATCGTAAGTCACCATTTATGAAAAGACATGTTATTATCTTATCCTGCACTATTAATTTAAAGTACGATATAACATCTATTAATATTTATAATAATTATTTAGAAAAGAAAAAACTTACTCAACCACTTAATACTTATAATGCAGGCAGTACATTTAAAAATCCACCAAATAATAGTGCGTGGAAGTTAATTAAAGATACAGTTGGAAATATAAGTGTAGAAGATGCTTTGGTAAGCACTGTTCATGCAAATTTCTTAATTAATAAAAAGAATGCAACATTTAACGATATGAAAACATTAATAACTACTATTCAAGATGAAGTGTTGAAAAAACATCATATTTTATTAGAACCTGAATGGGTGATTATTGAATAGGTAAAAAAACATTCATAAGTTGTATATTTTCATATACTACTTATGAAGGAGGTTATGCTATGTTTAATCATTATAATTATTTTGATAATTATGGTAGTCGCGATACAAGATTTTATGTTGCGTTACAAGGATTATCAAAAGGTAATATGAGTCAAGGCTTATATGATAATTTTGGTAATTACGTTCCAAGAGAATTACCTTATACTGATGAAAATGCTTTAAGAGCATATGCATTTGCAATTGTTGATTTAGGACTATATTTAGATACACATCCAAACGAAGCTAATGTGAAAATACTTTATGATCAATATGTAGCTAAATACAATGAAATTGTAAAGAAAATGGAAAATAGTAATAAAATGTTAAATATTACTACACCTAATACTGATAAAGTATGGACATGGCCTAATTGTTTTCCTTGGGAGGCGAAAAACTAATGTGGCAGTATAATAAATTAATGCAGTACCCACTTAATATTACTAAGAAAGACTTAAAAATGGCAAAAAATTTACTTAGCCAATATGGTGGTCCTCAAGGAGAACTTGGTGCAGCACTAAGATATCTTAATCAAAGAATTACTATGCCTGATGATATGGGGCGTGCAGTTTTAAATGATATTGGAACTGAAGAACTTGCTCATGTAGAAATGCTTCAAACAATGATTTACTTACTAATGAAAGATGCAACAATTGATGAACTTAAAAAAGAAGGATTAGATGGTTGGTTTACTGAACACGGAAAAGATATCTTCCCAGCAAACAATGAAGCAATTAGTTTTACTACTGATTATATTTCATCAGTAGGAGATCCAATCGCAAATATTGTAGAAGATATGGCAGCAGAACAAAAAGCGCGTGCAGTATATGAACACTTAATTTTATTAACTGATAATCAAGAAGTTATTCAACCATTATTATTCTTAAGACAACGCGAAGTAGTTCATTATGAAAGATTTAAAGAATTATTAGAACATTATCGTAAAATGGGTTATTAAAAATAGGGCTATATGCCCTATTTTGTGTTATAATGAATTTGGGTGATATAATGAAAGTAATGGTTGTATCTGATATTCACGGAAATAGTGAAAAATTTAAAATAGCAATCGATTTTATGAAAACAGAAGAAATTGATAAAATGATTATTTTAGGTGATATATTTAATAATTATTATGAATTAAATACATCCTCAAAAGATATTAGTAATATGATATGGAATATTGCAGATAAAGTAACAATTATTAGGGGAAATAATGATACTAGTTTTGATGAGTCTCTTCTTCCAGTAGGATTAATTAATTATTATGAAACAGTAATTAACGGAATGAGATGTTATTTTCATCATGGGCATTTAAGGTTAAGAAATAACAGTAGTGTTAAACTTTATGCAAGCGGTCATACACATGTATCTAGATTAAAAATAGTAGATGATGTAATATATTTAAATCCAGGATCAATTGGTAGACCAAGGGACTATACACGTGGTAGTTTTGCGGTAATAAGTGAATATGCTATTATAGTGTTTGATTTGTCATTAAATGTAATATTTGAACATAAAGTAAACTAAAATAATAAAATTATTCTCTTTTTAATTGAAGAAAAACATACTATGACGTATAATTTATAGTGAATAGTATATTGCTGTAACATTTTACAGATAGTATACTTGATGTTTATGTGAGGAGGTATAAAATGAAAAAAATATTAACGATATTTATGTGCTTGATGTTTATGATGTGTTTTGTTGGATGCAGCAAAAGTCAAGATAAGATAAAAGTTAAGTTTATTTTTGAAGATGAATCTTATATAGTTGAAATTGAAAAAGGCACTTCAATAAATAAAGATATAATTCCTCTTAAAAACATGAAAGAAGATATAGAATTGTATTATGATGAAATGTATGAAAATATATATAATAATAATAAAATATATACAGATATGACAATTTATGTTAAAACATTAAAAGATAATTCTAATATTCTTGAAAAACCTAGTATATCATCAAAAATTTTGAAAATTAATAAACTTAACCATCATGAAAACTATCTTAAAGAGCATTCAGATTTAGTAGCATTCTTAAAAAATTATGAGCAATATCATTTAATTTCTAATATTAATGATTGTGAAAAAAATTTGTTAGATATTTTTGATTTAAAATTTTTTGAACTGTATGATTTAGGGGTTTTTTCAATCCAAAAAAATGATAATATAACATATTTTTATGATGAAGTTTTAATTTCTAATTATAATAAAGTTGGAAGTGTTTTGGAATTTAATTTAAAGCGTAATTATTCAAATATTTCAACAAGTCCAGAAATTCTGGAAAATAAGTTTAGTACTTATGTTTATTTTATTGTTATACCAAAAAGTATAACTTTGAATGTTTCTTTGATATTAATTAATGTTAATTAAAATATAAAAACAAGACTTCTACAAAAAACTGTAGAAGTCTTGTTTTTCTTATAGATTTTTAAATTGATATTGATATAGGTTTTCATAAATACCTTTTTTAGCAATTAGTTCTTCATGAGTACCTTCTTCAATTATACCTTCACTTGTGATTACAACTATTTTATCTGCATTTTTAACTGTTGAAAGTCTGTGTGCTACAACTATTGTTGTTCTACCACTACTTAAGCGTTCTAGTGCTTGTTGAATTTGCATTTCTGTAACGTTATCTAGTGCTGATGTTGCTTCATCAAGAATTAGAATAGGTGGATTTTTTAAGAATGCTCTTGCGATTGATACTCTTTGTTTTTGACCACCGGATAGTTTTACACCACGTTCTCCAACATAAGTATTGTAACCATCTTCTAGTGTCATAACGAAGTCATGAATATTAGCAAGGCGTGCTGCTTCGATAATTTCTTCATCTGTTGCGTCAAGATTACCATAAGCAATATTTTCTTTAATTGTTCCACCAAATAAGAATACGTCTTGTGCAACGATTCCTATTTTTGTTCTAAGTGATGATAAAGAGAATTCTCTTATATCTGTTCCATCAATTGTAATTGATCCATCTAAGATTTCATAAAATCTTGGAAGTAAGTGACAAATTGTTGTTTTACCTCCACCTGTAGGACCAACTAGTGCAATAGTCTCGCCTTTTTTTATTGTAAGTGAAAGATTTTTTAAAATTAGTTTTTCTTCAGTATCATCTTTAACATTATATTTAAAAGATACGTCGTTGTATTTAATTTCTTCTTTAAAATCATCTAAAATAATAGGGTTTGTAGGTTCTAATTCATTCTCTAAATTTAAGATTTCTTGGAATCTTGAAAAACCTGTCATACCATTTTGAATTTGTTCAAATATAGCAACTAGAGTTCTTATTGGATTAATAATCATTGTGATATATAGAATTGCTGCAGCAAATCCATCAGCATTAATTCTACCATAATACCAGAAGATGCTTCCTGCTACAAGTGCAAGTAGATATAAGAAGTCATTGAAGAATGCCATTCCACTACCAAAGACACCCATTTGATGGTATGCTTTTTTTCTTGCAGCTTGATATTTAACGTTTGCTTTTTCAAACTTTTCTATTTCATGATTCATTGCGGTATATGCTTTTGATACCCTAATTCCTGAAATACTTGATTCTACGCTTGCGTTGATTTCTCCTGTTTCAATACGTGTTTGCTTCCAAGCTGTTGTCATATGTTTTCTTCTTATAGCAGCAAATAATACAATAAATGGAACTGCTGCAAATATAACAAGTGTAAGTAATGGATCTACTCTTAAACACATTAGAATTCCTGCACCTATTAATGTAACAAAAGATAAGAAGATATCTTCAGGTCCATGGTGTGCAAGTTCAGTTATTTCTTGTAGGTCATTAACTATTCTTGACATTATAGTTCCTGTTTTATTGTCATCAAAATAAGAAAATGGAAGTTGTTGTAATTTTTTAAATAGTTCAGCACGCATATCTGCTTGGATATATACACCTAGCCAGTGTCCATAGTTTTGAATAATATAGTTTAAAATTGCTTTTAGGATATATATTCCAAGTAAAATTGCTCCTGAAATAATTAGTGCATTTAGATTTTTGTTTGGTGCATAATCTTTAATAATATCTTGGGTTATATATGGGTAAACTAAATTACATAATGCAACAAGTAATGCACAAAACATATCAAATATAAATAGTGGCATATGTGGTTTATAGTATTTACAAAATTTTTTAAGCATAGCTATCTCCTTATATAATATGTATTATATTTAATTTTTTAGGTTTATTCAAGAATAAAACTCTTAAAAAATAAGTAAAAAATAAAAACTTACATATCTTTTGAAAATAAATTAAAAATATGATATAATAAATATACTTTAAATTATCAAAATAAAATACATTGGAGGATTTGAAAAATGAGTAAAATTATGGCAGTTAATGCTGGAAGTTCATCTTTAAAGTTTCAATTATTAGAAATGACTAAAACAAGTGAAGTTGTTTTAACAGAAGGGATTTTTGAAAAAATTGGTCAACCTGAACCAATCTTTACTATTAAATATGATGGTAAAAAAGATACTAAATTAGTTCCTGAAGTTAAAAATCATGGTGACAGTGTTGCTATGTTATTAAAAGTTTTAGTTGAAAAAGGAATTGTTAAAGATTTAAATGAAATTAAAGGTGTTGGACACCGTGTTTTACACTGTGGTGAAAAGTATGCTGATTCAGTTATTATGAATGATGAATCAATTGCAGTTGTTGAATCAGTTAATGACTTGGGTCCACTACACAATCCTGCTAACTTAACAGGTGTTCGTGCCTTTATGAAAGCATTACCTGATGTAGTTAATGTTGCTGTATTTGATACATCATTCCATTTAACTATGCCTGATGAAGCATATATGTATGCTTGCCCTTATGAATGGTATGAAAAATATGGTGTTCGTAAATATGGTTTCCACGGAACATCTCATAAATATGTTGCATATAGAACTGCTGAAATTTTAGGTAAACCACTTGAAGATATAAGAATTATTACTTGTCACATTGGTAATGGTGCATCTCTTGCTGCTATTAAATATGGTAAAGTTGTTGATACTTCAATGGGTCTTACACCACTTGATGGTTTAGTAATGGGTACAAGAAGTGGTACTTTAGATCCAGCAGTTATCCAATTTATTTCAAATCATGAAGGTTTTACTTCTAATAGAATTGTAGATATCTTAAATAAAAAATCTGGTTTCTATGGATTCACAGGTGGTCATAGTGATGCTCGTGAAGTAAGAGCTTTACAAGCAGAAGGTGATTATAAAGCAGATTTAATTTTAAGAATGCAAGAAAAGAGTATTGCTGATTATATTGGTCAATACTTTGTATATATGGGTGGAGTTGATGCTATTATCTTCACTGCTGGTATTGGTGAAAAATCTCCTGAATGTCGTTTACATGTAATTGACAGAATTAAAGAAGCATTACAAATTGAAATTGATGAAAAAGTAAATGAAATTAAGGGTGAAGAATTAGAAATTAGTACACCTAATTCAAAAGTTAAAGTTCTAGTTGTTCCTACAAATGAAGAATTAATGATTGCTCGTGATTGTATTAGAGTAGGGAAAATTGAATTAGAAGAAAAATAAGAATTAATTATAAATTAATAAATAATAAATTAAGGAGGTCATAACATGGATCAACATGAAGAAATGTTTAGTGCCAAACCCGTAATTAAAGTTGTCGGTGTTGGTGGTGGCGGTGGGAATGCCGTAAACAGAATGATCGAAAATGACTTAAAAGATGTTGAATATATCGTTATTAATACCGATTGCCAAGTTCTTCGTTTATCAAAGGCTGAAAATAGAATTCAAATTGGTCGTAAACTTACTAAAGGTTTAGGTGCTGGTGCGGATCCTGAAATTGGTAAAGAAGCTGCTTTAGAAAACATTGAAGAAATTAAGGCTGCAATTGAAGGTGCTGATTTAGTATTTATTACTGCTGGTATGGGTGGTGGAACTGGTACTGGTGCTGCTCCAATTGTTGCTAAATGTGCTAAAGAAAATGGTGCTTTAGTTGTTGGTATTGTAACAAAACCATTTGGTTTTGAAGGTCGTAGAAGAATGCAACAAGCTATTAATGGTATTGAAGAAATGAAACCATATGTAGATACATTAGTAATAATTCCTAACGATAAATTATTAGAAATTATTGGTACTAATACTACTTATCTTGAAGCATTTAGTGAAGCTGATAATGTATTAAGACGTGGTGTTCAAGGTATTTCTGATATTATCAATTTACCTGGTTTAGTTAATGTTGACTTTGCTGATGTACGTACTGTTCTTAAAAATAAAGGTACTGCATTAATGGGTATTGGTATTGCAAGTGGTCCAAATCGTGCAATTGAAGCAGCACGTGAAGCTATTCAAAGTCCATTACTTGAAATTGATATTAATGGTGCTACTGATGCAATTGTTCAAATCACAAGTAATGAAGATATCACAATGCGTGAAATTGAAGAAATAGTTGCAGAAATTAGAAATGCATCTTCATCAGAAATTGAAATCATTAATGGTACAGGATTTAATCTAGATTTAAATGGTGAAGTTATTGTAACTGTTATTGCAACAGGTTTTGATAAACCTAAAAAAGAAGGAGACGAAAATCCTAACTATGTACAACCACCAAAAGCTCCTAAAGAACCTGAACCTCAAGTTTCAGGCGGTGCTACAAATGAAAAAGAACCAGATCGTAGTGAAACTAAAGTTCCTAGCTGGTTACAAAATCGATTTAGATAACAAATAAAATATATGCAAATTCTTGCATATATTTTTTTGTTTTTAGACTATATTACACAATTAGTTGACAATGTGTAAAAAAAGTGTGATAATATAAATAATAGAAAATAAAATATTTTTCTATTAAAGGAGGAAAAAAAAGGAAATTAGATGGAATTGCTGATGTAAGAAGAGAACTATCCTCAATGTCTCCTTTGACTGATAATCCTTTAAATATTACAATGAGTTATAAGAATTTTGATGATGTTGTTGAAGTTTTAAATTTACTTTATGAAAAAGGATGGAATGATTTTTCAGACATTAGATGCAGTACTTTTGATAAAGTTGAAACTACAACTTATTCAGATGGATCTTCAAAGGAAACTGATCGCACAACATATTATAAAATTGAAGGAAAAGTTACTTCTAGCTTATCTTATGATGAACTTCGTGAATTTGAATCTTGGAAGGAAAAATATTACGATGCTGTAGATAAAGTTCATATGGCTCAAGCCGATTTAAAAGAAGCTAGTAAATATGAAGAATATTTAAACATTAGAAAAACACCTATCGCATCAATAATTTTATTATTATTTGGTATATTTGCTATCGTAGCTTCAGTTTTAGTAATTATTAAATTTAAAGATCCATTCTTAACTTTCCTTTTCTATTCAGAAGAAGGAAGTACAATGACATATGAAGAATTACTTGCTATGTATGACCTACCTGCAGTTATGTATGATGCTGTATTCCCATTTACTTTATTATTTGTATTCTTAGGTCCTGTTGCATTATTCATATCATTAATGATTAAATTGCGTCGTGTAAAGAATATTAAGTATTCTATTAAGAATAGAGATCAATTAGAAGATGGTATTGCGAAGCAAGACAACGTTTAGAAGCTGCATATAATAATTTAGAAAAATATAAAAGAAGAATGCCAAATTGGTATAGCGCTGAAGCATTTACTAAAGTTGGACATTCAATATATTATTTTGATAAATTTCTTGTTAGTTTTGATTAGAGTATAAAGCCACCTTTAGGTGGTTTTTTCTTTAAAAAATAATTTATTTATTTGAAAATTATATATATTAATAGTATAATAATAACATAAATACGAAAGGAATTTTATTATGAATAGATTTGTCTTAAATGAAACTTCATATCATGGAAGTGGTGCTATTAATGCTATTGCCGATGAAATGAAAGCAAGAGGCTTTAAAAAAGCTTTTGTTGCAAGTGATCCTGATTTAATTAAATTTGGTGTTACTAAAAAAGTACTTGATGTTTTAGAAAATGCTAATTTAGAGTATGTATTATTCTCTGATATTAAACCTAATCCAACAATTGAGAATGTTCAAGCTGGTGTTGAAGCTTATAAACAAAGTGGTGCAGAAGTAATTGTTGCTGTTGGTGGTGGATCAAGTATCGATACTGCTAAAGCAATCGGTATTATTATTACGAATCCTGAATTTGCTGATGTAAGAAGTTTAGAAGGTGTTGCTCCTACTAAGAATAAATGTGTTCCAATTATTGCAGTTCCTACTACTGCTGGTACTGCAGCAGAGGTTACTATTAACTATGTTATTACAGATGTAGAAAATAATCGTAAAATGGTTTGTGTAGATGTACATGATATTCCAGTTGTTGCTGTAGTAGATCCTGATATGATGGAAACTATGCCTAAAGGATTAACTGCTGCTACTGGTATGGATGCATTAACTCATGCTATTGAAGGGTATATTACTAAAGGTGCTTGGGAGCTTTCTGATATGTTCCATTTAAAAGCAATTGAAATTATTGCAAGAAGTCTTCGTGGTGCTGTAGAAAACACAAAAGAAGGTCGTCTTGATATGGCGCTTGGTCAATATGTTGCTGGTATGGGATTCTCTAATGTAGGACTTGGTATTGTTCACTCAATGGCTCATCCTCTTGGTGCTTTATATGATACACCGCATGGTATTGCAAATGCTATTATTCTTCCAACTGTTATGGAATATAATGCTCCTGTTACTGGTGATAAATATAAATATATTGCAATAGCAATGGGTGTTAAAGGGGTTGAAGCAATGACTCAAGAAGAATATCGTGCTGCTGCAATCAACGCTGTTAAAAAACTAGCAAATGATGTTGGCATTCCTGCTACACTAAATGGTATTGTTAAAGAAGAGGATATCCCATTCTTAGCAGAATCTGCATATAATGATGCATGTCGTCCTGGTAATCCTAAAGATACTAGTATTGAAGATATTACTGCGTTATATAAATCATTACTATAAAAATAAAAAAGATGAAGATAGAGTTATTACTCTTTATCTTCATCTTTTTCTTTTGGTTCGCTTTCAAGTTTTGTGCGCATCATCTCTGGATGGCGATAGTAATAATCTTCATCTAGAGTTTCATTTTTAGGAGGATTTTTTTTATTTTTTTCCATAAATAGTTTCCTTTTCTAAATGTTTATCGCATTATTAGTATTTACAATTAATTAAAAATTATACATTTTCAAAAAAATATGTTATAATATAATATAACAAAGGTGAGGTAAAAATATGATTTATAATGAATTTTGTGGAAAAAAGGTTAGTAGACTTGGTTTTGGATGTATGAGATTTCCTAAAACTTATGAGGAAACTAAAGAATGTATTGATCTTGCAATGAAAGAAGGAGTTAATTATTATGATACTGCATATGTATATAATAATTCTGAAGAGACTCTTTCTAAGTGTTTAGAAGATTATGAAAGAAGTAGTTATTATCTAACTTCTAAACTTCCTGTTTTTAGAATGGAAACTAAAGAAGATGCTTTAAAGTTCTTTAATGAATCATGTGAAAGATTACAAACTGATTATATTGATTTTTATTTATTACATGCTCTTAATGCTGATTCAGTTAAAAAAATTAAAGAATTAGGTGTAATTGATGAAATGAAAAAGTTAATTGCGGAAGGTAGAATTAAGCATTTAGGTTTTTCTATTCATGCTCCTAAAGAAGTATTGGTTGATGCGTTAGAGTTATATGATTTTGATTTTGTTCAAATTCAACTTAACTATTTAGATATGGTTCATGAACCAGGTTTTGAAGGATACGAAATATTAACTAAAAAGAATATTCCTGTTGTAATTATGGAACCTGTCAAAGGTGGTATGCTTGCAAATATACCATATCCACTAAATGAACCATTTATAAATTATAATAAAGATTTATCAAATGCTTCATATTGTTTTAGATTTTTGATGCAATTCCCTAATATTAAGATAATATTATCTGGTATGTCTAGTTTAGATCAAGTTAAAGATAATTTAAATACATTTAAAGAAGAAACTTTATTTACTAAAGAAATGGCTGATGCAGTTGAAAGTGTTAGACAAAATATTTTAAAAACAAAAAAAGTAGATTGTACTGGATGTAAATACTGTATGCCATGTCCATTTGGTGTAAATATTCCTGAAAATTTCTCAGTTTATAATCGTCACGCAATGGGAAAAGTTTTGAATAATGAATGGTATATGAAGGCTGAGTATCCTAAAGATGCTACTGCATTAAAATGTGTTGAATGTGGTGCATGTGTTAAGAAGTGTCCACAAGGAATTAATATTCCAAAAGTATTAAAAGAAACATTAGAAGAACAAAAGTAACAGTATCTTAGAAAGGAGTATGTATGAGTGATAATTTTAGTGAAACTAAAAATATGTTGAAAATGTTTATTAAATATTTTCATAGTTATTTAACAGCTGACTTAATTATTTTTATCATATATATTCTTATTATTGCTATAACAATATTAAAATATTCATTTAAGGGAATAGTTATTAGCGTTATAGGTGTAACTATTGCTTATATTGCATATTTACTTGTTTACGATGTAACTTATATTCAGTACTTAATGTCGCTTAGACTTGATGAAGGGTTTAGATTGTTAGTAGCACAGTATTTACCATTATTTTCACTATCTAAACATGCACCTTCAAAGGCCTTGCCTAGAATTGATTTGAGGCAAGCGAATATTTTGAAGATTAAGTTTGATGGATCGTTTATAATGGATGCATATTATGAATATAATAAAAAATTAAGAGATAATTTGATGGAGTACGGAAGAGCACTTGCGATAATAATATCAATGGAAACTACTCCACAAGTATTAAAAAGTAAAAATACGAAAGTATTAAATAAAGATGTTTTATTTATTAAGTTAATTAAACATTAGTTAATAATAAAATAATATAATAAATTAGAGGTGATTATTATGGAACAAGATAAAAATTATCTTCCATCTAATATAAAAGTTTTACGTGAAGAAGCAAGATTATCTATAGAAGAGTTTGCTAAAATAGCTAATGTAAGTGTAGAAACTGTTCTTGGTTGGGAAAAAGGAACTATTAAAGTTTATACAAAAGATTTAATAGTAATATGTCCAATTTTAAGAATAAGTGAAGAAGATATCAGAGTTCGTGATATTAAGCAAGAAAGACTTGATGCGTACGAAAGAATGAAACATGGCTCTAACAGAAGTAATTTTAATTGGTATTATGGGAGTCGTGCTAAAGTAATATTTTATTTATTACCGCTTATATTAATTCCTATTGCAGCATTACTTGGATATTTAGTATCACTTAGTATGGCAGAGTATTATCAAGAACTAAATGATTTATGGGTAGAGGCAGGTAATTCTGCTCCAAATATGTTATATGAATATTATAATATAATTTATCCTGTTATCGCAGCATGTGCATGTGGTGGTATATTTATTATAATAGAAGTAATACGAAGATTTAGACAATATTTTAGATGGTGGTATATTATGATTGCGATATCATTATCAAGTGTATTATTTGTAATTATAGGTATTGCAACAATTCCATATTATATATATTGTATATATCAAGTATTTGTTTTGAAAGGAAAAAACAGAAAGTAGGTGTGTTATATGAAAAAACCAACTATTGCATTATTATATGATTTTGATAAAACATTATCTGGTAAAGATCAACAAGAATATACATTTATTCCAAGCCTTGGAATGACTGCTCCTGAGTTTTGGGGTGAAGCAGACCGTATATCTAGAGAAAACAATATGGATAGAATCTTAGCTTATATGTTTTTAATGATCAAACAAGCAAGAAAGAAAGATGTTGAAATTAATAGAAAAGCATTTGAAGCTTTAGGTAAAGATGTTGAACTGTTACCAGGTGTAAAAACTTGGTTTAAACGTATTAATGAGTATGGTAAAAGTAAAGGTGTTAAAATTGAGCATTATATTATTTCTTCTGGATTAAAAGAAATAATGGAAGGTACTCCAATTGCAGGATATTTTAAACGAATTTATGCTTGTGAATTCCATTATAATACAAATGGTAATGCAGACTGGCCTGCTCAAGTAGTTAACTATACAACTAAAACACAATTTATTTTTAGAATATCAAAAGGAGCTCTTGATTTACAAGATGATTCGGTTGTTAACTCATATGTTCCTCAAACTTCTAGAAGTGTTCCATATACTAATATGATATATATTGGTGATGGTATTACTGATGTTCCTTGTATGAAACTAGTAAGAGATAGAGGCGGAGAATCTATTGCACTTTATCATGGTAAAAATAAGGATCGTGTTCAAAAATTATTATTAGAAAAACGTGTAGGATTTATTTGCCCTGCTAATTATTCAAAAAATACTGACCTTGATTTAACTGTTAAAAAAATTATTGATAAAATGGTTATTGCAGATGAACTTGCAAGAGAACACGAAAAGCAATATAATGAAGCAGTCGAACAAAAGGAGAATAATAAATAATGAATAAAAAAGAATTACCTTTATTTATAGCAACCTTATCTTATTTAATTTTATTAGTGTTATGCTTATTAATGTTATTTATTTGTATTCCATTAAAAGTTACTAGTGTTGAATATCTTGTCATTATTTTTATGGCAGTATTAATTATTGGTTATCTAGTAGTAGCACTTATTAGAATGAATACATTTGTTTATGAGTGCTCTCATTGTAAAGAAAAAAATAAAATGAATTATTTAGAAGTATTATTTTCTAAACGTGGTAATAACTCAAGAAAGCTTAAATGTAAAAATTGCGGACGAGTAGAATATATGGAAAGACATCTTAAATAATGGATGAAAATATTAAATTAAGTCTTGCGCTTGAAAAAGGTTTAAAAGATATTGAAAAAGATAAAATAGGATTATTAAAAGAACATACACTACATCGAGTACTTAAATTTTATTTATCACTAGATGACGCAAATCATGAAATTAAAATAGGTAGAATGTATGCTGATGTTGTATTAGATAATCATATATATGAAATTCAAACTAAATCTTTTAATTTAATGCGTAAGAAATTAGAATTCTTTTTAAAAGAACATGAAGTCACAATTGTTTATCCAATGGCCTTAAATAAAGTAATTTATTTAACTAATGACTATGGAGAACTTGTATCTGTTAAAAAAAGTCCTAAACATGCAAATCCACTTGAAATATTTTGGGAGTTATATAAAATTAAAAACTTTTTATTAGATAAAAATCTTCATTTTAAAATACTTATGCTTGATATTGATGAGTACAGAATAGAAAAAGAAAAAACTTGGAAAAGAAGAAAAGGTTTTGAAAGAGAAAATCAAGTTCCAAAGAAGATTAATCATATATATGATATTAATACTACAAGTGACTTTAAAGATTTATTATTAAAATATAATCTAAAAGAAGTTTTTACATCAAAAGATTTTTCAAAGAGTACTAAATTAAATATAAAAAAAGCTACAACTGCTTTAAATGTACTTACACATTTAAATGTTGTAGAAAGAATTGGGAAAGAGAAAAATAGTTATTTATACAGGGTTGTATAGATAACTATTTTCTTTTTTTAAAAACATTAGACATATATATAAATCTATGGTATAATTTATAAAAAAGGGAGTGCTATTTTATGAAACACCATATATATATAATTTGTATAATTTTGTTATTTATATTTTCGTTAACATCATGTATAGAGCCACATACCCATTCAACAAGTGAATATTTTATAGATCCTACATGTACAGAAGTTGGCTATCATGTAATAGAAACATGTTGTAGTGAAACCAAACAAATCGTTATTCCAGCTCTTGGTCATATATATAACGAAGGAGTGTGTGAAAGATGCGGTGAAAAAGATTTAAATTATGTTACACCTCATATTCATGAATATATAAGTGGATTATGTGCTTGTGGCGAAAAAGAACTTATTAATATATATATTAATAATGGAAAATATAGTTATACTATTAGTGTTTATTATGGAGATATAATTAGTATTGATGATTATGATTTTTTAAATATTGAAGATGAAGCATTTGATAATTGGTATCTTGATGATGTAGAATATGATTTTAATAATGTTGTAACTGAGTCTTTTTCTTTAAACGCGAAGTATTTTAATATATATACTGTTACCTTTATTGATAGTGATGGAAGTGTTTTAGATACACAAAATGTTATTGAAGGTCATAGTGCAATAGATATAGTTGTACCTGAAAAAGAATATTATGAATTTATTGGTTGGGATAAGTCACTTGATAATATATCTAGTGATACCATTGTTACCGCAATTTATAATCTTACACAAACTGTTTTTAATATTGATTATGTTGTTGATGATTCTTTATTATATTATTCATCAAAAAGCGATTTGGTAAATGAATTTTTAAATGATTTTTATGAGTTTGTGAAACCAAATATTTCATATCGTAGCTTTGTATATGGAATTGAAGGAAGTGATCCTCTTTGGACACACTTTATTGGTGGTAGTTTTGGTGGTATAAACTATTTAATTTATAATAATAGTATTGAAGAAAATAATGATGAATATTTCTTTAATAGTAGTAAGTATAAAGATAAATGGTATAAACTATCAAGTTACGTAAGAAATAATATATGTAAATCAAATAAAAGATTTGGTTATGAAGAAGTTGAATATAATTATGGGGCTTTAGATTTTTATAGGTATATGACTGATAACCCTGATAAATATCTTAGTTCATATGGTGGAGAAGAATTATTTTATGGATATCCAAAAAATGATGTGAATTTAGTAAATCAATATGAGTATAATAAGAATGATATAAATTTATATATTCCGACCGATAAAAGTTTTGGTGGTTGGTATAAAGATGAAAAATTTACTGATGGACCATATACTATTATTAAAAAAGATACTATAGGTGATGTTAAACTATACGCAAAAATTATTACTAATAATATATATACAATAAACTTTGAAACACTTTCTAGTGATGAACTTAAACCTCTTTATGCAAGTAAAGGTAGTGAGGTTAGTTTACCAATTCCTATAAAAGATGAATGTGATTTTTTAGGATGGTATATTGATTATGAAAAAGTGGAAAATGAATTTATATTTAATTATGAATGTGATATTACTTTAACTGCTAAATGGGATGATCCTAATATAATAGATAATAATTATATTGTATATGATGGTAAAACTATTACTTATCGTAACAGTTATGTTGCGGTTGAAATACCTGAGGTTTATGTTGAAAAAGAAAGTGAACTTCGTGCATGCTGGGTATCTTCGTTTATTAAGAATTTTACTCCTAGTGATGATAAAGAAGAAATGATAAAAGAATTAACCTATGTGCTTGATTTTTTAGAAAGTTATAATATGAACTGTATGATCTTTCATGTAAGAACTCATAATAATGCTTTTTATAATACTGATCTTGCTCCAATACCAAGTGAATATGGAACTAAAGAATCGTTTAAAGAATGGGATTATTTAGAGTGGCTAATAGATGAATGTCATAAAAGAGGAATTGAGTTTCATGCATGGTTAAATCCTTATCGTATAAAACTTTATGGTGTAAAATATACTGATACAGCTGATGTTGTATCAAAAGAATATGAAAACTTTCCACTTAATCCCGCAAGTGATCCAGATAATATTTTACTTACTTATTATACAAGCGCATCAGGTGGTGCAATTTTAAATCCAGCAAAACAAGCAGTGCAAGATTATATCGTTAATGTGTGTTTAGAACTTGCAAGTAAATATAATATTGACGCAATTCATTTTGATGATTATTTTTATCAAAAGTTATCTAATAATTCTAGTATATTAGAAGAAACGGATCAATTGGATTATATAGAATATATTAATAATAATCCTGGTTCATTTGATGTAAATAGTATTACTGATAAAGAAGATTGGCGTAGAATGAATGTTAGTGAGTTAATTAGAAAAATACATTTAGGCTTAAGTGAATTTAATTTAAATAATAATCGAAATGTTAGGTTTGGTATTTCACCTACTGGTACATACAAAAGTGGTGATGGTAGTATAGAAAGTGGATCTAATACTGGTGGTGGAGGGCACTATAATAGACATTTGTATGCAGATACTGTAAAGTGGGTAAATGAAGAATGGATCGACTACATTATGCCACAATGTTATACGTCATTTAATTATAATAATTATAGTTTTCATGAGATAACTACTTGGTGGAATAAAGTATTAGAAGGTAAAAAATGTGATTTATATATTGGACTTGGTCTTCATAATTCAATTAGTAGTGATTATACATATTCTTGGAAAACAGAACCTGATGAATTAATTAATCAGTTGCTATTCTTAAATACACTTGAAAATGTAAAAGGTGTATCAATGTTTAGTTTTAGTTCAATGAAAATAATATATAATGATTCTACAATTATATCTTATAATAGTTTTATGAAATTAAAAAATGAATTATGGGTTCATAAAATAAAAATACCATATAATGATTAAAAAATAAAATATCCAGAAGAAAATTCTTCTGGATATTTGTGTTATTTAATTGAGTCTAATGCTTCTAAAATAGCTTTTGATAATTGGTCAGCACAACTTGTTTGACGTGGGCCACATTTGTTACCGTTAAGAATATTAGCTATTTCAAGTGCGTTTTTTCCTTCAACTAGTTTTGAGATTGCTCTTAAGTTTCCTGAACATCCTCCTAAGAAACCAAGATTATGAATGTTGTTGTTTTCGTCTAAATCAAAACTAATCATTCTTGCGCAAACTCCACTTGTTGTATATTCGACATGTCTTAAATTTTCTTGCATGTTAATCCTCCTAATCTTTTAGCATAAAAATTATACTAAATAAATGGAATTATTTCAAAATTATTGCAACAAAAATAAAACTTTTTGCAACAAAAAAAGCTCTTAAAAAAGAGCTTTTCGTTATAATTTAGTTTATTTACCAGCCATATTACTTTGAGCCATAGAAACTAAACGACGAGTGATTTCACCACCAACGCTACCGTTTTGGCGTGCTGTAGCATCTGGACCAAGGTTTACACCAAGTTCATTTGCGATTTCATACTTCATGTTATTTAAAGCATTTTCAGCACCAGGTACAACTAATTTTTGTTTTCCTGAATAAGATGAGTTCATTGTTTTCACCTCCTGTAAAAATAGTATGTGTAGATTTTTGTAAATTAATCTAATAATTACATACCAATTTTTTACAATTAAAAAATATCATCATTTTGATTGAATAAATCAAGGTGTTTTGAACTTTTAATAACTAGTGTGTTTGTTTCATTAACTGCTTTTTTAATTAATTCATTAAATTCAAATTTATTTTCTTCTTCAAAAGCTTTTGTATTAAGTGGTTTAATTTGTGGATGTTTAGGAACAAATACAGTACAACAATCTTCATATGGTCGAATTGAGATATCATAGGTATCGATAGATGTTGCTATTTTGATGATTTCACTTTTATCGAATGTTGCAAGTGGTCTAATAACGGGCATAGATGTTACTTCACCAATTGTAGCCATACTTTCTAATGTTTGGCTTGCTACTTGTCCAATTGATTCACCGTTTAAAATTGCAAGACATTTATGTTTTTCTGCTAATTTTGTTGTTATACGATACATCATTCTACGCATAATAGTAATACCATAATCTTCTCTACAACATTCATAAATTTTAGTTTGAATTTCTGTAAATGGAACAATATGTAAATTAATTGATTGGTATTCTGTATATGGAGTAAGTTTTTCTAAAAGGTCTATTACTTTTTGAACTGCCAAATCAGATGTATATGGTGGTGCTGCAAAGTGTACTGCTTCAACTGCCATTCCTTTTTTAATTGCTAAATAACCCGCAACAACACTGTCAATTCCTCCAGATACCATTAGCATTACTTTACCTATAGATCCACTTGGCATTCCGCCCATTCCCATAATGATATTTGTAAAGATAAAAGTTCCTTCGAATCGAACGTCTAAATGTAGTGTTAGTTCAGGGTTATGGACATCTGCTTTTAATCCTTCAATACGTCTAAATAATTGTCTACTTACTTCTTTAGTAATATCTAAAGATGTCATTGGGAAGTGTTTATCACCACGATTAGTATCAACTTTAATGGTTTTCATACCTTGTTTAAATTCATCTCTTAAAAGTTTTTCTGCAAGGTTTACAATGTCATCAATATTGGAGTTACATTTAGACACGACAGAGAATGAATAGATTCCAGGGAGCTTTTTTAGTATTTCAATTATTTCATCTAAGTATGGATTGTTATTTAAAATAATATAAAATCTAAGTCCTCTTGGATCAAATTCTAGATTTTCATATCCTTCTAATGCACGTTTAATACTTTTATTAATACGATTTATAAATTGTTTGCGATTACTTTTTTTAAGTGCAAGTTCACCGTATCTTATTAATATATGATCTGTCATAAATTTCTCCTAAATTTCTTTAATATGTTTAATCAATAAATCTAACTCTTCATAAGTAGTATATGTAGATAAACTAATTCTAATCGTGTTAACTGCGAGAGTGGCATCTTCTAAAGTATAGATAAGTGTTTTTTCTTGATCTTTAGAATGTGAGTTACACGCAGAACCAGTTCCTACCATTATATTATTTTTTTCTAATGTATGAAGTGCTGTTTCACCTTTTACGTTTTTGAATGTAATACTTAAAATATAAGGTGATGAATATTGTGATTTGTTTAAGATGATATGTTGTTCGTTTATTAATGAGTTAACTAAATATTCATATTTCTTTTTTACATCAAGATATTTTTCATATATATTAATTGATGCTAATTGAATAGTTTTAGCCATTACAACACATCCAGCTAAATCAACTGTTCCTGGTCTAATTCCATCTTGTTGATGTCCTCCTTTAATAAATGATAAATGAAGTTTATCATTATAAATGAGTGTACCTGTTCCTTTTAATCCTTCTAGTTTATGGCCACTAAGAGTTAATAGGTCAACATCATTTAAATTAAAATTTGGAAGTATTTTTCCAAATCCTTGAACAGCATCAACGTGAAGTTTTATTCTTGGATGTTTTTTGATGATTTCAATTACTTTATCTAATTGTTGAATAGTACCAATTATATTATTTACCCACATTACTGATACTAATATTGTATCGTTTGTAATATTTTTTTCTAAATCAATTGGATCTATAATACCATCTTTATTTGGAATAAGATATGTTACTTTAAAACCACGTTTTTCTAAGTCTTTATATACATTTAATACTGATGCGTGTTCAAGATATGTTGTTATAATGTGTTTTGGTTCATTATAATGACCTGAACATATACCATAGATAGCTGTATTATTTGCTTCAGTTGCGCCTGATGTAAATAGGACTTTTTTATTTTTCAGTTTTAATGTATCAATTATTACTTGACTTGATTTATCAAGTAACATATGTGCTTTTACGCCTGGGTTATACATTCCTTCTGTATTACACCAGTATTCTTGGTTTATACGAGTGTGTAATTCTAACAATTCTTTTTTTGGTTTAGTTGTTGCAGTATAATCAAAATAAATCATTTTATCACCTTTTCTTTATCAATTATACCATAAATCTAGTTATTCTTCAATTAAAAGAAAATGATAAAAAGTTTTTAATTGTATTTGTTGATTAAATATGATATACTTATATAAAGAGGTGAAAATAAAATGAGTGATTTTGAATATCAAATTCCAGATACATATGAAGAAGCAGTAGAGAGAAAAGCATATGTATTAAAATTAATTAATGAGTATAATGAAGCTTTACTTCTTGGGAAAGATCTTCCTTGTAGTGATGAAGAGATTGATAAACTTCAAGAAGAATATCAAATATTAAACGATCATTTAGCACTTACTGAAGAAGAACGTTTAAGTAAGTTAAATGATTCTGATAAAGAAGTTAATGAAGATGGCGTTATTGTTGAGAAAGTTTCTGTCCTTGATAAAATACACTGGAGTGTAATGTTATATTGTGTATTTACATTTATATGTTTATGTTCAATGCCATTTTTAACAAAAGCAGTAGGAAGTGCTTGTTTAGATTCATTTATTGATAAGTTTTTTTATGATATGCTATGGGAAAAATATGTAGATATGATGGCTCTTCAAAGCAGTGAATATATGTGGAGTGATTTTGGTTATTGGTTTAGAGTATGTGTTTCATACCTATGGCTTCCACTTTTATTAATTCTAATATCAGTTGGTGTTTATTTTATCTTTAGAAAAAGAAAAGATCTTAATTCAAAAATTACTAAATGGTTAATTTTTGCTAATATCTTTATTTTAGTATTATCAGTTGGTGTGGTACTTCTTCAAGGTGAATTAACTGTATTGAAAGAACGTCTTGAATACTTATGGTATGAATATGCTGTATATTATTATGGTGAAATAGGTACAAACTAAAATGATTAAAGAAATTACTTCGGTAAATAATTCTTATATTAAATGGTTATTATCATTAAAAGATAAACAAGCAAGAAATGAATATAATTTATTCATTGTTGAGGGATATCATTTAGTAGAAGAAGCTTTAAAACATAATACCTTAAAAGTTGTTCTTTGTACTGAAAAAGAAGTATTAGATAAAATTAATGTAGATGAAAAATATTTGGTTAACGAACAAATTATTAAAAAATTATCTTCTACAAAAAGTCCACAAAATATTATTGGGGTTGTAAATTCCATTACAAATCAAGATTTAGAAAGTATTATTTCTAAAGATAATTTAAGAATACTAATTCTAGATGACGTAAATGATCCAGGTAACTTAGGTACTATTATTAGAACTAGTGCAGCACTTGGAATAGATGCTGTAATATCAAGTTTAGAAACTGTTGATTATTATAATGAAAAAGTCCTTCGCGCTACACAAGGAGCAATCTTTAAAATACCTTTATTTAAAGGTGATTTAGTTAAAATAATATCAATATTGAAACAAAATGATATAACTATCTATGGAACTCATCTTGAATCATCAATAAGTGTCAAAGAAGTAGAAAAATTAAAAAAACTAGCTATCGTTGTTGGTAATGAAGCACAAGGTGTAAGCACTAAAGTATTAGAACTTTGTGATAAAAATATTATTTTACCAATGAATAATGATGTAGAAAGTTTAAACGTTAGTATTGCAGCTGCACTTCTAATGTGGGAATTAAAATAACCTATAATAGTTTAAGTCTATTATAGGTTTTATTTTTTAGATTAAAATCGGCTAGATGCTATCTGTCCAAATTGTAAATATAGTCTTATTAGTAAATATTGTTATTTCAAATAAAATTGGGCAGTTAACGACTGCCCTATTTTATTCTATTATTAGTTACACTTTAAAACATGATCCACCAATAAATTCTCTAATTAAGGAATTACATGGGATTGCTGATTCATCAGTTATGTCTTTAAAGTATTTTAAGTATTTGATTAGTCTGTTTGCGGTAATATATGAAGGATCTGATTGTGGTATGTTAGATAGCGCAGGAAGTGCATATTTTTTAAATACTGCAAGTTCATATGTTAGTTCACTATTAAATACAAAGTTAGCTCCTTCTTGGTTTGGATAAATCCATTTGAATTCACCGTTTCTTACGCTTTGCCACATTGAAATTGTTTCCTCAGGCGGGCAGTTTCTAAACTCCATATCTCTTACTATTCTTCTTATTAATCTTAAGTCAGTTGTAGAAAGTGGAGAATGATCATCAATATTGATTTGTATTTGTGGTGCAATATATACTTTATATTTTTGATGTTTAGGAATTGATGCTGTAAGTAGTTCATTAAGGGC
This sequence comes from Bacilli bacterium, assembly GCA_017398545.1. Classification (GTDB taxonomy): domain Bacteria; phylum Bacillota_I; class Bacilli_A; order ML615J-28; family CAG-313; genus UBA1737. Next base: position 59,906 of record JAFQFT010000011.1, on the reverse strand, counting down.
ATGAATTCCTTCTATCATAATAGGTGTAGAATCACTAATTTTAAGTGTTTTGCCTGATTCTCTTTTACCTGTTTTAAAGTTATATTTTGGAAGTGTTACTTCTTCACCATTGATTAGATCAAATAAATTTTGATTAAATAGTTCAATATCTAAACAGTTGATATGTTCTAAGTCTAAATCTTTAATATCTGTTTTTCCTTGGATTTTTGCGATTTCAGGTTTTGTTAAATAATAGTCATCCATAGATATCATAATAGGAGTTATACCTCTTGACATAAGTTCTATTCTTAGACGATTACAGAATGTCGTTTTACCACTTGATGAAGGTCCTGCTATACAGATAAGTCTAATGTTTTCTATTTCTTTTTTGATATTACTTCCGAGTTCTGCAAGCATGTTATTGTGTTTCATTTCACATGTTTGAATAAAGTCAGTAATGTTTTCGCATTCTATTTTTTTGTTAATTTTAACGATAGAATTTGTTTTGCTAATTTTTCCCCATTTACCTGCTTCTCTTAGTGTTCTTCCATATGTTGGCTCTTCAAGGAATTCCGGAATTTTGGCATCTAGTTCATATCTTGGATACTGAATTATTAATCCAGGACTATATGGTCTTATACAATAGCTCTTAATAAAACCAGTTGATGGTAACATATAACAATACATATAATCATAATAGTTTTCACATTTATATAAGTGAACTATTTTGTCTGGACGATATTCTAAGATATTAAGTTTATCATCATGGCGAAGTTCTTTGTAGATTTCAATTGCTTCTTTAACAGTTAGTGTTACTCTTTCAATAGGTAAATCTAAATCGATTAATCTTTTAACTTCTTTTAATACTTCGTCAGTAATTTTACTCATTTTAATTCCTGAATTTAGAACTTCACAGAATATTGATCTACTTACATTGTAATTAAATTTAATATCAATTTCTGGATATAGGTTTGCAAAAGCCATAGATATTATATATCTAAGTGTTGCTTCATATGCTCTACCAGCTTCTTGATGTTCAAGTGTTAAAAGTGTAATTTCAGAGTTATTATGTTTTTCTGATAGAGGATATGTAAGTTCTTTAATCGTTTGATCAATTTTACAAACCATGTATTGTTTTACTTCTTGTTTATCAATTAAGTCGAGTACTTTATTACCTGGTTTAAAGCTTATTATTTTGTTATTAAGTTTTAAATTATACATTTTTACCTCCTTAATTTTTAGTATAGATATTTTATCAAAAATTTATGACTTTGAAAAGTAATTTTATAAAAAAGTTTATTATATTAGTTGTTTAAAGATACATTACTTGACTATTTTGATAATTTATGGTATCATATATATGTAGTAATAAGGCAAGAAGAGGTGAGCTAGAAATGGCTCACCCTTTGTTATGAAAAAATAAAATTTTAATAATGAAAGGTTAAGATATTATGATTGGAAAGATTAATGAATTAAGTCTGCCTATAGTCGAGAAATATCAAAAAATTCTAGTATCTGTAGAACATGTTAATGAATATGGAATAGATATTATTCGTATAACCATCGATGATCCAAATACTTTTGATATTGATATTGATGATGTTGCTAAAATAAATGAAGAAATCTTGGATTTAGTAAATGATTATTTACCTGATGGATATTATTTAGAAGTGACAACTGTAGGTATTGAAAGAGAATTAAAGTCTGATGATGATTTGGAAAAAGCACTTGGTAAGTATATATATCTTAAGACATATGAAAAGATTGAGAGTGCTTTTAATCAAAAAGAGATTTATGGATATTTAGAGTCATATACAAGTGATTCTATAAATGTAAATGTAATAAATAAAACAAGAACAAAACTAGTAACTATTGAAAAATCAAAAATTGCAAAGCTACGCCTTGCGGTAAAGTTTTAGAAAGGAATTAAGGGAGAAAGAAAATGATTAGTAAAGGTTTTTATGAATATTTAGAAGTTATTGCAGAAGAACGTCGTTTAGAAAAAGAAGATGTTTTTAGAGCTGTTGAAATTGCGTTAATTAAAGCTGCACAAGCTGAAGGACACACTGGTATTATTGAAGTAGAATTTAATGATGAACAAAAGAAGGTAAGAATTACTGAAACTTTTAATGTTGTTGAAGAAATTAATCCAGAACTTGAATTAGAAGGACAAATTACTTTAGAACAAGCTAAAGAAATTAGAGCAAGAGTTAGAGTAGGATCAGTTATTAAACGTGAAGTTCCATTTAATGAAATTGGTAGAAAAGGTGCTACACGTTTTAAAACTACATTTATTCAAAACTTAAAAGAGTTAGGTTATAAACGTGCTTATGAATACTTCAAATCTAAAGAAGGTGAAGTTGTTACTGCAACTGTTGATAAAGCAACTGATAAAGTAGTTATTTTAAATCTAGGTATGAATACTCAAACTTTTATGCCAATCGAAGAAGCATTATTTGGTGAAAATTATGCTCCAGGTAAACAAATTAAAGTAACTATAACTAAAGTTGAAGAAACTACTAAGAGTCCTAAAGTATTTGTATCTCGTTCTAATAAAGAAATTATTAAACGTTTATTTGAACTTTATATTCCTGAAATTGCACAAGGTGTTATTGAAGTAATTAATATTGTAAGAGAACCTGGTAATCGTTCTAAGATTGGTATTAAGTCTAACAATATTAATGTTGATGCTAAAGGTGCATGTGTAGGTGTTGGTGGAGCTCGTATTAAACAAATTAACCAAGCATTAAACGGTGAAAGAATTGATATCTTTGAATGGAATGACAATCCAATTTTATTAATTGCAGAAGCACTTACTCCTGCTAAAGTAATTTCTGTATTAATTGATGAAGATACGCATAAAGCTATTGTTATTGTACCAGATGAACAATTTAGTTTAGCAATTGGTAAAGGTGGTCAAAATGTACGTCTTGCATCTCAAGTTACTGGTTGGAGAATTGATATTAAGGATGAAACAACTGCTTATCGTGAAGAAATCCGTTTCAAACCTAATGTATATACTGCATAAATAGGTGATATATATGAAAACACCTATTGTTAAAAAAGTTCCAATGCGTAAGTGTGTTATTACAGGAAATCAATTCCCTAAAAAAGACTTACTACGTGTTGTAAGAGAACCAGATGGTAAAGTAACTATTGATGATACTGGTAAAGTTCGTGGACATGGTGTTTATTTATGTAAAGATTCAGATGTTATTAAAGCGGCTAAGAAAAAACATATATTAGATCGTTTTTTAGAAATACAAGTACCTGATGAAATATATGATGAACTTTTAAAGAAGGTGTCACAAGGTGAATAAAATATTATCTTTATTAGGGCTAGCTAAAAGAGCTGGCAAGGTGATTGTAGGAACTGATGCAGTAATTAGTAAACTACAAGGGAATGATTTACATTTAATTTTAGTAGCTAAAGATGCTTCAATAGCTACAATAGATAAAATAGAGAAAAAAGCGTTTTATTATAACGTAAAGATTATAAAATCTTTTACAAGTGATGAATTGAGTGATGCAATAGGATCTAATAATAATAAAGTGTTAGGTATTGCGGACTTAGGTTTTTCTAAAGCCATTCTTAAACATCATACTGTAGAAGTAGAAGGAGAGTAAAACTATGAAAGTTAAAGAAGTAGCGGAATTCTTAAAGGTGTCAACTGCAGATTTATTAAAATTATTAAAAAATGTTGCTGTTGGACAAACATATACAGAAGAAAGTGATCTTGATAAAAATTTAGAAAAGAAATTAGCTAAACATTATGGAGTACCTTATCCATTTAAAACTAAAGCTAAACCAGTAGCACCAAAACCAGCACCTAGTAAACAAGCAGCACCTGATAATGCTGGAAAAGCTGGTAAACCTGAAAATAAACAATCTGGTGCTAGTAATGTAAAACCAGAAAATAAACAACCTGGAAAACAAGAAAATAAACAACCTGGAAAACAAGGTAAACCAGAAAATAAACAACCATCAAAACAAGGCAAATCGGAAAACAAACAACCTGGTAAACCAGAAAATAAACAACCATCAAAACAAGATAAACCAGAAAATAAACAACCAGGTAAACAAGGAAATAATAATAACAACAATAACAATAACAATAAATCTAATTCTAAACCACGTCCTAGTGATATTCCATCTTATAAAGATGAAATTGTTGAAACATTAGTAGATGAAGAATTCTTAGATAAATATGATGAATTCTTAGAAGATGGTCATTATGAAGGTGGAGGAAATAATAGAATTAAACCAAAAGTTAGTACTAGAGATAAAGTTGTTAGTAAGAAACCTAAACAACATAAGAGTCGTGCTGAAAAATTAGCTGGTACTATTGAACAAAAGAAAGAAGAAAATGTTCTTTATTATGAACTTAATATGACTGTTATGGATGTTGCTGAAGAACTTGGAATTTCTGTAACTGATTTAGTTAAAAAGTTATTTACTTCAATGGGTATTTTTGCATCTGCAACTCAAACATTAGATAGAGATACTATTGAACTTATCGCAATGGAATATAACTTTGAAGTAAAAGATAAACAAATTACTGATTTAATCAGATTTGATGAAATTGAAATTGAAGACAGTCCTGAAGACTTAGAACCACGTCCTGCTATTGTTACAATTATGGGTCACGTTGACCATGGTAAAACTACACTTTTAGATACAATTAGAAGTAGTCACGTTGTTCGTGGTGAAGCTGGTGGTATTACACAACATATCGGGGCTTATCAAGTTCAAAAAGATGGTCGTTTAATTACATTTATTGATACTCCAGGGCATGCTGCATTTACTGAAATGCGTGCTCGTGGTGCACAAGTTACTGATATTGTTATTCTAGTAGTTGCTGCTGATGATGGTATGATGCCTCAAACAAAAGAAGCTATTGAACATGCTCAAGCTGCTGGTGTTCCAATTATTGTTGCGATTAATAAAATGGATAAACCAACTGCCAATCCTGATCGTGTAAAACAAGAATTAATGTCTTATAACCTTATTGCTGAAGAATGGGGTGGGGATACTATTTTTGTTCCAATCTCAGCACTTACAGGTAAAGGTGTTGATGACTTACTTGAAATGGTCATTTTAACAAGTGATATGAATGAATATAAAGCTAATCCTAAACGTTTAGCAATTGGTACTGTAATTGAAGCAAGACTTGATAAAGGTCGTGGTCCTGTTGCAACACTTCTTGTTCAAAATGGTACTTTAAAAGTTGGTGACATGATTGTTGTAGGTACAACTTATGGTCGTGTACGTGCAATGCAAGATGAACTTGGTCGTCAAGTTAAAGTAGCTGGTCCTGCTAAACCAGTTGAAATTACTGGTATTGCAGAAGTTCCATTTGCTGGTGAAAAATTCATGGCATTAGATGATGAAAGAAAAGCAAGAGCCATTGCTGAAGTACGTGCTCAAAATAAATTTAATGAAGAAATGGGTTCTGCAAGAGCTGCATCATTAAATGAAATTATGTCTGAAGCAAATGGTGAGTTAAAAGTACTAAACTTAATCATTAAGTGTGATGTTCAGGGTTCTATTGAAGCAATTAAAGGTTTAGTTGATAAGATTCAAATTGAAGGAACTAAGATTAATATTATTAGTGCTCGTGTTGGTGGTGTTACTGATAATGATATAAGTCTTGCTATCGCATCTCATGCAATTATTGTTGGCTTTAATATTCGTCCTACAAGTCAAATTAGTGACCTTGCAAAAGAAAAGAATGTTGAAATTCGTTTATATAATATTATTTATAAATTACAAGAAGATATTGAAAAAGCAGCTAAAGGTATGCTTGATCCAGTATTTGAAGAAAAAGTTACAGGTGAAGCAGAAGTACGTGAATTATTCAAAATCTCTAGAATTGGGACAATTGCTGGTTCTATGGTAACTAGAGGAACAATTGTAAGAGGTGGAACTATTAGAGTAATTCGTGATAGTATTGTTATTTATACAGGTAAGATAGCAGGTCTTAGACGTTTTAAAGAAGACGTTAAAGAAGTAAAAGAAGGATACGATTGTGGTATTACTATTGAACACTTTAATGATGTTAAAGTTGGAGACCGCTTAGAATGCTTCATTATGGAAGAAACAGAGCGTGAATAATTATGGCTTATCGTATTCAACGTGTAGAAAAAATCATTGAAAGAGAACTAGCTAGTATTATTTTTAGTGAAGTTCACAATGAATTAATTAAATTTGTATCTATTACTAAAGTAGCACTTAATAAAGATATGAGTGTTGCTATGGTATGGTATACAGTTTTAGGTAATGATGGTGAAATCGAAGCTACTAAGAAAGCTTTAGAACAGGCTAAAGGATTCTTAAGAAGTGAACTTGCTCACCGTTTAGATTTAAGAAAAACTCCAGAACTTCGTTTTAAATATGATGAATCTCTAACTTATGGGAATCATATTAATGAAGTTATTGAAAATTTAAAGAAATAGAGGAATATATATATGAGAACTAGTGGAATACTTTTACCAATATTCAGTCTTCCTAATTCATATGGTATTGGAACACTGGGAAAAGAGGCTTATGAGTTTGTTGATTTTTTGGAAAAATGTCATCAATCATATTGGCAAGTTCTACCAATCGGACCAACGTCTTATGGAGATAGCCCATATCAATCATTTTCAGTATTTGCGGGAAATCCATATTTTATTGATTTTGATTTATTAAAAGAAGATGGATTATTAGAAGAATCTGATTATGATTATTTATTAGATGAATCGCTAGTAATAGATTATGGTAAACTGTATAACACTAGGTATCTTGTATTAAAAAAAGCTTTTTCTAAGTTTGATGTAAAACTTATGAAAAAGTTTGAAAAAGAACATAAAGACTGGTTGGAAGATTTCGCTTTATTTATGACACTTAAAGACTATCATAATGGTGTATCTTTTTTAGAGTGGGAAGACTCTTATAAATATCGTGATAAAAAAGCGTTAAATAGTTTTAAAAAAGAATATTTAGATGATGTAAACTTTTGGAAATTTACACAATATGTTTTCTTTAAACAATGGAATGCTTTAAGAGATTATGCTAATTCTAAAGGTATTAAAATAATTGGTGATATGCCAATATATACAGCACTTGATTCTTCAGATGTATGGGCAAATCCTAAACTTTTCCAATTAGGAAGTGACTTAGTTCCTTTAATGGTTGCAGGATGTCCTGCTGATGACTTTGCACCACTTGGTCAACTTTGGGGTAATCCTTTATATGATTATAAAGTGATGAAAGAAGATAATTATGCTTGGTGGGTAAGACGTGTTGAAGTAGCAGCTAAGTTATTTGATACAATTAGAATCGATCATTTTAGAGGATTTGAAGCATATTTTGCAATACCAGCTACTGATACTGACGCAATGCGTGGTAAATGGAAAAAGGGTCCTAATGTTAGTTTATTTAACGCAATTAAGAAAGCTTTAGGTGAAGTTGATATTATTGCTGAAAACCTAGGATTCTTAACAGAAGGTGTTCATAAGATGCTTAAAAAATTAGGATATCCTGGTATGAAAATATTAGAATTTGGTTTTGATCCAAAAGGTGATTCAGAACATATGCCACACCATTTAACTAAGAGTGATGTAGTATATACTGGTACTCATGATAATCCTCCTGTTAGAGGATGGTATAACACTTTAAGTGATGAAGAAAAAGCTTTTATACATGAATATCTACATTTTGATAATCCTTATGAAGTAGGAAATGAACTTATTCGTGCAGCACTTTCATCTGTATGTAATTTAGCTATTATACCATTTTGGGATTATTTACAAAAAGGTCTTGAGGCAAGAATTAACACACCTTCAGTCCTTGGTGGAAATTGGACTTTTAGAATTGAAAAAAATGATATGAATAGTGATTTATGTGATTATATTGCTAAATTAACTAAAGTCTATCGTAGAGATAATAATAAATAATTTATTAATAGGTGTTTAAATGGAAGATAAGATTTTAGAACACATAAAGGCAAAACTTTCACTTGTTCCACTTAAACCAGGTTGCTACCAAATGTATAATAAAGATGGTGTCATTATTTATGTAGGTAAAGCAAAACTTCTTGCAAATAGACTTAAAAGTTATTTTACAGGAAGTCATGACGCAAAAACTACACAAATGGTATCTGAAGTTGTTGATTTTGAGTATATTATTACGCGAAGTGAAACAGAAGCATTTTTATTAGAACATAACTTTATTAAAGAATACAGACCTCATTATAATATCCTACTTATGGATGATAAAACATACCCCTATATATGTTTAACTAAAGAAACACATCCAAGGTTAATTGTTACAAGAGATGTAAAATTAGGTAATAAAAAAAATAGTGGTAAATTATTTGGTCCATATCCTAATGTTTCTGCATGTCGTGATACATGTGAAATATTAAATAAAGTATATCCGTTTAGAAAATGTAATCAAATACCTAAGAAACATTGTTTATATTATGATATGGGACAATGTCTTGCACCATGTGAAAATACTGTTACTAAAGATGATTATGAAGAATATATTACGAGTGTTTCTAAATTCTTAAATGGAAACGATACTGAACTTTTAAATATTTTAAAAGAAAAGATGGAAGTAGCTAGTGAAAATTTAGAATTTGAAAAAGCTATTGAGTATCGTAATATTATTACTAGTGTTACTAGTTTAATGGAAAAACAAACAATGACATTAAATGATGGTAAAACTAGAGATATATTTGGTTTCTATGTAGCTAATGAAACGGTATGTGTTCAAGTGTTACATATGAGAAGTGGTAGAATAATTGAACGTAGTGGAGAAGTGTTCGATGTAGTAGATAATTTAGATGATTTACTTGTATCTTATATATATACTTTTTATGATTCAAAAGATGTATTAGTTCCATCTGAAATTCTTACACCATATATAGAAGGTATTAATATAATAAGTGAATTATTAAATGTAAAAACATATGTTCCTGTAAGAGGAATAAAGAAGAAGTTAGTTGATTTAGTTTGTGAAAATGCGAAAAATAATTTAGATAATTTAGATAAATTAAGATTAATTAAATTATCTAAAACTAAGGAACCATTAATAGAACTATCTAATCTTCTTAATATTAGTTATCCAAAAGTAATAGAATTATTTGATAACTCTAATATTCAAGGTGCTAGTCCAATATCAGCGATGGTTACATATATTGATGGGATTAGATCTCCTAAAGATTATAGGAAGTATAATATAAAAACAGTTATTGGTGCCGATGATTATCATACAATGCAAGAAGTCCTAACAAGAAGATATACAAGAGTTTTAAAAGATAATTTAAGAAAGCCTAATCTTGTAATTGTTGATGGAGGTATTCCTCAAGTAAGAGCAGCTAAAGTGGTATTTGAAAAATTAGGTATTAGTGATATATATCTAATGGGACTTGAAAAAGATGATCGTCACCGTACAAAAGCTATTGTTACAAAAGATTTAGTGGAAATAGAAATTGATAAACATTCTAATTTATTTTTGTTATTAGAGGCAATGCAAGATGAAGTTCATAGATTTGCGATAACATTCTTTAAAGAAACGCATACTAAAAATACTTTTAATAGTAGTCTAGATGAAGTTGAAGGAATTGGTAAAAGAAGAAAAATGACACTTTTAAAAGCATTTAATTCAATTGAAGAAATAGCTTCTAGTAGTGTAGAAAAGTTAGTTTCACTTGGAATTCCTAAAAAAATTGCTGAAGAATTATTAAATAAACTAAATGCTAAATAAAGAGGTAACAAATATACTTTTTTCTTCATAAAATAAATAGAAGGAAAAGGTGATTAAAATGAATAATAATTTTCTAACACCAAGAGAGCGTCAAATATTTGAACTTTTAGTAAAACAATATGATACAGAAATGATTGCAGAAAAATTAGATATTACATCTAAAACTGTAAGAAATCATATATCTAATGTTATACAAAAACTTGGTGTAAAAGGAAGAAGTCAAGCCATTTTAGAATTAATTAAAATGGATGAAATTAAATTTTAGAAAGGACAAACGTTTATGCAAACCTTTTGTGGTAGAATAAGAAATGTTTACGAAGATGACAGAATCTTTGAAATCTTATATAAAAAACGTATCTATCATTTTCGTCTAACAAGAAGCCAAATGAAAAAGTTTCAGCCTTATTTACAAGAAGGTTTGTATGTCTTTTTTAAAGCTTTTGATGAAGAGAAAAAATATGGTCGTTTTATAGCTTATGATGTTATTAACTTTATTAAGTTAGTTCGTCATGTGGGTAGAAAAACTATTGTATATTATGATATTCAAACAATTAAAGAAGGAGTAAGAAAACTCCTTAAAAAAGATGGATATCGTTTATTTATTGATTTAGAATTTACAATGCCACCATATAACTATAATCATTCTAGTGGTGAGGTTTTCTATTCGGAAATTGTTCAATATGGAATGTATATAGAAGATTCAAATGGTAATATTATTGATTCTGCTGTGGGACTAATTAGACCTAAATGTAAACTGGGTATAAGTGATAGAATGATGGAGTTTATTCATGTATCAAAAGAAAAGTTAGAACATGCTCCATATTATTCAAAGTTTTATAATAAGTTAAAAGACTACATGATGTTTTATCAACCTACAATTTATGTATGGGGTAAAAATGATTATTTAATGATTGATAAGTCATATAAGTTACATAATGTTAAACCAGTTACAGAACGTAAGAATTTTGTTAACTTAATGCAAATTATTAAAAACTATTATGGGATTAAAAATGATATTGGACTATATGCTGCATTTGAACTTTTAGGTGCAAAACCTCCAATGGAAATTCAAGATCATAATGCATTACATGACGCAGAAGCTACACTAGAAGTATTTCACTTATTTGAAAATGAAATAAATAAATAAAAATATTTATTAAAATATAAAAATTATGAGGAAAGGAGGAAACAAATGGAAAATAAACAACCTAATAGTTCTAATAAACCAAAGAAATATTATAAGAAGAAAAAACCAACTAATAATAAACAACAAAATACTGAACAAGTTGTAAATAATAGTCCAGTGAAAGAACCTAATAATGAAGTTGCAACTGATGTTTCTGTTGAACCTAAAAAAGTTGTTAAATATAAACCAAGAAAAGAATTAGGGAGAAAACCAGTTGTTAAAGAACAAAATGTAAAAGTTTATTCACTAGGTGGTTTAGGTGTTGTTGGAATGAACATGTATGTTGTAGAAGTAGATGATGAAATCATCGTTATTGATGCGGGAGTACTGTTTGCTGATGATGATGTTCATGGTGTAAACTATATCATTCCTGATTTTACGCATCTAGTTGAAAATGAAAGTCGTATTGCAGGTTTATTTATAACACATGGACATGAAGATCATATTGGTGGATTACCATTTTTACTACAAAAAGTAAAAATTCCAACTATTTATGCTGCTGGTATTGCGGTACCTTTAATTCAAAATAAATTAGCAGAATTTCCTGATATTGAATATAACTTAAAAGAATTTACAAGTGATGATGTAATTGAATATAAAAACACAAGTGTTTCATTTTTTAGAACAAATCACTCAATTCCAGATTCATATGGGATGGCAATAAAAACTAAGTATGGTTATGTTGTAAATAGTGGTGACTTTAAGTTTGACTTTAGTCCACTTGGTCATATGTCTGATTTTCATAAGATGACTAGACTTGGTGAAGAAGGCGTTGTATGTTTGTTATCAGAAAGTACTAACGCTAACATTGATGAATTTTCATCAAGTGAAAGAAAGATTGCAGAAACACTAGATAGTTTATTCCATCAAATTGAAGGTAGAATTATTGTAGCAACTTTTGCATCTAATGTATATCGTGTACAACAAATAATTGCATCATCAATTGAATGTGGTAGAAAAGTTATTGTATTTGGTCATAGTATGGAAAAAACAATAGAAGCAGCTATTAAGCTTAATTATATTGATGCTCCAAAAGGTTGGATTCTTCGTGCTAGAGAATTAAAGAAGATTGAAACTGAGCATGTTACAATTCTTTGTACTGGTTCACAAGGTGAACCTCTTGCGGCATTATCTAGAATTGCAGCAGGCACTCATAAACAAATTCAGTTGCTACCTGATGATACAATAATTTATTCTTCTAAACCTATTCCTGGTAATGAACAATTTATTAATAGAAATATTAATAACCTAGTTCATGCAGGAGCACACGTAATAAAAAACAACCCACTTACAGATACACATACAACAGGACATGCATCGCAAAACGAACTTAGAATGATGTTATCATTTATGAAACCAAAATACTTTGTTCCTGTACATGGTGAATATTTCATGTTGAGAAAGCATGTTGAAATTGCACTAGGTTTAGGACTTAAAAAAGAAAACTGTTTTGTTCTTGCACCTGGTGATGTACTAAATATTAATAATACTGGTGCTACTGTTATAAAAGATGCAGTTAAAGCATCCGATGTATATTTAGATGGATCATTATCTGATGTTGACAGTAATGTTCTAAAAGAAAGAAGAAAGATGGCTGATGAAGGATTAGTTAGTGCAACTTTCTTTATTAATAAGAAAAAAGAGATTATTAATAAACCGATAGTAACACTTAATGGCTTTTCAACTCCAGATAAGGCAGATGAGTTAATTTCAATGTTATCAAACAAGTGTGTTGAAATATATAATAATTTAAATAAAGATAATTCTAATCTTTCATTTAGTGCATTAGAACGTCAAATAGCAAATCAAATGTATCAATTTATATATAATAAAATGGACCGTAAACCATTAATTGTTGTTTCCATTAAAAAGATAAGATAGTATGAAAAAAGTATTATTCTTTGATGTTGATGGAACACTACTTACGCCTAAAAAAAGAATTGTAGAACCATCTACATTAGAAGTATTAAAAGAATTATCAAATAATCCAGATATTGATTTATATTTATCTAGTGGTAGAGGGCGTGATACATTAAATGATGTTGAACATATAGTTCCTTATTTTACAGGACTTAATCTTGCGAATGGTGGTCACCTTATTATTGGTGATAAAACTTATTATGATTTCATAGATAAAGATCTTGTAAAAAATGTTGTTACATTTATGATTAAAAATAAAATATCTTTTTCAGCATCTACATTACATGGTAACTTAAGAATGTATTTTAATGATGAAATTAAAGTATCATTTGATAGAAATGTACCTGGACCATATATATTATTAAAAGAAGAAGATGATTTTTATTTTAGTGAAGTAATTCAATTTTGGTTACTTGGAAATAATGATGAAATAGATAAAACAAGCAAGAACTTTAAAGAATTAACATTCTTTAAATGGGGTGTATTTGGAGCTGACGTAATACCTGCTAATCGTGATAAAGCAACAGGAATTAAAAAAATTACAGAAATTATGAATTATGATATTAAAAATACATATGCATTTGGCGATTCTGATAATGATGTTCCAATGTTTAAATTATGTAATACGAGCATTGTAATGGGTAAATGTACTCCTGCTGCTAAATCTGCTGCAACATATATCACTGGACTAATTGAAGAAGGTGGCCTTGCAGATGCAGTTAGAAAATATGTTTTAAATGAAAAATAAAAGATAGAAAGTTCAAAAACTTTCTATCTTTTTTCTATTCTTCATTAAATTTAATTGGTTTAGAATTTTCTGGAATATAATATGGATTTTCTTTATTTTCACGGTCCACAAATAAAATACCATTTAAATGATCATACTCATGTTGGAATACTACTGCTAAGTACCCTTTTAGTCTCATTCGTTTTTTCTCTAATTTGCCTGTATCTAAATCATAAAAGTATGCTTCAAAAGTTACTCTTGCAGGACGGTGAATTAATGAATTACATGCTCTATCAACAGATAAACATCCTTCACCACCTTCTAAGTATGTAAGTTCATCTGAATAACTAATTAGTTTAGGATTAATAAGTGCAAATTCATGTTCCTCACCATTTTCATCTGGTGCTACAATTGCAATCATTTTCTTTAAAATACCAAGTTGTGGAGCAGCAAGTCCAACAGCAGGACGTAAGTCATATTTTTCATTTAGTTCTGGATCACATGAATTATATACATATTCCATCATATCAATCATCAACTGTTCATCTTCTTTAGATAAAGGAATTTTAACATCAACTGATTTTTCTTTTAATAATGGATTTCCTTCTCTAATAACATCTTTCATTGTAATCATAATAATTATACCTCACATATTTTAATTATACTATAATTATATGAATTTATCAAGAAAAAAACTACGAACCAAAATGATTCGTAGTTTAATTCTAATTATTTATTAAGTAAATTAATAATTTCTACAAGTAATGCATTAGTTGAAGTTTCTTCAGCTTTAGCCTTGTCAGCAGCAGCTTTTGCGATAGCAGCTTTTTCTGCTTCAATAGCAGCGATTCTTGCAGCTTCTTCCTCTTCAGCTTTCTTAGCAGCAAGTTCATCTTCATTAGCTTTAGCTTTGATTGCATCAAGTTTTTTACGTGTAGAATTAATTACTTTTACAATTGTAAAAATAATAGCAGCAATTAAGATAAAGTTGATAATTGCTTCAACAACAATACCCCAGTTAATATATATACATTCTGGGTTAACAGAAGAAGTCACAACACCTGCAGCATCAGTTGTTTCAACTAAGTAATCCTCACCGTTAAGTACTGTGATTAATAATACTTCTTTACCACCAGTAAGTAAGAATACGATATAGTTAACTAAAGGTAAGAATACGTTATTAGTAAGTGATGTTACGATTTTAGTAAATGCACTTGCAACAATAACCCCAGTTGCCATATCAACAACATTACCACGTGTAATGAATTGTTTGAATTCTGCTAGAATTCCTGGTTTTTTAACTTTTTTATTTTTTGCCATATAAATCACCTCTTTATGGATATATTATATCATATTATTATTAATTTGTAAAAAAAAATAACAAAAAAAAGGAGCAACTGCTCCTTTTTAATTAAATTATTACCATCTTGCAGTACCGATAATTACTAATAAAATGAATAATACTAGAATTAAAGCGTAGCCATAGTTAGGTTGAAAACATTTTATTGATAAAAATAGAATACCTAGTTTTATTTTTATAAGAGAGAAGTTAGCAATTGAAAAATTTAAAGTAGATGTATTAAATGATAAAAAATTAATACATAAGGGAATTTGCTAAAAACGCAAATTGCAAGTTTATATAAGTTAGTATATTTTTATGATCAGGAAATTTTTGTAGTATATTAGGTTAAATTACATATCTATATCTAAGTTAGATTTTTTAATATAATGAAACAAAAATGTTGCGAAGATTGTAAAGATATGATACAATACAATTGAGGTGTAAGTATGAAAAATTTAAATAAAGTGTTAGAAATTTACAATCATAATGAATTAAAAGAAATGGCAATCGAAGAACAAGAACTATGGCTTAGAGCTAAAATAGTAATGCAATTTATATTTTTAAGAGAAAAATCCGGTTACACTCAACAAGAGATTGCTGAAAAAATGGGTGTAATGCGTCAACAAATTACTAGATTTGAAAACATGAGTAATTCACCAACTATATTCTTTTTAGTTAAATATGCAAGTGCGTTAAATACTGAATTAGATGTTATTTTAAGAGGGGTAGAATTAATGGAGGGAACACATGAAGGAAATTTATGAAATAATAAAGTTTAATAATAATAATTTGGAAATAGATGTTAAGGTATCTCCTTTTGAAAATACGATATGGCTTTCATTAGATCAAATTGCTTTGTTGTTTGAGAGAGATAAATCTGTTATTTCAAGACATATAAAAAATATATTTCAAATAAATGAATTAGATGAAAATAGCTGTGTTGCATTTTTTGCAACTGAGCTAAATAAATATGATCCACGTACTGGAAAGATGAGAAAAACAAAAGTAGACATAAAATTATTTAATTTAGATGTAATTATTTCGGTTGGATATAGAGTTAACTCAATAATGGGAGTAATATTTAGAAAATGGGCTAATAATGTATTAAAGGAATATCTATTAAAAGGTTATGTTATAAATGAAGAAAGATCATTAGTTACTAATGAAAATTATGTTAAATTGATTAATAAAGTCGAATCTTTAGATGAAAGAGTTAGTTGTATTGAAAAAGAGTACAAGCCTCATGAATTTAAAAATTCACAATTATTTTTTGATGGAGAGATTTATGATGCGTATGCATTTGTACAATCGCTAATTGAAAAAGCCAATAACGAAATTATAATAATTGATAATTATGTAGATAGAACAATACTTGATAGATTAGTAGTAAAGAAAAACAATGTTCAAGTTATTATTTATACTAGTATAAATTCAAGATTGTTAGGTATTGATATTAATGCGTTTAACAGTCAGTATGGGGGTTTGAACGTTAGATATACTACTAAGGTTCATGATAGATATATTATAATAGATCAAAATAGTTTATATCATTTAGGACATTCAATTAAAGATTTAGGAAAAAAAATATTTTCGATAAGTGAATCAATAGTAATTTAATACAAGTTCTTTTAAACAATATTTAGGTATGATTTATATCAGTTAAATATTAATTATTTTAATTGTAAAACTAAATATAAATGTTAAAATAAAAGTTCATAAATATGATGATTTATTTTAATATTTATGATATGATAAAATATATAAATGTAATATTACTTTTTGGGCTGACCGGAAGGTCTTGGTCAACTGAAAGGCGGGGAATTTCCCCGCCACTTTTTTAAATACTTAAATTAATTATTAAAAAAAGGAGCATAAAGCTCCCTTTTAAATTTTATTACCATCTTGCAGTACCGATAATTACTAATAAAATGAATAATACTAGAATTAAAGCGTAGCCATAACCACCAAAGTTGCTACCACAAGAAGTAGTTTGTTGTTGACAACATCCATATCCATAGTTAGGTTGAAACGGGACTCTTCCCAGTTCACATATTGTTATCCATAATGATGATTATAAATAACTAATATATTTAATGTGCCGCAAGTTAAGGAAAATGATGCAATAGGGACTATACTAATTAGCCCCTATGCAGCGTACTTAACTTAAGTTTAAAGGTTAGTTAGGATATTATTTAATTACTAATTTAAGGTGATAGTTAGGCACAATAAGAATAAAATCCTAAAAAAATAATTTATTTTTTTCTTTTTTTATGTAATAAATATGATATAATAAACATATAACTCATACTTTAAAAATATTTCTAATAATTACCTTAAAGTATTTAGAATTAAATAGGGGAAAAACATTTGATTATTTTGGTGAAGATGAGCTTTAAATTATGCACATAGCATATACAAGGAGGTTGTATAATGAAAAAAATTTTAAAAGTTATTATAATTTTTACATTAATAGTAATTGTGTTTGTTTCAGTTAGTAATTTTGATGTTCATGCAAGTGTTTCTACACCAACTGAATCAAGCGTCTTAGATAAGATGAATACAAGTTTAACAATTACTGAAGGTGATTATGATGATTATACTAATAGTAAAGATATTCCAGAGTGGGCGGATTTTTATAATGTAAATGTTCATAATTATAACGATCCAAGGCATTCTTTTTGTGGCTTTTATATGGATTATACTAAAAAGCCTACTATTTTTTCAAATGGTAACGCTACTATACATGGAGATGATCCTATTATATATTTAGTACCTAAGGAATTATTTATTCATAGAGGAATATATACATATACAGGGAAAGAATATGGATTTTTCGTTAATACTAAAGCTTACTCTTCTAATGGTGATTTAAAAACTGCAAATTTAGTTGATGTATTTATTTATGATATAGAAGCTATATATAATCTAAGTGAAGAAGAGTTCACATATACGATTACACCTTTATATGTTTTTACATTTATTTACTTGAGTGAATATATATTTTATAATAACAGTGAAATTGTTATTGAAAATTTTAAGTTAAGTTTAGATAGTGAGGCGTATTCATCTTATTCTGATGTCGTAATTCCACTTCCTAAACCTACTGATGAAAAGGAATCATGTATATATGGTTATGTATATCAACAAAATTATGAGGAAACTCAACCAAATAAAGATTTATATGCTATTAAGGATTCATTTGCTTTTGTTAATATAACAAATGCACATATGAATAATGTATTTGATTCTACTTATGATGTCAATTTAGATTCTGGTTATATTATTAATCGTTCATATGCATTATATAGTGGATATGGAATATCCTCAGTTAATGTTGATTTACAAACTGCCAATCAATCAAAAGCTAATATTTTATTGGAAGGTATTGGAATGATAAACCCAAAAATTGGTAAGGCCTTGGATATTGGTCAAATAGTGTACGATTGTTATGTTGTTCTTGATTACAAAATAGGTGATACTCATATTGGATATGAATTGAAGGAATTAAATAATAACCCAAGTGATTATAATTTAGGTGGAAGAACAGAGCAAATTGATAAAAACAATAGTTTATGGAAAATTGATGCAAAAAGTATAACAAGTAATAATAATAATGCACTAGTATTTAGACCAATAACTTATGATGATTTAGGATTTCCTGAGTACAACTATATCAGTTATCATTGGGATTTGGATAGTGTTTCAAAAAGTGAAGCTTACTTAACATATGGTTCAAGAATTCAAATTTCATATGCTAATGAATCAAATGATTCATTTGAAGAAATTGGTATTGCAACATCATCTTTTAATTTATTATTAGGTAAAAAGCAACATAAAAATGTTACTATTTTTGAGAAAACAAGAGGTTATATGATACAAGATGGAAAATATGATAGTTTTTCCTTTACGCCTGAGTATTCAGGATATTATACCATAAGTGTCCCAACACATTCTACAATAAAATTATATGAAAATGATAAAGTAGTAGCATCTAATTATGGAACTGTATCTTTTATTTTTGATAAAGAAAAAAAATATTACTTTGAGGTGGAAATAGGACATTTTCCACAAAATTCTCGAGCATATGATGTGTCAATAAAACCGTTTCAAATCACAAGTACAAAGGAAATAATATTAAATGATTATATTCTATCAGGTAGTAATGAAAGTATTATAAAAATTTATTGTACACAAGATGATTTATATACAATGGAAATGTATAGTATAAATAATTCTATTGAAATCCCAATTGGTTTTGAAATATATGATGAAGGAATGAATATTATAGATAAATTTAGTATTGAAAGTTATACAAATGATGCTATTTCTATTCAAAATTTCAGTAGTATTAATGTTTTTCTAGAAAAAGGAAATTATTATTATGTAAGGTTTAATATTCCATCAAGTGGTGAAATACATTATAATTTATTAAATGTACAGGAAGAGTATCAATTAAGTGAAGAATACAAATTAGCATCAAATATCGGAGATAAACTATCATTTGTTAATATTCCGTATAATAGCAACTATAAAGTAAGTTATAGTTTTACTAATAATGGTCAAACGCAAAATAATATGATTTTTGTTGTGTATAAATTACATGATAATTCATTGACCTTGGAAAATTTTATCAAATGTAATGTTTCAAAATTAACAATTAGTTTAGATATACAGCTGCTAAAAGGCGATATATTGTATTTTGGATATTTTAATGGCAACGATTTAATAGATTATACATTCTTTATTGAGGAATGTCCAGCGTATTCTTTTACAATAACAACTGAAACTGATTACGCTACAGAAACAACAGGATTGGGAACAGAAGTTACTGTTAATAATGGAGATAGATATTATAATACTATAGCGATAGGTTTTACAAGAGTATTATATCTAGGAAATGATGCTGAATTTGATTCAAGATATAACGATTACGTATGGATGAGTACAGATCCGTCTGTTGCCACAGTAAGTGCATTCGGAACTGTTTTTGCGAAGAAGGTTGGAAGTACTATTATAAGGGTAACAGATAAATATAACCTTAACCATGTAGCTACACTTGAAATTATAGTTTATGAAAAGGCTGGATCAACTTCAATTGTTTCGCTAACAACTGATTCCAATGTTGATGAATCATTAAACGGAACAGAATATTCGAAATTAGGTGGTAATGCAGGAGAAACAACAGTTCATGTTGGATATACACGTAGTATATGCATTGTATCAGGTGGGCCTACTAATATAAGGCAAGATTATGTTTGGACTAGCAGTGATAATTCTATTGCCACTGTGGATATTTATGGTATAGTACATGGTGTTTCTAAAGGAACTGTAACTATAACATGCATAAATAAATACGACGATAGTTATATCGGTACAATAGCAATAACTGTTATCTAATTTAAAACATGAAAGCGGAGGCTATATGAAAGATTTAAATTCTTCATTTGGAGTTATATATATTTTTTCAGGAAAATTATTATGGATAAGTGGTCCTATAATTAGCTTATTTTGGCTGATTGAAAGTATATATGAAAAAGCTAGTCTACGACAATATTTGGGAGTATTGTTTTTGTTTGTTATTGTTGAAACAATTGGTACTTTGATATATTTAAGAGGTAGAGCATTAGTGAAAAAACAAAATAATAAAAATGATTAGACAAACTCCGCAAGCACTTGAAAAAAAAGGGCTTGCGGAGTGTTTTTATGGATTAATGAAATTAATAGGAGAAGGCAAAATAAAGGAAAGATCTCTCTTTCCATTATAACTCTAATGATTTCTTCATATATTCTATAAATTCTTTATCTAATATAATCTCTACAACATCATTATTTTTTTCAAATATAGATGTATCATTCTTATCAAACAATCCATCTAATCTCTTGTGTCTATATAAATCAATTATAAAATCAAATAAATCATTATCATTATCTAATCCTATAAGTTTATTTAAATTAATATATCTTTTATTATTATCAAAATATATAAATCCATCTTTATATAGTAACTTATAATCTTCTTCATTAACTTTTAACATAATATTATGATAATTAACAAATAAATAATAACTACTATGACAAAGAAGATAATCTATTGTCACATCAAAGAATATAGAAAGAGTTTTTAATGCAGTAGTATTAAAATCTCTTTTTTCATTCTCATAATAATTAATGGCCATATGATTAATATCAACCATTGCTGCAAGACCTCTAGTTGATAAATTTTTTTCTTCTCTTAATTCTTTTAATCTATTCATAACAAATCCCTATATATATAAAATATTACTTTAATTATAATATGAAATTTAAGATTAGTTAATGTAAGTGTCACAAAAATGTTTATAGAAATGAAGGTCAGGGATATGATTAATAAAGAAAAAACTATATAATGATGAAGAACTAAAAAAAAGTCCATTAAAAATTTTAGAGAAGATCACTGGGAGGAAGAAGAAGTACTTGTAAAAGACTGTATAAATATCTCAGTATTCTTAGGAGTAGAAGCACTACCAATATGTTTTGAAAACTTAAGTGTTGACAGTAGATTAGTTTTAGAATATCCAGCACATATTGAAATCAATAGAAAATACTTGTACAATCATAAAGAATGTCTTAAATCTATTGCTCATGAGTTAAGACACGTATACTAAATCTATAAAGCAAGAGATCATGAAACAGATAGACACAAAAGATGGGAGAATGTACTAGTTAATCACTTTACACCAATTAACCTAAATGATAAGGCGTCTTTAGTAGAATATAACTCAAAGGAAGTAGATATTGATGCTTACGCATTTACACAAGTAATACTATATCAAGAATATGGCCGTATAATAAAACATCCAAATAAAGCTTATCAAATTTTAATAGAAGCATATATTGATAAATATTATAATTGATAGGGACAATATTTGACCTTACACCTTCATATAATGTAAGTAGAATAGAGATTATATGAGGGAGCACAATGGAAAAAGATAAAGTAATGTATATAGATGGTGTTAAATACATCATTAAAGAAGAATTTGATAATATTGAAAAGCTAGAAGCATTTCTTGCTAAAATTGTAGCTAAAATTATAAAAAGGGGAAAAAGTAATGATTGATAACATCTACAAAGTAGGACTCTATTGTAGACTTTCAAGTGACGATGGAAATGTAGGAGATTCTGAAAGTATCATTACTCAAAAAATGATATTAGAGAAGTATTGTGTAGAACATAGTTTAGAAATAATTGATATATATGTTGATGATGGATTTTCAGGCTTAAATTATAATAGACCTTCATTTCAAAGAATGATATCTGATATTGAAATAGGGAAGATTAATATGGTCATAACAAAAGATTTATCACGACTTGGAAGGGATTATATTCAAACTGGTTATTATACAGAAATATACTTCCCAACAAAACATGTAAGATATGTTGCAATAACTGATAATGTAGATACATTATCAAATAATAATGATATTGCTCCATTTAAAAATATCTTAAATGATATGTATGCAAAAGATTTATCAAGAAAAATAAAAATAGCAAAGCGTCAAAGAGCAATGAATGGATATTTTATCGCATCTCAAGCCCCATATGGTTATAAACAAGATCCTACTAATAAAAATAAACTTATTATTGATCCAGAAGCAGCACAAGTAGTAAGAAAAATATTTGATATGGCACTTGACAAAAAAGGTTCAACGATTATTGCAAATACTCTTATGTCTGAAAATATTGTTAATCCTGCAACCTATAAATCATTAAATGGGGATACAAGATTTGATAGATATATAAAAGATAATACATTTAAAAGACGTGGAGTATGGATTCCAGCTACAATTAACGCAATCTTGAAAGATAGAGTATATGTTGGTGACATGGTAAATAGAAAGTATGAAATAGAAAACTATAAAACAAAAAAAGTAGTAAAAGTTCCAATAGATCAAAGAATAATTGTATGTGGTACACATGAACCAATAGTAACTCAAGAAGAGTTTAATGAAGTACAAAAAATTCTTGAATCTAGAAGCACAAAGAAAGTTCATGATTCAGAAAATTTCTTTAAAGGAATAATCTTTTGCGCTAACTGTGGGGGAAGAATGGTTTTAATAACTCAAAAAGAAAGAACTGGATCTTCAAGATGTTTTTATAAATGCCAAAGACATCGTGATAATATAGCAAGATGTCCTAAATCAAATACTATAACATATAATACAATTAAAACAATTGTAGATAAGAGCTTAAGAAGCTTTATATCAACGGTTAAAAGAAATGATGAAGTAATTGAATTATTAAAAGAAGAATTAAAAAAGAATACTAATTTAAACATAAATGAAGGATTATTAAAGAAATATAAAACTAGACAAACTACATTAATCACAATAATAAGAAACCTTTATTAAGACTATGCATCAAGACTAATAGATATAGACACATATAAAACATTATTAGGAGAGTATAAAAGTGAACAAAAAGAACTAAAAGATAAAATTTTAAAGTTAGAAGAAGAAATAAAAAAATCTCCAGTTACTGAAGATTCACTAAAAAATTTAAAAGATGTTGCATTTTAATATATTGATGAAATAAAAATAACACAAGATATGGTAAATGATTTAGTTTCAAGAATAGTTATTGGATATAAAAAAGAAATTAACGGAGAAAAAACAAGAGAAATTAAAATTATATATAAATTTATAGAAATGAGCTTAGATTAAAAGCTCATTTTTTTATGAAATATTGAAAATAATTTAATAATGTGGTAAAATAAAAAAAACGAAACTTTAAATAAATATTTGTTTAATCATATTAAAAAAATACCTATAAAATATTAGGAGGTTAAGTGTATGTCAAAAAAAACAATTAATATAAAAAATAACATTACAATAAAGAAAATTTATAGTAATTATTTTTTTACAGCATTACTTCCTTTATTTTTTATTATCGCATGTGCATTTTTAGCATTGACTAGCGAAGACCTTAAATATGCTAAAAGAATTTATTTTTTTGTAATTCCTTTTTTATTTTTGATTTTCTTATTTTTTATAATTAAATCAATATATTATTTTCGTATAGGTATTTGTTTTAAGAAAATAAAGAATAAAAAAATAATTAAACTTGATATAAATGCTATTAGCGTGAAATTTAAAAAGTATTATGCTTCAAAAAATATATATATTGTTTCTGTTGCTGTTATCAATTATGAACATAATGGACTAAAGAAAAAAGGATATTATATTCCTCCAGTTAAAATTTATTCTGATAAGGCTTTAGAATATTATAGAAAGATAACAAATAGTAAAAAAATTTATATATATGAAAATTCAAATATAATTAAATCATTTGAATAAAAATGAGAAAACATTGACATTTTCTTTCTAAAATGGTATAATTTATATGTAAATTATAGGTGTTTGCACCTCCTGCATTTCAGGTGTTTCTACTGCTTTAAGTAGTTAGAATAATAAAACCACTATCCTAGGTAGTGGTTTTTTTGTATTTAGTTTTGATTATAATTTCAGTTTGCAACCTGTTTCGGTTGCAAAACGGAAATGCAACCTATTTAGGTTGCAAATTAAAAATGCAACTTATTTAGGTTGCATTTTAATATTTAATATGATATAATAATAGCGAGGTGAATACTGTGAGTAATAATTATGCTGCTATTATTTTAGATATACAACATTCTAGAACATATGATGATGAACAAAGATTTTATATTCAAGATAAGTTATTTTCTATCATTCAGTTTATTAATGAATATTATTCAAAAGAATTAGTGAAATCATTTGAATTTTCATCTGGAGATTCTATTCAAGCATTATTTAAAGATGTTTCTGATGCTTTTAGTTGTTATTGCTTTATAAGAAATTTATTTTATCCATATCAAGTTAGATGTGGGATAGGATACGGAATGTTAAATCAAAGAATATTAGAAAAAGATTATCGTAGTACAAATATGTTTGACGGTGAAGCGTATCATTATGCTATTTCAGCACTAAATGATTGTAAATTTGAGAAATATGGTTTTTTATTATATTCATGTAATGAAGTAAATGATAACCTAGTAAATCAAGTAATGAGCACTGTTGAATTACTTAATTTTGATCATACAAATAGACAAGCTGATGTCTTTGATTTATTTAATTTGTTATATCCATTAGAAATTAAATATGAAGGACAAAACATCAATAAAATTGCAAACTTTATTATAGATAAATTAAAACAAAATGTATTGACTTATGATTTTGATGAAAATACTTCTAATGATATTAAAGATATGTTATTCGATGAAGTCAGATACAATTATTTTAGAAGAGAAGAAAAGTTTCATAAATTATTTGGGCCAAGGTTTGCAACTAAATTAAATTCTGTTTGTTCAATGTTATTAAAAGTAAGTAGACATAATATTGAAAAGATTAGGGCTTTAGGCAAATTTGATGAAATTAGAAAATTAGAATGTTTGGTTTTTGAATATATGAAAAAAGAATATAGGGGGTGAAAGAAATGGATATTCTAAAATTATTATTAATAGCTCATTTAATAGGTGATTTTTTCTTGCAACCTGTTAAGTTGGTTGAAAAAAAGAAAAATAGTATAAAAGGACTTATTATACATAGTTTAATTTATACTATAATGATTACTTTAGTATTGTTACTATTTGGAAACATTTGGGAAATTATCTTTTGGTCATTTTTAGTTTTTGGTTCACATTTTTTAATTGATTATTTTAGAATTAAAATTACAAAAAAATTTAACAATAATGCTTTTTCATTTTGGAGTTTTATAGTTGATCAAATTATACATGTTTTATTACTGGTAACTATTTCACTTGTTATTAAATCAAATTTGAATTCTATAGGTGATGCAGTATATAATATTTCATTTTTAAAAGAAATAGGTCATAATATAATTATTAATTATATTTTAGCATTCTTAATTGTTTTATCTCCAGCATCAGTATTTATAAAACATTTCTTTAATTATATCTTTAATAAAAAAGATATTTGTGAAAATGTTGAGTCAGATAATGTAGGTGCATTAATTGGAATGTTAGAAAGAGTAGTAATATTACTTTTGGGTGTACTTGGTTTGTATGGTTCGATTGCATTAGTTTTAACAGCAAAATCTCTTGCTAGGTTTAAGCAATTAGAAGATAAAGATTTTGCTGAAAAGTATTTAGTTGGAACATTATTTAGTTTGATAATTGCGATATTAGCTTTATTAATTATTAAGTAATCTTAAAAAATATTAGTCTTAAAAGAGGACTAATATTTTTGTTAATTTGTTATCCAAAATGATGAATATAAATAACTAATGTATTTAATGTGACTTAAGTTAAGAAAATAGCTGCAGTATGGTCTATATTAATTAGCCCATATGCAATATACTTAATTTAGATTTAAATACTAGTTAGTACATTATTTTAGGGTAAATCTAAAATAAAATTTTGGCACATCAAAAACAAAAAATTAGTTATAATACTTTTAACGATTAGTTTCTACTTAATGAACTAAGTTTATTTTTATAGAAAATATAATTTAAATATTTAATTATTTTTTATTATATTATTTATAGTCAAAATATTGAAAAAATTATAATGTTATGTTAAAATATTATTATAAAAAATGATAATATCTAGCTATTTATATTAAAAGACAATGGATTATTAAAAGTTATTTTTTTCTTTTTACTTATATTTAAAATAGAGTTAATATTTATATTATGGTAATAATGAATTTATTTTTTAAATAACTTATCTTGTTTAAACATGTTATTTCATTTTTAGGAGGATAGCAATATATGAAAGTTTGTAAAAAGTGTGGAGTAGAATTATCAGAAGATTCTTTATTTTGTCATAAATGTGGAATTTCCGTACCTCACATAGATATGGATACTGATAATATTAAACTTACTTCAAGTTCTGAAAATAAAATAACTAAATCTTGTTCAAAAGAAATTCCTATGCCCAAGTTAAGCAATTGTTTAAAATTTGGACTAATATCCTTAATATCATTTGTTGGATTTATCTTTGGAATACAGTCAATTATTATTCTAGGATTGATTTGCTTGTTTTTTTGTATTATATTTATTATCGGTACAATTTTTGAAATAAGCGATTATATGTTAGCAAAAAAAGATTTTCAACTATATCAACAAAAAAAGCAAAAAGAAATCGAAGAGAAACAAGAAAGAGATAAATTACAAAAGGAAGAAAAGCAAAAAAAACAAGCAGAATTGGTACGTAGGAGGAATGAATTAGACCGAACACGAAATGAATATAGTAAGAAAGGAATTCCAACTTGCCCTAAATGTGCTTCACCTTCAATCGCTACAATTAATAGAGGTTACTCTATTATTTGGGGATTTATTGGTAGTGGCAAACCAATAAATGTTTGCCAAAATTGTGGACACAAATGGAAAATTGGTAAATAAATTTTGCATAATTCCAATAGATAATTTTGAAAATTATCAACATAGATAATTTTGAAAATTATCAAAAAGTTCTTGAAATTAATGAAAATTTATGCTATAATATTTACATACTATATAATGAGTGACTATTGTAACCATATAGTATGATAACTCGGGAAAATTCTCACTGATAATCAAATGTATAATATCCTCCCAAAGTTAACAGCAGAAATAAGTGCAAATGCTGTAATTTAATTTTGAATAAACTACTCTACTTCTTTGAGTATATTTGAAAAAATTTAAAATTTTCTAATGTAACATCAAAGAGTTTATAGAGTTTTACGGTGGATTAATTCTTAAATATAAATTTTGTAAGGAGTTTACTATGGAATTAATATTACAAAATATTGGTATAATAAATAATGCTACGATAAAGATAAAAGGATTAACTGTTATTTGTGGAAACAACAACTCTGGTAAATCTACAGTAGGAAAGGCATTATATGCAACTATTGAATCTTTAAGTAATCTTGAAGAAAAAATACACGATGAACTAATAATGAATTATAGAAGGACAATATCAAGCATATCTCGTCTTCTTGATTTAGAAAGTGTTGCAAAATACGTTGACTTTGATAGAATGCAAGAAGTATTACAAAAAGATTTATCACCTCTTTTACATACAAGTTTGGGATATCGTCGTCTTCTTGAATATGTAGACGTTGTTGAACTTTTTATCAATTTAAAAGAGATTGTTGATTTTATCACGCCTCAGACATTGTTAGATTTTTCAATAAAGCAAAAAAATGGGTTGCCGAAGAAATTCTCTGTCTTTTTAGATAATTACAATGAGAACAGAGATAGAGCTATGTCTGTTCTTGAGGAGATGAATAAGTATTATTTTGATAAAGATCTACAAGGGTTTGCTGAAAGAAGTGTTGCATCACTTTTTAATGTGGAGTTTAATGGTCAAGTTTATCCTATAAATCTAAAATCAAAAGAAAAGAAATCAACCGTTTTAATAACAAAAAATGGTGAAATGGGCTCCCACTTTACTTTGATAGAAAAAAAAGGATTATCTGCTAATGTAATGGACAGTAAACTATTCCTACATAACGCTATATATGTTGAGGATCCTTATGTATTAGATAAAATTACGGACGATAACCTTCCTTTAATGTATCGCTATGGAAATCGCTTGGATTATTCTCATTCTGCTAAATTGAATAGATTATTGCTAAAGCGTGAAACCAATTCTATAATTGAACAATCCATAAATCGTGATAGATATGATGATATAATTAACAAAATAAGTGATATTATTCCTGGTGTATTGACTATTCGTGAATCGGGAATGTATTACGAAGAACCAGAAAAAGAGCCGTTGAAAGTTCAAAATTTAGCAACTGGTTCTAAAATGTTTTCTATTATCAAAAATTTACTTGAAAAAGGTGAAATTAATTTTGATACCATGTTGATACTTGACGAGCCTGAAGCTCATCTTCATCCTGCTTGGCAAAATGTTTTTGCTGAAGTAATAGTCTTACTTGTAAAAGAACTAGGTACTAATATCTTATTAACAACACATAGTCCTAATTTTTTAATGGCTTTAGAAGCGTATTCAAAAAAATATGAGTTGTTAGAAAAAGCAAATTATTATATGGCAAAACATAATGACAGTAAATATATGGTTGATTATATATGTGTTAATGGAAGAATTAGCGAAATTTATTCTTCTTTTGCTTTGCCTCTTGTCGAAGTAAAAAAAATAAAAGATGAATGAGGTGAAATTTATGATAACTTGTAGAGATATTATAGATTACCTTAAGAGCAATTACAATTACGTTAAATCGCTTTCAAAATTATCAAATAATGAATTAATAAAATGTACAGAAGACGCCTTTAATTTCGATGATATTAAAAGTGATATTTATGGAAATCATTGTGCCTCTGCCGATGCACTTTTAATTAAAAGAAATTTGAATTTAATTGAATTTAAAACGGGTTTTGATGCTCCCGAAGACACACTACCAGATAAAATTCGTAAAGAGAATCTTTTACTAAAAATTAGAATCAAAGCCTATGAGTCTCTTCACCTACTTCAAACTGCTATTATAGATGAAATATCTCCGGATGATAAGTTAGATGAAAGTATTAAATTTGTTTTTTGTGCTGTAATTGATACCACAGAAAAAGTTGTTGCTGATGATTTGATTACTGATATTTTATCAGATGAGGGTGGGATAAGTGAAAGTAAGAGTTTTAAAGTGCGTATTGTTGAAAACACATTAGCAATGTACCGAAAAGAAACCGACAAAAGAAAGAAATTGTTTTACGATGAAACATTTGTTTTGTATGATTATGAATTCGATGATAATGTAAATAAATTTAAGTAAATTATTAAATAATTTTTCAATTTAAAAAGGCGAGATTTGGCTCGCCTTTTTCTATATAATACTATAATTACCACTTATGTTTACAATTATCACATTCGTATTGTTTATTAATTTTATTTGATGCTAATCCAAATATAGCTATAGAAGTTGCGCGATTTACGGTACTAATTTTTTTTACATTTTTAGAATTACACATCGGACAAGTAAACATATAGTTGTTGTATTTTTTCTTTTCTTCATCCTCGTGGACAACTTTTTGAAAGTCTCTCCATCCTTCTTCGCCCATTTTAGATTCTCCCCAAGCGTTACATATTTTTGCAATTAAAATACCACCACCAGCAATTGCTAATAAAATAATAATAATTTCTATGGTTTAAAGTCCCTTCTTTTATAGATTTATCTTTTGAAACAGTATGATTTAAAAAATTAATTAATCATCAGTGTATTTACAAAAAGGTTGTCAATCACGTTAATATTTTTAAAACTAAAATATTAAGTTTTTTATGTATGTTTATTATACTATAGAATAGAAAAAATTACAATTTTTTTGTTAAATTATAAATAATTCTTATAAGTTCTTTGTTTTGTTTGAATTATTTTATATACTGTTAAATCTTTGCATGAAAATCTAGACATTAACAATATAACTTAATTTATTATTTTAAAAACTATTTGTTGAGATTGTTACAATTATAAATAAATATTTTAGAATAATTAATGTATAATTAATGGATAAAGAATTTTAAAATACTCAATATTGATTATAAATTATTAAAGAAATGATGTTTGATTTGTTAGAACCATCCTAGCAAACGAAATTAATCGAGGAGCTAGGTGTGGGAACAAAAGAAAAAAGGAAAGAGCTCTCTTTTCTCTATGACTGTATTACTTTTTTAATATATTCTATAAACTCTTTATCTAATATAATTTCTACAACATCATTATTATTTTTTAATATAGATGTATCATTGTTATCAAATAATCCATCTAATCTTTTATGTTTATATAAATCTATTATTAAATCAGATAAATCACTATCTTTATCTAATCATATAATTTTATTTAAGTTAATATATCTTTTATTATCATTGAAGTATATAAATCCATCTTTATATAATTGTTTATAATCTTCTTCATTAACTTTTAACATAAGATTATGATAATTTACAAATGCATAATAACCACTATATCAATAAGATAATTTATTTAATATGTCACAAGTAACGAAATACTCAATACTAATTAGTCTCTATAGATCATACTTAACTAGTCTTAAAGACTGCTTAGTATATAAGTTTATAACTAGTTAAGATGTAACTTATGGTGCAATAAAAATTAAAAATATAAATATTTCAATGAATTCTAAAAAAAGGAGCAACAAGCTCCCTTTTTAAAATTTATTACCATCTTGCAGTACCGATAATTACTAATAAAATGAATAATACTAGAATTAAAGCGTAGCCATAACCACCAAAGTTGCTACCACAAGAAGTAGTTTGTTGTTGACAACATCCATATCCATAGTTAGGTTGATACATAGTTCCACCTCCTTTACTTTATTCTATTCATAAAACTTATAGATGTATCATATTTTAGCCCATTGCTTGAAAATTTAAGTTTTTTTTGATATACTTTGATTGGGTGATAATATGAAAGCAAAAATAGAAGAACAAATTGCAATTGATATTGATTATGAAACATTTACAACTGATGAGATTATTAAAATATTTGATTTCTTTAACTTAATTACTTTATACGCAAAAGGTGGTAAAGTTAAGAAAGCTGATTTAATTAATGCTTATCATACATATCGTACAGTGTTAAATAGTATATCTTTTGAAAAACGTTATAATAAGATGTTTGAAGATAAAACAGGTATTAAGATTTATCAAACAATGAGGGAATTAGAGAAGAAATAATCTAATTCTTTTTTTATTGATAATTACTTGCATCTGATTCAGTTCTTATTCCTAAATAGTTTTCAATACGATTGATTCGTTTTAATAGTTCATTATTCATTCTTTTTAGTTCATTTATTTGTTCATCAAAACGTGATAAGTCATATTGATTATAATTCGGGTATTCCATCATATTATAAGGTTGTTGGTAATATTGGTTTTGATTTTGAATTGTATTTGGATTAAATAATCTATTTTTATTATTAAACATTTTTACCCTCCCTTTGTTTTGTCTTTACTTTAAGATATGAAATTAATAAAAAAGTGTTACAAAAAAGAGTAACAAGAAATTAATTATTTCATATTTTAATAATGAGGTGATAAAGTGGAAAGCCGTATTGATGAATTTAGAACTTTTGTTAGAAAGTATCCTAGAATTAAAGATGATGTTAAAAATGGTTTAAAGACTTGGCAATCGTTATATGAAGATTGGGTGTTATTAGGGGAAGAAGATAGTGTATGGGATATATATAAAGAAGTTAAGAAAGATAGTGATTTAGGGAATAAAAAACTTGATGATTTGTTAACTACATCTAATATTAAAAATATTGTAGAGTATGTGAAAAAGATTAATCCTGATTCAATTAGTAAGACTTTAAATACAATTCAAAAGGTTTTACAAATAACACAAAGTTTTGGAAACAAGCCTAGTCCTGGTCTTTATAATGCAAATTATAATAGTTGGTGGGATTAATGAGAAGAGATATTTTAAATAAGATTTATGCTAATGATTTGTATTTAACATATCTTAGATATCATCCTCATTGGTATCAAATATTAAATAGTAATCCTAATTTATATAGTAATTTTGAAAAAGAAGTTAAAACAACTTTAAAGATTACAACTGCTGATAAGATAGATAATTTTAGGAAACAAGTTGATTTTGTAAATGGTATTATTAAATATTTATCGCATTAGAAAGTGTTAAGGTAAATTACTTGACAGTATATAAGATAAGTGGTATAATATTATAGAATTAATTATGGAGGTACTAATATTATGGTTAAATTAAGATCACAAAGATTTGGTTCTAAAAAGAGTCCTTTCTATCGTATCGTTGCTACAGATTCACGCAACCCAAGAGATGGTCGTTTTATTGAAGTTGTAGGTACTTACAATCCTTTAACAAACCCAGCTACTGTTAACTTTGATGTTGAAAAAGTTCAAAAATGGTTAGCTGTTGGTGCTAAACCTACTGACACAGTAAAATCATTCTTAAAACAACAAGGGCTTTTAGCTGCTGATAAGAAAGAATCTAAATAGGTGGCAATATGGGCTCAGTTGATTATGCTGTTTTAATTGCAGGATTAATCAAGCCTTTAGTAACTCACCCTGAAGCAGTTGTTGTTAATGTAGAAGTTAATGAAGATGTTATTAAAGCTGTTGCTTTAGTACATCCAGATGATTTAGGTCGTGTTATTGGTAAAAAGGGCCGTGTTGCTGGAGCAATTAGAACTTTAGCACATGCTGCTGCAATTAGAAACAAAGAAACTGTTGAAATTGAATTCAATAGCTAAAGAAAACTAAGAAAATTAGATGCTATTTATTTAGCATCTTTTTTTTCTATTTTTTTGTATTTTATCATATAATGTAGTATAATATAAACGTATCTAAATATGTAGATATGTTAGGAGGAATTTATGGAGATATCAAATAAATTAAATATTAATGATCTTACGATGATATATTCTGCTTTGGGTGAAGAAAATAGACTTACAATAGCAATTTATTTATTAGAAAATCCGTCTAGTGTAAATGATATTAGTAAGAATTTAAATTTAAGTCAACCTAAAGTATCACATCATTTAAGAATCTTAAAAGATAGTAAAGTAGTTAAAGCTACTAAAAATGGTAAGAATGTGATTTATGATATAGATGATAAACATATTGAAGAAATTATTAAGCTTGGCTTAGTTCATATGGAGTGTTAGTATGGAAGTTAAGAAATATCAGATAACAAAGATGAATTCGGTTAAAGGTATTAACCGTATTGTAAATGAAATAAAAAAGATTGATACAATCTTTAATGCTTCAATTGATAGAACAACTAAGATTTTAATTATAGAGTGTAATGCTCCTGAACAAGAGTT
Source organism: Bacilli bacterium (assembly GCA_017398545.1). GTDB lineage: Bacteria > Bacillota_I > Bacilli_A > ML615J-28 > CAG-313 > UBA1737. The sequence continues at coordinate 26,155 of JAFQFT010000011.1, read as the reverse complement.
TAAACAAGATAATTACTATAAGAAATTAGAAGATAAAATTTTAAAAGCAATTAAGATGTATGAAAAACATGCTAAACTTGTTAGTATTGATAATGTTGAAGTATATCGAAAGGTTCTTTATTTAAATGGACTAGATTGTGCTTATTGTGGAACGCGTATTGAAAATATCGCAAAGAAAGAGCTTAATCATCAACGTATTGTTGTTGATTATCCTACATATCGTTTTATTATTGAAACAACTGATAAAGCACTTGTTGATAATTTAGAATCCCGTGTCACTGAAATTGCTCATAAGGTTGATGAAAGAATTAAAGTTCAAAGTGCAGAAAAAGGTAAACCACGTGAAAGTGAAATTGAAAAGACATTTAAAAAACCTCAAGTTATTGTGATATGGATTGGTATTGTTATCTTTTTAATAGGGATACTCACTTCTCACATTTTAAAATCTAATAATATTTTAGGTGTAATTCTTGTTGTGATTGGTTACTTTATGATTGGTCATCAAATAATACTAAGATTCTTTAAGAATTTATTAAAGGGTAGAATATTTGATGAAAATTTTCTAATGACTGTTGCAAGTATTGGTGCTTTAATCACTAAGCATTATGAAGAGGCTGCTGTTGTTATGCTTTTATATCAATTTGGTGAGTTTTTACAAAATATTGCGGTGAATAGAACAAGAAAGTCAATTGCTGATTTACTTAGTTATGAAGTACAAACTGTCAAATTAAAACTTGGTGAAGAAGTTTCTGAAGTTGGTGTTGAAGGGGTTTTAACTGATGATGTAATTGTTGTATCAAAAGGTGAAATGATTCCAGTTGATGGTAAAGTATGTAAAGGTAAAACATATCTTGATACTAAAAATATTACTGGTGAGTCACGTGCAAGAAGTGTTGATGTTGGTGATGAAGTAATGTCAGGAAGTTTAAATATTGGTAATATTATTGAAGTTAGGGTTACTAGAACTTATAATAACTCAATGATGACTAGAATTTTGGATTTAGTTGAAAACGCTACAATTAATAAATCTAAAGCTGAAAATTTTATTACTAAGTTTAGTCGTTACTATACACCTATTGTTGTGTTTATTGCAGCACTAATTTTAACTGGTGGTGTTGTTGCTTCGTTTATTAATAAATCAGTTGATTGGACTGATTGGGTATATGTAGCGATGGAATTTTTAGTAATTTCTTGTCCTTGTGCTTTAGTGATTTCTGTTCCTTTATCGTTTTTCTGTGCAATTGGTGTTGCAAGTAAAAGAGGTATTTTAATTAGAGGTAGTAATTATCTTGAAGCAATGTACCATGTTGAGAATATTGTATTTGATAAAACTGGTACCCTTACTAAGGGTGAGTTTAATATTACTGAAATTGTTCCAGCTGAAGGATATCGCATGGAAGATGTTAAGAGATTATTTATTTATACTGAATATTATTCAGAACATCCAATTGGTAAGTCTGTTGTAGAAGCGTATGGAAAGGAAAATGTATTAACAGAAATTATTTCTGAGTTTCAACCACTTCAAGGTGGTGCACGTGCTGTTATTAATGGTAGTCATATTTTAATTGCAACAAATAAACTTGCAAAACGTGAAAAACTTACATTCCCTGAGGTATTAGATCCAAATTTAGTTGTATATGTTTTTAAAGAAAAAACATATATTGGTTATGTTGTAGTTGGTGATACAATTAGGGAAGAAGCTTTTGATACACTAAGTAGCCTTCGTCAAGGTGGTATATCTAAGACATATATGTTAACAGGTGATACTAAAGCAATTGCTGAAAATGTTGCGAATATGCTTCAAATTGATGAAGTGTTCTCGGATTTATTACCTGATCAAAAAGTTGAATATATGGATAAGATTAAGGAAAGTACAAAGAGTAAACTTGGTACTACTGCTTATGTAGGTGATGGTATAAATGATGCTCCAGTTATTGCATCTAGTGATGTAGGTATTGCAATGGGAGATACGGCTAGTGATGCTACAATTTCTATTTCTGATATTGTTATAATGACTAATGATTTAAATAAACTTGTTGAATTGCAACATATTGCAAAGAAAACAAGACATAAAGTAGTTGAAAATATTGTGTTTGCACTTGGTATAAAAGTAATAGTTATGATTATTGCTTTAGTACTTCATGGAGATGCATTTACAATGTCGCTTTGGCTTGCAATATTTTCAGATGTTGGTGTATCGTTACTTGCTATATTAAATTCACTACGTTTAATGAGAATGTTTGGTAAACAATTAAAAATTGATCAAGGAGAAAAAGAAGATGACGAAGAATGATTATATTGAAATAGGTAAAGTTGTTAATACGTTTGGTATTAAAGGAGAACTTAAAATTGTAAGTGAAAGTGATTTTGTTGATTATAGATATGCTGTTGGTAAAACAATTTATCTTAAATTAAGAAATACTATTAAAGAAGTGCGTGTTAGTAGTTATAGAGTTCATAAAGGGAATATTTTAATTACAATTGATAAAATCTATGATATAAATGAAGTTGAAAAATATATTGGTGCAGATGTTCTTGCGGATAAATTGGACGTTCCACCACTAGAAGATGGAGAGTTTTATATTGATGATGTTGTAGGACTTGATGCATATGATGAAACTGGTGAAAAAATAGGTAAAGTCGTTGATGTAATTTTAATTCCTGCAAATGATTTAATTGAAATAGAGTTATTAAATGGGAAAAAAGAACTTATTCCTTATGTTGATGAATATATATTAGAAATTACTGAAGATAAGATTGTGGTTAGACTTTTAGAGGTTGATCATGATTAGATTTGATATTTTAACATTATTTCCTGAAATTATTGAAGGAATGGTATCAAGTTCTATTCTAAAACGTGCTATTGAAAAAGGTTTAATAGAAATAAATATTATTGATTTTAGAGAGTATGCTGGTAATAAACATTCTACTGTTGATGATTACGCATATGGTGGTGGTGCTGGGATGTTAATTCGTGTAGATCCAATTTATCGAGCACTTAATACAATTGAAGGACTTAGTAGTGCTCATAAGATTCTAACATCACCTAGTGGTAATGTTTGGAGTCAAAAGAAAGCAGAAGAGTTTTCTAAGCTAAACCATATCGTAATTGTATGTGGTCACTATGAAGGAATAGACGCAAGAGTTCTTAATTATATTGATGAAGAAGTATCAATTGGTGATTATGTCCTAACAGGTGGTGAAATCCCTGCTGGTGTAATTATAGATTCTGTATCAAGACTTGTAAGTGGTGTTATTGCGGATGATTCTACTGTTAATGAATCATTTTCTATGGGGTTATTAGAATATCCTCAATATACTCGTCCACAAGAATTTGATGGATACAAAGTTCCGGATATCTTGTTGTCAGGACACCATGCTAATATAAAAAAATGGCAACGTTATGAAGCATTAAAAAAGACGTACATAATGCGTCCTGAGTTACTTGATCAAATAGAGTTATCTAAAGATGATTTAAAGATGCTTGAAGAGATTAAACTAGAGGTGAATAAATAATGAAGAAAATAATTTTATTATTATTAATTTGTCTTTTATTCATTAGTAGCGGTTGTAATTGTAATAAAAATAGTGAAGTGAAGATATATAATGATTCTACTTCTTGGAAAGAGTATTTAGATGATTTTTATGAAACGATTAATACTGAAGGTGCTAAATATGCAGCATTTGATTTAAGAAGTAAAGATTCTTATGAAATAGAACATTTACGTCACTTTCAAAATTATGATTTAAATAAAGGGAATATAGAGGAATTTAATAGTTATTTAACTAATAATTATTCAAGTAAATATAAAATTTATATATATATAGAATCATTAGATAATTTAAGTTTTTTTGATGATTTACTTAATACATATAAAGATGTTTATGTTTATATAGGAAGTTATGAATCATTTAGAAATTTAGGTGATGAATTATTTGTCTTTGATTCAGGGGAATATGATTGTAATTGTTAGGTGAAAAATATGAAGAATATATATTTAATAATTATATTTATATTGTGTTTGTTAATAGGGGGGTGTGATTATACCCTTAATAATAACAATAATGATGAATTGTTTAACGCTTTAAAGAATAATGATAATTATACATATTTTATAGAATATGATGATGGTGTTAATAAGTATCAAAAAGAAGTTTTATATGATAATGGATCAATTCAAGTAAGCGTCGATGATAGTAATGTTAAGATGGTTACTTTATGTTATGAAGAAAAAAGTGATTCTAGTTATATTATAAAAACTTTAAATGATGATAAATCAATTAAAGTTTTAGAAAATGAAAAAGAATTTACTGAACTAAAAGAAAAATATTTAGATGAAGTTTATTTAAATGTATTAAGCGTAGTTGATTTTGAATTTATTTCATCAAAATATGTATTAAAAGATGATAGACTAGATATTGTTAAAGATAAGTTATTTGACTTAACAATTGATGGTGAAGTATCAAATCTTTGTATTAGTTTAAATAATGGTCGTGTTGGCAATTTATCTTGTGAAATTACTACTTTAGAAAAAACATATACTGTTTTGGTTGAATTTTATAAGTATGGTAATACGAATGTTGAAATTCCAGTTATTAGTGAAGAAAATCCTATTGTAAGAATTGTTCCATCATCTAAATTAATAAAAGTTGAAAGTGGTACTACTTTAAGTGATGCGGTATCTACTCTTTATTTAACTGTTATGTATGAAGATGGATCAAGTGATATGATTAATGTAGAAGACTTAAGTTATTCATCAAGTGATTATAATAGTGAAGTTACTGGTATATATGAAGTTCTAATAAACGCATTTGATCAAGAAGTAATAATTAATATTGAAGTTGTTAATAATAGTTATTATTTACCTGAGGATTTAGAAACATTAAATAAGTATGCTGATAAAAATGGTGTGTCTTATGGCCTTCCTTCAACAGGAAACTCTAAAGCTTTAGTAATACCAGTTGAATTTACTGATGCTAAAGCAAAACTAGGTATGAAAGAAAATCTTGAAAAAGCATTCTTTGGCACTAGTGAAGATACTGGTTGGGAAAGTCTAACTAGTTATTATAATAAATCATCTTATGGTAAACTAAATATTGAAGGTACTGTTTTAGATGTTTATAATACAAACAAGACTTCAACTTATTATAATAGAAAGTATAAAGCAGGAGAAGATGCTGACTATTTAATTATTAAGAGTGCTTTAGAATATTATGATAGTGTGATTAATTATGATGAATATGATTCAAATAATGATGGATATATTGATGCGTTATATATTGTTTATACTGCACCAATTGATTATGTTGATGATAATTCAATGTGGTGGGCATATACTTATGAATACTATACTGATGATTATGAATATTATGATAACGTAGAAGTAGATTATTATTGTTTCTTTGGATATGATTTCTTATTTGAAATTCCTGCTTGTGAAAAAAGTTTAACTCTTAATACAGAAACAATTATTCATGAAACTGGTCATTTATTAGGGCTTGATGATTATTATGATTATGATGATTCTAAAGGACCCGATGGTGGACTTGGTGGTGGAGATATGATGGATTATAATGTTGGAGACCATAACCCTTTTTCTAAAATATTGCTTGGTTGGGTTACTCCTTATGTTGTTACAAATTCTTGTGAAATTGTTTTAGATCCATTCTACCTATCTGGAAAATGTATTTTATTAATTGATGAGTTTAACTCTATATTTGATGAATACTACTTAATTGATTATTATTGCCCTGATGGGTTAAATAAATTAGAAGCTGGTTATAATGGATTATTTAGCACTTCTGGAATTAGAATTTATCATGTAGACGCAACACTTTCTAATGAAGAAGTATATAGTGCTTATGAAATCTATAAATATAATAATACTGATACAGCACATAAATTAATTAGGCTAGTTCAAGCATCCGGTAAAAATACAATTGAGAAAAATGAATTTAGTTGTAATGAAGATTTATTTGGTTTTAATAAAAACTATACCCTTAATAGTTGGTATAATAATAAAAACTTAAGTTTTACATTTAATGTGGTGATGATATATGGCTCTTCATCTGTTGAAATTAAAATTGATATATTATAAACTAAGTTGGTGAAAAATATGAATAAAAAATTAAAAGAATATATAGAAAATATAAATGGTGTAATACATACAACATTTAATCCAAAAGGACCTGGGGTTGTTAGACTTCATTTAATTCCTCCTAAAAAGATAAAGCTTGGTATTCCTTGGGTAGTAATAATTAATGGACAAGATATTCTACCTATTAGTTGTGGTTGGGCAATACTTTTAAAAATCTTTATTGAAAATATTAATAAGACATATGGTAAAGTTATTAGTGATGAAGAAATGGAAAAACTTATTAATAAAACTATTACTAAAATGTCTAAACTATTTCCTAAAACTGACAAAGAATTGTTTAAAGAAGACTTAAGCGATATTATTAAAACATTTGAAAAAATTGCGATTGGTGAAGCACCTGATATTGTAACAGGTTTCATGAGTTTAAAAGACTATTCAAAACATATGAGAGCACCCCATAGAATGGATTTAATGGTTAGTTCAATGTGTGAAAAAGGTCATTGGCATTGTAATCAAAAATGCCTTCACTGTTATGCAGGACATCAAGAATACGCAATTAAAGAAGAACTTTCAACTGATGAATGGAAACATATTATAGATGAATGTAAAAATGCATATATTCCACAACTTACATTTACTGGTGGAGAACCAACTTTAAGAAGTGATTTAGTAGAACTTGTAGAGTATGCATCTTGGTTTGTTACTAGAGTTAATACTAATGGTATTTTACTTACAAAAGAATTATGTGCATCTTTATATGAAGCATCTCTTGATAGTATTCAAGTAACTCTTTATTCACATGAAGAACATATTCATAATTTGCTAGTTGGTGCTAATACATTTCAAAAAACAATTGAAGGTATAAAAAATGCAATATGTGCTGGACTTAATGTAAGTATTAATACTCCATTATGTTCGTTAAATAAAGATTATTTAGAACTTGTTAAATTTGCTCATGAAAAACTAGGGGTTGATTATTTTACATGTTCTGGTATAATCATTACTGGTAACGCAACAAAAGAAGAAGCTATAGATACACAACTATCTAAAGAAGAAATAACTAATATTTTAAAGAATGTTACAGAATATGCTCACGCAAATGAACTAGGACTTAATTTCACATCACCTGGTTGGGTTGATACAATACAGTTAAAAGAACTTAATCTAAACGTTCCTTCATGTGGTGCATGTTTATCTAATATGGCTATTGCACCTGATGGTACAGTTGTGCCTTGTCAAAGTTGGTTAAATAATCATCAACTTGGTAACTTACTTCATGATGACTTTAAAACAATTTGGAATAGTAAATTAGTTAAACAAATAAGAAAATCACATTTAAAATATTATAATGTATGTCCACTTAATGAAAAAACTAAACAAGGAGAATGTAGTATATGAGAAAAATAATTACATTTTTAACTTTGTTGTTAGTTATAATTTCTTCTTCGTTCTTAAATGTTAAGGCTAAATCTAATGGATATTTAGATAGAATTGATTATTATGAAATAACAATTGATCCTAATAAAGATGGAACACTAGATATGGAATTTAATATTATTTGGACTGTTCTTGATTCTACAACTGATGGTCCACTGACTTGGGTAAAGATAGGTATTCCAAATAAGTATGCTAGTAATATTCAAGCAACTACTTCTAATATTTCTAAAATTAGTTATTATTCTGATAGTGGTTCATATATTAAAATAGATTTAAATAGAGAGTATTTTGCGGGAGAAACATTAGAGATTGGTTTTACATATATTCAAGCAAGAATGTATATGTTAAAAGGTAGTGATTGTTATTATAATTATAAACCTGGTTGGTTTGATGAAATCCCAGTAACAAGTGCAGTTGTTAAATGGAATAAATCAGGTATAATTGATTCTAATTATATGACTCTTGAAGGTGACTATTATATTTGGAGTAACGCTTTAAATCCTGGAGAAACACTTGATATTAATATTAAATATGATCAAAGCTATTTTAGAGTTTTAAATCCAGATCTTCAATATACTGATGCATATTTAACAACAAAAGATATTGTAGCAATTATTATAATTGTTTGTGTATTTGCTGTATCGATTACGGTTTTAATAATATCTATTGTTTCACAACAAGATCCGTATTTACATGAACGAGGATTTGTTGGAAGGAGTTATTATTTCCACAGAAGAAGATATTATCATGCAGGATATTATTCAACAGGTAGAAAAATTAGAAAACCAGTCACAGTAAATTCAAGTGGTTTTAGAGGTAGTAACGGAAGTTCTTGTGCTTGTGCGTGTGCTTGTGCATGTGCAGGTGGAGGTAGAGCGGGATGCTCGATGAAAGACTTTTATAAACATCCAAAACTTGAACAAATTAAAAAAGCAATAGAAAAACACCCTATTAAATAGGGTGTTTTTCTTTACAAAATTTGTATATTTTGATATAATTAATTTAGGAGGTATGTTATGAAGTATGATGTAATACTAATAGAAGATAAGTTAAAAGATTTGTTTCCTAATAATCCGTTTAATTTAAAGAATGATTTAAAAAAAATAGGAATAGAATTAAAAGAGAAAATCATACAAGAGGTTGTATGTCAAATTGTAATGGGGTTTAATCGAAAAGAATGTGTAAAATTAGACTATAAGATTGATAATAATAATAAAATATATATAATATTAGCTAAAATTAGAATAAAATTAGAAAATGAAAGAAAAAAAGTTTCATTAAGATGTATTACATTAGTGGACAAAACAAATATGCTATGCATTATATTACATATTTATGCTAAAAATAAAAAAGAGGATTTAAGTGCTAATGAATTAAAGTTAGCTAAAAAGATCTTATCATATTATTATAATGAAGTCATAAAGGAGAATGAAAATGAGTAAAAAGAATATTATTGAGATTTTGAAAAAAGCTGATCGTTATTCTGTAGAATATAATGATATAGAAGCGAAAGTTAATGGTGAGTTTGTAAAAAAATTAAGAAAAGATTTGAATATGTCACAAACTGTTTTTGCATCTATCTTAGGTGTTACAAAGAAAACAATTGAAAAATGGGAACAAGGAGTTAATCCTGTAAAAGGTTGTTCAGCTAGACTTTTATTTTTGATTGATAAAGATCATAATTTAATAAATCAAATATATAGTTTTGAGTTTATAAAAGGAGAAATTAAGGAGTTTATAGTACCGGTTTCAGCTGATTCTAATGTTAAATTTTCTAATAGATATTCTGTATTTTTAGATAGTAATCAACAAACTAATATATTAGATAATAAAGATTCTTTAATAAATAAGGAAACAAATTCTATTTTAGGATTATGTTGCTAGGAGGACGAAATGATTGGAAATAAACCTGTTTATGAATTTTTAGGATATAAATTATTAAAAGTTAATTTTCATCGTTATAATGATGAAAAACTAAGTAAATTTTCATTTAAAATAATAAATCGTAATTATAATAATGAAGATAATGTTTATTCGTTTTGTGTAAGTGTTAACTTAGATTTTAAAGATAATGAAGAATCTAATTTTATATTTTTAACTGCTTTTTTAATTAATGATATAAAGTGGTATAGTTCATTAGAAAATAATATAAGAGATTCAATGTTCTTTTCGATTGTTTTCCCTTTTATAAGACAAAAAATTAATGAATTTTGTGATGATAGTAGAGAATTAGTAAGGTTACCTATTGTAAATTTAAAAAATATTTGTCTAGATCAAGAAGTTGTATTGAGTTATATAAATAATGATTAAATTAAAAAAGCCATTTCTTTAATGAAATGACTTTTATTTCTTATTTCAGAATTATACGATAATCTTCTATTTCTATCAATCTTTCTTTATATAGTGCTCCTACTGCTCGTTTAAATGCACTTTTGCTTAAAGTAAATATTTTAGCAATATCTTCAGGTGTTGATAAATTACCTAGTGGAATGACTCCTCCCATTTCTTTTAAGTAATTAAGTAACATTTCGCTATCTGAAAGTCTCATTGTTTCTTTTTGTGTAATGGTAGAACCATTGTATTCTCCTTTACTATTGATATTAATAATAGTAAGAATGATTTCTTCACCAATACGATATTTTTTTCTAATCATACTTTTGTGAACATATATTACATTAAATTCTTCATCTATTGCAAGTAGACCCGTTGATGTAAATGATGTAACATATGCAGATGTTGTATCGTTTATTTTTAAAGAAGCATTTTTAACTGTAATGTCATCACGTGAAATAATTTTGCAAATTAGTGAGTCTTTCTTTACTTTTAAGATACAAGGTAACATATCGTTAGGACGTGGCCATGCTTTAGTATTAGTTGGCAAAATATCTTTTGATAATAAAATATCTTTAGCAGTTCCAATATTCATAAAGCAACCAACGTTTTCTTTAACAGCAACACATTTAACAAAACCATATTTTTTTGTTGTAATGATTGGATCTTCCATTGTTGCGCAAAGACGATGTTTGTTATCATAATATAAAAATACTTCAACTAATTCATTTTCTACTAAGTGTCTTGTTGATTGGTTAAAGTGCATAAATACTTCCACTGGTTCAGTATCGTTTACTAAAATATAACTAATATCTGTTTCTCTTTTAACACGTAATTTATTAATTTCTCCGATAAGTAAAGGCATAATTTTCTCCTCATATAATATATGTTTATTATATCATAAAATACTTTAAAAAAAGATATATTAACTTATAAAAATAAATGTTTAGTATTTGCAATAGATGTAAAAATGTGGTATAATATAAAGGCTGTAAGAACGCTTACAGTAAAGCACGATGTTCCGCTGACTACAAATTTGACTTTTATGTAGTGAATGAACATTGGAAGATAAGGAGTGTAGAATTATGAGTCAACAATTAATTAATGCGGTAACTAAAGGCTACATGAAAAATGATGTTCCTGAATTCCGTCCTGGTGACACTTTAAGAGTACACGTTAGAATCAAAGAAGGCGGCAAAGAAAGAATCCAAATTTTTGAAGGATTAGTTATGGGTCGTCATGGTGGTGGAATTAGCGAAACTTATACAGTTCGTAAAATTTCTTCTGGCGTTGGTGTTGAAAGAACTTTCCCAGTTCACAGCCCTCTTGTTGCTAAGATTGAAGTAGTACGTCGCGGTGTTGTACGTCGTGCTAAGATTAATTACATCCGTAATTTATCTGCTAAAGCAGCTCGTATCAAAGAACGTAGATAGTTACAATTTAAAGGTGGATTTATTCCACCTTTTTTCTTTTAAAATATTGATTTAAATTTTTTTTATTGTATAATATATGTATAAGGAGAAAATATTATATGAACGAAAAAGAAAAACAACCTATTCCCTGGAAAGAATTATTAAAACTTAGTGTGTTAATTTATTCTATATCTTATTTAATAATTATTTTTATTGTAATTTATTTTGGACTCCCTTTTTTAAATCTTGCTAGTGAATCCTTCTATTTTACATTACTACTTATTATTGGGTTACCGGTATCGTTATTTTTTATCTTAAAAAATAAGAAACGTCAAAATGAATCTACTGAGACTAGATTTAAAGGGTATCGATATGAAAGTGGTACAGGTAAATGGGTAAAGACTTATGTTTCTAAAGAAAGTCATTTTGCTAATTATAAAGCGATATTAAAATCACTAGCAGTAGTACTTGTTTTAGGTTTAACTTTAGTTGGAGTATTGAAGCTTACTGGTATTAAATTATTTAATGCAAAAGCTTATGCTAGTCAACTTGAAATTACAACTGGTACAACTGAAGATTTAAATAAGACATTTGATTATGAAGAAGGTGAAGTAGAACTTCCTGTAATTGATAAAGCTCTTGCAGCTAAACTTGCCCAAGCAAAATTAGATGAATATGGTGCACAATATTCAATTGATATTGATAACTTTACAATAATTAGTGTTGAAAGAAATGGTGATACGGAACTTTTAAGAGTTACACCACTTGAGTACGAAAATGTATTTGTATCAATGTCAAGAATGAATGAGGGTACGATTGGTTATATTGAAGTAAATGTCGTTACACAAGAGGCTAAACTTGTTAAGTTTGATGAAAATAATGGTCTTAAATATATGCCATCAGGTATTTTTAAATATGACTTAGATCGTCATATTAGAAGTAAATATCCAACTGTTTTATATAATCACAAGTATTTTGAAATTGATAATGATGGTAATCCTTATTGGGTAGTACCAACAATTAAAAAAGAAATTGGTGTTTTTGATGGTGCAACACCTAGTGGAGTGTTACTTGTTAATCCAATTACTGGTGAAATAAATAAATATAATTTAGGTGAACAACCTTCTTGGGTACAACGTTGTGTTGATGAAAAAGTAATGGAGACTCAAGCAAATAATGCATTAAGTTTAAAAAATGGTTTCTGGAATAGATTTTTTGCTAAAAAAGAAGTTTTCCAATTAAGCGATGGTTATAATTATCTACTTAAAAATAATGCAACATATTATATTTCGTGTATTACATCACCTAATGAAAATGACCAAACATCAATTGGATTCTTAATTATAAATCTAAAAACTAAAGAAGCAATTAGATATTCATGTCCTGGTATTACAGAAATGCGTGCAAGAGAAATCGCAATGTATGATGAAAGAGTAAAAGCTCAAGCCTTAGAGGCAACTTGGCCTATTCTAGTTAGTTATCATGGTGTTCCTACATATTTTGTGGTATTAAAAAATGATGTTCAATCACAAAAAATTGTTTTCTTAAATGTTGATACAGGATCACTTGTTGGTATGGGAACAGATATAACTTCTGCTAAAATAGAATATGATAGCCTACTTTCAAATGAATCGATTGTTCAAAAAGAAAATAAAGAAATAAAAGGTACTGTTACAAAAATTAGAGATTTAGGATCAACTATTGAATTTATGATTGATACAATGCCTAATGCATATTTCTCATGTGATATTAATATATCTCTTGTTGCAAGATTCTTAAGCGTTGGTGAATCTGTAACTATTGTATATAATGAATATCCAACTTATAATTTAGTTGTTGATATAAAGAATGAGTAAAGTTAATAGGATAAAGTTAAACTTTATCCTATTATTTTTTTATATTTTATGTTATAATAATATGTAAGAGGTGTTGAAATGAAAAAATTATTTAGTTTATTGGTATTAAGTATTTTGTCAATATCTTTATGGGGCTGTAAAAATAAAACAGCAGAGTTTGTGGTTGAAAAAGCTTTTTATTATGAAACAAATGTAGAGACAAAAAGTTTTTTTAATAATGCAACGATTGCCAAAGATAAATTATATCGTGATTATATTATTTTGGTAACTGATTTTAATTATGAAGTAAAAAGTTCAAACCCTAATGATTTACCTAAAGTAAAAGTTGGAATGATTAATGTTACATATGTTGTAAAGTTAAATGGAAAAGAATTATTATCAACAGTTTTAAGTGAAGATACTGCAACATCAAAAGCTGATTATAAAGAAGAAAGTGATGGTGTTTTTGTAATTTCATCAACTAGTAATATTAAAGTTCCAATTACTGAAAAAGGAACATATGAAGTAATTTGTTATGCTAATTATTATTTAAATAAGAAAAGAATTGTAGAACCTTGTGAATTTAAATTTAAGGTTGAATAAGAAAATTAGATTTGTTAATAATTAATTTAAATTAAGAATATATTATATTGAGGTAGATATGACTGACAGCAAAGAATTTCTTGGAAAAGAAAGTATAGGAAAATTATTATTTAAACTTGCAATTCCATCAGTTATAGCACAACTTGTAAATATGCTTTATAATATTATTGATAGAGTTTATATTGGGCATATGAAAGATGTTGGAAGTATTGCGTTAACTGGAGTTGGAGTTTGTTTACCACTTATATTAATTGTTTCTGCTTTTGCAGCATTAATATCATCTGGTGGTGCTCCACGCGCTTCAATAAAGATGGGCGAAAAAAAATATGCCGATGCAGAAGAAATATTAGGTAATTGTTTTACTTTACAAATTATTATATCAATTGTTTTGACAATATTACTACTATTATTTAGTGAGCCTCTTTTAATGGCTTTTGGTGGAAGTAGTGATACAATATCATATGCAACAAGCTATATGAATATTTATGCTATAGGTACAATATTTGTACAACTTACACTTGGAATGAATGGGTTTATTTCATGTCAAGGCTTTACAAAACATAGTATGATCAGTGTTGCAATAGGTGCAATGATTAATATAATATTAGACCCAATCTTTATTTTTGCATTGAACATGGGAGTAAGCGGCGCAGCTTTAGCTACTATTATTGCACAAGCTGCTTCAACAGTTTGGGTTTTAAGCTTCTTAAGAAGTAATAAAACATTTATTAAGTTAAAGACTTCTACAATGAAGCTTAAAGCAAATGTAATTTTGCCTTGTATCTTACTTGGCCTTGCAACATTTATTATGCAAGCTAGTGAAAGTGTGATTGCAATTTGTTTTAATTCTTCACTTCAACATTATGGTGGTGATTTAGAAGTAGGTGCAATGACAATTTTATCAAGTGTTATGCAATTTGCAATGATGCCGATGCAAGGTGTTGCTCAAGGAGCACAACCAATTATTAGTTATAATTATGGTGCTAAAAATAAAGAAAGAGTAAAATCAATATTTAAACTATTAACAATTGTATGTTTGTCTTATTCATTAGTATTATGGGCTTCAATAATGCTATTCCCTAAAGGTTTTGCAAGTATATTTACTAATGATGAATTACTTGTTCCATTTACTGCTAGGATGCTTAGGATATATTGCGGTGGGTTATGTTTATTTGGTATTCAAATAGCTTGTCAAATGACGTTTGTATCAATTGGTAGTTCGCTTAGTTCTATTAGTGTTGCAGTATTTAGAAAAATTATTGTTTTGATACCACTTATTTATATAATTCCATATTTAGTAGAAGATCCTGTAAAAGGTGTTTATCTTGCGGAACCTATTGCGGATGTTTTAGCGGTATTATTTACGATTTGTTTGTTTAGCTTTAAATTTAAGAAAGCTTTAAATAAAATTTCTAATTAGAAGAAAGGAGAAAAAGATGGATTTACTTAAAAAATTATTTCCAATATCATTTTCATATGTTGGTGAAGTAGCAAAATTAATTATTGGTATTATTATCTATGTAGTAATTGGTATTGTTGGTGGTGTGGTAATAGGTCTTGCAGGTTTAATTAATTTACCATTTGTTGGTGTATTACTTGGACTTGTAGGTGGTTTATTAGATTTATATGTTACTGCAGGTATTGTTATTGCTATATTAGTACAATGTAAAGTAATTAAATAATTTAAAACAACAACTTTTTAGTTGTTGTTTTTTAAAAAACAACACTTTTTGTCTTTTGTGATGTTGTGTTTAACTATATTTTAATATATAATATAAATGTATAAATTAATAAGAGGGAAAAGTAATGAATATTATTAAGAAAATATTATATCCACATATTGCAGTAATTTTAGTGCTATTTCCTATCTCAATGGTATTGATGATATGTTCATTATTATACTTAGGTAGTACTGAAATTATTAGTATTATTTCATATGTCTTTGCTTTTTATTCTTTAACACTTGTTTGTTTAAGAATACCAAATATGATAAATTGGTTTAAGAAAGTAAAAGCAGATAATAAATATTTAAGACGACTTACAACTGATACACATTTTAGAATTAATATTACATTATATAGTTCTTTAATATGGAATATAGCTTATGCGCTATTTCAATTATGTTTAGGTTTTTATCATATGTCATTTTGGTTTTATTCAATGGCTACATATTATATAATGCTTGCGGTAATGAGATTTTATCTTGTTAGACATACAACAAAACATAAAGCTGGAGAATTATTTGAATTAGAACTTAAAAGATATAATATATGTGGTTGGTTGTTATTATTTATGAATATAGCTGTTTCTGTAATAATTTTTTACATTACTTATTTTGGAAGAACATTTTATCATCATGAAGTAACAACAATTACACTTGCTGCTTATACATTTTTTACTTTTACTTTTTCAATTATTAATTTTATTAAATATCGTAAATATAATAGTCCAGTATATTTAGCAACAAAAGCAATATCACTTGTTGCAGCATGTGTATCAATGGTAACACTTACAACAACAATGCTTACTACTTTTGGTGGTGAAGATGTAATTGAATTTAAAAAAATAATTTTAACTTTTGTTGGAAGTGTAGTTGCGCTATTTATAATTGCGATATCACTACTAATCATTATTAAGACTAAAAAACAATTAAAACAAATAAAAAATTAAAGGAGAATTTAAAATGAGTGAACAAGAATTAAATGAAACTATAGTTAAAGAGGTTAATGAATTGAATGAACAATTCATGGAGTTTCTAAAAACAAAAGGTATTAAAGCTAAATTTAAATTAGCATTTGCTAATATGAAAGAAAGTGCTAAGCATCAACATGAAATTGATGTGCAAAACTTCAATGAAGTAAAAGCTGCTTCAATTGAAAACAATAGAGAATTTTATGAATTCTTACATACTAAAGGTTTTAAAGCAAAGGTTAAGCTTGTTATTGAAAACATTAAAAAAGGAGCAAAAGAAGCTAAAACTAAACCTGTCCCACATTATAATCACATTACTGAAAAAGAACTTCAAAAAGAACTTGAACTATTCTTAAAGTCAAAAAATCTTGATTCAAAATATAAAATTGTAATAGAAGAAGTTAAGTAATGAAAAAGAATATTAGAGTATTTGAAAATGGGGAATACATTGATAAAGAGATTAATTATATTCCCATCAGGTACATAATATCAATTTTCTTGGCAATATTTGAAATAGCTTCAATTATTGCCATTTTAGTTTTACTTGCAATGTATGTACCATATTTTTATATAGCTATATATATAACAGTAATTGTGATTGAAATTAAAATTATCGCAAGCGATGAAAATCCAGACTATAAAGTTCCTTGGTTAATTGCGGTAATAGCACTTCCTATTGTTGGAATGATGCTGTATTTTATGTTTTCAAAAAGAAAACTACCTAAAAAGATAATTAAGAAATTAGCTATATATAATCAACCGATAAAATATGATAAGCACAATGATAATTTAAATGATCTAAAAAAAGAAAATGAATTACTATATACACAAGGTTTAAATCTTTGTAAAATAAGTAACTCGCATATATATAAATGCTCTGATTTGAAATACTATAAATTAGGAGAAGAGATGTTTGAAGATATTAAACTTGAGTTACGTAAAGCAGAAAAGTTTATTTTTTTAGAGTTTTTTATTATTGAAGAAGGAAAGTTTTGGAATAGTATTTTAGATATTCTAAAAGATAAAGCTGCAAATGGTGTGTTAGTAAAACTTGTATATGATGATATTGGATGTATGTCAACACTTCCAGGAAGTTATTATAAAGAATTAAAGAAGTATAATATTGAAGCAATACCTTTTTCAAAACTAAGAGGAACTGCAGATGGTGAGTTTAATAATCGAAGTCATAGAAAGATTTTAGTAATTGATGGAAATGTTGCGTTTACTGGTGGTGTTAATATTGCAGATGAATATATTAATGAAATTGTTAGATTTGGTCATTGGAAAGATACTGGAGTTAGATTAAAAGGGCGTTGTGTTAATGAACTTACAAGAATTTTTTTAATTGATTATTATTTAAATATCAAGAGAATTAATGAAGTAGATTTTGAAAAGTATTATAATACTGAAAACGAAAAAGATACTAATAGTTTTGTAATCCCATTTGGAGATGAACCTAAACCAATCTATGATAAAAATGTTGGTAAAATTGCCATTATGAACTTACTTAATCATGCTACTAAATATGTTTATATTACAACACCATATTTAATAGTTGATAATGAATTAATGAGAGGCATTGAAAATGCTGCTTTAAGAGGTGTTGATGTTAGAATTGTAATTCCACATATTCCAGATAAAAAAATGGTTTTTGAATTATCTAGAAATAGTGCAGAAATATTAACTAAATCAAATGTTTTAGTATATGAATATGAACCAGGTTTTGTACATGCTAAATCATATATTGCTGATGATTTAGTTGGAATTGTTGGTACAATTAATTTAGATTATCGTAGTTTAACGCATCATTTTGAAAATGGTGTTTGGTTCTATAACGAAGATTTTGTTAAAACAATAAAAGAAGACTTTAACGAAATGTTTGAAAAATCAATATTGATTAATAATAAAAAATATAAAGTAAATATTTTTAAAAAGATTCTTAGATCTTTATTAAAACTTATATCACCACTTTTATAGTGTTATATAAAATAAGGAGGTAAAATTTTGGATAAGAATTATGCGATAGAAATTAATGGTTTGACTAAATCATTTAAGGGTATGTATGCACTAAATGGCCTTAATATGCATGTTCCAGTAGGTGCTATATATGGTTTCATTGGTGAAAATGGTAGTGGTAAATCAACTACTGAAAAACTAATTTGTGGATTATTAGTTCCAGATAATGGAGAAATTAAACTTTTTGGAAAAGACTATAGTGATCCAGGTGTAAGAGTTAGAGTGGGTGCATTAATCGAAAATGCTGGATGTTTTCCGGGTTCATCTGTTTGGACTAATCTTATGATGCAAGCAATTAATTTAGGGATTGAAAATCCAAATGAAGAAATTGAACGTGTTTTAAAAATTGTAAGAATGGAAGAGTCTAAGCAAATTAAATTTAAAAGTTGTTCATTAGGTATGAAACAACGAATCGGTATTGCGATGGCATTACTTGGCGATCCAGCTTTATTAATTCTTGATGAACCAATTAATGGTCTTGATACTGATGGTATGAGAATAATGCGAGAAATTTTAGTTGATATTACTAAAAATTATGGATGTACTGTTTTAATATCTTCTCATATCCTTGGAGAACTTGAAAAAATTGCTACACATTATGGTATTATTAGACAAGGAAAAATGATTATGGAAATATCAAGTGAAGAAATGGACAGTAGATGTCGTGTCTTTATTTCACTAAAGACTAAAGATATGGATCAAGCACTTGATATTTTGAAGAAAAAATTTAACAAAGTTAAAGAAGAAAATGGTTATTTAAAAGTTTATGATGTAGATGAAGTAGAATTAATAGTTGGTTATTTAATGAGACATGGACATGTTGTTAGTGAAATTGTCAAAAATAAAATTGGTTTAGAAGAATATTATATTGAGATAATGTCTAATAAGGGAGGTGAAATAAATGAATAAAAAAATGAGTATTAGTTTTGAATCACCAAGTTTTATCAAAAGATTAAAAGGAATGCTTGGGGTTGATTTTTATCGTTTATTTCATACACCATTATTTTATATTTTCTTAATTATTGCAGGTATTATTCCAGCACTTGTTTCAATGGGCTTTTCAACAACTGACCCAGTTACTGGACAAATAACTGGAAGTACTTTAGAAAATATTTGGATTATGATTGCTGCAAAAGAGCCGCTATATGTTGTAAGTGATATTGCTGAATATGCTAATATGAATATGGTATTTATTTTTGGTGGAATAATGGTATCAATATTTATTGGTCATGATTATAAAAGTGGTTATGTAAAACAATTATTTACAACACATGCTAAAAAACAAGATTACACGTTAAGTAAATCAATTTCATGTGCTTTTGCAATTGTATGTATGTGTATAACTTATTTAATAGGAACTGTTGTTGCAGGTATATTTTTACAAGCATCATTTGAAGTAAATGTTGGGTCTTTAATTATTGCAATACTATCTAAAATGATAATGAGTCTTGGTTGGGCAAGTTTATATACATTCTTAAATATTATTTTTAGAAGATATTTTGGAATATCTATTGCGTCAAGTTTCTTTTTTGGTACAGGTATTTTAATTATTGGTGCTGCAGCTATTTTAGGTAATTCAAGTATCTTAAATATTTTCCTATATGGTTCTAGTGTTTATGCTTGCTTATCTAGTAATATCCTAACTTTAATTGTATGTATTGTAAATTCAGTAGGTTGGTTTATTTTTTATAATATAGTTGGAACATATGTTCTAAATAAAAGTGATGTATATTAGGAGGTTTTTGTATGAATGCAATTGAAATAAGAAATTTATATAAAAACTTTGGTCAAAAGCAGGCGGTATGTGGTCTTAATATGACTGTACCTAAAGGTGCAATATATGGTTTTATTGGTGAAAATGGTAGCGGTAAATCTACAACGGAAAAAATGATTTGTGGTTTGATTCATCCAACTAGTGGAACAATATTAATTAATGGTAAATCACATACTGATATTGATGAAAGATCAAAAATGAGTTCTTTAATAGAATCTCCCGGATGTTTTCCTAATTGTAGTGTGTGGAATAATTTAATGTTGCAAGCTACAAACCTTTCTATCACTAACAAAGAAGATGCTGTAAGAAAAGTATTGACACTTGTAAGAATGGAAGGTGCTGCAGGTAATAAATATAAAAATTGTTCCCTTGGTATGAAACAACGAATTGGTATTGCTATGGCTCTTTTAGGTGACCCTGAATTATTAATTTTAGATGAACCTATTAATGGTCTTGATGTTGATGGAATGAGAATAATGCGTGAAATATTAGTAGATTTAGCACTAAATCATCAAAAGACAATTGTAATATCATCACATATCTTAGGAGAACTTGAAAAAATTGCAACTCATTATGGAATCATTAGACAAGGTAAGATGATCAAAGAAATGACTGCTGAAGAATTTAATGCTGAATGTAGAACTTATATTGCTTTAAAGAGTAAAGATTTAGAAAAGACTAAATTTATTTTAAAAGAAAAATACAATCGTGTTGAAGAAGATGAAGATGGATACTTAAGAATTTATGATAATGTAGAATCTTCTTTAATTGTTGAATATTTATATAATTTAAATATCATTATTAATGAAATTAAAATTGATAAAGTAGGTCTTGAGGAATATTATATCGATTTAATGAATGAGAAGAAAGGGCGATAATATGGAAACTAATAAATATCCGAAATTTAATTTTAAGAAAAGATTAGTTAGTATGATTAAAGTGGATTTTAGAAGAATGTGTACAACACCTATATATTATATTATTTTAGGTGTTGCTTTAATTGTTCCAATTCTTATTCTTGTTATGACTACATTAATGGTTGGAACAGAGTCTGTAGATCATGTAACAGGTGAGGTTACCATTATGGAACCAATATTTACAAATGTGTGGCAAATTATTGCGTCAATTCCTTCTACGAGTTCAGAAATGTCTTTAGATCTTACAACGATGTGTAATATTGATATGATGTTTTTTGCGGGAGCAGTTTTTTTATGTATTTTTGTAAGTGAAGATTTTAAAAGTGGCTATGCTAAAAATTTATTTACAATAAGATCAAGTAAAGTTGATTATATAATATCTAAAACACTAATTGGAATTGTAAGTGGCATTACAATATTAATAGCTTTTTTTATTGGTGCATTAATTGGAGGTGCACTCGCAAGTCTTTCATTTGAACTTGTTGGTGTAAGTGTAATCAATATAATTATGTGTATGTTATCAAAAATTTTACTTGTAGCAGTATTTGTACCTATTTTTCTTGTAATGAGTGTTATTGGTAAACAAAAAACATGGCTTTCAATGATTTTATCGTTTGCTGCAAGTATGTTACTATTTACTATGGTTTCAATGATTAGTCCGCTTAATGCTACATTTATGAATGTTGTGTTGTGCTTAGCAGGTGGAATAATGTTTAGTGTTGGAATTGGTTCAATTAGTAATTTAGTGTTAAAGAAAACAAGTTTAGTATAAAATAATAAATGTTTCTTGTTAATAATAGGAATAATTGCATGATTAAAGTTCTATTATTATAAGAGACATTTTTTAATTATTTGTCATTTATGAAGATAAAAATTAATTTATATTTTGAAAAAAATATCTAATTGTGATAAAATAATAAAGGAAGTTTTTAGAAAATAATGAGAAAAATTTTAAAATTGTTTATAAAAGCGAGGTAGTATTATATGAAAATGTTTTTAACAGAAGGAGAATTAAGTTGGGATTTTTCGATGGCTAATTATACTGCTGTTTGGTCTTTCTTAGTTCAGCTTGGTTTATTATTAATCTTTTTAATGTTAGGGAATACTTTACGCCGTAAGATTCCACTATTTAAGAATTTATTAGTTCCATCAGCATTATTAGGTGGTGCATTACTTTTAATAGTTAATATAATCCTTAAACAATTTGGTGAAGGTAATGGTTTAGTTGATAATCGTTTAATGCAAGTAATAACTTATCACTGCTTAGCAATAGGATTTGCGGCAATGTCATTAAAGACTGAAAAAGCTACTCATAAAACTAATAAAACTCAAGTATTAGAATTTGGTGTACTTCAAGGTGGTACATATATGTTACAAGCTTTTGTAGGTCTTGCTATAACTATTGTCCTATTTTTAATAACAAAATATGGTGATAATGTAATTTCTTATGTTTGTGGTTTAATTTTACCTTTAGGATTTGGTCAAGGACCTGGTAATGCATTAAGTTGGGATATAAACTATACTAATAATCCAGCTACATATTTTGCTGGTAATGGTAGCTTTGGATTATCGCTTGCATCAATTGGATTTGTTGTTGCATCAGTATTTGGTGTTTTGTATATCAATATTCATAAAAAACGCAGTGGCTTAAAAGTTAGAAATCATATTCTAAATAATGAAATCAATAATGGTGAAGATCTTTCTAGTGTTGAACTTCCAGATAATGAGTCTGTTGATAAGTTCACAATTCAAGCTGGATTTGTCGCAATAGCGTATGCATTGTCATTTGGATTTATGTATTTACTTGGTATTATTTCTGATTTTACTAATAGTATTGCATGGGGATTTAACTTCCTATGGGCATCACTATTTGCTATGTTAATTAAGTTTGTTGTTAAACGTTTGCGTAAACATAAATTTATGAATCGTGCATATATTAATAACTATCAAATGGATCGTATCTCTGGTTTTGCTTTTGATATTATGATTGTTGCAGGTGTTTCTGCAATTGAAATTAATGATATTAAAAATTATATTTTACCGATAATTATATTAAGTGTTGTTGGAACTATTATTACATATGTATATATCCATAAAGTATCTAGAGAATGCTTTAAAGGATTCGAACATGAATTTTTCTTAATGAGCTTTGGTACTCTTACTGGTACAGCTTCTAATGGGATGATTCTTACAAAAGAAATTGATCCAGGGCTTAAGACTCCAACTTCAAGTCTTTATATTCTATCTAACTTTCCTGCAATGGTCATGATTGCACCACTGTTATTCTTACTTGGATTTGCGGGTAAATCATTAACTAACGCAATAATTGCTTGTACAATTTTCTTCGTGTTATGGTTAGTATATACAATCTTCTTATTTAGAAGAAGAATTTTTAAAAAACATTATAAAGATAAACCTGTTGAAGTATGGATTGAAGATGTAAAATAATATAATTTTTAAATAAAAGAATCACCACTTGCATATAATGTAGTGGTGATTTTTTTTATGAAGTATTATTTAGTTGGAATTAAGGGAACGGGAATGAGTGGTCTTGCAATATTCTTAAAAGATGCAGGACATGAAGTAGTAGGTAGTGATAATAGTAATTATTATTTTACTGTTGATGAGTTAAACAATAATGATATTGAAATTAAAGAGTATAATAAAAATAATATTACGAATGATTATATATATATAATTGGTCTATCTATAAAGAAAGATAATGTGGAGTTTAGTGAGATTTTAAATCGTGATTTAGAGTATTATTATTATAATGATTTTATTGAAGAGTTTATTGATAAGAAAATGATTGCGGTTAGTGGAACACATGGAAAGACTACTACTTGTCATATTATAAAAGAGTTATCTAATATTTCATATATTATTGGATGTGGAAATGGTGGATGTAATGAAAGTGAGTATTTTGTGTTAGAAGCTTGTGAATATAAGAATCATTTTCATAGTTATTCTCCGGAACTATTGTTAATCCTTAATATGGATATAGATCATCCTGATTTCTTTAAGAATAAGAAAGATGTAATTAATAGTTATCAAGGAATGTGTGATAGATCTAAAGCAGTACTTGTAAATGGTGATGATAAATTAAGTAAATATATAGTGCATTCTAATATATATACATATGGTTTTAGTGAAGGTGTAGATTATCAAATTAAATTAATGGAATCTAGTGTTAATGGATATAAGTTTTTGTTAAAAGGTGAAGGACTTTGTAGATTTTTAAAATGTAATTTAGTTGGTATACATAATTTATATAATTATGTCGGCGCTTATTTAGCTTGTTTACTGAGTGATTTAAAAATTAATCAATATGTAAATATTACACTTCCTAAAAGAAGAATGACTTCATATAAATATGGCAATAGTATTTTAATAGATGATTATGCACATCATCCAACCGAGATTAATGCATTACTTGATAGTTTAAAGATTAAATATGATGGATATAAAATTAATTGTATTTTTCAAAGTCATACATATTCTAGGACAATTAAGTATCGTAAAGAGTTTAAAAAGGTATTGAAAAAATTTGATGATGTGTTTTTACTTGATGTATTTTCTTCTGCAAGAGAAAAAGAAGGTATTTTAATGCAAAAAAGAGTTAATAAGTATTTTAGAAAGTTTAAAAAATATAATAGTTCTGTACTAGATGGTATATGTGAATCTAATAAAGATGTATGGGTTTTTCTTGGAGCAGGTACAAGTAACGAGTTATTAGAAACATTTAAAAAAGAACATTTTAATACTATGAAAATGTAATGAAAAATTTTCATAAAATGGAATATATTACTTGATAAACATTTCTCTTTATGCTATACTTTAAGTAACTATAGCATTTTATCAACTATAGAATATTTAAGAAAGCGAGGAATGTTTATGAAGCCTGATCGTCGTGCAAGCCAAGCTACTATTATGGAAGTTGCAATTGCTGCTGGAGTAAGTTTAGCTACAGTTTCTAGAGCAACAAATCATCCAGATAAAGTTAAACCAGAAACACGTGAAAAGATTTTACGCATCATTAAAGAAAAAGGTTATAAACCTAATCTTAACGCAAAAAGCCTTGCGAGTAGTAAATCTACCACTGTTGCGGTTGTTGTTCCTGAACTTACGCGTAGCTCAATTGCTGGTTTAGTTGATGGTATTGCTGATTGTGCAAATCGTCGTGGTTATTTTGTTAGATTGTTTGTTAATAACAAATTAAAAGATGGTGATGTAGAAAGTCTAAAAGACTTTTGGTCTACACTTATGGCATCTGTTGTTGATGGTGTTTTATATATTAATGATGAAATGACTGAAGAAAGTATTGAACTTATTAAAAATTCTAGTATTCCTGTTGTCTTAACAAATATTGTATGTAGTGATCCAGAAATTCCATATGTATCAATTGACTATTATAAAGCTGCTTATGAAATGACTAAAGAAATGATTAAACGTGGTAACAAGAAAATTTGGATGATTAATACAATTAGAAAGTATGTAGTTAATGATTTAAAAGTTGCTGGTTATTCTAAAGCAATGACTGAAGCAGGATTAGAGCCTATTGTTAAAAATGTTCCAGGTAAAACTGAACTTAATGAACCGATTTATAAAGAATTATTAGAAAATGATAAACCTGAAGTTGCAATCGTTGTTCGTGACTCAATGGCAGTTTCATTTATAAATGTTGCGAGACTTCTTCATATTCATATCCCAGATGAAATTGAAGTTATTGGTTTCCAAAATACAAAGTATGCAGAACTTTCTCGTCCTAAACTTTCTTGTATTGAAACACCTATTTATGATTTAGGTGAAGAAGCAATGGATTTATTAACAAAACTTATGGATATATATGATTCTGATGATGATGATAATGAAGAAGAAGTAGAAGAAGAAATTGATGCAAATATTTATGTTGATTATAATGTTGTATGGAGAGAATCAACAAAAAATAATTAGTAGTTATCTTAATGGTAAATAAGAGAATATCCGGTTGGTGAAAGGATATCAAGTTAAGTTAATGAATTATATCAGTATGTAATAAAAT
>JAFQFT010000010.1 GCA_017398545.1 Bacilli bacterium | reverse complement strand
TTTAGGATTAATCTGAACTTGATTAACACCATCAATAGAATACTCTACAGGATCCTCAACAGTAATAATGTTAACAGACTCGTCATTTATATCTTTAATAAAAGAATAAAGAGTAGTAGATTTACCACAACCAGTAGGCCCTGTCAGTAACACGATTCCATGAGGACGTTTTATAAAGTTTTTAATTGTAGGAAGTTCAGAATCAATGAACCCTAAATTTTCAATTTTAAATTCGAATGCTGTTTGGTCTAAGATTCTTATAACGATTTTTTCACCATTAATTGTAGGTAATGTTGAAACACGGAAGTCATAATCAATGTTGTTTACAATCATTGAAATACGTCCATCTTGAGGAAGCCTCTTCTCAGCAATATCTAGACCAGCTAAGATTTTAATACGCGTTGAAACAGCAGGATACATTTTAACATTGAATGAAGTAGACTCTAATAATTTACCATCAATACGATATCTAATTCTAACAACTTCTTCATATGGTTCTATATGAATGTCACTTGCATCAACTGCAATAGCACCTTTTAATGTAGATTCAACAAGCTTTACAGCTGGTGAATCAAAAAGGTCAGCACCTTCAAAGTTTCCATCATCAATTGCATTATTAGTAACTGATGCTTCTTTATCATATTCATTGATAGCTTCATCTTGTGATAATTTTGAATGAACACGTGAAGCTATTTTTTTTATTTTTGATAATGGAGCAATAATTATTCTTGTATTTACTCCAAAAATCGCATACACTTT
Source organism: Bacilli bacterium (assembly GCA_017398545.1). GTDB lineage: Bacteria > Bacillota_I > Bacilli_A > ML615J-28 > CAG-313 > UBA1737. The sequence goes on along the minus strand of JAFQFT010000010.1, from coordinate 5,013 downwards.
TCTTATACTCTCTGCATCAAATGGATCTGCAAGAGCAATTGTATATTTATTTTCATTTACATCATATAATAATGAAATAAATTTATTTTTTTCAATAAACTCATATGTAAGTTTACTAACAATTTCATTATTATATTTAATTACATCAATATTTGCATATTCAAAATCTAAATACTTTGCAATAACACTAGCAGCAACTTCTTCTGATATAAATCCTTCTTTAATTAAATAAAGATCTAATCTAACATCTTGTACAATAGCATAATTTAAAGCTTCTTCTAATACTTCTTTTTTTAGAATTCTTTTTGCTTTAAATGCAGATGCTAACTCCTTATTTATGATATGCTTGATATTATTTTCTTGTGACTTATTTTTCATGCTTTTTACACTCCTGTATCAATTGAACTTGTAATTTCAAGCATTGGAATGAAAACAGCAAGTAAACATACAACAACAATTAAACCAATAACCATAATCATAACAGGTTCAATAGAAGCAGTAAGCTTTTTCATTGAATATTCCACTTGATTTTCATAGTATTCAGTTACACGATTTAATACTTCTTCTAAGTTACCAGTTTGTTCACCAACAGTAATCATTTCACAAAGCATTGGAGGAAATATATTAATAGTTTCCAAACTCTTCGCAATACCTTGACCTCTGTTTACTTCGCTAACAGTAACTTCCATTTGTTCTTCAATATAAGTATTACCAAGTAAATGACGCATTGTTTCCATTGAATCAATAACTGGCATACTACTGCTTAATAAGATACAAAATCCACTTGCAAATCTTGATGTAGCTAATGTTAAATTAACATCTTTTAAAGGTGGAACACTAACTTTTAATTTATCAATTCCACGTTTTATTGATTTATTACGTCTTAATACAAAGAACGCAATAACAAGACATAAAATAGTAATAATAATAGTTAAGAAGTTTTCTCTAATAAAATCCGTTACATTAATTACTGTTTGTGTAATTTGTGGTAACTTAGCATTTAAAGATTCAAATACATCTTTAAAGATCGGCATAACATATAACGCCATAATACATAATACCACAAATGCAAGTCCAAGTAAGAAAATTGGATATGCAAAAGCACTTTTAACTTTACGTTTTATTTTATCATCTTTTTCATAATAATCAGCTAATCGATTAAGTACAATAGGAAGTTTACCACTAACTTCACCTATTTTAATCATATTAATAAAGAATACAGGGAAAGTTTTAGGATATTTTTTAAAGGATTCACTTAAAGGAATACCTTGTAATAACTCATGATGAGCAGTTTCTAAAATTTCTTTTAATTTAGGTGTTTTTGTTGTATCTTTTAGTATTTCAATTGCAGTACTAATCTCTAATCCAGAAGATACCATAATTGAAAGTTGTCTACAAAAGATTGCAATTTCACTAATTTTAATTTTTTCTAAAAATGTAAATAATTGAGAACTCTCTGCAACCTTTTTATAACTAATTAAATAATAATCTAAATTATCAACGATTGCTCTTAAATCATTTTCATCTTTAGCGAAAAACACACCTTTAATAACTTTATTGTTTATGTCTTTAGCTTTAAATTTAAACTTAGGCATCTATATCCTCCTATCTAATTAAATAATGAAAGATAAAGACTTATAATATCTAATCCAAATACATAAACTATTGCAAACCCCATAACTAAATATGGACCAAAAGGAATAACTTTATTTAAAAACTTCTCACTCTTAATAACCTTTTTCATCATTTCAACTATTACCGCAATAACAGAAGCTATAAATATTCCTAATATTAATAGTTGCCATCCCATAAATAAACCAATACCAAAAAATAATTTTAAATCGCCACCACCCATTAATTCTTTATTTAATAGTTTTTCTAATAATAGAAATACTATTAATATAAGAATGGCAACACCAAATCCAATTATTTTATCAATATAATTTATTGACATCATTTGATTAATACTTGTATGTGGAATTATTAAAGATAATAATCCGATCACTAAAATAACAACATTAATACTATCAGGAATAATTTGATGTTTCAAATCAATCATAAATATTACAATAAACATTTGCAATATTAATGTAAATAGAAAAGTTTCTAAACTAAGATTAAACCTCGAGTACGCAATAATAAACGCACATACGGATAAAAATTCGATAATAGGATATTGAATTGATATTAATTCTTTACACCCTCTACATCTTCCTCTTTGGATAATATATGATAATAATGGAATATTCTCATACCATTTTAACATATGCCCACATTTAGGACAATGTGAATTCTTTTTTGTTAAAGATTCATTGATTGGTAATCGATAAATTAAAACATTTAAAAAACTACCAATACATAATGATATTAATATTAAAAACGTTAAAACAACAACTTTTAATAATAATGAACTATGATAAATATCTAAAAAATCATTTATATTATTAATAATATTTAAACTAAACATATTATTCTTTAATAAATCCCCATTTTAAAATATCGTAGGAATCATATTCACTACTAAATATAATTGTTGCAGTAAGTTTATAACTACTATCATTAGATACATTAAATGTATATTTAGTATCTTCTACTAATGAAATATCAAATGTTATATTCTCATTATCATCTTTATAAACTTGTGTAGATAATGTGAAATTACCATTAACAACTTCATTTAATAATTGATACATATTATTTTCAATTTGAAGTTTATTAGTATATTCAATAACATCTTTACTTGTCTTTTTAGTTGATACTGAAACAGCATATACAATTGATGATGTCATTATTGTTAGAACAATAATAATAACAAGTACAATTGGAATTGTATGACCTTGATTTGTTTTTATCTTCTTCATAATAATCACCTACTTCACAATAACTCTTTCATTATAGTCAGTAGTGTTATTATTATGAATATATTTAACACCATCATAATAAGTATTTATAGTTAAGGTATACTTATTTGAATTACCTAATGATTCTTTATTATAAATAACTTCTAAATAATATGAAGTATCTGAATTATCATTATTTTTGATAAAAGCAGATGAATAGTACAGATATACTGTATTTGATGGTTCATTAATTTCATATATGGAAGTAAGATTAACTAAAAAGTTACTTGGATCACTTGAAAAAATTTCCATAATAGACTCAACTTCTTGAATAGAATTGATATTACGTTCATTTTTAATAACAACACGATTATTAGTAGCCATTACTTGAATAGTAGACACAATTGTAATACCTAACATAACAATCGAAACAATTACTTCTAATAAAGTGATACCCTTATTATTTTTCATTATTTTACCCTCACTGGTAATGTTAATGTTGTACATCTTAAAACACTAACAGCTTGAAAACATGATTTAATTGAATCATCTAATTTAACAATTGTTTTAAATTTTAAATTTAAATGTTTTTCAAATTGTTTTTTAATAAATTCTTCTAACCCATATTCAGAATGAAAATAGAAATCATTAATAGTAAAATCTTTTAAATAACTAATCTTTTTAACATCAGTTATAATACTTTGGAAATATTCTTTTACCATAATTTCAACTTCAATAGACTTTTCACCAAATGGATCTGAAACAACATCATCTGTATTACGTTCTTGGAATTTAGCAATACAATCATAGATAGGATAAAGTCCTAAATTAGTAATTTTATAATCAATTAAATGAGGCCCTTTTGTTACTACTAATATTGTATTGTTTTTATCAATATTAATAAATAAACCAGTCTTTTCTCCACTTATAATATGCTTTTTACCTATAAACTGTGCTAAAGCAAGTGGACTAAAAACAATTTTATCAATATTAAAACCAAAATCATCTAATTTACTTATAAGACTCTTATATTTATCTTTTTGAGCCATTAAATAAGTAATACGGCGATTAGTTTTATTAATATTTATTTTATCTTTGACAAAAACATAACGCTTTTCGAAATCATCTTTATATGTTTTTTCTAATTTTAACATACATGTTTTATTTTCATCATTAATATTTAATTTAGGTATAATTAAAGATTCACTAAATATTACAGGTGAATTAACACCTACAACACATGAAGTTTTATCAAATTCAATTTCTTTTAATGAAGAACTAATTTCTTCTTTTATATTAGTTATATTTTCATCATTTATATCGTAATAAACTCTTTTAATTAATTCAATAGAAGTAAACTTACAATCAAAACAAAATAATTCAAGGCCAAAAGAATTTTTATAATCATTTAATAAACATACAATCTTTTTTATAAAAATCACTCCCATCTTAAATTAAATTAATTACATTAAAATAACTTTGTTTTTCAACATTTTCGATAGTAATGACTTTAAGTATAATGCCTACTTTTTTATTGACGTCAATAGATTTTTTGACCTCAATGTCAATACTTTTTATATATTTTAATTCTCTACTTGTATTAGAAAACGAAAAGAATAAATCATTTGTTTGATTATTATATTCAAATTGTCTAGTTTCTTCATTATCAATTTTTGAATATAATCCAATAGTATTTTCGCTTTCATTATCTTTAATCGACAATTCATATCCATTAGTATTGGCATATTCAACACAAACAGAAATTGCATTTTCAATATACTGTATTTCTGCATCTGATTCACGAATTGCTTTTGATCTTTCATAACTTGTATTAAATGTTCCAATAATTGTTCCAATTATTGCAAATAAAATTCCACTTATTGTGATTGTTGTTAATACTTCTATTAAAGTAACACCTCTATTTACTTTAAGTTTCATATTAACTCCTTTTTTATAAATTTAAACACTTAAAATACTTCTTTTAATTTTATTAACATATTGTATTTTTTAATACAAAATATTAATAATTTATTATTAATTTATTTAAAAAAAATTTAAAATTTTTCTTTTAATTATTATAGCAAAATATTACCAAAAAATCAACTATTTATACTCATTTTTTACGTATTTTACAATATTTTCCACTAAAAAATGGTCAAAATCAGAAATTTTA
>JAFQFT010000002.1 GCA_017398545.1 Bacilli bacterium | reverse complement strand
ACAAGTACCAGGTGGCGGACACGATGAATTGGTTTATACATGTGAATATTGTGGATATCATAAATATGTAGATTTTACTTACGAAATGCAAATAGAAGAATTAGCTACTATTGTTGACAATGAATTCAAAGCATTAAATTCTGAAAAAATTATTATAAAAGATTTAATAAAAATGTTAGAAGACATATTGGCAAAATATGATTTGACTGATACGCAAACAACCGAAATTGAAGTATGTGTTAGCGTTCTAGAAGAATTAGACGAATTTAAAGAAATTACTAAGGAAGAACTAGAAGAGTTATATAAAAATCCAGATATATCAGATAATGTAGAGTAATATTAAAAAGTAAGCATCAAGACAAATGCGTTTTGGTGCTTTTTTTATATAAACATATCATTCCATATACAGGCACAAGGAACTATAGGAACAGTTATTTTCTATTAATTAAAATTTATTATTTATATACCTATATATAGTATATATACGTATATACGCGTATAGGGATTAATAGGAAAACGAGTTCCAATCAGTTCCACTGTTCCATTGTTCCACAGCAATGATGATTTGATATGATATTTAAAATAATACAACAATTATCAAATAAATATTCGCATTTTGAGGTCCAAGCAGAATTCAGCACCCATTTTAAGGGCTGTAGCAGATTTTTATTTTGAATGAGGGTAAACATTGAGGCCCTCAACTAAATGACGGTGTGGACCAATTTTAAAGGAACAGTCTTTTACTTTCTCATTTGTCTGGACTTAAATCAAGTTTTAGTACATAATTACTTGAACTACTTAAGAAAGGAGCAGATGATGGAAAATAATCTTATAAGTGAAGAAGAAAGAAGAAAAGAAAAAGAGAAGATGAATAGACTTATGGATTCAGAATTAAGACTAAGAACTATTCACGAATTAAGATGGATATTACTTGGGCTATCGGAAGACATCAAAGATCATGATGTGTATATAGAAGGACAAGAAATATTAAGTGAAATGGAAAGACAAGTATGGAAATACATTAATGGAGAAATTGAAAACTACTAATGTAGATGAAAGGCTATAATGCCTTTTGTCGTTAAAATAGAAAATTCTCACTTTGGTTAACAAGTAGCTCATCAATTGGTTTATGGTAATATAAAAATATTGTGATATAATATTAGTGTAAGCTTACTTAAACACTAAATAAAAGGAGATGATAACTATGAATATCGGACAAAAGATTAAAGAATTAAGACAAGAAAATAATCTTACCCAAGAAGAATTAGCAGAACAATTGGGAGTTAGCCCTCAAGCAATTTCACGATGGGAGAATAGTACAACATATCCAGACATTACTTTATTACCAATTATCGCTAATATGTTTGATGTGACAATCGATTACTTACTTGATATGGATTCTTATAAAATGAAAGAAGAATTAAAGAATATAATTGAACAAGATGATAAATTTGCAAATCAAGGGAAGGTAAAAGAACGAGAAAATTTATTATTAGAGTCATTAAAAAAATATCCTAATAACTGGGATTTAAAGTCAAGACTATTAAGGGTTTATCATGTTCAAACAGCTAATGATGAAGAAACTGATGAATATTACCAACAAAAGGCAATAGAGTTAGGTCATAATATTTTAGATAAATGTAATGTTGATGAATATAGATATAGAGCAATTCAAACATTATGTTTTGTATATGACTGGACTGATCAAACAGACAAAGCAATACAAATTATTGAAAAACTACCTGATTCTTTTATTACAAAAGATTTTTTAATGTTAGATTTGGTTAAAGGTCCAGAAAAAAATATTAAATGTGCTGAATATATTACTACTTTAATAGAGTTATTTCACTTTACGATTGATACGATGAGATTATCAGTTGAAGATACGATTAAAGCAAAAGAAAAAGAAATAGAAATCTTAAAAGTGATTTTTGACAATGATGATTTACATTGGTATAATTCATTATTGTCAGATTCATATGAAGTGATAGCAAGAATGCGAGCTAGAGTTAATAACAAAGAAGAAATGATTATGAATTTGGAAAAAGCATTTGAATATGCCAAAAAGAAAGATGAAATTCAACAAGAAGGAAAAGTATTAACTCATACAAGTGTTCTTGTAAAAGGATATGAATGTGATCCTACGAAGTGGATAGCTAGTAATGAATTCACTCATGTTGAGATAACAAAAGAAAGAATTAAAGATTTCAAAGAATATAAAAAATATCTTGATGACGAAGAATTAATCGAATTAGTAAATAAGTATTAAAGAACAATTAAATATAAGTGTAAAAAAAGACACCATTAGTCCTAGTTAGGATTAGTGGTGTTTTCGTTTGCTTTCTGCTTTGCTCGACTGCGACGTTTTCTTTCATTCATATTTGCTTTTCTACATTCTTCCTTTAAGCAGACCTTATGATTTTTACCTTTTTTCTTAAATAAGTTTCCACAATAAATACATTTAGCATAATACTCATTAAAATGAATTTTCTTTTGTTCAGTTTGGTATTCAACTTCGGTTGTCATTTTTTCGGATATTGCAAAATAACCAATATCAAAAATATCATTTACAATTGGAACAAACTTTGCTTTTTGATGGTATTCATCATATTTAAGTTGTAACGTAAATTTAGGAAGAGAATTTGTGAAATTGTGAAACAACTTGTCAATTTCTTCATCGGATGGTTTTATGAATAGTTTTTGAGATTTATAGAACTGTAGTGTTTCTTCTAAGTCTTTTATAACTGTACCTGCATCATCAACATATACCAACTCATAAATTTCTTTCCTATTGAAATCTTGGTAAACTTCAGGCTTTTTCAAAAATTCCTGTAATTGTTCTTCAGTTACATCAGGTTTTATTCTTTCAATCATATTAGGAATTTTAAGATCTTCAATGATTTTAATAGGTGGAAAAAGTCCACGTTTTTTACTGATATTGTATATTTCATCATCAAGATTTTTAAGAATTGCAATTAGACAAAAGTAAGTATCAGTAGCACGATAAACTTTGCCGACATTTTCAATAAATTTGTCAATTGGAATAAAGTTATATTTAGAATTGAAAAAAGATGCATTAATAAAAACTGTTTCTCCATCAAATTCAATATCATTGTATAGTTGATTGATAAAACAAGGGTGATAGTGTTCCTTACACCAATTAACAATAATTTCATTGTACTTTGTTGAATCCTTACATTCCTCAAGACTTTTACCTAAATTATAAATATCACAAAGTACATCATGACTAGTAAGCCTTTCAGATGTTTGTATAAACTCAGGTGTATTAGATGTAAGTGTTAGAAACTCTTTTCCATCCTTTTTGATTACCTCATAAGCACTAAACCTAAATAGCGGATATTGTTCAAATGAGTGATACTTTATTTTATTCATACTAATTTTATGCTCAACATACTTGCTCATAACCATTACTCCTTGTCACGTTTTTGGTCACGTTTTAAGAGACCTAAAAATGTTGTTTGTGTTAATATTATATGCTAAAATGGTGGTGTAGTCAAGAATAAACGTTTATAAATGCTATGAAATTACATATAAAGGAGAAAAACTAATCATGGAACAAATGACAATTACAGTTAAAGAAATGGCAAAACAATTAAATATCAGCTTACCAACAGCTTATGAATTATTGAAAAGTGACGACTTTCCAAAATTCTATATTGGTAGAAAGATTTTAATTCCAGTTGAAAGTTTAAAAGAATGGCTTGCTAATCAACAAAACAAGAAATAAAAAGAAAGGAGGGGAAACTAATGGACATTAAATTTAGTTATGCCAATTGTAAGCAAAATGCGAAAAATAAACTATATCCAAATACTGCAATAGTTAAAGATATTACTGAACTTCCAAAATTTATGAAATATGATTATACATTTATTGAGTTTAAAGATGGTTTAAGAAAAAAAGAAAATTTCGTAAGAGCTAATTATGCTACATTTGATTTAGATAACGATCATTCTGAAAGAGAAGAAGATTGGATAAAAATTGATGACATCAAGCATATATTCCCAGGAGTATGGTGTTTAATAATTACAAGCAGAAACCATATGAAAGAAAAGGAAGGTAGAAAACCTAGACCCAAATTTCATGTTGTCTTTAAAATTAATGAAATTAAAAGTGCAGACAGTTATAAAGAATTTATGCACTGTGTTCAAAGAGAATATTCGTTCTTTGATAGACAAGCATTAGATGCAGGTAGATTTATGTTTGGAACAGACGCATCAGAGTTTTATGAAATAAAAGGTGACCTAACTTTATCAGACCATATGAAGTTCAAAGAAAACGAAAATGATTTTGCTCGATATAACATTTATGAAGGAGAAATCTATGAGGGCTCTAGAAGTAATACAATGATAAGAGTAGCAACATCAATTCTAAAAAGATATGGTGATACTGATGAAGCGTATCAAAAATACTTAGAACAAGCAGATAGATGTATTCCATCACTACCAGATAATGAACTTGAAACAATATATGCTAGTGCTAAAAGGTATTATGAAATACTTAAGAAAAAACCAAACTACATTGAACCTAGTGAATACAAAAAACCAATATGGGAAGAACCAATTCCACTTGAAGAAGATAAGACTCCACCTTTTCCAGTAGAGACCCTTCCTTGTGTTATTAGTGACTATGTGAAAGAACTATCAGAATCAACACAAACTCCTGTAGATATGGCTGCATCATGTGCTCTTGCAATATTGTCACTATGCTGTCAAGGTAAATATAAGATAAGAGGTAAAATTGACTGGATTGAACCTGTTAACTTATATACAGTAATAGTTGCTGAACCAAGTGAAAGAAAGTCAGCTATTATTAGTCATATGACAAAACCTCTTATTAACTATGAACAAGAATACAATGATACTCATCGAGCAGAATTTGAAAAGAACAAAGCAGAAAAGAGAATGCTTGAAAAAAGATTAAGTATTATTGAACAAAGCATTGTAAGAGGAAAAGGTAGTATGGATGATCTAGAGAAAATAACAAATGAGATTGCGTTATTTAAAGACAAATCACCACTGAAATTATATGTCGATGATGTTACTACTGAAAAGTTAAATCATATCCTATCAACAAATGATGGTAAAGCAGCCATTATTTCAAGTGAGGGTGGAATATTTGATTTGCTAGCAGGAATATATACAAAGAATGTAAATATTGATGTTTTCTTAAAAGCATATTCAGGAGATACAATAAGAGTAGATAGACTGGGTAGAGAATGTGAAGTTATTAACAACCCAAGACTATCAGTATTACTTGCAGTACAGCCAACTGTGTTAAAAGGACTAGTATCTAATAACTCATTTAGAGGGCGTGGTTTAACAGCAAGATTCTTATATTCTTATCCAACATCAAAAGTAGGAGACAGACTTTATAGAACTAAACTAATGAGTGAGTTTACATATGGAGATTATGAAAACTTGATTCATAACATTTTAGATGATGAAGAAAATAGCATTATTACATTATCAGATGGTGCAGATCAATTACTTGAAGATTTTGCTAATGAGCTTGAACCACACCTAATTACTGATTTAAAACAAATTGGTGATTGGGCAGGTAAGTTGGTAGGCAATGTCTTAAGAATATCAGGATTGCTTGCACGAGCTAATATGACTATTAACCATACTGTGTTAGAAGATAAAGATGTCGTAGTATCAGAAGAACAAATGAGAAATGCAATTAAAATTGGTAAGTATTATCTAGAACATGCAAAAGTTGCATTCTCCCTTATGGGCAGTGATGCTGTGACAAAAGATAGTATTTATATTATTGATTTTGTTAAGAAGACAGGATTAGCTGAATTTTCAGTACGAGATTTGATGAGAGGGTGTCGTTGCTTTAAAACGAAAAGTAGTGTCATGCCTGCGATTAATCATTTAATTGATTATGGATATATTCAAGAAAAAGCAAGTGAACCAACAAAACAAGGTAGACCACTTGGCACGAAGTATTTAGTTAATCCTAATATCTTCAACCAATAATTATGTCCCTTTTGTCACGTGTCCTATATATAATAAAAATATTAGTAATAAATAGAATATAAGATATAAAGTATATATAAATAAATAATATTATTATTATTATATAAATTATTATTATATTTATTAAATATTATACTACTATATTCTTGTTGATTATATTAAATATTTATTATATAGGGACGTGTGACTAAAAGGACAAAAAGATTTTATTACAATAAGGAGGTGAAGAAGGGTGCTATTAAATAACAGACCATATACAAATGAAAATGGTTGGGAAGATAAAGGTCTAATTACAGACTTATCAATTGAAGACCAAGTGCAAGTATTTGATTGGATTAAAAAACATATTGAACCTAGTGCGGAAGTTAATCATAACTATACAAGCTATAGTTTAAAACATGGACTAGAAAATATGACGAAAATCTACCTAACTAACAATCAGTTCAAAGATGCAATGTGGCTAAGTGGATATAGACCAGTTGACAAAAATGAACTTAACTGGGAATATCGCATTAAACTAATTAAACATACTGAAGCATAAGATGATACTTGGTATTCTAGTATTTAATGCATCTTTAACAGGCTTTTAAGTATTTGAGTATTTTTGAATGCTTTCAAGCAAAATGCAAGAGTTCTTAAAAGGCTTTAAACATAAACAGCAAGTATTATAAGCATTAATAGAAAAATACTAGTGTTTTAGTAAGCCTTTTAAGGCACTATTTTAAGAAGAATTTACGGTTATAAAAAATATACAACTATTCTTATAAATTTATATAGGTATAGTGGTGTATAGAAAATATATTAAATAAGAGATGATCTGAAATGCTATTAAGCATAACTTTTGATGGTTTTACAGGTATAAAAGTATATTAACCACATCAAGGCCATGTACCGAGTTTTAAGCCCTTTTTAGCACCTGTAGCAGAGTTTTGATGCCTTTTAAGGCTAGTTTCAAGGAGTTTTTGAGCCGATTTTAAGGCGTATTTTGACACATTTTCGAAGCCTAAATTTTAGTTTATTTTTTACTTTTGGTTTTCTAAAATTTAAGTTTTGAAAAGTTTTTGAAATTTTGAAAATTTGTAAAGTTTCTAAAAATGTTAAAAGTTTCACTATTTATGCGTTTTTTGTACTTTTAAAGTTTTCGAAATTTTCATCAAGTTTTAGGGGGTAGGGGGGGTCTAAATCTCTAGAAAAAAAAGACCAAAAAGCGGGCGGCCAATCTCGTGCGTAAAATAATCAAAAAATCAAAAATCAAAAATCAAAATTCTTGAACTTTTCACTAGATTTAATAAAAGTTTTGCGGTATTGTTTTAGACGAAAAGTAGCGTACTTATAAAAGAAAGGAGATGATAATTTATGAAAAGAGCAGTTGCTTATATAAGAGTATCAACCGCATCAGATGCTCAAGTACATAGCTTCGAATTCCAGGAAGACTATTGGAAAAATGAAATAAACAAAAATGATGACTTAACACTAGTTGAGATATATGCTGATAAAGGTATAAGTGGTAAAAGCTTATCAAAAAGACCTGAGTTAAAAAGACTACTAAAAGATGCAGAAGATAGAAAGTTTGATGTAGTCTATACAAAGTCAGTATCAAGGTTTGCAAGAAACACAACTGAACTGTTAGAGTCAGTAAGAAGACTTCGTGAACTTGGAATAAAGGTAGTATTTGAAAAAGAAAATATTGATACATTCGATCCAAGTGCAGAAGTGTTCCTAACCATAGCGGCGGCAGTTGCTGAAAATGACTTAAGAGTATATTCAGAAAATCAAAAATGGTCAGTTAGACAAAGGTTCAAAAAAGGTCAAATTCAAATAGGATGTAAGATATTTGGTTATGAGATGGACTATGAAAATAACAACCTTATAATCAAAGAAGATGAAGCAATAGTCATCAGAAAGATTTATGAGTTATACCTAAATGGCTATGGGTTTGGTAGAATCAAAATGTATCTTGAAGATAATGGATATAAAAATGGTGAAGGAAAGCCTGAATGGAATGAATCATCAATAAGATATATCCTAAAGAATGAAAAATATAAAGGTTGTAGTCTAGCACAAAAGACTGTTATGATAAATGGTGTTGCAAAAGTCAATGATGGTTTTGCTAAACAGTATTATATGGAAGACTCTCATGATGCAATAATATCAAAAGAAGACTTTGATAAAGTACAAATGTTACTAATTAGTAAACAGTCAGATAAGTTAAAAGGAAAACCTAAAGTAGAACCATACTCGTTCACTGGCATTATTAGATGTGGCGTGTGTGGTGGTAAAGTTAATCACAAAATTAACAATAGTGGTAAAGCCTGGCAGTGCTCAATTTGGATGTGTGGAACTAGAGCAAGATATTCTAAAAAGGTATGCGACTCAAGAAACATAAAAGATGATGTCCTTAAAGAATTATTCGTAAGTGCTTATAATGAGTTTGTTACACTAAAGCCAAAATCAAAAGTATTAGATGAACTAATAGCAGAACGTGATAAATTAATTAAACAAGAAAACGAGTTAAACATCTTAAAACTTAATAGACTAATAGAACTTGATGATTATAATACTGAACTTGAAAAGATTAAGAATAGAACTCATGAACTAACGCTACTAATAAATGACTTAACCTTAAAAGGAATAAGCCAAAAAGACTATGTAATGATTGATGAGTTTGATGAAGAAAAGGTAAGAAAGTTTCTAGACAACATAGTACTAAACGTTGATACAGTAACATTTAACTTCATCAATGGAATAAGTATCACTAAACACTTTGATAATGGTCCATCAGGCAACCAAAAAGGATGGAAAGAAAGGAGGAAAGTAAATGCAAACTAAAGAAAAGGTAGTACAAGAAATACCAATACTTTATCGTGCTAATATGACTAGCATTACCGAAAAGGAAAATGTAACATACTATGCAAGAGTATCAACAGACCTTGATGAACAAGAAGATTCATACGAACTACAAAAAGAATACTTTGAAGAACTAATTAGGTCAAATCCTAAATGGAACTATGTAGAAGGCTATGCTGACTATGGCCTAAGTGGAACTAAAGCAGAACACCGACCTGAGTTCATGCGAATGATTGAAGACTGTAAAAAGGGTAAGATTAATAAAATACTAGTTAAGTCAATATCAAGATTTGCAAGAAATACAGTTGATACATTAAAGTATGTAAGAGAACTGCGAGAAATTGGTGTTAGTATATATTTCGAAACACAAAACATCGATACAATGTCACCAGGTGGAGAAGTGCTACTTACAATTCTAGCTGCAATGGCAGAACAAGAATCAAGAACAATATCAAGTAATGTAAAGTGGAGTTATGAGAAAAGGTTCAAAGATGGTAAAGTAATTATAAATACTGCAAAACAACTAGGATACAAAAAAGTAGGTGATGAGTATGAAATAGTAGAAAGTGAAGCCGAAATTGTAAGAAGAATCTTTAGAGAATATATAAGTGGTTTATCAGTAAGACAAATTGCAACTAATCTTAATAATGATGGAATAAAGACAAAACTAGGTAGTACATGGAGTCCATCGGCTATAGAACGTTTACTTGATAATGAGAAATATACAGGTAATGCAATACTAGGTAAAACCTTTAAACAAGATGTTCTAGATAAAGCAAGACAAAAGAATAAAGGACAAGCTAAAATGTTCTATGTAACAAATAGTCACCCTGAGATTATTAGTAAAGAATTATTTGATATGGTGCAAGCTGAGAAGAAAAGACGTATTTCCTTAAGAAGTTCAGCAAATACAGGGCGTGGTAAGTACTCATACAAATATCCTTTAAGTGGAGTGTTAGTATGTGGTGAGTGTGGTGGTAAACTAAGAAGATATGGAAGAGTAAAAGCCGATGGAACTAAAGTGCCACTGTGGATTTGTGTAGAACATCAGAAGAACATCAACAACTGTTCAATGAAAGCAGTTAAGGAAGAAGATATTATTAACTTATACCTAAGTGTCTTAAAAGACTTAAAAGAAAACATTGATGAAATAAAAGATGTTGTGTACAAAAATGTTAGCGAAGAATTAACTAGTTCAGTAATAACCGATGTAGGTGTATATGAGCATCAAATCAAAGAAAAGCGTAAAGAGATAATGGAAATCTTCAAGAAAAAGAACGATGGACTTATAACAGTTAAGGAGTATGAAGAAAAGTATAAAACTATAAGTGAAGCTATAATGAAACTAGAAGAAAAGATACTAGAAGTAAATGCAGAAAATGCTAATCTTAAAAACACTAAAGCAAGACTATCAAAAATAAAAGAAGTGATAGATGGCACACTAGTATCATATGATGATGGATCATTTAGAATAATAGTTGATACTATAAAAGTAATAAGCCAAAAAGAGTTAGAATTCCAACTTTCATGCGGTATTAACATCACAAAAAACACTTTAAAACCCTGATATATGGTATTTAGCCAATATCAGGATTTTTTGTTAAAAAAAGTGTTCTTTCTTACACATTTCACTGGATATTAATATCTTTATGCGGTATTGTTTTGTTGCAAATTGCAAAAGGAGAAACACATATGAAAACACAAAAATTCGGAATCGAAATCGAACTAACAGGAATCACAAGAAAGGATGCTGCAAAGGTAATCGCAAAGTTCTATGGAACTAGAGAAATCTACGAAGGTGGAGTATATAAATTCTATAGTGTACCAACAAACGATGGTAGATGCTTCAAAGTAATGAGAGATGCATCAATTCAACCAGAAATGAAAGATGGATCAACAGCAACTGATGACTACAAAACTGAAATCGTAAGTCCAATATGCACATACAGTGATATAGAAGACATTCAAGAAATCGTAAGACAACTAAGACACAAAGGTGCAATAGCAAACTCAAGTTGTGGAATACACGTACACATCAATGCTGCACCACACAATGCAAGATCAATCAGAAACATAGTAAACATAATGACAAGTAAAGAAGACATCCTATTCAAATCACTAGGAGTAAGTGAGTCAAGAGCTCAAAGATGGTGCAAGAAAAACGAAATGACATTCGTAAACAAACTAAATAAAGCAAAACCACAATCAACTGATACAATAGGACACCTATGGTACAATGGAAATATGGGAAGACGTTATGACCACTATGATTCAAGTAGATACCATGCACTTAACCTACACGCAGTATGGCAAAAAGGAACAATCGAATTCAGATGCTTCAATGGAACAACACACGCTGGCAAGATTAAAACATACATTCAACTATGCCTAGCAATAAGCCATCAAGCATTAACACAAAAAGCATCAAGTCCAAGAAAGACTGCAACAACAAATGAAAAGTACACATTCAGAACTTGGTTACTAAGATTAGGACTAATCGGAGATGAATTCAAAACTGCAAGAAACTTCTTACTAGAAAACCTAGATGGTGACATAGCATTCAGAAATGGTCGACCTGAACCACAAATGGCATAAGAAAGGAAATGATAAAATGAGTAAATTATACGTAGCATATGGAAGTAACCTAAACATGATGCAGATGGGGTGGAGATGCCCCACTGCAAGTGTAGTAGGAACAGGAAAGATAATTGATTATAAACTAACGTTTAGAAGAGTAGCAACAATCGAACCTTGTGTGAAATGTGAGGTTCCAGTTGCAGTATGGAAAATTGAAGATAGTGATGAAAAAGCACTTGATAGATATGAAGGATACCCAAGCCTATACCGAAAAGAAATGATTGATGTAGAAATGGATGATGGAACTAAGTTAAATGCAATGGTATACATAATGAACTATGGTAAACCATCAATGCCATATAAGGACTATATCAACACAATAATTCAAGGATATGAAGATGTAGGATTTGATATTGCATACCTGGTTGAAGCAATAGAAGATACTAAAAATAGATTATAATAAGAGATAATGTGTGTTTCTAAAACCTTTGGAGGACTTAATTGTCCTCTTTTGCTTTATATAGATGTTGTAAGAAATAATACCCGCATTATAAGACCATGACCAAAAATGGACCGATTTTTAAGGGCTGTAGCAGACTTTTATTTCATTTGAGGGTAAAGAGCAGGGGCGGTAGGGTTAAGACGGTGTGGACCAAATTTGAACGAAACAATAAAAAAAACACCTATTTTACTAGATGTTATTTATACAATTTGGAATATTTAAGGAATGTTCCACGTGTCATATTAAGCATTTTAGCAGCATTCACATTTGTTATTTCCTTATTATGAAACTTTCTTACAACTTCTTCAAAGTTATCAGGCAGTTTATATTTAGGACGTCCCATATGAATCCCATTTGCTTTTGCGATTTTAATTCCTTCAGCTTGACGTTGCCTAATGTTTTCTCTTTCATTTTGTGCCACAAAACTTAAGACTTGTAGCACAATGTCAGATATAAATTTGCCAACTAAGTTCTTACCTTCAACCCTGGTATCAAGAAGTGGAAAGTCAATAACAAAGATATCAGCATCAATAACCTTTGTAATATCTTGCCACTCATTAATAATCATATCATAATTTCGACCTAACCTATCGATTGATTTGATGATTAGTAAATCACCTTGTTTTAGTTTAGACTTTAAGTTTTTATAACTAGTTCTATCAAAGTCCTTACCACTTTGCTTATCAACAAAAATAACATCATCAGTAAGTCCTAATTTATACATTTCTTCCATTTGTCTTGCGATATTTTGTGTTTGTGTAGATACTCTTACATAACCATATTTCATAACTAACCTCCTATGAATAAGAACATTATAACAAAATGTCCCTTCATTTGTTTTGTTAAAAAAAGCCACCCATTCCTGGATGACTTGATTGCTATGGTTTGTAAAGGTACACCTTTAAGTACCAATTTTTATACAAATATTTTACCATAGATTGATAAAAAATTCAAATTAAATCTCCTTTTTCTCTCTATTTAGACACTATTTTCGAAAATTAAATGCCATTTTGCCAGAGTAGTCAAAAGCGTACCTTTGCCAACTGAAAGAGGTATGTAATATGAGCTTTAGAAAATTCGAAACTGAACGTGAAGGACAAATAGCATTTTTTGATACTTTTAGAATTGATTATCAAAATAATGATGTATTAATCGATAATACTGATGGTATTTGGAAAGGTAATATACTAGAGTTTAAATTAAATATTAATAATATAAACAAAGTTTTATTTCAAGCAATTAAGTATTTATCAAAAATGCGTGTAAAAGGTGAATCAATACCTGCAACAATTTTACTTGTTAGTTTGAACGAACAAATATGCTATGTTTTCAAATCAAAGGATTATTTTGATGATATTCATAAATTGTATTTCGGTGCTGCATCAAAAAATAATGATTTATTCATAAGCCATTCTCCTACTGAAAAGATAGATTATTCAGATCAAACAGGTGCTTTTAGATTACTAAGTATTTTAAAAGAAGAAGAGTACATGCCAATTGATTTAGATGAAAACTGTATTTGTGGATGGGCGGAAAGATATTATCGTGAGAATCCTAAAGCAGCTAAAGGAGATTTTATTGGTGATGACACAGGACAAGTTAGAATAATAGGTGAAATTAGAGAACCACGACATTTCAAAGGACTTATAAATCCATATACAGCCAAGACTAACGAAAAGTTCAAATATTTAATGGACAAACTAAATGATAGATTAAAGAAAAAAGATCTTGGTGCTTTTTATACTCCAATACAATATTGCGAAAAAGCTAAAGAACTTGTTAATGAAGCTATTGCAAGAATACCTAAAGGAAATGATTATATAATTCTTGATAGATGTGCTGGAACAGGAAATTTAGAATCCGTTCTAACTGATGAGCAACTATCACACTGCGTGCTTTCTACTTATGAGTACTATGAATATAAAGTGTTGTGTGAAAGATTGATGGATAAAGTCAGACTAATAATACCACCAATTGAGATGGAAGATACTTACGATAGAGGATATGTTAAATGTGCGGATGCAATGTCTAAAGAATACTTAGAAAATGTGTTAATTAAGAAATATATTGATGATGAGCATTGTAATATAATTATGTTTGAAAATCCACCATATCGTGATGATACAAGTGGTATGACAAAAATAAAATCATCAGACTTTAGGCAAAAATCATATGTTTTAGAACAAATGAAAGCGAATGGCGTAAAGAAAGTAAATGAAATAGCAAATAGATTTATATGGTCTGCATTTGAATATTACCTTCTTAAACCCAATGATGCGTATATTTTGTTTTCACCTATTAAATATTGGAAATTAGATAATTTAGTAAATAGAAAATTTTATGGTGGGTTCTTATTTAACAAAAAACATTTTCATGCCAAATCACCAAGTGCAATAACTTGCATATCTTGGGGAATTGAAGAAGAAACAAAAGAGCAATTAGAACTTAAAATTTATGATATAGAAAATGATATAATCAAGTATAAAGGAAAAAAGCTTGTTAAGAAATGTTACAATGAAATTACTAAGTTATTTGATAAGAGAAAATTTGATACTGATAATGTAAGTTATTATTATTCAAATACAAATGGATCACTTGTAGTAAATGTACAAAAACCTACTATTGCAAGTGATGATATTATTGCATATTTTGTTGGTAGAGGATTTGGTATATCAAACCCTAACTTAAACTTCAATTTATTAAGAAACACTTATACTGATTCACATGGTTTTCATATTAGAAAAGATGTATATAAAAAATATTTACCTTTATTAAGTATTAAATATTATTTGATGTTCTTAAGAGATTGGACTGAGGTAGAGCTGGTATGCTGTTCAGCCGATAAGGGATTTGAATACTACGATGATTATGAGTTTATAAAATGTTGTTTTATATTTGCTAATTTAAATTATTACAATAAGTGTTTATCAACAATAGACAATAATACTATTATAAAAAATGAGTTATGCTTTGATAATGACACACTAGCGTCAACTGATTTAAATTCCTATAAGTCAGATTTGAATAAAGAAGAAGTAGAATTATTAAGCATATGGAGCAGATTATTAGATAATGCTAAAAAAACAAAAGAATATAATTCCAATTTAACATATTCTCCTTACCAAATAGAGCAAGAAATCAATACATACTATGTTGATGACAATGAAAACAAAGTATATAATTATCCTGAGATTAATGGAGATATTGTTTTATTGAAAAATAAACTAAAAGAGTATCATGTTAAATACATTACACCAAAATTATATAAATACGAATTAATAAAATAAACTAAATTAAAACAGCTATATAACCATACTGCAAGATTAGTAGACTAGCAATGTGGCATATAGCTGTTTTTATTTTATGGTATATTGGTGGCTGACCACGGACTCGAACCATTAACTTACGGGGTTCGAATGTTTGCTTTTGATGGGACTCGAACCTATAAGAGATAATGGTGGAAACAAATTGAGTATTGTGGTATAATAATAATGAAAGATAAATTATAATAAAAAATAGTAGCCGGAGGTTAATTAATGACAACTAAAAAATATGTTTTAATATTTATTACATTTGCACTATTATTAGTATTGTCTTCTGCTTTACTTTTTACTGGTATAATACTTAAAGAAACAAATATCTATTTATTTTATATTCTTCTCATAACTTCAATAATTAGTTTTATCTCAGCAATCATATTTATTGTAATGAACTATAAAAAGCTTTTATCATATGACCAAAAAAGAATAAGCAATAAGATTGAAAATTTAGATTTTTCAGTAGTTAATATTAATATAAATGAAGAGCGTCTAATCTCCAGACTTCATCGTAATGGCTATAGGTATGATGAAAAAATTTATTATAAGAAAGTTGCTGGAGATAGATTTGATGAATATTCATATGATCAATATTATTATACTTTTATTCTTAATGTTAAAGATAATTTTAATTATAATGAATATTTGTGTGTTTTAGATAAAGGCTTTAATATTCATAATATCGGATTCATTTTTATAGTTGATAATAATGAAAGAATATTAGAACAAGTAAAAGAATATATTAAAAATACAATCATTGATACTCAGACGTCCTATAAATATGAAAAGTTTTTTGTTCCAATTATTATACTGAATGATTCAGTTTATTATTTTGAATATAAAACAGGGATCTTTTTAACTAAATACGGCCAAGCTTTAGATGAGGGGTTAAAAATCTTAGAAATTAAATAAGTTTCTTAAATAGACTTTAAGAAGTTAAATTTTATATTAAATACAAATATCAATTATGATGTGATGACACATTTTCTGAAATCTATAGGTCTTCTGAAAAGAGGATCTATTTTTAATTTTATAGGGTATTTTAGTTAGTTTTAGTTAGAATATCCTCTTTTTTTATACATTTATGAAACATTTAGATTTAATGACTATAGGAGACTGACCACGGACTTGAACCAATAAGAGATAATGGTGGAAATTAATCTAAAAAAATAGTATAATTATATTGTCAACCAACGGTGTACCTCAATATGATTGTTATTTGTATTTTTTATTAGTATAATATAACTGTATTTGAAGATATGTCGTTGAAATTAAAGGAGGTGTTATTGTGAAAATATCAGAACGAATTAAGAAATATAGAGAAGAAAATCACATAACACAACAAGAGTTAGCTGACAAATTATACGTTAGTAAACAAGCAATCAGCAAATGGGAAAATGATAAAAGTCTGCCAGATGTTTCAATGTATCCAACTATTGCGAGTTTATTAAATATAACAGTTGATGAACTAATGGGGAATGAAGCTAATAAAAACAAATTAATCTTAAGTAAGAAAGTAATTATCATATGTTCAATTATAGTATGTTTAATTTTAATTTTCATAATTATAATGATAATTAATCCTAGTAAAATTTCAGAAGAAAAAATAATTATAAATGAAACTGAAAAAGCATTAGATATTGAATTACCTAAAATAGAAACATATGACATAATTGAATATAATAGCTGGGTATCTTTTAACAATTATATGTATCCTCATAAAATGTATTATTTTATATTTAAAGATGAAATTATTAAAATT
>JAFQFT010000009.1 GCA_017398545.1 Bacilli bacterium | reverse complement strand
GATATACTTTCAATTAGAAAGTTTGGTCGTGTAGAGATATTAGAAATAATAGGTTTATCAAAGAAAAACCGAACAATTGTAAAGATAAGTGTTAAACATTAGAAAGGAGTCTATCATGGACTTAAAAACAAAAGATTTTAAAGATACATTATTAATGCCAAAAACTGATTTTCCAATGCGTGGAAACTTAGGTGTTAATGAACTTCCAATTCAAGCTAAATGGGAGGAATTAAATATTTATGAAAAAGCTGTAAAGAAAAATGAAGGTAAAGAACCATTCTATTTACATGATGGTCCTCCTTATGCAAATGGTAATATTCACTTAGGGCATGCACTTAATAAAATTTTAAAAGATTTTATTGTTAGATATAAGACAATGAGTGGATTCTATGCTCCATATCAACCAGGTTGGGACACACATGGACTTCCAATTGAACAAGCATTAACTAAAAATAAAAAAGTTAATCGTAAAGAAATGAGCATTGCAGATTTTAGAACACTATGTGAAAAATACGCATTAGAACAAATTGCTCAACAAAAGATTGGTTTTAAACGTCTTGGTATTTTAGGTGATTGGAAAGATCCTTATATTACTTTAACTCACTCATTTGAAGCTGAGCAAATTAGATGTTTTGGTAAAATGGCTGCAAGAGGTTTAATTTTTAAAGGATTAAAACCTGTATATTGGTCACCATCATCAGAAACTGCCTTAGCTGAGGCTGAAATTGAATATAAAGATGTTTCTGCTACTTCAATTTATGTAGCATTCCCTGTTGTTGATGGTAAAGATGTTTTATCAAATGATTGTGAACTTGTAATTTGGACTACTACTCCTTGGACAATTCCTGCTAACTTAGCTGTTTGTGCTGGTGCAGAATTTGAATATGTAGTTGTAAAAGTTGAAGAAAGATTCTTTGTTGTAGCATTTGATTTATTAGAATCTGCTGCAAAAGCAATCGGTTGGGAAAATTATGAAATTGTTCAAAAACTTACTGGTGATCAATTAGAAGGTGTAAAATACTTACATAAATTATATGATCGAGTTTCTCCTGTAATTTTAGGTGATCATGTAACACTTGAATCTGGTACAGGGTTAGTTCATACTGCTCCTGGACATGGTGAAGACGACTTTAATGTAGGCAAAAAGTATGGACTTGAAGTTTTATGTCCTGTTGATTCGCGTGGTTTTATGACTGAAGAAGCCGGTGAATTTGCTGGAATGTTCTATGAAGTTGCAAATGATGAAGTTATTAGACGTTTAGATGAAGAATGTATGTTACTTAATAAATATACATTTATGCATAGTTATCCACATGACTGGAGAACAGGTAAACCTATTATCTTCCGTGCTACTCCACAATGGTTTGCGTCAATTGATAAATTTAAAGATGACATTTTAGAAGCAATTAAAACAGTTACTTGGTATCCTCAGTGGGGTGAAGTAAGACTTGCTAATATGATTAAAGATCGCCAAGATTGGTGTATTTCACGTCAAAGAGTTTGGGGTGTTCCAATTCCTGTATTCTATGCAGAAGATGGTACTGCAATCTTAGACCAAGATGTAATTAATCATGTTGCAGACTTGTATGAACAATATGGTTCAAATGTATGGTTTGAAAAAGATGCTAAAGACTTACTTCCAGAAGGGTTTACTCATCCTGGTAGTCCTAATGGTAAATTTACTAAAGAAATGGATATCATGGATGTATGGTTTGATTCTGGTACATCACACCATGGGGCACTTTTAAAGAAATATGGTACTTGTGTTGCTGATGTATATTTAGAAGGATCTGACCAATATCGTGGTTGGTTTAATTCAAGTTTAATTACAAGTGTTGCATTAGAAGGTAAAGCTCCATATAAGACAATTATTAGCCATGGATTTACTCTTGATGGACAAGGAAGAAAGATGTCTAAATCGCTTGGTAATACAGTTGATCCAATTCAGGTATGTAAAGAATCAGGTGCTGATATTTTAAGACTTTGGGTATCAAGTGTTGCTTATCAATCAGATATGCCAATGTCAAAAGAATTATTAAAACAAATCAGTGAATCATATCGTAAAATTAGAAATACTTTAAGATTCTTACTTGCAAATGTATTTGATTTTGATCCTCTAGCTAATAAAGTAGAATATGCAAATCTTGGTGAAGTTGATAAATATATTTTATGTCGTTTAAATGAAGTAGTAAAAGAAGTTCATAGTGCTTATAGTGTTTATGAATTTGATAATGTTTATCGTACTATTCTTAACTTCTTAACAAACGAATTATCTGCATTCTATCTTGACTTTACTAAAGATATTTTATACATTCATGATGCTAATAGTTTAGACAGAAGAAGTATTCAAACAGTATTCTTTGAATGTTTAAAAGCAATTACAACAATGCTTACTCCTATTCTTCCTCATACTATGGAAGAAGTATATAGCTATATGCCTGGTGAAAAACTAGAATCTATTTATCTATGTGATATGGTTAAACCAGTATATTATGATGGAAGTGAAGTTATTATTGCTAAATTTAATAAATTTATGGCATTAAGAGATGATGTATTAAAAGCATTAGAAGCAGCTCGTAATGAAAAAATTATTGGTAAGAGTTTAAATGCTCATTTAGTAATTTGTCCAAATGATGAAATGGCAAAAGAACTTGTTGATTTCCATTTAAATCTTGGTCAAGTATTTATCGTTTCTAAATGTGAAGTAGTATCTAGTTTAGAAGATGGTGTTGAATATCCAACTGCTAAGATTAAAGTAACAGCATGTGAAGGTGTTACTTGTGCTAGATGTTGGCAAATTGTAGATAACGTTGATGATGATTGTTTATGTGAACGTTGTCAAAAAATTATTAATAAATAATATAAAATATAAGAAAAGAGGTACTTGGAATGATTATTCATTTTTTCAGGGAAAGAACTAAACCACGAATTGATTTTTATCAATTAGTTGATGGATATTTTGATAATTTAGAAAATTGTGTCATTAAATCAAATGATGATGAACTAGAAATTTCCATTAATATGAATAATTTTGATTTTACATATAAATTCTATATCACTAAACGTTCTAGAGTTTCTAGTTTATATCGTTTAAATCGTGAGTATACTAATTTACATTTCTTATGCGAAGTTCCAAGTGTACTACCTCAATATATAAGTAGATTAATTTTTAAACAAATTAGTGATGTATGTGAAAAGTTTGAACTTGCTATTTATTGTAATCAATTTGAAGATATTCATACTTTTGATATGTTTGAGTTAATTACAGCTCTTGGTAAAGAACGTATTAAATATTTAGAAGAAAATGAAAATATTGAAACTTATAAAGTTCCAATGCCAGTACTAAATGAAATGTGTCGTTATCAATCAATGATAGGTGAACTTTCTGATTTAGTTAAAGGTGATGTTATTATAAAAAAATATAATATTATGCGTGAAAAAAGAACAGGAGTTATTTGTACAAGTATAAGTTGGAAAGTAGGTACACCTACAATATTTCCTCCACACTTAAATTATGTACAAGTTGAAGAAGAAGAAAATCTAGTTGCTTTAGTACCAATTGAAATTTTTTATAAATATGTTGAAAAACTAATGAATGAAGTTAAAGATGTTGATTTTAAATTATTATATTTAAATGAAAAAACAGCACTTAAAGCTAAAAAATTAGTTAAAAAAATGCGTAAAGCAATCGTATCATATACAAACTTTGAAGAAATAAAAATTACTAATTTAATAGAAAGTTAGGAGTCTAAAATGAAAGTAAATAAATTAATAGATCATACAGTTTTAAAAGCTTTTGCTACTGAACAAGAAATTTTAAAATTATGCGCTGAAGCAAAAGAATATGATTTCAAAAGTGTTTGTGTTAATCCAGTTAATGTAGCACTTGCTAAAAAAGCATTAGAAGGAAGTGATGTACTTGTTTGTACAGTAGTAGGTTTTCCTCTTGGTGCTAACACTAAAGAAATTAAAGCACTTGAAACACTTGATGCAATTAAAAATGGTGCTGATGAAATCGATATGGTAATTAATATCGGTAAAGCAAAAGAACATGATTTTGAATATATTGAAGATGAAATTAAATGTGTAGTAACTGCTTCTGCGGGGAAAACTACTAAAGTAATCATTGAAACTTGTTATTTATCAGATGAAGAAAAAGTTGAATGTTGTAAAGCTGCAAAAGCTGCTGGCGCAACATTTGTAAAAACTTCAACTGGTTTTGGTACTGGTGGTGCAACAGCTAGTGATATTAAACTTATGAGAGAAACAGTTGGTGCTGAAATGGGTGTTAAAGCTAGTGGTGGTGTAAGAAGTTTTGATGATGTTAAATTAATGGTTGAAAATGGTGCAACAAGAATTGGTGCTTCAAGTGGTATCCAAATTATGAAAGATGCATCAAATGTAGGTGAATAATATGATTAAAGCTACTCCTCATATTGAAGTAACTGAAGTTGGTAAAATTGCCAAAACAGTTTTAATGCCTGGTGATCCACTTCGTGCTAAATTTATTGCAGAAAACTTCTTAGAAGATGTAGAACAATTTAATTCAGTTCGAGGTATGCTTGGATTTACTGGTACATATAAAGGTAAAAAAGTATCAGTTATGGGTTCAGGTATGGGAATGCCTAGTATTGGTATTTATTCTTATGAACTATTTAATGTTTATGGTGTAGAAAGAATTATTAGAATTGGTTCTGCTGGTTCGTATGATGCAGCTTGCAATGTTTATGATGTTGTAGTTGTAAAAGATGCATTCTCTGAATCTAATTATGCTCACTTACAAAATGGTGAAACAAGAAAACATTTAGATTCAACAAAAGAATTAACTGACACAATTCTTGCAACTGCAAAAGAACAAAATATTAATGTACACTATGGAACAATTCATTCATCAGATGTATTCTATGGGACAGATGCAGACCTTTGGAAACGTTTAAACAAAGAAGAAGGATGCCTTGCTGTTGAAATGGAAAGTTTTGCATTATTCCATAATGCTAATCATTTAGGAAAAAGTGCTGCTTGTATTTTAACAATCTCTGATTCATTTGTTACTCATGAAGTAACTACATCTCATGAACGTCAAGTAGCATTTGCTACAATGATGAAATTAGCACTAGAAACAGCTATTAAATACTAAAAAACAAACCACTATTTTATATAGTGGTTTTATTATAATCTTGAAAGGAGTTATTATGGATATAATAAATTTACAAAATTTAAATTTATATTATAACTATGATAGTAGATTTAAAACGATTTGCGTTTGTTTGTATTTTTCTTTTCCTATTAATGAAAAATATATTCCAGAACTTTCAATTCTTACACAAATGATGCAAAAAACATCAGCATCATATCCTACTGAAGAAGAATTTGCATATTACTTAAAAAGTATTTATGATACTTCATTTAGTATAACAAGTTCTAGAATAGGTAAAGTACAATGTTTAAGAGTTTCTGTTTCATTTATTAATCCTAAATATATTAAAGAAGATATAAATATTGTCGAAAAAGCAATAAATTTCTTATATGAATCGTTATTATATCCTAATTTTTCTATCGATAATTTAGAACTAGAAAAAAATATCTTAACACAATTTCATAATAATACTTATAATAATAAGACAAAGTATGCTTCAGTTAGATTTACTGAAGAAATGTATAAAAATGAAGTTCAAAGCATTAATGCAAATGGAACTGTTGAATCTGTAAAAAATGTAACGATTGAATCAATTAAAGAAGCTTACACTTATCTAATTAATTCACCTTGTTATATATTTGTTACAGGTGATACACCTATTAAACCAATTTGTGATGAATTAAATAAGTATGATTTATCAGTTTTTAGAAAATATGAATTAACAAGTGAATTAGAATTTATTGATAATTATAAAAAAGATATTAATCAAGTTGTTGAAATTGTTGAAGAACAAGATATTAATCAAACGATTATGTTTATAGGATACAGAAGTGATATAAGAAGAAATACAAAATATCGTTTTGCGTATTCATTTTTATCGGCAATGCTTGGTGAGTATTTTCATTCAACATTATTCCAAGTAGTTAGAGAAAAGTATAATCTTGCTTATTCAATAGGCTCATCTACATTAATAAATAAAGGTGCTATTCATGTTTTTGCTCGCATATCAAAAGATAATATTGAATTTGCAAAAAAATTAATCTTTGAAGAAATTGAAAAATACCAAGATGGAGATATTGATGATAAAACTTTTGAACTTACTAAATCATCAAGAATTAATGATATTTTAAAAAACGGAGATTCGCCATTTAATCCTCTTTATGATTTACAAGAGGAATTAATGGGTTGTGGAAAAATATCTGATGAAATAATAATTAATAATATAACTAATTTAACAAAAGAAGATATTGTTGAAGTTGCTAATATGCTTGTTCTTGATACAATATATATTTTGAAAGGAAGGGCGTAATATGGAAAAAATAACAAATGAATTTTTACAAGAATCTTATTATAAAAGTACTCTTCCTAATGGTTTAACAGTAATTTTATTTCCAAAACCATTAATTAAAAGATCATATGCAATGCTTACAGTTAAATATGGATCTATTCATCAAGAATTTAAAATAAATGGAAGTGATGAAATTATTTCTACACCTGCTGGTGTTGCTCACTTTCTAGAACATAAAATGTTTGAAATGCCAAATAAAGTTGACGCAAGTAACTTATTTGCAGAACTTGGTGCTGATGTTAATGCATATACTTCACATGAAAATACATCATATTATTTTTCAACAGTAATGAATTTTGAAAAATCACTTGAATTATTATTAGACTTTGTTCAAACACCATATTTTATTGAAGAATCTGTTGAAGGTGAAAAGAAAATAATTGAACAAGAAATAATGTCTTCTTTAGATAAGCCAAGTAGTGTATGTTACCATGGGATATTAAGAAATTTATTTGAAAAAAATAAAGTAATTGATGACATTGGTGGAACAAAAGAATCAATTAATTTAATCAATAAAGACATTCTTCAAATGTGCTATAACACTTTTTATCATCCATCAAATATGTTTTTAGTAATAGCAGGAAACTTTGATTTAGAAAAAACTTTAGATTTAGTAAAAACTAATCAAGAAAATAAAGATTTTAACCCATATTTAAATCCAGTAGTTATTAATTATTTTGAAAATAATAAAGTTAATAAAGAATATGATAGTTTTATGATGGATGTTAATATAAGTAGTGTTAGTGTAGGATTAAAGCTTGATTTATATGAAAGCACTCCTCAAGAAATTTTAAAAATTGCGGTCTTATTTGATTTTATTTTAGAAGAAAGATTCGATTATTCATCTGAAAATTATCAAAAATGGTTAAGAGAACAAATTATTGATTATACATTTACATTTAATTTTTCATTATGTAAAACACATGCTTATATTACTATTGATGGTCAAGCGCCTGATCCTAATATATTTATTGATGTAATTAGAAAAGAACTATTAAATATTCCAAATATTAAGTTTAATGAAGAAAGATTTACAAATTTTATTAGAAGTCATATTGCATATCAAATTAGAAAGTTTAATTCAGTTGAAGCAATTGCAAACGCATTAAATGACGAAGCAATAGATGGTACTGAATTATTTGATAAATTATTAGCACTTCAAACTTTAAAATTTGAAGATATTAAAAGTGTATATAAATACTTTGACAAAGATTCGATTTCATCATTTGTAGTATTGCCAAAAGAAAATTAAGTCTATAAACTAAAATGTTTATAGACTCTTTTTTATTTCTTTTTGGACTGATAATATAATTATATTATTAGGATTAATATCAAAATATTTTAGATTATAGACATCAATATTATTGTTATATAAAGAAATTAAATTATTTTTAATTAAATCTTTAAAACTTTCATTATAATTACTTTTACTGTAGATTAATAAATAGAATTTTTTATTAAATTTAAATGTTTTTATAGATAAACTATTTAAATAGTAATTTTGATTATTATAATTAAAACTAATATCATTTGTAGAATATAGAAAATATAAAAGAGGATTATCATTATAAGTTATTTTATTCAACATTCCATTAGATAAATAATAATATCCATCAATATATAAAGAAGATCCTATATTATCATCTCTTAAAATGTTTTCTTTTAATTTTAAAGAAGGGTACATAATAAAATAATTTATTTCTTCAAAATCATTAATTAAATCAATAAATGTAGTATGATGATGTTCTATTTCACTTCTATATTCAGTTAAAATATTATAATAACTTGATGTATCACTAAAATAATCAATATTAAAAAGTTCATTTAGATTTTCATTTGTTATAAAAACATTAAATTTTGGATAAAAATCTTTATTTAAAGAAATATAATTTATTAGAACACTAATATATTCACTAGATATTATATTTTCATGTAAAACAATTGTTTCAATATGAGCAAAATTAAGTTTTACAAAAACACTGTCATAAAGTTGAAAAAATGTATCTTCAATTGTATCACTACTTGATGTAATAATAGTTGCTGCTTTAGAATTTGGAGATGTATTGTAATCATTTTTACTCATAGTATAATTATTAATGACATATGCATAAATAGTAAACTCATTATTTTGATAGTTTATCCCCATACTAGAAACATTAACCATATGAGTTATATCAATATAGTCATTATTGTAATATGGAATACATAATAAAGAAATTAATAGAAGTAAAATAAGTAGTATTTTTTTCATAGTTACTCCTTTTTAGGCTTTAGCCACCCCTTTAACTTCTTAAAGTCAAAGGGTATTATAGGTTCTAAATAATAACGATTAAATACTTTAATGTTCGCAAGATAACTAATAATAATTAAACTACTAACTAAAAAACCAATCATTCCAAGTACATAAGACATAATTAAAATAAAGACTCTAAAAATAGAAAAAGATGTTACTAAATAAGAATTATTAGTTACAGCAAAACTAGATACATATGATAAAGATGCAATAATAATAGCTGAACTTCCGATTAATCCTGCATCTAATACATTTTGACCAATAAATAATCCTCCAAAAATAATTATAATATTTTGAACAAAAGAAAGTGGACTTCGCGATGCAAGTTGTCGGTAGAATTCAAATAAAATAAGGACAATAATAACTTCTATAATTAAAGGAAATGTTGTCCCTCTTTCAGAAATTTGAAAATTTGTAATAAAAGGAACAGATAAAGATTCAGGGTGATGTGAAGTTAATAGTACAAATAATCCAAGTAAAAATATAGCTAAAAATAGAAAAATTAAAACAAAAATACGATTAAAGATAGTAGAATATGTAAAACCGTTTGTTTCATTTGAATTTTCTGTAAGTTCAAACAATGAACTTGGAAGAATCACTGCAATAGGTGAATTATCAATTAAAATAACAATTTTATCTTTAAGAAGTGAATTTACACAAGTTTCAGGATTACCAGTAAAGACAAAATTAGGGATAAGGGATTCTTTAGTTAAAACTCTATTTAAATCTAAAATAGAAACAATATTATGATTTTTTTGAAGCTTAAGTTTATTTTTAACTGCATCTGCAACGTGTTTATTTTTCTTTAAATAAACTAAATTTACTTCACATTCTGTTTTATCACCCATAAATAGCTCATCAAAGATTAAATCAGCAGTTTTAATACGTTTTCTAATTAGTATTCTATTATCAGCAATTACTTCATTAAAACCATCTCTTGAACCGAATAAATTTGATGGATCACATAAACTATCAGTTAAACCACGCTTTGGTGGAAAATTTAAATAACATGCATAAGCATCATTTCCAACTAAAATTAATACTGCACCATTTGATAACAAACGATTATAATCATCAAAAGTTTGAAAAGTTAATCTTTTAAATAAACCTGAATATAAAGTAGAAAAATCTTTTTCAATAATTTTAGGTAAAAAATCTCTTATCCAAAGCTCAGATAATATACCATTTTTTAAATATAAAAATTCAATATCATTTACTTTATCATAAACTAAATCAACTCTATTTTTTTGTAAGTCGATAAATTCTTTTAACAATTCTTAAACCCCCTATCGAAATAACTAATAAAATACTTATACATGTAAGAATAGCAAGTAAATTATTTAAATATATCATCTCATTTTTCACTTGATTTACTAAAGTATTACCCACTAAAAAAACAATTAAGTAAATGAAAAAGTAACTTTTAATAGTTTTTTTACATAATAAAAAGATTCTTAAATAATCACCATAAATAATAAGTTTAACAACAATTACAATAAATACAATAATTAAATATAATAAGTCATAGTAAATATTCGAATTAGGAAGAACAAGTAAATATTTTAAGATATTTCTAAAAGGTGTATTGGTATAGTTAACTTTTGTAATTGTTAAATCTAAATAAGTGTAAAAAGAAAGTAAAATAATAGCCATTAAACTTGAAATAATTAAAGTTTTTGATAAATTTTTATCAGGCTTTTGAGAAAAGTGTAATTTATAGAATATTAAATCAACAATTAAAATGATATATGAATATAAATAAATAGAACGTTTATCAATTTGTACAATGTCTAATTTTAAATTACTGCTTGGAAATAATATCGTAAAAAAGATAATAAAAAAAGTACTAATTATTCCTAAAATAAAAAATATATTATTATTAATTAATCTTTTATTGCATGACAAAATAATTACAAGAATTAATGTGATACTTATAGTAATTGTCATTGGGGTAATAATATAAAATAAATTATTAATTAAAATACCTAAAATACTTAAATAATAAATTAGTGAAAAACTTAAGAAAATTATTGATAAAATTTTTATAAGAGGATTATTAATTAATTCTTTAATTTTTATATTTCCTAAATCTATTAATGAAACAAAAACTACGATTATAACGGCACTAGATAGTAAAATATAAATAGTAGTTCCTTCAAAAATATTACAAATTAATGATGTAATCCCAATGGAAGCACTTATCAAAGTTAGTAATGTTGATAAAATAATAATTTTTAATTTTTCACTCATTTTATAGCCCTCTTTTTAAATATTATAACCAAATTATTCAAAAAAATAATTTAATTTATACCTAATTAAAGTAATTATTCAAAATGTTTTTTTTATTATATTAAAAAACACTTTTACTAGTATAAAAACTAATTAAATTTTCTTAAAACCATAATATTTTTTAAAAAAAATATCAAATAGGCAATTTGACTTTAAAAATAATTAAATGTATAATGTCAATGTACAAACAAAAATATAGGAGGATATAAAATGTTAAATTCAGTAATATTAATTGGCCGTTTAGTAGAAACACCAGTTCTTAAAGTGTATGATAATGAATTATTATTAGCAACTGTTACTTTAGCAGTAGCAAGACCATTTAGAAATCATGAAGGAGAAGTAGATACAGATTTTATTAGATGTGTTTTTTGGGATATAACTGCTAAAAACATAACTGATTATTGTTCAAAAGGGGATTGTATTGCGGTGAGGGGCCGTTTACAATCAAGACTTGCCGATTTAAATTTTGAAAAAGATGGAGAAACACTTAAAAAAAGGATAACTTCATTAGAAGTAATTGGGGAAAGAGTTGTTTTTTTAAGTACAGCAAGACATAAAAAAGATGAAATATTAAATGAAGAATTTGTATAAAAAAAGAACTAAGTATAACTTTTATTAATTTTTAGGAAAACTCTTAAAAAATGTGTTATAATAATTTATACTACTTAAGTATATAATTTATATTTGTTTGTACATTATATACACACTCTTTTAATAAAAGTTATATGAGGTGATTAAAATGAGAATGATAGATTTAATTTTAAAAAAGAGAAATAATGAAGAACTAACTAAAGAAGAAATACACTTTATTATTGAAGGATATACAAATGGACAAATTCCAGATTATCAAGTTAGTGCTCTATTAATGGCAATATATTTTAATGGGATGACTAATGAAGAAAGACTTAATTTAACAATTGCTATGTTAAAAAGTGGTGAAGAAATTAATCTTTCTAAAATCAAAGGAATTAAATGTGATAAACATTCAACAGGTGGTGTTGGGGATAAAACTAGTTTAGTTGTTGGTCCGCTTGCGGCAGCATGTGGTGTAAAAATGGCTAAAATGAGTGGTAGAGGATTAGGGCATACCGGAGGAACGCTTGATAAACTAGAATCAATTCCAGGATTTAATATTTCTATAAGTGCTGATGATTTCCATCGTCAAGTTAATGAAATTGGAATTGCAATAATCGGTCAAACTGCTAATATAACACCAGCTGATAAATTGCTATATTCTTTGCGCGATGTAACAGGTACAGTTGAATCAATTCCATTAATTGCATCTTCAATCATGTCTAAAAAATTAGCAAGTGGTGCTGATAATATTGTTTTAGATGTAAAAGTTGGTGAGGGTGCTTTTATGAAAAACATTGATGAAGCTACTAAATTAGCTGAAGGAATGGTTTCAATTGGTAATTTAGCAAATCGAAAAACAGTAGCAGTGCTAACAGCAATGAATGAACCACTTGGTTGTGCAGTAGGTAACTCATTAGAAGTAATTGAAGCAATAGAAACTTTAAAAGGCAATGGTCCTAAAGACTTTTTAGAGTTATGTATTTACTTTGTTACTGAAATTCTTATTGTATGTGGTATTTGTAAAGATGATGCTGAAGCACATGCTCTTGTAGAAGAGAAAATAAATAATGGTGAAGGTCTAAATAAACTAGCCGAAATGATAAGATATCAAAATGGTAATCAAAATGTAATTAATGATTATTCAATATTAGGTTCTGCAGAAGAAATTATTGAAGTAAAATATTTTGGAAAAATGCCTGTATATGTTGAAAAATTGGATGCATTAATGATTGGTGAAGCTGCTATGTTACTTGGTGCAGGTAGAGAAACAAAAGAACAAGCTATTGATCCTACTGTTGGTGTTGTACTTAATAAGAAAATTGGTGATAAAGTATTACCAGATGATGTAATTGCATATGTACATACTAATGGGAAAAATACGACTAATGCTATAGAAATGATCTTTAACGCATATCGCTTTAATAATAAAGAAATTACTAAAACTAATAAAATTCTTAAAGTAGTAAGATAGAGGTTTTTATGGTTAATCAAAAATTAAAAGAAAGATTTTTAAAATATATTTCATTTGATACACAATCAAGTGAAGAATCAAATACAATTCCTTCAACTGAAAAACAAAAAGATTTAGCTAAATATTTAAATGAGGAATTGAAATTAATAGGAATTAATGAATCCTTTATGGATGAATACGGCTATGTTTATGGATATTTACCATCTAATTGTAATTCTAAAAATACAATTGGTTTAATAGCTCATCTTGATACATCAGATGAAGCAAGTGGTAAAAATGTTAAACCTCAAATTATTACTAATTATAATGGTGGAGTTATTTCACTTAATAAAAAATTAAATTTATTATTAGATCCAAATGAATTTGAATATTTAAATTCACAAATTGGTCATGAACTTATTACAACTGATGGAACGACTTTGCTAGGTGCTGATGATAAAGCTGGTATTGCAATAATTATAACAGTGGTTGAAGAATTATTAAATAGTGATATTGAATATCCAAATATAATTATTACTTTTACACCTGATGAAGAAATAGGTAGAGGAACAGATGCTTTTAATTATAATTTTTATAAAGAAAAAGGTTGTTCTATTGCTTATACATTAGATGGTGGTGAACCTAATGTTATTAATTATGAAAACTTTAATGCAGCATCTTGTGTTGTAAAATTTAATGGTAAATCTATTCATCCTGGTTCAGCAAAGAATAAGATGATTAATGCAAGTTTAGTTGCGATGGAATTTAATGATTTACTACCAAAAAACATGCTTCCATCTTTAACAGAAAATTATGAAGGTTTTAATCATTTAGTTGATATAACTGGTTCAGTTTCAAATGCACAACTTGTTTATATAATTCGTAATCACGATTTAGAAATTTTTGAAAAACAAAAACAGTTGTTTAATAAAGCTAAAGAATATTTAAATTGTAAGTATGGCTATACTGCTTGTGAAGTAATTATAAAAGATAGTTATTTTAATATGAAAGAGATTGTTATGAAAAAGCCTGAAATATTAAAACTTGCTGAGAATGCATTAGTTGAAAACAATCTTGTACCAAAGTATGAACCTATTAGAGGTGGAACAGATGGAGCAAGACTTACATTTGAAGGTATAATTACACCAAATTTAGGAACTGGTGGACAAAACTATCATGGACCATTTGAATATTTAGATGTGGATGAAGCATCTATAATGGTTAACGTTGTAAAAAGTTTATTAAAAAAATATAAATAGATATTTTAGATTCAGTTTTAAAATTAGAACTGAATCTTTTTTATATTTTTGAAAAAATTGTTAATAATAATTAAAAAGAAAGGAATTT
Source organism: Bacilli bacterium (assembly GCA_017398545.1). Taxonomy (GTDB): domain Bacteria; phylum Bacillota_I; class Bacilli_A; order ML615J-28; family CAG-313; genus UBA1737. The sequence goes on along the minus strand of JAFQFT010000009.1, from coordinate 11,835 downwards.
AGATATGAAAAATAGAAAAATTATAAGTATTTTTAGTTTTATTTTTAGTGTTTTATCTTTAATAGTTGGAATATTGATTTTACCTTCAGTAACAGATTTTGGTTTAGTAGTTTTACAATATATTATTGCAGCATTAATATTAAGTTATGTTTTTATTATTTTATTGTATAAAGCGATTAAAAGAACTGAAGTTATTCAAATATTGGCTATTATAGAAATGGTATTAGATATAGTTATTGCAATTACATTAATCTTGAATTTTAAACTTAATTTTATTGTATTTAATGAATTATTTTATGTAATCATGTTAGTGTTATTTATACATGCATTTTTCTCGATTATTAGTGGATTCTATATCAACAGAAAAGTTAAATCTGGTTATCCAATATATTTACTATTAATAGATGTTTGTTTGATTATTTTTACAACAATTGGATTTTTGAAACCTATTTTAGATAATAATGCCTTAATTATTATAACATCATGTATTTGTTTTTTATGTTGTATATTAGGAACAACATATGGATTAATAATTTTAAAAAATAGAAAAAATAAAGAGTTAGTTAATTAACTCTTTTTTCATTTATATAAGTTTTCAATTGCTTGAATAAAATGATAAAATATGGTAAAATATATAAAAATAATGAGGTGATTTATTATGATGACTAGAAATACAAAAATAATATGTACAATAGGACCTGCTATTGATAATGAACAAATGCTTGAAAAGATGTTTAAAGCAGGAATGAATATTGCAAGACTAAATTTTTCTCATGGTACACCAAAGAAAGCCATCAAACAAATGGAAAGAATTAGAAATGTTGCTGATAAATTAGGAAAACATATTGCGATTATGCTTGATACAAAAGGTCCAGAAATTAGAACTGGATGTTTTGAAAATGATAGTTGTAAATATGAAGAAGGTGATGTTGTTCAGTTACTAAAAGAAGAAGTGCTTGGTAATAAAGAACGATTTCATATTACATGTAAAGAATTATTTGATGATGTTAATATCGGTGATGTTCTTTTAATTGATGATGGAAAGATTAAATTAGAAGTACTTAAAGTAGAAGATGGTGTTATTACATGTAAATTTAAAAATGGTGGAGTCGTTAGAAATCATAAAGGTATTAATGCACCTGGAATTAATTTGTCAATGCCATTTATTTCTGAAAAGGATTATGAAGATATTAAATTTGGTTGTGAAAATGGTGTTGATGCTTTTGCGTTATCATTTGTTAGAACTGCTGAAGATGTTCTAGAAGTAAGAAAATTATTAACTGAATGCGGTACACCATATATTGAAATTATTTCTAAAATTGAAAGCCAACAAGGTGTAGATAATTTAGAAGAAATATTAAAAGTTTCAGATGGTATAATGGTTGCTCGTGGTGATTTAGGGGTTGAGGTTGCTCCTGAACTTGTTCCAATGTATCAAAAGAAAATGATTAAACTTGCTAATAAGTATGGTAAAGTTGTTATTACGGCTACGCATATGTTAGAATCTATGATTGAAAATCCTCGTCCTACTCGTGCTGAAGCGAGTGATGTTGCTAATGCTATCTTAGATGGATGTGACGTTATTATGCTAAGTGGAGAAAGTGCTATCGGTAAGTATCCAATTAAGAGTGTTGATTATATGGTAAAAATAGCAAGAATATCTGAGGAAATGATAGATCATAAAGATAATTTAGATACTGCAAGAGAAAATTCAAATGATTCTGTTAATGATGCTATATCAATGGCTGCATCTGAAATTGCTCTTACAATGCCAGGAGTTAAAGCAATATTTGCATTTACTGAAACAGGTGGTACTGCTAAACGTATCTTTAAATTTAGACCAAAAGTTCCAGTAATTGCTTGTACAAATAGCTTAGAAACTTGTCGTAAACTAGCATTTTATCGTGGTATTCATCCTGTTATTGCAAAATATGTTGATAATATGAACTTATGTGATGGAATTGCGAAAGAAGTTGCTGAAAGCATTGGATTAAAAACTGGTGATAAAATTATTATTACTGCAGGTTTTGATGCAAAACATGGAATTACAAATACACTTAGAATTATTGAATTAAAATAGAGGTATTACATGCAAAAAATTGCTAAATTTGAAAAAGTATCATTTGAAAATTTTGCCGCAGCATACTTGATGTTTAAAGGTCCAACAAATATTGAAATAATTATGAAAATTTATGAAGATATTAATTTACCAAAGCGTGCAACAACTGGATCTGCAGGTTATGATTTCTTTATGCCTGATGCAGTGCTATTAAAAAAAGGTGAAACAGTTTTAGTTCCTACTGGAATTAGAGTGAAAATTAATGATGGTTGGGTATTAAAAATATATCCTAGAAGTGGTTTAGGGTTTAAATATCGTTTACAACTTGATAATACTGTAGGTATAATTGATAGTGATTATTATTATTCTGATAATGAAGGACATATTTTTTGTAAAATTACTTGTGATGCAAAAGAAGAAAAAGATGTCTTATTAAAAAAAGGTAGTGCCTTTATTCAAGGTATTTTCTTAGAATATGGTATTACATTTGATGATGATGTTACTGAAATTAGAAATGGTGGTTTCGGAAGTACAAATAAATAGGAGTAAGTATGGAACAAAAGTTTTTAGAAATTTACAAGTTAAAATATCAAAAAATTCATAATTCATCTAAACTAATGTATAAATCACTATCTTCAAATAATGAAATGGCATTTTCTTTAAAAAAGATGTTAAAAGAAGCTGATATTTATATTCAAGCAATAGTTGTGTTATCATTAATAAAGTCTAAAGAACTTACTGTTGAAGTTTTTAAACAATTAAATGATTTAGCTGAGTATCAATTTTTGTTTAAAAAGATAAAAGTAAAAAAACTCGAAAGTTTCAATGAAGAACATCTTAATAAAATTGAAATGTTAGCTAAAGAGACTTTAATTATTGAACCTTTATTTATTAAAGTATCATCATTTTTTGATAAAATGGTTGCAAAACTGAATCTAGATAGTTCCACTAAAGGATGTAAAATTATTGAAGAATGTTTACTTTCAATGTTATTATTAGTTCGTAATGTTGATTATGAAGGATATGATATTCAACAATATAAAAAAGATATAGAAATAATTTATAAATATATTGAGAGATAATTATATGAAACCAAAATATTTAAATATAAAAAATAATACTGCATATATTAGAGATGTAAATCTTGTTGATGTTGCAAAAGAATTTAAAACTCCTTTATATGTTTTTGATCAAGTAGAATTAGAAGATAATATGAAATTATTTATAAATAATTTTAGTTCTAACAATTTTAATTGCCACACTGTATATGCATCTAAAGCATTTTTAGTACCTGCTTTATGTGAATTATTAGTAAAACATGGTTTATGGATGGATGCTGTAAGTTTAGGAGATTTATATGTTGCTTATAAGAGTAACTTTCCAATGGAACATATTATTTTTCATGGAAATAATAAATCAAAAGAAGAATTAGAATTTGCTATTGAACATAATTGTGTTATTGTAGTTGACCATTTAGAAGAATTAAAATTATTAAATATGATTTGTGAATCTAAACAAAAATATATAAATACAATGTTTAGAGTTAATCCAGGAATAGATGCTCATACACATAAGTTTATTCAAACTGCAACATTTGTTAGTAAATTTGGAGAAAGTATTTTTGATGATGTCACTATTGAAAACATAATGAAAGAATATTTAAATAGTACATATGTAAAGTTACTTGGTTTTCACTCTCATATTGGATCACAAATTCAAGAATTAGAACCATTTCTATTAAATGTAAGTAAAATGTTGTCATTTTCTAAATCTATAATGGATAAATACAATTATAAATTAACTTCCATTAATTTTGGTGGTGGATTTGGTATTCCATATATTAGTAATGATAAACCTTTAAACAAAGAACTAACAGCTGCTAAGATGATTGAATTAATAACTTCACTTGGTAATGAAATTGGTTGGGTTCCTGAAGATGTATTTATTGAACCTGGACGTAGTATTGTAGGCAATGCATGTGTCACTTTATATACATGTGGTGATTTTAAACATACATATGGTGATAAAAACTATCAATTTATTGATGGTGGAATGACTGACAATATTAGACCTGCTTTATATAGTGCTGAATATGCATGTGATATTGCAAATAAAATGACTGATGAAAAATGTGTTGTTTGTGATATTGCGGGGAAATGTTGTGAATCTGGTGATATAATAATTTATAATGCGTTAATACCTAATCCTAATCCTGGTGATATTTTAATGGTCTACGCAACAGGTGCTTATAATTATTCTATGGCATCTAATTATAATAATATTTTAAAACCTGCAGTAGTTTTTATTGATAAAACACCTAAGAAAGTTGCAAAAAGAGAGATTTTAGACGACTTATTAAGGTTGTTTAAATAAAATTTGTTGACTTTTTTATATAGATTTGTTATACTTTTAAAAAAAGAAAGGGCTTAAAATATGAATAAAGAAGATGCTTTAAAAGTTTGGCTTCATGAATTTGGAGATGTCGATTATGCTCATGATTTTACTGGAAGAAAAATAAAAAGAGAAGATTATTTAGTTGAAAATCAAGTTGGTTGGGTTGTATCTTATATTAAGCCTTTATCATTAGGAGGCCTTAATAATACAGATAATATGATAATTTTAAATCATATTACTGCATATGAAAAATCAGATAATTACCCTGATTTTGAAGTTATTGGTGTAAAATATACAATTAAATACGATAATACCGATGATTTTTACTATATTGAAAAAGTATTAGACTAAAAAAAAGCAATATAGCCATTGATAGGTTATATTGCCTTTTTAAAAATATGATATAGAGTAGAGGAGAAGCAGAATTTTCTTCTGCACAAATATTATTTACACTTTTAATATATTATATACATAAAATATAATTTAATAATAAAATGAGGAGTAAAAATTTATGAGAATTATTGCGGGTAAATATCGTGGTAGCAAATTAAACACATTAGAAGGATTAAAAACAAGACCAACACTTGATGCTACAAAAGAAGCGATTTTTTCTAGTCTTGGTGGTTATATCCCTGGATTTATTGTACTTGATATTTTTGGTGGTAGTGGAGCACTAAGTTTAGAATCATTAAGTCGTGGTGCTGAAAAAGCATATATTATTGATAATAATATTGATGCTATAAATATTATTAAAAGTAATGCAACTAAACTAAAAGTTGGGAATGAATTAGTAATATATCACTCTGAATATAAAAATGTGCTTGACAAATTAAAACATATAAAATTTGATTTAGTCTTTATAGATCCACCTTTTAAACTTAAAGTTATTGATGAATTAATTAGTTATTTAATTAATAATAATATGATTGCTGATGATGGTTATATTATGGCAGAATATCCAATGGAAGATGTAGTTGAAAAAAACTATGAAGGATATCGAGTAAAATTATGTCGTAGATATTCTAGTAGCGAAGTATTAATATTAGAAAAGGAGTAATTTACTATGAAAATTGGTGTTTATCCAGGGACATTTGATCCGATTACAAATGGACATATAGATATAATAAAAAGAGCTTATCAATTATTTGACAAGCTTTATATTGTAGTTCCTAATAATATTGGTAAAAATGCATTATTTACAACAGAAGAAAGAATTAAATTGATTAAAGCTGTTTTAATAGATTATCCTGACATTGAAATTGCATCTACAGATAAATTAACTGTTGAGTTTGCTAAAAGTGTAAATGCTACTGCAATGATTAGAGGTTTAAGAATGGTATCAGATTTTGATTATGAGTTACAACTTGCTACAATTAATAAACAATTAGATAGTTCTATTGAAACTGTATTTATAATGAGTTCTCATGAATATTCATTCTTATCAAGTAGTAGTGTTAAAGAAATCGCTAAATTTAAACGTGATGTTTCATTATTTGTTCCTGATGTTGTTAATGAAGCATTAAAAGAAAAATATAAATAAGTATATAATAATCAAGTTTATCAAGCTTATAAATACAGCAATTACTCTGTATTTAATAAAGTCGGAAAAAGATAAACTTGATTTTTTTAATATCCAATAAACTTGTAATATTATAGCTAATCCATGACTTATTATAAGAATTGTTATTATGCTAAATGTAAAAAAACTTTGTTTAAAATTAATCAAAGTATTTAACCCACTTGTTATTTCAAATAGTGATTTAATATATGAATTTGTAATTAAAAGACTTATTAAATTGCAAATAACCATTGATGCAAGTATTGATAATAGTAGTGTGGGTAATGTATTGACAATATTAAAATAAGTAGATAAAATTGAATGAGTAGGAATAGAAAATTTTTTAGTAAAAGATAAATCATTATTTGTATAATTAATTCTAGTAATAATTAATGATGTTATTAATTCTAATATTAATATTAGAATAAAGATATTAAATTCAAAAATGGAATATAAAAATGGTGTTGAAATAAAACAACTATATGTTAATAATTTATTACCTTCATTGATAGAAATTTCATTATTGTTCACTGCATTATTAATTAGGTTTGTTGAAGTAGGATTACCAACAATAATAGAAATTAAAAATAAACTACATGATTTTTGGTTTTCAAAATTGTAAATAGTTTTTAAAATTGGAAAAATAATATAAGATATTAAAGGAAAATTTACTAGAAATATTGAAAGAATATAAGATATACTGATTGAAGGAACTAATTTTTCAAACCATAATATTATTGTTATTCTAAATGATTCAAAAAATACTTCCTTATTATATAAGAAATAAAATAGTAATATAATGAAATAAAAACTAATAAATATATAAAATGTCTTCTGGATAAATTTCATTTGAAGTTAAATTATTAGTTTCTTTTATTTTATTTATTGTTGTATTAAATTTATTTGCGATTGAATATAAAGAATCATTTTCTTTAACAATATAGGTTATAATGTTGCTTTGTGTGTAAGGGATTTTTAAATAGTCTGCAATTGCTTTAACTACACTTTCTGCAAGATTTGGCCATTCAAATCTTAGACGATTAGTGTCAATTTCGTTATCAGCAAATCCATATTCAATAATTAAAGCATTATTAGGTATTGTATCTCTTTGAATAAAATAAAAATCTTTTCCGAGTCTATTTTTTCTTTGATAAACGTTTCTTATTTTTAAACCTGTATTTTTAAGATTATTTGCGATAATATTAGGTAATTGATTGTTACCTCTTACAGAATATATAACTTCTCCACCTATATCACCACCTGAATTTATATGATTAGAAATTAAAATATCAGAAGATGTAGGATTAAAGCTAGCAATTTTTTCTATTCTTGCTTTTGGAGTTAAAGTTTCATCTGAATTTCGTACAATTTTTGAATTAATCCCTAATTCTTTAAATCTTGCATCTTGATATTTACTAATTAAAAGATTCATATCTTTTTCTTTAAAAAAATTATTTGTTCCTCCACCTGGATCAAATCCACCATGACCAGGATCAATTATAATTTGCATAAAAAAACACCTCATAATATTTTATGAAGTGTTTTATTTTTTAGAATAAAAAGTATTATCTATGTTTGGCATGGAAAGCAATACCTACACAGTCTGGTCCACAATGTGCACCAGCAGTAGGGTTAACTAAAACATATTCAATATTTAAATTATTGCCATATTTTTCTTTAACCATTTCTTCTAATTTGTTGGCAAGTTCTATAGCATCAGTATGTGCTATTACAATTGTGTGATTTGCAATATCATCTTGTATATCATCAACCATAGTTAAAATTTTAGATAATGTAGCAATTCTTCCTTTTGCTTTTGAAACATTTGTCATTTTTCCCTCTTCATTAATATGAATAATAGGATGAATGCCTAGAATGTTTCCCATAGTTGCAGAAAAACCACTTACTCTGCCACTTAATTTAAAGAATTTTAAATCATCAGCATAGAAATAGATTGCGTATTTATTGATATTTTCTTCAGCCCAAGAAAGAAGTTCTTCAATAGTTTTACCTTCTTTATAAAGTTTTCCTATTTCTTTAATAATTAAATAACTAAGCGCAGTTATTGCTTTTGTATCAATTGTATAAAGTTTGCGATCTGGATATTTTTCTTTAAGATCCTCAATTGCTATATTCATCGAATTAAATGTTCCTGACATTGCTGTAGAAAAATGAACGTATAGAATATCATTTCCTTCTTTAAAATGTGGTTCAAAGTATTCTATATATTTAGCAGGAGATATTGCACATGTTTTAGGTAATACTCCGTTTCTTAGTGAGTCATAAAATGCTTTAGAATCAAACTTATCAAAGTCTTCATAAGGTTTAGTTTCAACTTCATTAATTAAGTATGGCATACTAATTAATTGAAAACCGTATTCCTTAGCAATTTCTGGTGTGATATCACAATCTGTGTCTGTAAAAAATACTAACATGTTTTTACTCCTTTCATTAAAATTAGACATTATATGTTATCATTTTATTTTTGATTTGTCAAATGTATTTATAATATTTTAAATAAAAAAACTTAGTAATTTAACACTAAGTTATTTAATAAGTTGTGTGATTTTAGTGATTAAAAAGTCCATTGCAACCTTATTATGACCACCATCTGGGATAATAATATCAGCATATTTTTTTGATGGTTCTACAAAAGCTTGATGCATTGGTCTAACTGATGACATATATTGGTTAACAACTGAATCAAGTGATCTACCTCTATCAATCATGTCGCGTTTTAAACGTCTAATAAATCTTATATCATCTGGGGTATCTACAAATATTTTAATATCAAAATACTTTCTTAATCTTTCAATTGCAAAAGCCATAATACCTTCAACAATAATTACTTCTGCAGGTTCAATATGTTCTGTGATATCAGTTCGTTTAGATTCTACAAAATCATATGTTGGTTTTTCAATAGCTTTATGATTAATTAGGTCATTTAAGTTTTGTAATATTAAATCGACATCATATGCATCTGGATGGTCAAAGTTAACTCTACCATCTTCCGTTTTTGGTACATTAATTTTCCCATAATAATAGTCGTCTATTCTAATTAAAACAACACTTCCTAATTTGCTAGCTTCTTCATAAAGTTGTTTTGCTATAGTTGTTTTTCCTGATGCAGTTCCTCCTGCAATACCGATAATTGTTGGTTTCATAAAGTCCTCCGCTAATTCTTGATATTATTATATCATAAATATTTAAATGTTTGTTTAAATTAGTTGATAAATTGTTAAATTTTTGATAAATTATTATTAAATAATGTCACAAAATGATATTGTAATTTGTTTTATATGTGAAGAAGGAAAAAACTATTATGGCAATTAGAATGACAGAGGAGCAATTTGAACGAAAATACTTGTTGTATTCACAAGACTTGTTTAACGTTGCATATGGATATACAAGAAATGTACAAGATTCGGAAGATATTGTTCAAAATGTTTTTATTAAATTTATACAATACGATTATGATTTTAAAACAGAAAATGATGAAAAATACTGGTTAATTCGTGTTACGATTAATGAAAGTATAAATTTTGTTAAGTCTAGTTATAAGAAAAAAACTGTCTATAGCGATGAAATAGTTAATTCCACTTCTGAACAAACTAAAGAAAACACATCTAAAGAGATACTTCAATTTTATGTTGATAAATTGCCTGAAAAATATAAAGTTGTTGTTGTTTTGTTTTATTATGAAAATCTTAAAACAATTGAAATTAGTAAATTATTAGACATTTCCGAAGCCGCAGTTCGTAAAAGACTAGAGAGAGCTCGTGAAATTCTAAAAAAGAAAATGGAGGCCTATAATGGATAATAATATTGATATCTTGTTAAAAGAAATAAATTCAGATATTCCAAAAATTAATCCAAATTTGAGTTCTAAAATATATGAAAAAGCAATAGAGAAAAAAAGTAAAAATATTTTTCCTTTCTTCAAAAAACCTTTAATTATTACTTTTACATCTGTTATTGCAGTATTCATAGTTATATTTGGTGTTTTAAATTTAGGTCGTAATGATAATAAAAATGATATTGGTAATGAACCTCAATTTAGTCCTGGTGGAAATTTAGATGTTAATAATAATCAATTTGTTCCAAATCTTTCTCCAACAACTCAAAATACAGTTTTTATAGATTATCATTATACTATTTATACTGAAACTGATGAAGTAGTTACTCTAATTATTAATAACAAAATAAATTATCAAAAAATATATTTAAAAGCATATAATTTAGAAATTAATAATGTTAAAATTAATAATGGTGATGTTGAATTAAAGAAAGTTACAATTGAAAATGAAACTTTCTTTGAAATTGTTCTTGATAATACAAATACTTATATTCATTATTTAGATTTAAGTTTTGAAAAAGGTACAATATCTAATATATTAAAAGATCAAACTGACTTTGAAATAAACTTTATTATGTATATTAATGAAGTTGATTCTACAAAAGGGTATGGGTATAAATTTAAAATTGATAATGTATTTGATTTAAGTGAGGGGAACTATTTATGAGAAAGTACCTTATAATGTTATTTGTTGTTTTCTTTAGTTTATTTTTATGTTCATGTAGTGCTGATAATCCTAATCATCGTTATCCTGATAATGATGATGTACCTGATAATTTTGTGTTAGGTGAACTTATTAAAGAAGAAGATGCAAAACTTACTTGTATTGCTCATGATGATAATAAGTATTATGGATCTTGGATTGATTTAGTTTATGAATATAATGGTGTATTTAATTATTATAATGGTTTTTATCCGTTAAAAACTAATAATCGTATAACTATTAATGTTCCTGTAGGTGCTAATGTAGAAATATCTTTATTAGATGATGAGGGCAATATTGTTTATACGAATTTACCTGATGCAAATGGTGTTTGTTATTTATTTCCTAATTGGTTTTCTTATGAATATAAAATAAGTGTAAAATACTATAATGGTATAGATGAGGAACCTATTATAACTGAGTATAATGTTTCTGATTCAATAACACTTTCGTTAGACGCTACAAAAGTAGAAAAAGATATAATTGATTTAATGTTTGTCGTTGATACTACTACATCTATGGATGATGAATTAGAATTTTTAAAAAATGAAATTAGTAATGTTGTGGAAGAAGTTAGTTCTTTTAATGATTGTGTTGTAAATGTTGCGGTATTATTATATAAAGATAAAGGTGAACTTTATGAAACTCTTTATTCAGAGTTTACACAAGATATTAATGCACAGATTGAATTTTTAGAAAATAAAATTGCTTATGGTGGTGGTGATTTTGAAGAAGCAGTAGAAGTTGCTATTGAAGAAGCTGCTGCAAAATCATGGTCAGGAGTAAATAGCACTAAGATTATTGTACATATTGGTGATGCACCTGCACATGATGAAAATATTAGTGATTGGTATAATGCAGTTATTGATTTGTGTAATAAGGGGATTAGATTAATTACTGTTGCATCTAGTGGTATTAATAAAAAAACTGAGTACTTATTTAGATCAATGACCTTAATTTCTAATGGTACATATGTAGCAATTACTAATCATTCTGGTATAGGTGATGAACATATTGATAGTTCTATTGATGAAGAAGTATCAATTGAGTATTTAGATAAGTGTTTAATTAGATTAATTACTGGATATCATACTGGAATATTATATGATCCTATTCCGATAAATTAAAAGGCTCTTTAAATAAGTTTGGGGTTTTAAAAAATAACCTTTAAATAATGTTGGGGTTTTGATACCTATAATCTTGTTTGGGGTCAATAAAAGTGGTTCTACATAATAGAGCCACTTTTTATCACACAAAATATCTTT
>JAFQFT010000001.1 GCA_017398545.1 Bacilli bacterium | reverse complement strand
GATGAGAAAGGAGAAGCTGATGAATGATAAATCTAATTTAATCTTAGAAGTAAAGCATTTAAAGAAATACTTCCCTTTATCAAAAGACTTATTTGGTAAAACTCTAACATCACTAAAAGCAGTAGATGATGTTTCATTTACTTTAGAAAAAGGTAAAACAATTGGTGTAGTTGGAGAATCTGGTTGTGGAAAAACAACACTAGGAAGAACTATCCTACAACTTTATGATACAACAGGTGGTAAATCAATTTACTATGGTCATACAGTTTATGAATTTTTACCTAATTATTATTTAAAAGCAGTTAAGAATTTATCAAATTATAAAAAAGAATATAATAAATTAAAAGAAGAATTAAGTGTATTACTTAGTGATGAACTTTTAAAAGATGATAATTATGTAACATTAAATATCTTAGATACTTTATTAAAAATATATGAAACTAAATTAACAGAACTAAGTACTGATGATAAAGAAATGAGTAACTTATGTAAAACGGTAATTAAATGTATTGAAAAAATAAAAGAATTACTTGAAAAATTATCTAGTATTTGTGGTGGATTAGTTATTGTAAATGATGAAAATATCTTTAGTTTATTAGAAGAAAAAGTTAAATTATGTAAAGTATATAAGAAAACTAAAAGTGAAGAAACTTTAACAAACATTAATGATATTGATAATAAGATTTTAGAAGTTAAAAAACAATATCAAAATAATGTATTATTTAATGAACTAGAAAGTAATATTGAGATAGGATTAAACTTAGCACTTCTTTCAAAAGAAGAATTAAGAAGTTTAAGAACAGAAATCCAACTTATTTTCCAAGATCCATATTCAAGTTTACCTCCAAGAATGACAATTGGAGAAATATTAAGTGAAGCTGTAAAAGTACATAATATTGTTCCAAAAGAAGAAGTAACAGAGCACATTCGAAATATTATGAAAATGTGTGGATTACAACCACAATATTATGATCGATATCCACATGAATTCTCAGGTGGACAACGTCAAAGAATTTGTATAGCAAGAGCGCTTGCGGTTAATCCAAAACTAGTTATTTGTGATGAACCAGTTAGTGCACTTGATGTATCTATTCAAGCACAAATTATTAACTTACTTAAACAATTACAAAACGAACTTGGACTTACATATATGTTTATATCTCATGACTTATCTGTTGTTAAATATATTACTGATAGTATTATCGTAATGTATTTAGGAAATACAATGGAAATTGGGGATACTTTAGATATATTTGATAATCCTCTTCATCCATATACTAAAGCATTATTCTCAGCAGTACCTGTACCTGACCCTGATGCTAAGATGAATCGTATTATCTTAAAAGGAGATATTCCATCTCCTGCTAATCCTCCAAAAGGATGTAAGTTCCATACAAGATGCGAAAGTTGTATGAATGTATGTAAATTTAAAACTCCTAAGTTTATTGAACATACTAAGAATCATTTTGTTACATGTCACTTGTATGATGAAGAAGTTATGGCTAATTTAGATAAATATGATTTAGAGTATGAAGAAATAGTTCGTAAAGAAAATGAACTAAATGAAAGTAATAATGAAAAGAAATAAGAATAATAAACCAAATGAATATATTGATGATGGTCATACAATTTATGATATGAATGTAGATGCATCTTGGAATAATAAAAAAGAAAAATCGCCTATAGTAATGGTTTCTAAAGAAGAAAGATGGACTTTAATTAAGGCTGCATTTTTAGCATATATTCCTAAACTATTACTTGTAATTGGATGTTTTTTAGTTGCAGCGATATTAATATATTTATGGTTAAAATTTTAAAAATAGAAAGGAATTATTTGTAAAACTAAATTTACAAATAATAAGTAATTAAATAATGAAAAGAATTATTAAAGCATGTACTTTAATATTTGTATTGGTATTATTATTTACAGTAGCTAGTTGTAAAAGTTGTAAGAAACAAAAAGATCCTGTGATTGAATCTATTCAAATTGTAGAATCTAGTGTTCCTTCTAAAATCTATACAACTGAAGTTAGTGATAAATTAGATGATATTCAAATTCAAGTATTAAAGTCAGATGGTAGTAGTGATACTATTAATTTAGCTACTTCAATGATTTCTAGTGATGATCTTGCAAAACTTAATACTGCTGGTACTCATACTATTAAAGTATCTTATGAAGGATTTGAAGCTACACTTACAATTAATGTTGAAGTTAAAAATAATGTTAATAACAATCCGACTGATATCGAATATACTGTTTTAGTTAAAGATATTGCGGGTAAACCTTTAAAAGGTTTCTATGTTATGTTTTATGATGGTGATGAAAAATTAACTGAAGGTTATACAAATGCAGAAGGTAAATTTGTTACAAATCTATCACCTAAAAACTATGATGTAGTTGTAGAAGGTAGAGATGGTTACTATTTAAATCGTGAAATGTTCCAAACTGATTTAATTGGTAGTGTTATCGAAGTTGAAGCTGAAATTGAATCACTTAAAGGTGTAGAAGGTGATATTTTTACAACTTATGAATTAGGTGATGTAATGTATGATTTTACTTTAACTAATACTGAAGGTGAATCTTTATCATTATATGATTTATTAGAAAAAAATAAATTAGTAATTCTTAACTTCTGGTATACAACTTGTAGTGCTTGTTATTATGAATTTCCATATATGGTAGAGGCTTATGAATCTACATATATTGATTCTTTAGGTAATAAAAAAGCATATAAAGATGACGTTGTAATAATTGCAATAAATCCTACAATTGCAGGTAATGGTGATACTTTAGATGATGTTAAGGGATTTAAAGAGTCTATGGGACTTACTTTTGATGTTGCACTTGATATTGATGGTGATACAGAAAATCTAACTTTTGATCCATTATTTACTAATCAATTTAGTATTTCAGCTTATCCTACTACAATCTTTATTGATAGTTATGGTCTTATTGCAGAAATTGGTGTTGGTGCTGTTACTGCTACTGATAAGTGGACACAAACATTTGATAAATATTTACAAGATGATTATTATCCTACATATACTGGACAATCTGGTGAAGAAAATTATATGGAAGAACCAGATATTCAACAAGAAGATTCTAGTGTATTAGAAGATGCAGTTAATGGCACTAATCATGATGGTTCAAGATTTGAAGGAACATATTCACCTGAAGATGGTGATGATGCTAAATATTCTTGGCCTTGGGTTGTTGAAGAATTTAATGGTAAACAAACTATTAAGCCTTCTAACCAAGATAAGAATCCATCATACTCAATTGTATATATAACAACTTATTTGAAAGTTGGTGAAGTATTAACATTTGATTATTTTTCGTCAACTGAAGAATATGACTATTTATATGTAATTGTTGATAATGCTATAGCAACACAAATTGTTGGTAAGAGTCTAGATTGGGAAACTTCATATGCGTATTTAGCATTAGAAGAAAGAGAATATGAAATTGCATTTTGTTATTTAAAAGATGAATCTTACTCAAGTGGAGAAGATGCTGTATATGTTTCAAATATTCGTATTTTAAGAGAAGAAGATATTGATAAAGAAACATATATCTTTAGAGAATGTGCAACTGGATCAATTAATGAATTTACAATGAGTTATCAAAACTATGTAAATGTTGTTTATAACGAAGAAGATGGTTATTATCATGTAGGAACTGCAACTGGTCCTTATTTACTAGCTGATATGTTAAGTGGTACTAAATGGAATAATTCTACACTTTATGAAATTTGTTTAGAAGGTAAATGTATAGGTGCAGATGGTGTTGATTATAATGCTGTTATTGAAGAATATTCAATTTATGCAAGTAACTCAGAAGTTGGTTATACTCCTGTTACTAAAGTACTTGCTGATGCTTTAAAAGAAGTATGTAAAGCACTTGGTGATGATTTAGCTAAAAATAATCAAAATCAATGGTTAGAAGTATGTGTTTATTATTCTGCATATGGTACTGGTGGTAAAGAATTAGGTTTACCTACAGTTGGTGTAATGCCATTTGAACCTATTATGTTTGAAGGAAATGGTATTTATACTCCTGCTACTGCAAGTGGTATGATTGATAGAATTATTCTTCCACGTGGTATTATCTTTGGATTTATTCCTGAAAAATCAGGTGTGTATAAATTCTATTCAACTGAACAAATTGAAACTCAAGGTTGGATTTGTGATGAAAATGGTGAAGCTATTGCAGAACCTGATTATGGTTTAAGAGAATATGCTAAGATTTTAAGTAATGGTGGACAACTTGATGACAATTTCGTTGCGTATATTTACTTAGAACAAGGTAAGTTATATTTATTTAGAGCATGTTTCTATGATATTAATGAATATTCTTCAATTGAAGTTGAAATGTCATTTGTTGCAGATACTAAAGAATTATTAACTGTTGCATCTCCTGGCTTCTTTACTTCAAGTGATGATGAAATGTCTGATATTATATCTGGTAACTATGTTGATGTAGAAATTGGTGATGATGGTTTCTATCATGTAAAAGATTCATTAGCTAGTGATAACTATGTTTATTGCGATATGGCTTATATTAATAATATTACTGGTGTAACACTTCTTCAAGCATTAAGTAGTAAGTATAATGCGTTTGATTTTAGTAGAGATGAATTTGGTCAAAAAATTGTTGATGAAGATGGTTATTATCGTGTAACATATTTTGATGATCAAAATAATATGATTCGTTACTATGTATGTTATGATAAAAATAATGAGTATTTCGAAGTAGAAAATATCGGTGACAATGGTTATACTGAAGAAAATGGATATACTTATGTTAAATTTACTGATGAAGATTTAGAAAAAATAGGATTAAAAGATTATACAGAATATGTTACTGAATATGTAAATAGTAATATGGTAACAAATGAACACTTAGAATTATATGGATGTGTTAAAGTTGATGAACAATTTGCGAAAGTACTTGGTTTATTAATGGATAAATATACATTTGAAGGTGTTGAATTTTCATGGTTAAAACTATGTTATTATTTTAAATATTTAGGGCCTACAAGTTCTAATTAATAGATAAGGGCCCAATAGGGCCCTTATATTCTTAAAAAAGAAAGGAGAAAACTTATGAACAAAAGTAATAAAGTAAATAAAATATTAGTACTTTGTACAAGTTTTCAAACAATATTATTAGGTATTGTTTTCATAATTCAAATTTTACGAATTTATTTTAATAATAATCAAGTATTTACAAAAGAAATTTGTACTCAATATATTTTAGAAATATTACCAGTATTAATACTTTGGATATTATTAATTATTGGTTCTTTTATATATTTTAATATCTCTGATATTAAGTATAAAAATATTTCTAAAATATCTAATGTAACTAAACAAAAGAATTTAGAAAGAATTTGTCCTGAAATTAGTGATAAAACTTTAAAATATGAATTAATATGTATTGAACGTTCCAAAAAAATAGCAAAATGTATTTTAATAATTATTCTTATTATTTCATCATACATGAGTATTAGTTACTTATTGAATACAAAACATTTTGATCCAAGTGGTGATTTATTTAAACAAGCAACTTTATTATCCCTTCATTTAATGCCTTGGGTAATAATTACATTTGCAGCATTTATTGGATACGCAGTATTTGAAGAATATAAATCCAAAAAAGCATGTAAATTTTTATTAGAAATTATTAAAACAAATGGTAAAGTTAGTTATACAGTAACTGAATCAAAGAAGAAATTATTAATTAAAAATATTATTCAGTTAGGTATTTTATGTATTGCGGTAGTATTAATAATTATTGGTATTAATAATGGTGGAGCTAATGATACACTTCAAAAAGCTATTAATATTTGTACAGAATGTATAGGTCTAGGGTGATAAAATATGAGCAAAATAAAAAAATTTTTTAGTAAACTAAAACCTAGTAAAAGAAAAATAATTCAATTATATAGTG
The DNA here is from genome assembly GCA_017398545.1 of Bacilli bacterium. Classification (GTDB taxonomy): domain Bacteria; phylum Bacillota_I; class Bacilli_A; order ML615J-28; family CAG-313; genus UBA1737. Next base: position 29,043 of record JAFQFT010000001.1, on the reverse strand, counting down.
CTTTATTATATAATGCATATATGAAAGGTTTTATTACAGGTGAGATTTTTCAAGGAAAATCAAAATCTGTATGTCTACCTGGACTTAATTGTTATTCGTGTCCTGGAGCCATCGGAGCATGTCCACTAGGGTCTATCCAAAATGCTTTAGCTGAAAGTAAAACTAAATTACCAACTTATGTTTTTGGTATTATATTATTATATTGTATTATTTTTGGAAGAACAATTTGTGGATTTTTATGTCCTGTTGGTCTTTTACAGGAGCTACTTTATAAAATTAAAACACCAAAAGTAAGAAAAAGTAAAATTACAAGATGCTTATCTTATTTTAAATATGTATTATTATTTGTTTTAGTTATTGGACTTCCACTAATTTATTCATTTCAAGCAAAAGGAATTCCACTTCCAGGCTTTTGTAAATACATTTGTCCTGCTGGTACATTTGAGGGTGCTGTATTCCTATTAATGAATAAAGCTAACCAATCATTTTTTGAAATGCTTGGTGCCTTATTTACATGGAAATTTATCTTATTAATTATCTTTATTGTTGCGTCAGTGTTTATTTATCGTTTCTTCTGTAGATTCTTTTGTCCTCTTGGTGCAATATATGGTATTTTTAATAAATTATCGATTTTAGGTGTTAAAGTAGATAAAACTACATGTACACATTGTAATAAATGTATAACTAACTGTAAAATGGATGTTAAAGATGTTGGTGACCATGAATGTATTCAATGTGGTGAATGTATGAAAGAATGTCCTGTTAAATGTATTAATTGGAAATTAATTTCTAAAGCAATCAAAGAAGATGATGAAACTGAAAGTATTCAAAATGCCACTATTGATGAAGTTAATACTAAAAAGGTATTTAAGATTAGTAGAAAAAATTTTAATATTATTACATATGTTTTAATGCTTGTATCACTTACTACTGTAATGATACTTGTGAATATTGGTCCTAATACATATAAGAATTTTGATATTGTTGATGATTTTAAAATAACAGATTGTTATAATCAAACATTTGATATATCTGTTGATACTAATGCAACGCTTCTTTATTTCTTTAATGATGTTAATGATTTAGATATACAAAAGCTAAATAGTTATCGTGATGATAAATTAAATATTATTTTATTAGCAAGTACTGATATATCTATTGATAGTATAGTTCCTAATGATAGTAATTTTAAATTTGTTGTTGATGTAGATAATAAATTATTAAAGAAATTTAATAATGGAAAAGCTAATTCATATTCAGTATTTTTAGATTTTAATGATAAGATTTTAATTAGTAAAGTTGGTATGATAACAGATAGTGAATATTTTGAAATTATTAATTATACCTTACTTGGTTTAACAGTAGGAAATGAAGTTGGTAATATTTGTATTAATCAAGAAATTAATTTAATAGGTAGTGATGATACATTTAGTGTTGCATCTAACAAAGGTAAGATTACAATTATTAATTTCTGGTATACAGATTGTACTCCTTGTGTTCAAGAATTGCCACATTTTAATAAACTATATGAAGAGTATAGTGAATATGTAAACATTATTGCAGTCCATGAAGCAACAGGTTATCAAAATGATCCAGAAGATGTTGAGAACTTTATTAAAACGCAATTTGAAGGTTTTAGTATTATGTTTGGTTATGATAATCCACAAAGTTCATATTATACATTACTTGGTGGTAAAAAAGCATGGCCAGTAACTGTAATAGTAGATCAAGATGGTGTTATTTCTAATGTTACGCATGGATCAATGACTGAAGATGATTTAAGAATTGAAATTGAAAAATTAATTGATTAAAGGGTGTTTATATGAAGGAAAGTTTTAATAAATTTAGAAAGAAAATGTTATTTGAAGCATTAATAAAAAGTAGTCTCATAGGTTTATCTGTTGCTTTAATAGTTGTTACTATACCAAAGTTAATTGTTCATTTTGGAAAAATTAATATAAGTGAATTTTTTGACTTAATATTGTTACTTTTATTTAATGTTATATTTATTTTAGTTTTTGGGTTATTATTTTTAATTACTTTTCCAAAAGAATTAAAAGTTGCTAAAAGGCTAGATAAAGATTTAGGACTAAATCAAAAGGTTCAAACAATGATAGAATTTGAACATGATGATTCTACCATAGTGAATTTACAAAGAGAAGATACTTTAAATATTTTGTCTAATATTTCATTAAAAAAATTAGGTATGAAGTTTAGTGTGTTTTTCTTTGTGTTAATTGGTTTAGCTTGCGCTCTTGGTATTACAGTTGCTGCTGTTGAGGTTTATGAAAAACCTCCTGTTGTAACTCCTGAACCAGAAGAACCAAAGTATGATTTAGATAACTGGACTGTAAGAGCATTACTAGACTTAATTGAAGTTGTAGAAACTTCTAATGTTGAAAAAGATTTAAAAGATCCAGTAGTTAATAATTTAAAAGAGTTATTAAACAGTTTAGAAACTGTTGAACTTGAATCTGAAATGAAGAAGTTAGTTACTGAAATTATTGCAGATTCACTACTTAGACTTGATTTAATAAATTCTAATAATGAGGTATTTAATGAAATTAAAAGCTCTAGTAGTAGTTTAGTAAAAGATATAGCTGTTCAAATTAATGCACTAAATGTGTCTAATGTAAATAATTGTATTGAAAACATTTATGTTTATTTATGTGGTGATCCAACTACTACAAGTGGAGCACTATTAGAATTTGATAATGATTTTAGAACAGTAATTGTTAATTCAAAATTAAATAAGGAAGAACGTTTAACTAAAGCATTGCTTGATTTTGCAAATGAATTAAAATCATTAGAAGGACAAAATAATTTAAGTGAAGCAGTTGAAGTTGTCATTAAAAAACATAAAGAAAATATTTTAAATATTTTAAGAATTCAAGCTGAAAATAAATTAGTTATTGAATATGTTGTTTCACAACTTGAAATTATTTTTGGTTTAAAAGAACCAGAAATTAATGATAATGAAGGCGATGGTACTGAAAATAAAGGTCAAATTAATGAAACTGAACCTCCAAAAGTTAATGAAGGAGAATTTGAAGGAGGTTATGGAACTGGCGAAGTTTTATTCGGTAGTGATGATATTATTTTTGATATTGAAAAAGGTAGCGTTGAATATGGTGAAGTAATAAGTAAATATTACGGAACATTAATTGGAATGTTTAATGATGGAACACTTCCAGAAGAATATAAAGAATTATTTGATAAATACTTCGATGGCTTATTTGGCTTTTACGAAGAAGAATAGGAGAAAATTATGGAAAATGTAAGTCTTTTTAGCAAGACAATTGAAAATATTAAAAATGAAATTAAAAAAGACATTGTTGGACAAGATGATGTTGTTGAAAATGTTATAATCGCAATTATTGCAGGTGGTAATGTTCTTTTAGAAGGTGTTCCTGGGGTTGGTAAAACTCGTTTAGTTAGATCACTTGGTAAAGTGTTAAGTCTACCATTCTCAAGAATACAGTTTACACCTGACTTAATGCCTTCAGATGTAACTGGTACAAATATTATTCAAAAAGATGAAAATGGTAGAATGCAAACAGTGTTCCAAGAAGGTCCGATTTTTGCTAATTTAATTTTAGCTGATGAAATTAACCGTGCTACACCAAAAACTCAATCTGCGATGCTTGAGGTAATGCAAGAACATAAAGTTACTATTGCTAATAAAACTTATCCAATGGCTGAACCATTCTTTGTGCTTGCAACTGAAAATCCAATTGAACAAGATGGTACTTACCCATTACCTGAGGCTCAAATGGACCGTTTTATCTTTAAATTAATTATGGATTTCCCAACTGTTGAAGAACTTGCTAATATCGTTAAGATGACACAACTTACAATGGATGAAACTGCTTGTGCAGTAGTTGATGGACCAACAATTCTTGCGATGAGAGAAACTTGTAAAGATGTACCTGTAGTTGATGATGTATTAAACTATGCAATGAATCTTGTTGCTGCAACGCATCCAGAAATCGAAGGTGCTAATGATGTAGCTAAGAAATATATTAAATATGGTGCTTCTCCACGTGCTGGACAAGCTTTGATCACTGCTGCTAAAATTCGTGCTTTAATGCATGGTAATTATAATGTTTCTTATGAAGATATTAATGCATTAGCATTTCCAGTATTAAGACATAGAGTTAAAATTAATTATAATGCTGTAAATGATCATTTAAATGTTGAAGATGTTATTAAATTATTAATTAAAGAAGTTAAGAGATAAAAAAAGTATATGAGTAAATTTGCAATTAATGAAGAATTTTTGCAGCAAATTGAAACGTTACAAGTATTGTTGAAAAATAACCTTGCTGGTCTTTTTGGCGGCAATCACCAAAGTAGAACTTATGGTTCTTCTTGCGAATTTGCAGATTACAGAAATTATATTCCAGGTGATGATATATCTAAAATTGACTGGAATGCATACGCAAGATTTGAAAAACTATATTTGAAGTTATTTTTAGATGAACGTCAAGTTCATACAAGAATTTATATTGATGCAAGTCGTTCAATGGACTACGGCAAAGGACAAAAAGCAGAAATGGCGCTTAAAATTGCTGCTGCACTTGCATATCTATCTGTTTGTGAAATGGATAGAGTATCAGTGTATTACATAAAAAATAATAAAGTTCATGAAGTAATGAACAATATTGTTGGAAAAGAAGCCTTCTATAATTCAATTGGTAAACTAAATGATATAGAGTTTAGTGAAGATTGTTTTATTAGTGATGGCATCTTACCAACTAGTGTTGGCTATGGGGATGGGATGTCAATTATTTTATCTGACTTCTTAACTGATAATGATTATGAACAAGCAATTGATTATTTAGTAGATAAAAGAAGAGATTTATTTTGTTTCCAAATCTTATCAAAAGAAGAAATTAAACCGAATATACGTGGTAAAGTACACTTCTATGATTCAGAAGATGTTAATAGGGAATATCGTAAAAACATTAATAGAGACATTGTTCATGCATATAATAAGGCTTTAGAGTATACTGTAAATAGGATTAAAAATTATTGCCTATCTCGTAATGCGTCTTATTTATTGGTTCAAAGTGATAAAAGTGTTAGTGAAATATTCCTTAAACAATTACCAGAAATGGGGGTATTGAAATGAGATTTATGTACCCTTTAGGATTACTTGGACTTATCGGTATTCCTATTCTAATTGTTATTTATATTATTAAAAATAAGTATACAGAACAAATTGTACCGTCTACTTATCTTTGGACTTTAAGTGAAAAATTTTTACCAAAGAAAAAACCAATTACGTTAATTAGTGGTATTATTAGTTTAATATTACAAATTGTTGCTGTAATCTTGGTTTCATTACTTATTTCTAAACCAGTAATTACATTACCTAATTCTGCAAAAGATTATTGCTTTATTTTAGATGCATCTGGTAGTATGAATTTTAAAACTGATGAAACTACAAGAATTGAAGTTGGTAAAGATAAAATTGAAGAAATCATTTTAGATAGTAAAAATGGAAGTACTTTTACATTAATTTATGTTGGTGATACTTCTAAGGTAGTTTATGAAGAATTATCCAATAAAGATAAAGCTCTTGAAATGTTACATGACTTAGAAGCATCTGGTGTTACAGTAAGTATTGATGGAATAATAGCTCATGTTCAAAAGTATTTTAATGAAAATAAGTCATTAGAAACGTATTTCATTACAGATAAAGATTATACATCATCAAATGTAAATGTTATAAATGTTTCTAATCATGAGACAAATTATGCTGTTTATGATACTTCAACAATGGTTGATGGAAATAATTTAAAAGTTTCTGCAAGCATTATTTCTTATGAAAATGATCAAAAATTAAATATTGAGATTTATATCAATAATGAATTGAAAACTACTAAAGAAGTAGATTGTGTTAAAGGTGTTGTAAAAGATTTTAGTACATATTTAGATGTAACTGAATATGAAACTTTAGAAATAAAGATTACAAATAGTGATAATCTTGATTTAGATAATAATGAAATTTTATTTAATATTGAAAAAGCACACGAATATAAAACTTTAATTGTAAGTGATCGACCTTTCTATTTAACTACTGTAATTAATAGTGTTGGCAATACTTCTATTGATATTGTGTCAAGAGAAAATTATACTTCTGATTTTAATGGCTATAGTTTGTATATATTTGATTCATTTACACCAAATGTTTTACCTGATGATGGGACAGTTTGGTTATTTGGAGCATCTACTTCTATTGAAAATAGTGGTTTTAGTGTTCAAGATGTAATTGAAAATGAAGAAGGAATTGAGGCTACTTATCCTAAAAATTCTAGTTCAATTTATAAAACACTTACAAATGGTTTATTAAAAGAACAAATATATTTAAATAAATATTATAAGTATGGTCTTTATAAGAACTTTACAGTTCTTTTAACACATGAGGGAAATCCTTTAATATTTACAGGAATTACGGATATGGGAAATCGTGAAGTTGTTTTTGCTTTCGACTTACATGATTCTAATATTCCATTATTAATGGATTATATTACTCTTTCTAAAAACTTACTTGATTATTCATTTCCACTAGTTTTAGAAGATTCAAATTATATATGTGGAGAAAATGTTAAGGTTAATGTTTTATCAAATACTGATAGTATTAGAGTAGAAACTCCTAGTGGTAATGTTAGTTATTTAGATATAAGTAAAGAATTTACTACATTTACGACGACAGAAGTAGGTATCTATAAAATTAAGGTTATGAAAAATGATACTGAGAGTGTATTTGATATTTTTGTAGGTTTACCTCTTCAAGAAGGGTATTCTGATTCGACATCACTTAGTTTTGAACTAACAGGTGTCAAAGAGAACAATTATCGTGATGGTATTTATGATGATTTAATTGTTTTATTTATTATATTAGTTGTCATTTATATGGCGGATTGGATGGTGTATTGTTATGAGCAATATCAACTTCGTTAATCCATGGTTATTAATAATAGGAATACCTCTATTATTAATTGTTATTGGTTCATTTATATATACAGTAAGAAAAGAAAATAGAACTATTCATAATACTTTATCATTTGTTATTCACATTGTTGTAGTTTTACTTGTAACTCTTGGTCTTGCAAAAACAACATTTGAAAAAGTTATAACAGAAACTAACATTTATGTTTTAGCAGATGTGTCTTATTCATCTAATCAAAATCTTGATTTAATCGATAAGTACATTGATGATTTAGAAAATAATGTTCCAAAAAATTCTAAAATTGGAATTGTGTGTTTTGGTAGAGATTATGAGATATTATCTAATATCGGTGAAGAATTAAAAAGTGTTAAAAATTCAAATGTTGATAAAAGTGCAACAAATATTGTTGAAGCTATAGAATATACAGCTACTTTATTTGATGATAATGTAATTAAAAGAATTGTTATTATTTCTGATGGCTACGAAACTAAAGAAAGTAATGTTGTAAGTCTAGTTCAAAATTTGAGTGCAGAAAATATATATATTGATGCAATATTCTTAGATAATAATATTAAAGATGATGTTGTTGAAGTCCAAATTAATCAAGTAGATTTTATATCATCTACATATGTTGAAACAGAAGAAGATGTTTATACGATTATTGAATCTAATACTGAAGAAAGAGCTTTTGTATCTTTATATAAAGATAATGTTTTAATAAGAGAAAAAGCTGTTCAACTTGTTAAAGGGTATAATTCAGTAACATTTGAATTAGATACAAGTGTTGCCGGTGAATTTAATTATGAAATAAAGGTTTCAGTTGAAAACGATACGTCTGAATATAATAACTCAGCTATATTTAATCAAACTGTTACAGAAAAAGTTAAGATGTTGTTTATATCTAATGATATTGCCGATAAAGAAGCTGCTTTAGAATTATATGGTGATTCTTATGATATTGATTTTAGAATTAATAATAAAAACATTCCATATACTGTTGAAGAATTATCAGTTTATGATGAGTATGTTATTTCTAATATTGATATAAGAACTCTAAATAATGCTTCTCAATTTGTTGCTAGTATCGACACACTAGTTTCTAAATTTGGTAAAAGTTTAATTACCTTTGGTAATACATATATCCAAAATAACTATAAAGATGGTACTTTAGCTGTTTTAAATAATATGTTACCAGTTAAGTATGGGAATGATAATGATTCTGATAAACTTGTTACAATTTGTATGGATATTTCAAGAAGTATGGAACAAGTAGATAGACTTAATATTGCGAAAGCTACTGCATGTTCAATTCTTGATAATTTAGATGATGATGTAATGGTTATGTTGATAGGTTTTTATGGTGAGGTAAGAACAGTATTTCAACAAGCACAAGCCAAAGAAAGAGAAACTTTAAAACAAAAAATTACTAATCTTGAAGCGTATCAAGGTACATTTATGGGTTCTGCTTTAAGCTATACTTATGAAATGGTCACAAGTTTACCTTATAGTAAAAATGAAGTAATCTTGATTTCTGATGGCTTACCTTATGGTGAACAAGCAGCTTCTGCAAAATCAATTGTAAAAAAGATGGCTTCAAATAACATTATGTTATCTACGATTCATACAATTAGTAATGAAGGTGGAGAATTAATGAAAGAACTTGCTACATTAGGTAAAGGATATTATTATTATATTAAAGATTTAGAACAAGTTGAAAGTTTAGTTTTAAATGGAGTAATGAATTCTTTAACTGAAGTAATTTTAGAGTCTAGTGAATCAACTGTTGAGATTCTCTTAAAGAAAGATGATTTAGTAGATGGAATTGAAAACTTACCAAATGTTAAAGGTTTATACAATAATCAAAAGAAGTCAAGTTCAAAAGTTGTATTAGAAGCAACATATACTGATGTTGCTGGTAATAGTTACAAAATTCCTTTATATACTTATTGGAATTATGGTAATGGTATGGTTTCTAGTTTTGCGTCAACAATTTCTGGTAATTGGATAAGTAATTGGGAAACAGATACAAATGGTCAAAAGACTTTATCTAATGTTCCTGTAGCTAATAAACCTAATGAACGTATTTCTTCAGCATTTATTTTTGATACAATTAATAAAGGAACAAATACTGAATTAATCGTTAATGCACCTAGTTTAAATGTTAACTCTATCTTAAATGCTAAAATTATTACTCCATCTAATAAATCAATTGAAAAAACTTTAGTTTTTGATTCAGAAAACTATATTACAACTATTGAAACAATGGAAAAAGGAACTTATTTAGTTGAACTTACATATCAATTTGGAGAAAAGATTTATGTTTCAAATTATAAGTTTACTGTTTCATATTTACCAGAATATGATGCATTTACAATCTTTGAAGCTTCAAGTCTTTATTATATGGTAAGTAATAATGGACAAGTTTCTGAAAATGGTATATTAAAACTTGTAAATGATAATTCTAATGAACAAAAGTATATATATGATTTTACTGCATTATTTATGATTATAAGCGCTGTTTTATTAATTGTAGATGTAATTGTTAGAAAACTAACAATGAATGATATTAAAGCTTTATTTAGAAAAAAAGATTATTTCCAAACAGGAGGTAATAAAAATGAAAAAAATAATTAGTTATTTAGTTTTAGTTATTTTTATATTTACACTTTGTTCTTGTGGAGAAATTGTTGATAATCCTAATAAAGGTGATGGAACAATTGATAATCCGATTGTTAATCCGGTTGAACCTGATCCAAATGAGCAAACTCCACCTCCAAGTGAACAAAAAGTTGAGTTTAAGGTATCCCTAATATATAATAAAAAAACTTATATTCCATCAAAAAATGAAGTAATAAAAGTAGTATGGAGTGATGATTATACACAATATACAGAAACTATTGGAAGTGATGGATATGCAAAAACAATGCTTGATGGTGATTTTAATGTTTATTTAGTAAGTGCACCTGAGGGATATTCATATAATCCAAATATTTATACATCTGATAATGATAATCCAGAAGTTGTAATTGAACTATATAAATTATCTCGTATATCTAAAGGACAAGGAACTGCTCTTTATAAAGAATATCAAATGTCTCAAACTGGTGTATATCGAGCAGAAATTACTAAACCACTTCAAAAAGTGTATTATGAATTTAATCCGTCAAAGGCTGGCTATTATGTTCTTGAAACTATGGTAAATGTGTTTGAAGATAGCGTAAATCCTAAAGTAGATATTTATCAAGGAACTTTTGCTTATAAACCTAATACACCCACTCAGTCAGGTCTTGATACTGGTGGTGAAAGTCTGAAAAATGGTTTTACTAAAAATGTTAAATGGGTAGTAAAACTAACTGAAGAAATGCTTGGTAATGTATATACATTTGTAATTTATGCTGATTCAAAAAATGGCGTATATCCAATTAATGTTGATTTTAATGTTTCTTATGAAGGCGAATATTATGTTGATGGTATTGTTTCTAAATTAATGGTTGCAGAAGAAATTAGAAGTTATAAATATTGTAGTGAATGTGGAAACGTTATGTTAGAGAAAAATGCTCCTAATGCTTGTACTGTATGTGGACATACAAGATTAAGCGAAGCTTTAAAACCTATTTATACAACAGCAAATTATAAATTTATAAATACTGATGGTGGAACAGGAAATTATTTTGGTGGAACAACTAATGGTAGTGGTCTTTTAATTGGTAGTGGATATAAGTATAATGAAGCAACTGGTTTTTGGCATGTATATAATAATAATACAGGTGAATTTGGTCCTGTTCTATGTGCTAAAATTACTGCACCATGCGCTTATTATGAAGAATCACTTAATTTAATAGAATCACATGGTAATAAAAATTTAACAGTATCTAAGGGAACTGAAAATTATAAAGTATTTGTAGAACAATCATATGCTGCTGTGTGTAATAGTGATGGTGTATGTTTTGTTACAAATGAAATGAAAGAATTTTTACAAAAATTCAGTATTGCTCAAAGATTATTCTTTGATGGAAATGGTTTTGTAGAGTCTACAGGAGTTTATGCCGCTGAAGAAGATCAATGGTTATTTGCTTGTGGATACTATGTAGAAAAGTAAAATAAAACGTTTACATTTAAAAAATAAAGTTTATTTGTAAAAAATTATATTTATATATGTTATAATAAGATATAAATACAAATTTTTAAAGATTAATTATTTGTAAATTTTTAGGAGGAAAAAATATGAAAAAAATATTCTTATTTTTACTAGTTGGATTCTTTGCTGTAGTTGTTGCAGCATGTGGCAACTTACCTACATTAGAAAGTATTTCAATTTCTGGTCAAGATGTTGAATTCTACGTTGGTGAAGAATTTAATACTGGTGAATTAAAAGTTGTTGCTAAATTAAGTGACGCTAGTACTGAAGATGTTACTAATCAAGCAGTAGTAAGTCAAGAAGCTGATATGAATAAAGCTGGTAAATATACAGTTACAGTTACTTATAAAGGTTTAAAAGAAACATATGAAATTACAGTTATTGAGGACAAATTATTATCTGTAAATTTAGAAAATGTTGAAACTGAATATAATATTGGCGATGAAGTTTCATTCGAAGGTGTTGTTGCTAAAGAAACATACGAAAGTGGAAGAGTTGCTGATGCTGATCTTGCTACATATGATGTTGTTATCAAAGATGCAGAAGGTAAGGAATATACTGGTGCATTTGCTAAAGTTGGTAAAAATACAGTTAAAGTTTCTAAAGGTGAAGTTGCTTATGAGTTTGAAGTTAATGTTGCTGCAAACCTTTATACTTCAGTTTTAGATGCTATTACTGCAGGTGTTAAAAATGCTGATAAAGTTGCAAATGGTACTGCTTTAATTGATAATGAAGGTTATGTTGTAGACTATGAATTTGCATTTGGCGATAACTATACAAAAGTTGTTGATGCTAATGGTACAACTCATTACACATTATTAGAAGATGGTAGCGCATTTGGTGTTGTTGAAGGTATTGACTGGGAAGGTAATCCTTATATGGAACCTGCTTATGAACCACTACCTGAATATTTATTAGGTGTTGATTTCCGTGCTGTATTTAATTATGCTTATGATATGTATGGTGTTGAAGGTTTAGTTGAAACTTTAGCTTATGCTGGTTTTGATGCTATTAACTATCAAGAAGTATTACCTACTGAAGTTACTGATTCTGCTACTTATGGATTCTCATATGAAATTATTATTGAAAACTTCTATTATTATTTCGTTAATGTTGAATTTGTATTAGATGCAAATAGTGAAGTTATAACTGAAGTAAAAGTTGAAATGAATGGTTATTACTTTATTTATAATGAAGTAACTGGTGAATATGAACAACCTGCTGAATTTGGAGAAACTCCTGACTTCTCACGTGTTGTTAATGCAAACCAAGTAATTGGTGAAAGAAATGCTGAAAATCCATATCCACTTGAAGAATTAATGATTCAATCATTTGAACTTCAAGATGAAGAAGGTAACAAGTTAGAAGATGGTGCAAAAGTTACTGCTGCAATGAAAACAGCTTACAATATTCAAGTTGTTAATATTAGTCCTGAAAATGCTAATGCTGCAATCGACAAAATTAAGGTTTCATTCCTAGATGAATTTGGTATGGAAACTTGGAGCGTATTTGGTTCTTATGATTATGGTTATGTTACATTTACAGCTTACAAAGCTGGTAACTATCAATTAGTAATTTATTCTGCAAATGTATCTTATACATTACAAGTTGAAGTTGCTTATGCTGAACTTGAATCATTTAATGCTGCAGTTTATGATGCAGATTGGTGGGAATTAGTTGAAGCTGAAACTGCAACTGTTTATGCTGGACAAGTTCTTCAATTTGGTGCAATTGTTAATGATGGTGCTAATCCTGCATTAACTGCTACTTGTGAAGGTGCTGAAATTACTGAAGGTGAATATTATGAATTCTTAGCTAATGAAGTTGGTACATATGTAATTACATTAACTTCTGCTGTTAATCCTGAATTTACTGCAACTTTAACAGTAACTGTTGAAGAAGCACCAAGTATTGCTGAATTATTAAATGGTACATATGAATATAGTGATCCATGGATTGGTTCTGCAACTTATGTATTTACACCTGCTTCTGAAGGTGCTGCTAATGGTGAATTAGTAATCACTTATGAAGGACAAGGCATTCCTGCTGGTACAGCATACTTTATGTATGAATATGTTGAAGGTTGGTTACAAGCTGTTCCTCAAAATCCAGGAAGTTATAATTGTCCATTTGGTGTTGAATTAGATTCTTCATTCAAATTATTATGTACATATAATGGTTGGGCTCAAGGTGAATTAACTAAAGCAGAAGAAAAAGTTGAAATTGAAGGCGCTTTAAATGGTTCATACGCTACAATTTATGTACATCCAAAAAATGGTTTTGAATTTGAAATGAAATTATTATTTAATGTTGATGGTACTGGTTATTATTCATTTATGAATGGACAATATGAAGGTACATTTGAATATACAAATGTTGAAGGTGTTATTACATTCACTAATATTGAAGTATTATTTGGTGCAGAAGTTGAATTATCTGCAACAATTAGTGAAAATGTTATTACATGTACAGCAGTATTTACTGATGCTGGTAATGAATTAGCATTAGAATACACTGGTGGTGATGAAGTTGAAGAACCAGAAGTAACAACTACTCCAGTTGTTGGTGATAACTTTGTTAATGTTTCTTATTGGGGAAGTCTAGTAACATTTACTGCTGAAGAAGCTGGTACATATACAATTATAATTGATGATACAATTGGTTGCTTAATGATTGAATCTGCTGGTGTATGGTACCAACCAAGTGCTACTGTTACATTAGAAGCTGGACAAGTTTTAGAAATTGTTGTGCTTTTAAATGTTAATGGTAATGATCAAGTTGCTTCTTTAACAATTTCATTAAACTAATAAAAATATGAGATACTACTTATTAAGTAGTGTCTCTTTTTTCATATAACTTGTATTTTTTTTAGAAAAATAGTATAATATATGTAATAAGGAGAATCTTTTTATGAAAAAATTATTAGTATTATTAGTATTATTATGCTCAAGTATTTGTCTTGTAGCTTGTAGAGATAAAATTAACACAATTAAAATTAATGAAGAATCTGTTCCTAATGTAATTGATGTAAAAAATATTGATAGTGAACTTGATAAAATTAAATTAGAAGTAATCAATTCTAAAGGTGAAGTTAGTTTAGTAAAATTTGAAAAAAGCATGATGACTGATGCCGATTATGCAAAATTATCTAATCCTGGAACATATACAATTGAAATCAATTATGAAGGGTTTAAAACAAGACTTACTTTAACAATTGAAGATGCTAGTGCATATTCTGTAACTGTACTTTATCCTAACGGTGAACCTGTAACAAGTGGGGTTAAAGTTCAATGGTGTACTGGTGATATTTGTTTATTACCTGTTAAAGTTAATGATCAAGGTGTTGCATATAATTCAATTGATGATGATGAGTATTATATTCATATTGATGGAATTCCTGCTGGTTATACATATGATCCTAATGCATATACTTCAAATAAAGATAATAAAAAAGTTACAATTAATTTATTAAAACTAAATGATTTATCAGGTGAAGGTACTGCTTTAAGTCCTTATGTTACAAGCGAAGGTGCATTTAATGTAACATACACAGGAGAAGGTGCAGGAAATATGAAATATTATTCATTTACCCCAAGCGTTAGTGGAACATATTCAATAAAATCACTTGCAATGGATAAACAAGCAATAAATAAAATCGATCCATATATTGGATTTATTGGCACTGAAACAGATATGAGTAAAGTTGATTTTTCAAAATTAGATGTATCTGGTAATGTTGATAGTAACTTAAATATAAACTTTAATTATAGATTTAATGCTGAAGCTGGTGTTACTTATACTTTTGTAGTTTTTGTTTCAAGTGCAACTAAGTTCCCTGCATCATTTGACATTGTAATTTGTAAATAAGAAAGTGACCAATTGGTCACTTTTTAATTTACAATAAATTGTTATTTATAGTGTTCTTAATAATATAGTAAGTATTGAAATTCTTGCTTTAATAACATACTAATATTAATGTAGTTAAATATTTATATGTTTTAAATAAAAAAAGATAAATATTATAATAACAAGTATTAAATATTTGACAAGATGTAAAATTAGGAGTATAATAAATGTATAAAAAAGGAAAGAGAGAGGAAATAAATTATGATTCATACATATAATGCTACATATTTTTACGCATATTTTTATTTCCAAGAATTAGTGTGTTTTAATTAACAAACTCTCTTGGCTTTTTTGGCGTAAAAGACAAGGTACATTGCTAGTTATTACACTTATAAACTTGAGGTAATAACTAGATTACTTAGTTATTACTTGAAGTAATAACTTTTTTTCTTTTTATTTAAATATGATTAGGAGGAAAATTTACATGATTAAAAAAATTATTTTATTATTTGTTATTGTTTTATCAGCATTTGCTGCAGTTAGCTGTAATGATGATAAAAATAAAGATGATGAAGTGACTGTAGGTATTTTACTTACTGCTACTCATAGTGCATTAAATAATGCAAAAGATGGATTTGTTGAAGCTTTAAAAGCTAATGGTTATGAAAACGCTGAATTTATTGTTAAAAATCCAGAAGGCGATACTACTACTATGAATGCTATGGCTACTGAACTTGTACGTAAATCAGATATCGTTTTAGGTATTGGAACTCCAGCTGCTGTTGCTTTACAAAGTGCAAGAGATGCTGAAGAAATTGATATTACAGTATTATTTACTGCTGTTACTGATCCTGTTTCTGCTGGTTTAATGGCTGATGTTAATCAACCTACAGATATTACAGGTACTAACGATATGAATCCAGTTGCTGATCAAGTTGATTTAATTTTAGAACTTGCACCTGGTATTACTAAACTTGGTGTATTATATAATATATCTGAACCTAATTCTTTAGTTCAATCTGAAATGGTTAAAGCTCAAGCTGCTAAAAAGAATGTTGAAGTTATTGTTAAAACTGTTTCAGAAGCAAGTGAAATATCAGCTGCTACTACTGCATTAATTCAAACTGAAGGTGTTGGTGCTATTTATTTACCAACTGATAATTTAATTGCTGCAAATATGCCTGCTGTTGGTAGCGTTGCAGATGAATTAGGTGTTCCTACAGTTTGTGGTGAATCTGGTATGGTTGCTGCTGGTGGTACAATTACTTATTCTATTAATTATAAATCACTTGGTTATTTAACTGGCGAAATGGCTGCTAAAATTTTAAGTGGTACACCTTGTAGTCAAGTTCCTTCAACTAGTGTTGATGCATCTGGTTTAGAAGTTGCAATTAATGAAGATTCAATTGCTAAATTAGGAATTGAAGTTCCACAATCAATTAAAGACAAATTAAATAAATAGTATAATATGCAGTACATTTTAATCGATATGTTTAAAACGGGACTGCCATATGCCTTACTAGCACTTGGTATTTTTATCTCATATCGAGTTTTAGATATAGCAGACTTATCTTGTGAAGGTTCGTTTACGCTAGGTGGGGCATTAAGTGCTGTTCTTTTAGTGTTTGGTTGGAATCCTTTTTTAGCGACATTCATGGGAATGTTAGCTGGATTTATTGCTGGTATTATAACTGGTTTAATTCATACTAAATTAAAAATTACATCGTTGTTAGCTGGTATTATTACAATGACAGGGTTGTTTAGTTTGAACCTGGTTATTATGGGACTAGCTCCAAAAGTTACACCAACAAATGTCAATGGTGTTAAAGATTTTTTAATTACGTATAATGAAAGTGGTTATGATACAATTGTTAATTTAAATGGATATAATGTTAATAAAGAACCTATTACTAGAATTTATGATACATTTTTAGCAATATTTAATAAAAATAACTATAATATGATTTTTATTTCTTTATTAATAGTTATTCTTATTGGACTTTTAATTTATTGGTTCTTTGGAACTGAAATTGGAATGAGTGTTAGAGCAACAGGAATTAACTCAAAAATGGCTAGAGCTCAAGGTATTAATACTAACGCAATGATTATTTTAGGGTTAGGTATTTCAAATGCATTAATTGCGTTAAGTGGTTCATTATTTGCGCAAACACAAAAATCTGCAAGTAGTACAATGGGTGTTGGTGTACTTGTTATTGGGCTTGCATCTATTATTATAGGTGAGGGTATATTTGGTAAACGAACATTTAAAAACTGGATTATTTCAGTAATGCTTGGTGCAGTTATGTATTATCTAATCGTAGTTGTTGCTATTCAACTTGGCCTTCCATCACATTATCAAAAACTATTGTATGCTTTATTAATTTTAATTGTATTAGCTGTTCCTCAGTTAAGAAAATTACTTTTTAAAGGAGGAAAAAAACATGCCAATGCTTAAATTAGAAAATGGTTTAAAAATCTTTAATTTAACTGGTCATGTTGAAGACCAAAGAATTGCAATGGATCATTTAAACCTAACGATAGAAGAAGGTGAATGGGTCACTATAATTGGTGGTAATGGAAGTGGTAAATCTACTTTAATGAATGTAATTTCAGGCGTTCACCAATTAGAAGAAGGTAGTCTTTTTATTGATGGAGAAGATGTAACAAAACTTCCAGAACATAAGCGTGCTAAGTATTTAGGAAGAGTATTTCAAGATCCAAATATGGGAACTGCAGGAATGATTTCAATTGAAGAGAATATGTCTATCGCAAGTCGTCGTATGCGAAAGAATACGCTTAAATGGGGCTTTCATAAAGAAGAAAGAAAGAAATATTATGATATGATTGCGTCTTTAAATTTAGGATTAGAAGATAGATTACTTCAAAAAGTTGGACTTTTATCTGGTGGACAACGTCAAGCTATTACACTTTTAATGGCAACACTTCAAACACCAAAAATTTTATTGCTTGATGAGCATACTGCCGCACTAGATCCTAAAACAGCAAGAATTGTTCTTGAAATTACAGAAAAAATTGTTACAGAGAATAAATTAACTACACTTATGATTACTCATAATATGAGAGATGCTATTAAATATGGTGATCGTTTAATTATGATGTATGGTGGTAAAATTATTTATGATGTAAAAGGTGAAGAAAAGAAAAATCTTACTGTTGATTTTCTTCTTAACAAATTTGAAGAAATGGATAAGATTTCATCTGGTGAATAGAAAAAATGGAGGTTTATTACCTCCATTTTTATATTTGTTTTAACAAACACCTTGTGCTAGCATTGCAGCTGCAACTTTTTTGAAACCACTAATATTAGCACCTAGCACAGTATTATACATATTATCGTAGTGTTTAGCACATTCATGAACTTCCATAAAAATGTTTTCCATTTGTTGTTTTAATTTTTGATCAACTTCTTCAAAAGTCCAAGATAAGCGCATTGAGTTTTGACTCATTTCAAATCCAGATACCATTACACCACCAGCGTTCGCAGCTTTTGCAGGTGCAAAGCAAATCTTGTTTTCTAATAAGTAGTTTGTAGCATCAAGTGTACAAGGCATGTTAGCACCTTCTGCAACTGCAATTACACCATTTGAAACAAGAGCTTTTGCGTCATCTAAATCAATTTCATTTTGAGTTGCACAAGGAAGTGCTACATCACATTTTACTTGCCATAGTAGTTTTGGATTAGGGTTGAATTCACACTCTTTATCAAGGGATGCATAATCAGCTAAAACTCCACGTTTTGCTTCTTTAATTTCTCTTGCAAGATCTAAATCAATTCCTGATTCTTTGTATACATAACCACTAATATCACTTAATGCAACAACTGTTGCACCTAGTTCTTTTGCTTTAATAGCAGCATAAATACCAACATTACCAGAACCTGATACAATTACTTTTTTACCTTCAAGAGATGTATTTTTCATTATATTTAACATTTTATTAGTAAAGTAACAAAGACCAAAACCTGTTGCACTAGTTCTACCAATAGATCCACCATAGCTTAGACCTTTACCAGTTAATACGCCTGTCCATTCATTTTTAAGACGTTTATATTGACCGAACATATATCCAACTTCTCTTGCACCTGTACCGATGTCACCTGCAGGAACATCAGTATCTGCTCCAATATGACGGAATAGTTCTGTCATAAAGCTTTGACAGAATCTCATAACTTCTAAATCACTTTTACCTCTTGGATCAAAGTCACATCCGCCTTTACCTCCACCCATAGGAAGACCTGTTAAAGAGTTTTTAAGTGTTTGTTCAAATCCTAGGAATTTCATAATGCTTAGGTTTACAGATGGATGAAGTCTAATACCACCTTTATATGGTCCAATAGCAGAGTTAAATTGAACACGGAATCCTCTATTTACTTGAACTTTTCCATTATCATCTACCCATGGAACTCTAAATGTAATTACACGTTCAGGTTCTACGAATCTTTCAATAATTCCATTCTTTTCTAATTCTGGATGTTCGTTTACATAGGGTTCAATTGAATTTAATACTTCATAAACTGCTTGTAAAAATTCTGGTTCATTTTTGTCTTTTTGTTTAACATTTTCATAAATGTTTAATAAATATTTATTTGTCATATATTGTCCTCCGAAAATAACATATTAATAGTATATCATAAATTGTAGAAAAAAGAAATAAAAAAGCAACATTATTGTATGTGAAATAAAAACATTTGTCTTGCATATAAAGACAAAATATGGTATAATATCTTATATTTATTTGAGGTGAAAATATGTATACTAGTACAAGACGTAAATTAAATTTAAATGCAACAAACTGTATTTTAAAAGGAATAAGTGATGATGGAGGATTATTTATTGTAAATAATTTTGATTCATTTAATTTTAATGAGGAGTTTTTAAATAAATCATATAATGATATTGCAAAAACTGTATTAAAATATTTTTTAAATGATTTTGAAAGTGTAGATCATATTATTGATAATGCTTATAGTAAAAAGAACTTCTGTGAAAAAATTGTAGATGTTAAGTCATTTGGTAATTTATCGTTCTTAGAACTTTATCATGGGCCTACACTAGCATTTAAAGATATGGCTTTAACTGTTTTACCACATTTAATGGTAGAATCTAAGAAGTTATCAGGTTTTCCAAAGAAAACTTTAATACTTACTGCGACAAGTGGTGATACTGGTGGTGCAGCACTTTCTGGGTTTAAAGATGTTGATGATGTATTTATTGTGGTTCTTTATCCTACAAAAGGTGTAAGTCCTTTCCAAGCATCGCAAATGAATTATTACACAGGGAAAAATGCAATGGCAATTAGTGTTGAAGGGAATTTTGATGATTGTCAAAATTTAGTTAAGAAAGTATTTACAAGTGATATTAAACTAATGAACTATGAATTATCTTCTGCCAATTCTATTAATATTGGTAGACTTATCCCACAAATTATTTATTACTTCTATAGTTATTGTGATTTAGTAAATAAAGGTGAAATAAAATTTGGTGAAAGCATTAATTATGTTGTACCAACTGGGAACTTTGGTAATATTCTCGCATGTTATATTGCAAAACAAATGGGGCTATATATTAATAAAATAGTTTGTGCAAGTAATGAAAATAATGTTCTAACTGATTTCTTTAATACTTATACATATGATAAAAATAGAGAATTTTATTTAACTAATTCTCCTGCAATGGATATTTTAATTTCATCTAATTTAGAAAGATTATTATATATAATTACTGGTAATGATGAAAAATTAGTTGATAAATTAATGAAAAATTTAAAAGAAAAGGGGAAATTTACTTTACCTGAATGTTATCATGAAAAATTAAATGACTTTATGTCATATAGTGTAAATAAGAGTGAAACAGTTGCTGCAATAAAAAATTGTTATGAAAAATATGGTTATTTAATTGATCCTCATACAGCTGTAGGTTATGATGCATATGTTAATTTAGAGGCTTATTTAACAGGCAAAACTGTAGTTGTATCTACTGCTAGTCCATTTAAGTTTGTCGAAACTGTAAATGAAGTATTTAATGAACCTAAAGAAGATCTTGATTTAATTAAGTGTATTGCAGAAAAGGCTAAATTAGAAGTTCCAAGTATTTTAGAAGATATATATAATTTTAAATATAATAAAGTAGTTTGGAAGAAAGAAGAAATGGAAACTAATTTAAGAAAGTTAATTGGTGAGATAGATGAAAATAATTAGAACTTATGCGACATCTGCTAATCTTGGACCTGGTTTTGACTGTTTTGGAATATGTTTAAATTTATATAATGAGTATTCTTTTGAAAAGTCTGATGATTATGAAATAAAAGAATTTAATGAAAAATTTTGTAATCCTACTAATAACTTAATTATAAAAAGTTATGAAGAAGTATTCAAATTATTAAATAAAAATATAATTCCAATTAAGTTAACAGAACTTGTTCATAATATACCATCATCTCGTGGTCTTGGAAGTAGTGCATCTTGTATTGTAAGTGGAGTTATGATTGCAAATGATATTTTAGGAAATGTTTTATCTGTTGATGAAGTATTTCAAATAGCATCTAGTATTGAAGGGCATCCTGATAATGTTGCACCTCTTATTTTTGGGGGGTTAACTTGTAGTTTTAAAAATGAAGTATTTCATACAATAAAATTTAATTGTGATGAAAACTTTAAGTTTACAGTTTGTATTCCTTCTTTTGAACTTAAAACAAGTGTTGCAAGAAGTGTGTTACCAAAAAGTATTAGTATGGCAGATGCAGTTAGTAATATATCACATAGTGTAGCCTTGATTAAAGCTTTAGAAACTGGTGATATGGAGTTATTGAAAATTGCTAATGTCGATAAACTACATGAAACATATCGTTTACCATTAATTAATGAATCTAATTATTTTAAAGATTTTGCAGAAAATAATAATGCAACCTGTATGATTAGTGGAGCTGGACCTACAATTTTATTAATTAGTAAAGATAGTTTGAACATATCTTTAAATGATTGGCAAATAATTGAACAAAGTGTAAATAATCAGGGAGCTTATATCTATGAAAAGTAACGAGTATTTTATTGTACATAAAAGTGTTTTACCTGAATATTTTGAACAAGTTATTAAAGCAAGAGAATTAATAAATGATAAAAACTATAGTGTTTCTGATGCTTGTAAAGTACAAAATATTAGTAGATCAACTTACTATAAATATAAAGACTATATCTTTAGACCTTCAAAAGATACAGGTAATAAAGCAATTTTCGTAATTAAGACGATTGATGAAAAAGGTGTTTTATCACAAATTTTATCTGTAGTATATGAAAAACTTGGTAATATAATTTCAATTAATCAAGATAAACCACTAGATGAAACAGCGTATATTACACTTGCAATTGATGTAAGTGAATTAAAAACTACAATTGAGGAATTAAAAGAAGACTTAAATAAAATTAATGGTGTTAAGTCTGTAGATATTATGGGGGTGGAATAATGAAAAAAATTAATATTGCCATTTTGGGTTATGGTGTTATTGGTAAAGGTGTGTTTGAAATTTGTAGAAATATGCCTAATATCAATGTAGTTAAGATTTTAGAAAGAAAAGAAAGATTTGATCAAAATTATATTGAATTATTCACTGATAATGCTGATGAGATTTTTAGAAATAAGAAAATAGATTTAGTAGTTGAAGTACTTGGTGGTTATGATTTTGCAAAACAAATGATTGTAAAGTCCTTACAATATGAAAAACATGTTGTTACTGCTAATAAAGAAGTAATCGCAAAAGACATTGATTTTTTATCAAATTTAGCTAGTAGATCAAATATTTCCATTGCTTATGAAGCAAGTGTAGGTGGAGGAATTCCAATTATTAAAAATATTAAAGAATTAAAGAAAGTTAATAAAATTTCTAAGATTTCTGGTATATTAAATGGAACAACAAACTTTATTTTGACAAAAATGTTTGAAGGACTTGATTTTAATGAAGCATTAAAAGAAGCACAGCGACTTGGTTTTGCAGAAAGTGACCCAACAGCAGATTTAGAAGGTTATGACATGATGAGAAAAATTGCAATACTATCTGATCTTGCTTGGGATACATTTATTGATATTAATCAAATTCCTCAAATTGGGATTTCTAAAATAACTAAAGAAGATGTTTTGTTAGCTAAAGAAAATAATAAAGTAATAAAATTTGTTTGTGAAAGTAGTTTAAATAATGATTCAATAGAAATTAAAGTTGAACCTAAAATATTTGATAATAATCATTTCTTTAGTAATGTTAATAATGAATTTAATGCTGTGATATTAGAAACATTTCCAAATGATACATTAACATTTATTGGAAAAGGTGCAGGTAGTCTTCCTACAGCATCAGCAATTGTTCTTGATATTGTTGATATTATTGAAGAAAGATATATAAACAATTATCAAAATATTAATAAATATAAAATTAACTAATGAGGTGAAGACATGAAGAAATATAATGTAGCTGTTGTTGGTGCAACAGGACTAGTTGGAAGAACATTTTTAAAAGTATTAGAAGAGTATGATTTTCCAATTAATAATTTAGTTTTATATGCATCTGCAAGAAGTGCAGGTAAAAAAGTATTATTTAAAGATAAAGAATATACAATTGTAGAACTTACTCATGATGCATTTGATAATATTGATATTGCATTATTTTCTGCTGGTGGTGGTGTATCAAAAGAATATGCACCTATTGCAGCAAAAAAAGGTTGTGTTGTAATTGATAATTCAAGTGCTTGGAGAATGGACAATGATTGTGCATTAATTGTACCAGAGATTAATATTGATGATGCATATTCAAAATCAAATATTATTGCAAATCCAAACTGTTCAACTATTCAATCAGTATTACCTCTTAAACCTCTTCTTGATAAATTTGGTTTAAAAAGAGTAGTATATACAACTTATCAATCGGTATCTGGTTCTGGGCAAAAAGGTGTAAATGATTTAATTAGATGTAAAAATGGTGAAAAGCCAGAATTTTATCCATATGATATAGCTAATACTTGTATTCCAGAAATTGATGAATTCTTAGATGATGGGTATACAAAAGAAGAAATGAAAATGGTTAATGAAACTAGAAAAATATTACATGTAGATAATCTTTTAATTTCTGCAACTTGTATTAGAGTTCCAGTTGAAGCTTGTCATGGTGTAATGATTCAAGTAGAACTTGAAAAAGAATTTACAATTGAAGGTGTAAAAGAAGCATTAAGTTCATATCCTGGAATTATTCTTTATGATGATGTAAAGAATCATATTTATCCAAATTCAATTGTTGCTAAAGATAAAGATGATGTATATGTAGGTAGAATTAGAAGAGATTTATCTTGTGAAAATGGATTACTTCTATACTGCGTAGCTGATAATATAAGAAAAGGAGCTGCTGCTAATGCAGTGCAAATTGCAATGGCACTTGATATTGACAAATGCAAAAAGTAGTAAAATTTGGTGGTTCTAGTTTAGCTGATAGTAACCAATTTAAAAAAGTAAAAGCTATAATAGAGGCAGATTCATCAAGAAGTATTGTTGTTGTATCTGCACTAGGTAAAAGAAATAAACATGATCATAAAATTACTGATTTACTTTATCTGACAGGTGCTCACCTTAAATATGGAGTTGACGCAAATCAAGTATTTAATATAGTTAAAGAAAGATACTATGAAGTGAAAAATGATCTTAATTTAGATGTATATTTAGAACAAGAATTTTCTCAAATAGAAGATAACTTTTCTAAAAATATAGATGAAGAATATTTAGTAAGTCGTGGTGAATATCTTGCTGCTAAACTTATGGCAAGTTTTCTAGGTTATACATTTGTAGATGCTAAAGATTTAATTTTCTTTGATTATGATGGAAAAATCAATGAGAACAAAACATATGAAGCATTACAAGATATTTTAAAAACAACTAAAAGAATTGTTGTTCCTGGATTTTATGGATCATATCCTGATGGTAAAATTCACTTATTATCTCGTGGTGGGTCTGATGTTACTGGTAGTATTCTTGCAAAAGCATCAGAAGCTTCAATATATGAAAACTGGACTGATGTATCTGGATTCTTAGTAACTGATCCAAGAATAGTATCTGAACCAAAACAAATCAAAGAAATCTCTTATGAAGAGTTAAGAGAATTATCTTATATGGGAGCAAATGTACTTCATGAAGATACTATCTTCCCTGTTCAAGAATTAGAAATTCCAATTAATGTAAAAAATACAAATTGTCCTCTTGATCCTGGTACTATAATTACTTCTAATCCAAGTGATAAATCACAAATTATCACTGGTATTGCAGGGAAGAAAGATTATGTATCTATTACAATATTAAAGAAACAAAAAACACCTAAACTTACTGTTATTAAGCAAGTATTAGATGTTTTAGTAAAATATAATGTAAATGTTGAACATATGCCATCAAGTATTGATAGTTTTAGTTTAATTATTTCATCAAATGAAATTAATAAACGTTTATATGAAGTAGTTGCAGAAATTAAAGCATTAAATGAAGTAACAGATGTAATTGTAGAACAAGGAATTGCTTTAGTTGCAGTAGTAGGTCGTAATATGGCTCTAAAACCTGGTATGAGTGCTAAGTTATTCTCAATCTTTGGTAAGAACGATATTAATATTAAAGTAATAGCACAAGCATCCCAAGAATTAAGTATTATTGTAGGTGTAGAAAATTCTCAATTTGAAAAAGCTATTAAAGCAATTTATGAAGGCCTTGTAAAATAAAAAAATCTCCAAATGGAGATTTTTTATTTTTTTCGTATAACTTTTTTATCTCTGCTCTTCATAATCTTACGATATCCAAAGAACCCAAGTACACCTAAAATAGCTGCACCTATAATAATCATCATTAAATATTTATTAATAATATCTTGATAGATTTGAGGCCAATTTTTAGATACTTCTGATAATGCTGCTTGTAATACTTCTACGACAGTTGAAATAGTTATTACAAGTGATACTGCTGCAAGTAATAATCCGTTACGTTTTTGAATATTACTTTGTTTACCTTGATAGATTTGTTCAATACCATTTCTATTTCTATTTAGTTGAACAAGGTCTTTTTCGATTTCAAATTTTCTACGCATTGTAGCAATAAGTCTATTTGAAGAAAGAAGGTTCATTTCAACGTCCCATAAGTCCATTGTTTTAGCGTATTCTTCATAGATATCTTCAATCAAGTTAAGAGCATTTTCACTTGATACGTTTTTAGAACCCTTTTGTCCTTTTCTATCTTCAATTTGATATGCATCAATAAATTTAGAAATGCTGTTTGTAGCAATTTGGATTGCTGCATCTTCAAGTTGTAATACTTCAAAGTAGAATAATGTTACTACTGCAAAGTCAATACGTTCAGCTAGATAGTCTTTATATGTATCTGCATATTGTAAAACTGTTGTTTTAGTGATGTAAGTAGTTGAGTAATCAAATATTGCATCACCCCATTTTTTACGGTAGATAATATCTAAATGTCCATCAACAAGTTTACCAAGTTCTTCAACATCTTCAAATAATGTTCTTGCATAAAGAAGTGCAGATTTAATTTCTTTATAAGATTCTTTTAATGATTCGCTTGCATCTTCAGGACAATCTCCTAGGAATGGCGATAAGATTAAGTGACGAGGTGTACCCATTTTTTTAAGGCCAAATCTCTTCTTAATATAGTCATAGAATGAAATATATGGAATACCTTCTTCACTATATCTTACTTCGTAATCACCAGATGCAATTTCTTGTTCAGTTGGTAGTAAAATAATACCATTTGTAGATACTTCATTTAAATAGTAGCTTGGTTTATGTTTACAACCATAGTTTAAAAGATATAGTACAGCACTATGTGTGTCAATATCTGCTGTAATCATTAAACGAATTGGAATCGCACGTTCTGTAGCCATAACAACTTTATCTTTTTGATAGTAGTTATAGTGTGGTTCTTCACGAATTAGAACATTTACTGTACCTAAGTCAAATCTTACTACACGATCTTGATATTTACGAACGTTATGATTTTCATTACCAAATTCATAGTTTTCTTGGAATCTAAGACCTGTGATTAAGTTTTTAACAACAAAGTTATTTTCGATTGTTCTTGCTGCAAATAGTGTTTTAATATCTTCATATCTTACAGGCATTGTACTGTAAATATCTGCAACCATTTTATCTTCAGATGCAACTTCATCTGTTGATTCTTGTTTTTCTTCAGTAAATAAATAGTCTTCACTTACACCAAATGAATAGAAGAATAATGCTTGATAAGAAGTATCATCAATGTTATAGACCCTTAATCCTTCATGAACGTGGAATAAATCAAATGATGTTTCAATATCAAAGAATGTATAATAATCTACTTCTGGATAAAGTAGAGCATCTACTTCATTATTTATTTTAGATGTAAAATAGTAGTTTTGACTTTCTTTTATAACATCAAACCCTGTTAGTTTAATTGGAATTCCTTTTCCTTTATATTCTTCCATTTGTTCAAGTGGATTATTAAGAGGGAAAACCATAGGAATAGTTTGATTACGGTAGTCATCAAATACTTCTAATAATTCTGGATATCTACAAATATTATAATAATGATAATCAGGATTTAAATTTGATTGATACATTTTAAATACTTTATTATAGTACCAAACATCCATATCTACTTTGTAAGCTGATGAGAAAGAATATGTTCTTGTTTCATTGCTTAAATCGATTTGTTCATCAGTAATTTCTTCATTTGTAAGTCCAAGTAAGTTATAACAAGGGAATGCACTAAGAAGTGCTTTAATTGGTGAACCACTTATAAACCAACTATCAAAGTTTAAGTTTGTAATAAACAAACAAGTTGTTGGACATACATCATTTATGTCTTTTTTAAGATATTTTATTTCTCTTCTATATTTTTCATTTAAAGAGTTAATATGAGCCTCTTTTTCTTTTTTAGTATTAGTTGCTTTAAATTTTGCAATAGATTTTAAAGCGTTTAATACAACTGGGTTATTTGCTTCATGATTAAAACATTGACCGATATCAACAAAAATAGAGTAAATAAATGTATCATTAATTGTTGTATAAATGATTTTACCAATCCCTTTTGAAACAATTTCATAACATAATTTCCTCATATCAATTTTAGTATGAATATCATCAGTATTTAAAATTGGATTGTTTGCATCAACATGTTTATTTTGATTCTCTAAATGAGACATAAATTCATCTACTTGAACTTTTATACTATTTTTTTCTTCTTTTGTTAGAGGTTTATTTTTAAAATTAAAATATTCAATAATCTGCATATTATAGTTCCTTTATATATATATAGTATTCTGATACGGGATCTATTGTTGAATCTTTTATTTTGAAATCAACAGGTAATGCTCCTTTTCTTTCATATCCACGATGTTCGTAGTATTCATAATTAGAATATGTATCTGTGAATAAGAAAACATTTTTTATACCTTTTTCTTTTAAATGATTTGTATACATTTTCTCTAAAGTTGAACCAATTCCATATCCACGGTATTTCTCATCAACAATAAATAATATTAATTCATTTTTATGTGTTTTTTTGTATGGAGCAAGTAACTTTTTATTTACTTTATTTGTAATTAATGTTATTTTAATTCCACGTCTACCAGGAGATGAAAATAACATATAAATAAAGTATACAAGTAATTTGAATTTAGATATAAAACGTTGTCTAAATGGTGCATTTTTAATGTTTCCAAAAATAAAACCTACAACTTTATCACCATCTTTTGCCACCATTTTATAATCAGCTTCTGATAAATACATGTTTAAATATCCACTAGCATAAAGTTTAATATATTTTTCTTTAAATGGATATTCACCAAACCATGCTTCTGTAATTAATCTTTTAATATCTTTATGATCCTTTTTTGTCATTGGCATATATTCAATTGCCATAATAATCACCTTCTTTTAATCTATTCGTATAATAAAGTTGAAATCAACATTATTATTTGATTTTCATTTTGTGATATACTTTTATTACAAGTGTATATCAACTTGTTGATTTTTTCATTATTATTTAGACGTAGATAATAATGAAGGTTGTGGGAACGTTTC
>JAFQFT010000008.1 GCA_017398545.1 Bacilli bacterium | reverse complement strand
TTAATAAAACCAGTATAAAGTTTACCAGTTATTTTTTTCTTATTAATAAACGTATCTAATACATTATTAACTTCAAATTCATCTTCATCTGTAAATATTAATAAAAATTTATTTATGCCAAGTTCTTTTAACTTATCTAAATAGTTTATTAAATTTAATTTATGATTATCAAGTATTCTCATTGTACAATCATTTTCTTTTTCTAATAATAATGGATAATTATTTCCATATTCATCTTTTATTTTATATGAATGTTTTTTACAAGCATTACAGTTTTTATTTTTAGCCCCTTTTATATTACCAATAACACAATGTTTACTAACCATTAAGTCTATTCTACCATAAACAATCATTCCTACATTAATATTTAAATTATTTAAATCTAAATCTTTTATTGTATCAAGATCTACTTCAGGTGATAAATAACAATCTTCTATACCTAAATCTATTAAAGTAGTAAGTGCTTCTTTATTAACAATATTAAAATATGGTGAAATTATTGATTTATCAGTAATATTTCCTATATTATGTGTAAATATTAAATTATTTGAATTAATTCTTCCTCCATATTCGCGATTTAAGGCAAAAACAGCCTCAATATTAAATTTTTCACAAACTTCTTTTTGATTATCTGTACTTGTAATACATTCAATTTTAAGTGGTTTTTTAATGAATTCTAAGGGTTTATTATTTACTAAATATTCAGGATTTACTTTATCTTTTTTAGAAATTAAATACTCATTTAAAACATTTACAAAACTTCGTCTAAGTTCATTAAACTCTGATACTTTAACAAAAGAAATATTATCAGTTTTTACATTTATTTTATTCACTTTATAAACAGTAGAAGTTAGTTTTGATAATTGTTCTTTTACTCTATCAACAGATAATACTTGATCACTATATTCTAAATAATCGCCATTTACAGTAAATGAATAATTATCAATAAAAACTTTTATAGAAAGTTTTTTTCCACAAAAAATTGAAACTTCTAAATTAATATCAAATTTAATATTTTCTTTCTTTAAAATTTCATTGATTTCACTTGTTAAACTGCTACTAGATGTTTTAACAACTATATCACCAATTTTACTATTATTTTTAATAAATATTTTAACAATTTGATTTTTATAAGCATTTTTAACATTATTATTATTTACTAAAATACTTGTTAAATAAATACCATATTCATCATTAGATAAAACTCTTAATCCATCATGAAGACTAATATCGTTTCTTAATTTTAATTCAATAAAATCATTTCTTGCGTTAATAACTTTACCAATAACTATTCCTCTATGATTAACATACTCATTATTTACAATGTTAAAGTTATCATCACCTAGTAAATAACCTTTTGTAAAAGACCTATTAAATGTTACTAAAATATTATCATAAGTTTTATTAGTAATTACATATTTATGATGTTTATAATATTCATCAATCGCATCGCGATAAGCTTTAGTTACAGTATACACATATTCAGGACTTTTCATCCTGCCTTCTATTTTTAAAGAACTGACTTCACTTTCTAAAATAACATTTAAATGATCTAATGTCATTAAATCTTTAGTAGATAATATCGATTTATTTTCTTCAATTAAATAGTCATCTTCATAAATAGAATATAACTTTCTACAAGGTTGAGCACATTTACCACGATTACCACTACGTCGTCCAATTACAGAACTCATTAAACAATTACCACTAGATGAAAAACAAAGTGCTCCATGAATAAATATTTCTGTTTCTATTCCTGTATTAGAAATTTCTTTAACTGTATCAATATCAGTTTCTCTTGCAAGAACAACTCTTGATACTCCTAATTGTTTTAAAATTATCGCCCCATTTTTATTAAAAACATTCATTTGAGTAGAGGCATGCACTTCTAAAGTAGGATAATTTTTCTTAATAAATCTTAAAACTCCTAAATCTTGAACTATTACCGCATCAACATTTATATCGTTTAAGAACTTTAAATAATTATTTAATTCATTAAATTCACTTTCTAAAACAATCGTATTTACAGTTACATATACTTTTACCTTATGTAAATGACAGTAATTTATTGCTTTAAGTAACTCATCATTATCAAAATTACCTGCAAAACTTCTTGCACCAAAAGCCTTACCACTTAAATATACTGCATTACATCCTGCTTGTACTGCTGCAACCATACATTCATAATTACCAGCAGGTGATAATAATTCAACTTTTTGCATAAAGCCTCCTACTAAAAAAAGCCTAAAAAGGCTTTTTTTTATAATTTATCATCATCAAATTCTTCTTCTTCTAATTCATCTTTCATTAGATATAGAATACCAATTGTACCAGGTCCACAGTGAGACCCAATTACACAACCAGCTTCTGTTTCATAAACGTGTTTAACTTTATCATAAACACCTAATTCTTTAAATTTTGCATCTATTTCTGCAACACTTTGTTCACATTCAGTTGTATGAGTAATAAATACAAATTCTGGATCAATATTTGGCAGGTCTTTAGCAAACATATCTACCATAACACCAACAGCTTTTTTCATTAAACCAATAATCTTCTTACCAACTTTTAGTTTTCCTTCACGTACAACAATCATAGGTCTAAGTCTAAGCGCACCACCTAAAATTTTTACAACAGATGAACATCTTCCACCTTTATGTAAATAATCTAAACTTTTTACAACAAATTGTGATTTTACACGTGGCACTCTTCTTTCTAAACGTTCTTTAATTTCTTTTGCGCTCATACCACTATCACGATATTTACAAGCCTTTAAAATAAGTAAACCAGTTCCTGTTGAAAGATTAGATCCATCTACTGAGTAACATCTACCTTCATCAAATTCTTCAGCAGCAATTTGAAAACTATTATAAGTTGTAGATAACTTTCCACCAATGCCTACATAGAAAATATCATATCCTTCTTCAATATATGGTTCTAAAAACTCAATAAATTCACCTGGTGCAGAAGCAGCAGTTTTAGGCATAACATTTTCACTTTCAACTCGTTCATAAAGTTCAGGTAGTTTAATATCCACACCATCATCAAACGATTCTTCACCAAAATTAATATGAAGAGGTATAACTTTTATATTATACTCATTAATAATTTCCTGTGTTAAATCACAAGTACTATCCGTTAAAATTAAAACTTTATTCATTTAATCTCCTATCCAAGCCATGTAAGGCCTTTATTATTTATTTCTTCTAGAGTTTCAATTAGAATATCTCTAAATAAAATACCAGTTGCAAAAGCATTATCACCATATCCAAATGGATAACTGCTTTGGTCAAAAATATAATCAACAGCAGCAACTTTATATACTTTATCATCATTAATTAATTCACCATTGATATAAAAACCAGTATATTGATCACCAGTAATATTATCACTACAAATAATTCCACTACTTGTAATTAGTCCTTTAATATATTTACCTTTTAAATCAACAGTTTTAATTGTATTATCAAATGGCATTATTTCATAAACTTTAGAAACAGTTACATCTTGACCATAGTAAATTGGGAAAGCACTATTTCTAATACCACCATTATTTATAAATGCGACATCACAATCAATATAATTACTTACTGAGTTTGCTGCCCATTTAGCACCAGTTACTTGATAAATATCTGTTCCTGCTTTACAAAGAACACGTTTAAATATTGGTGCTGTTTCTAAAACAATGTCATCAACCATCTTTTTAACAATACTATCAGTCTTAACACTCTTACTCATTTGTTT
Source organism: Bacilli bacterium (assembly GCA_017398545.1). GTDB lineage: Bacteria > Bacillota_I > Bacilli_A > ML615J-28 > CAG-313 > UBA1737. Next base: position 2,406 of record JAFQFT010000008.1, on the reverse strand, counting down.
ATTAAAACTTGATCCACCAGTAACAGTTTTAGTTTCAGGATCAATAGTAAGTGATACAACACCAACGTTTTTACCAGCAGTACCTGATTGAATAGATGGAATTACTACACCATCTTCTCTTTTATAATTTTCTGTATATGTAGCATGAGTATGCCCGTTGATAATTGCATCAATTCTTTCATCACCATTTAATTTAGATAATTGTTTATTTGTAAAACTATCTCCATCATGCCCACTTGCAATAACAATATCACAATCTTTTTCAGTTCTTAACTCTTTTGCATAATTTGCAACAGCATCAACAGGATCACTAAAGTAATAATTTTCAATCATTTGTGTTGCGATATCAGACTCTAACCCAAGTCCCATATAACCAATAATACCAATTTTTAATCCTTTTGTTTCAACAATTTCATATGGATCAACATATTCAGGAATACTTGATGTAGATTTTTCAATAATATTACAGCCTAAAAATGGAAAATCAGCTTCACCATTAGATAAATCACCATCACGATATTCTAGCACAGTAGATAATCCCCAGTCAAATTCGTGATTACCAATTGTCATTGCATTAAAACCAATTTCATCCATAATATCAACAACTATTTCACCACGTGTATGATTAGAAATAGCTGAGCCTTGAAACATATCACCTGCAGAAATTACAAGTGAAGCCGCATCAGAGTTTTCTTTAATAGAATCTTTAATATATCCACTAATTCTTGCAGCACCATAAGCTCCATCAGTTTCTTCTATTGCACCGTGAAAATCATTAATTGTATATATTAATAATTTCTCAGGTATTTTATTATCATCTTTATTATTAATATCAACATTATCACAACTAGTTAATATTCCTAAACAAAATACTAATACTAAAACGATTATTCTTTTATATTTTTTCATTATTTAACGCTCCTAATCTTTATCATAGTATACCATATTTTAATATTATAATCAAATAAATTATATAAGTTGAACATTAATTTAATATAAACTTCTCTTCAAATTCTTTAGTTTTTATAATAATTTCATAGGAAACTACTTCATTAACTTCTTCTAAAAGAACTCCACCATTATTTAATTTATCAACATTTAAAATAATTTCAATATCATCACTTAAATACTTTAACATTTCATATTCTATTTCAACCATACTTAAGAAATAATTCCACATATTATTATATCTTAAAGTCATGGGACATGGTTTACCACTAAAAAAGTGATGTGGCTTAACAGCATCTAATGTTAAATTATTATCTTTTAATAAATGTGCAACAAGTTTTGCACATTTATGCCATGTAACAAGTAAATTAGAACCTTTATTAACCATTGTCTCGATACCAATACTATATAAATTACCAAGTCTATTAGCAACATATCCATATGATTTATTATAATAAATAGGCGTAAAATGATAATTACCATTAATAATTAAAGTATTAATTCCTGCATCATTAATATCTTTAGTTGATAAATTAAGCTTAACCTCACCTACTGTTAAAGATTGATCTTTAACTTTAGTTTGGATAACGCCACAAGATGAATAATATAATGTTCCATCAACATTAACAATTGTTAAATCTGGAACTTTAATTAATGATTTAATACCATTTAAATAAAAATATCCATCAATAATTTCAATACAAGGTACCTTTGTTGTAGCTAAAACTCCAGTATCAATTGTATAATAACTTACCTTTAAGCCATCACCTGCATGATATGCAACTTCATTATCTGGAATATGATGGTATATTGCATCATCACCACAACTATAATGCCAACTAGTTCCACCACCACCATTACAAACATAATTAGCATGTGCTAAGCTTCCAGCAGTTTCTGCAGCACTTGCGGTATCATGAACACAAACATAAAGTGTTTTTTCCTTAATAGTGCCAGGTCTATTATCCATATCAAGTGATACAAGTCTATCAATTACTTCATGTTTATTAAAATAATATGCATTTAAATCACCAAAACATTCAGTATAATAATTAAATTGATAACCAAATACTTTAAAAGTTCTTGATGAACACTTTAAATTATTACCTTTAATTAATAATTCTTTTATTTTATTTATTCTATATTCTAACTTCATAATTACTCCTTTTAAATTAATAATTATATTTTAACAAACAAAAATCTTTTTATCAAGCGAACTGACCAATATTTGTCAAGCAAACTGACCAATATTTCATAATAAAACTGACCGACATTTTATGACAAAACTGAACAATATTAAGAACAAAATGATTTTTAAAAAAAATCATCTAAGAGCATTCGCTCTTGTTTTATAAGAAGCATTAAATCAAGTTATTAAACGTAATATTTCGTTTATAGCTTGATTTTTTGTCTTATTGGTACTGTTTGACCTATATTCCTCAAGAATGGTATTATATC